>CAVUJN010000027.1:0-6343 GCA_963741765.1 uncultured beta proteobacterium
CGTTCGGTTCGCCGCCGCCGGAAAACCGGGCGGTGGCGCATAGCCAACATAATTTTTGGGGAAAAACTCATGAAATTCGTTACTGCCATCATCAAGCCATTCAAGCTTGACGAAGTGCGTGAGGCGCTGTCCGCCATCGGCGTGCAGGGCGTCACTGTCACGGAAGTGAAAGGCTTCGGACGGCAAAAAGGGCACACCGAGTTATACCGGGGGGCCGAGTATGTCGTCGATTTTCTGCCCAAGGTGAAGATCGAGGCCGCTGTCCGCGGTGATCAGGTCGAACAGGTCATCGAAGCCATCGAAAAATCGGCCAGCACCGGCAAGATCGGTGACGGCAAGATTTTTGTTTTCGACCTCGAACAGGTCGTTCGTATCCGCACCGGTGAAACCGGTGACGAGGCACTCTAAGGAGCGAATCATGAAACAAGTTTTCGCATTGCTGGCACTGGTCGGCGCCGTCGCTTTCGGCGCCCCGGCCTTTGCCGAAGAATCGGCGGTTGCTCCGGCGGCGACCGCCGTGGCTGCCCCGGCAGGAATGGCTGGCATGTCCGGAATGAGCGGCATGGCGGCCGAGGCCGCGCCGGCCGCGGTGGCTGCTCCAGCGCCGGTCGTCAATAAGGGTGACAACGCTTGGGTGATGGTCTGTGCGGCGTTGGTCATCCTGATGTCGATCCCCGGCCTAGCTTTGTTCTACGGTGGATTGGTCCGCTCCAAGAACATGCTCTCCGTTCTCATGCAGGTGTTTACGATCTTTTCGTTGATTACCTTGCTGTGGGTGGTTTATGGCTATTCGGCGGCATTCACCGAGGGCAACGCCTTCTTCGGCGTGCTCGACAAGCTCTTCCTGAAGGGGGTGACACCGGATTCCGTCGGCGCGACCTTCTCCAAGGGCGTGGTCATCTCGGAGCTGGCCTTCGTGATCTTCCAGGGTGCCTTTGCGGCGATTACCTGCGGCCTGATCGTCGGCGCCTTTGCAGAACGCGCCAAGTTCTCCGCCATTCTCGTCTTCATGGTGATCTGGTTCACGCTGTCTTACATTCCGATGGCCCATATGGTCTGGTACTGGGCGGGTCCGGATGCCTATACCGACGCTGCTGCCGCTGAAGCGGCCGGTGCGACTGCAGGCTTCCTGTTCCAGAAGGGCGCGCTCGATTTCGCCGGTGGCACCGTGGTGCATATCAATGCGGCCATCGCCGGCCTGGTGGGCGCCTACATGATCGGCAAGCGCAGCGGTCTGGGCAACGTTTCGATGGCCCCGCACTCGCTGACCTTCACGATGATCGGTGCCTCGTTGCTGTGGTTCGGCTGGTTCGGTTTCAACGCCGGTTCGGCGCTCGAAGCCTCGGGTGGTGCTGCACTGGCCATGGTCAACACCTGGGTGGCCACGGCTTGCGCAGCGCTGTCCTGGATGTTCGCCGAATGGATCATCAAGGGCAAGCCGTCCATGCTGGGTGCCGCTTCCGGTGCGGTTGCCGGTCTCGTGGCGATCACCCCGGCTGCCGGCTTCGTCGGCATCATGGGTGCCATCATCATCGGCCTGCTCGCCGGCGTTATCTGCCTGTGGGGCGTCAATGGCCTGAAGAAGCTCCTCGGCGCGGATGACTCGCTCGACGTCTTCGGTATCCACGGTGTCGGCGGCATCCTCGGCGCCATCCTGACCGGTGTATTCGTCGACCCGGCCCTAGGCGGCACGGGCGTCTATGACTACGTGGCCAACAAGGTCGGCGATTTCGACATGACCACGCAGGTGATCAGCCAGTTGTGGGGTGTCGGAACCGTCATCGTCTGGTCCGGCGTGGTCTCGATCGTTGCCTACAAGCTGGTCAACATCGTTATCGGGCTGCGGGTGCCGGAAGAGGAAGAGCGCGAAGGTCTCGACCTCACGTCGCACGGCGAAACCGCCTACCACCACTAAGCAATCCATCTGTAGTCTCTCTCCTTTCGGGCACCTTCGGGTGCCCGTTTTTTTGTCTTGTGCTTACGATAGGCGAACTCGAAATTGCTCGTTCCGTGTGGTGATCTGTGTCAGAATTTGCCGCCCAGTTCCGCCGGCAATTTGCGGCCAGCCTCACATTGCAATGGAATGACGATATGAACTTGTCCGATTCAGGCGCGTGCATTGGCGCGCTTTTCCTGGTCACTCTGGCCAGCACCGGTGCTTCAATGGCTCAGGCAGCGCCGTCGAGCGCCGCCGAATGTCATGGCATTGCCTCAAGTATGGAGCGCCTGGCCTGCTATGACGCGGTCAGCGGTCGGGCTGGAGATGCGCCCAGGGAAGCCGTCGCGAGCACAATATCCGTGGCGCCCGTCGATGCGAAGCAGGCAGCAAGCAGTGGAACGACACCGGCGACAGTTTCCATGATCGACAACGCCTGGGGCTTCGACCCAGCTTCGCCACGCTACGACATTCGCTTCCACAACGCGAACTACCTGCTCTTCGGACGCTATACCGACAACGTCAACACTTCACCGTTTTCACCCCTGGTTCAGGGAAGCGGCCAGACGCAGGGGGATCTGAACAGTACCGAGGCGAAATTCCAGTTGAGCTTCAAGGCGCGCCTGTGGACCACCGATGACCGGCGCTGGGGCCTGTGGGCCGCCTACACCCAGCAGAGCCAGTGGCAGGTGTACAACGGCGACACGTCGCGCCCGTTCCGAGAGAACAACTACATGCCCGAGCTGTTCGTGAGTTATCGGCCCGACGTCGATCTCGGTGGTGGCTTTAACTGGAAGCTTCTGAATGCCGGTTTCAACCATCAGTCGAACGGCCGCTCCGATCTCTTCGCCAACAATGGCACCGACAACGGGCTGTCGCGGAGCTGGAACAGGCTCTTCGCCGAGTTCGGGGTCGAGCGCGAGAACCTCGCCTTGTTCGGCACGGTCTGGTATCGCCTGCCGGAAGATGCGAGCAAGGATGACAATCCGGACATCTCCGATTACTACGGCTATGGCAAGCTCAGTGCGTTGTACCGCTGGCGCGGCAACAGCTTCTCGGCTTCGGTTCGCGGCAATCTGGGAACCGGCAAGGGTGCGGTCGAAGCCGGCTGGTTCTCGCCGCCGCTGTTTGGCCCGCTACGCGGTTACGTGCAGGTCTTCTCGGGTTATGGAGAAAGCCTGATCGACTACAACTGGAACCAGACCACCATCGGCGCCGGTATCGCCTTGAGCGACGGACTGTAGTCACCCTGCCAGGGAGGGTATTCGCCCGGCGCGCCCGACCGGCTTAGGTTGGCAACGCCGGGAACAACCCGGGTTCGGGAGCGGGACGGATGCAGTTGCGACCGGCTGCCTTGGCCTGATAGAGGGCATCATCGGCCTGCATGGTGGCCTGGTCGAGGCCATCGTCGCCAGGATCGCAGCGCGCAATGCCGCAACTTACAGATAGCCTGTACTCGCCACGCGGGCTGCGCACGATGATCTGATTGACCGCCTTGCGAATCCGCTCGGCAACCAGGTGGGCACCGCCCGGCGACGTATCGGGCAGCAACAGGCGGAACTCGTCTCCGCCAGCTCGTGCGAAAATGTCCTGGTCCCGCAGATTCTCGCTAACGACTGCCACGAACTGGCGCAGCGCGTCGTCGCCAGCCGCGTGCCCGAGGCTGTCGTTGATTTCCTTGAAATGATCGATATCGATGACGACCAGCGTCAGTTCGCCGTCGCTGCGCGTCAGTCGGAACAACTCATGCTGACCAAGATCGTAAAAAGTGCGGAGGTTGTAGACGCCAGTCAGAAAGTCGGTTGCGGCCAACACTTCCAGGCGCCGTTCGAGCGCCTTGCGTTCGGAAATATCGAGCATCGCGCCAACGATGCCGTCAGGTTGCCCTGCAAAATCAAGGAACACTGCCTTGTGGAAAATCACGTCATGGGTGGCTCCATCGGCAAAGCAGACCTGCGATTCGTAGGACTGCTTTCCGCCGCTGGCGAGGTGTTCGATATCCGCCTTGTCGTATATCGCGGCCTTGTCGTCCGAAGCAACGTCGAAGACCGTCTTGCCAACGATATCTGCCGCCGGAAGTCCGAGGAAATCCTCGAAAGCCTTGTTGCAGGCGATGTAGCGTCGCTCGCGATCCTTGATATAGATCGGAATCGGCAGGGTATCCACCGTCGCCTGAAGGCGTAGCAGGTGAGCAAGACTGGCCGACGACAGCGTTTCCTCCGAGCGCATCGTGTGTTGTTGCTGGGCCAGGCGGGCGACGATCAGTTCGATGCGTTCGAGATCGTCCATGGCGCAACAGTCGGCTGCATCACCCTGGATTATGCGGCGCGCCAGCGCCGGATCCCAGGGGTCGAGCAGCACGACGCTCGGGAAGCCGCCGGGGCACATCGGGTGAAAGCGCTGCAGCCAGTCCGCGTAGGCTGCTTCCCCATCGATGGCGACCAGTACGGCCAGAGCGGTATCGGCCTCCTGACAATCGCCGCTGCACGGATTGGGATTGACGACGACCAGCCCGGCCAGCGCCGGCAACCCAACACGCTTGCTGGTACGCAAGTCGAGGAGCAGTAAGCGGGGCGGTTGTAGAAGGTCGGGCACGGCATCATTCCTGTTTTGGCTGCTTCCATATTAGGGGCTGATGATTGGCAGGGACAGGAAATATTCCTCACTGGCCGTCAATTGCCGCCCCGTGATGCTGCGCTACCGTGAAATATCCCGCTATTTGCCTTCAATAATTTTGCCGCATGCAGCGCTGGTCCGCACGTTTTTCGCGGCGCAAGGTTTTTCGGAAAAAACCGGGTCGACCGCAACGCTCTCGCGAGCGTGTCGCCGTGCCTAGCGGAAAACGACCGTCTTGTTGCCGTGCACCAGCACCCGGTCTTCCAGGTGGTAGCGCAGGCCGCGGGCGAGCACGGTCTTCTCGATGTCCTTGCCGTAGCGCACCATGTCCTCCGGAGAATCGGCATGGTCGATGCGGATGACGTCCTGTTCGATGATCGGGCCGGCGTCCAGTTCGGAGGTGACGTAATGACAGGTTGCACCGATCAGCTTGACGCCGCGCTGATGGGCCTGGTGGTAGGGCTTGGCGCCGGCGAAACTGGGCAGGAACGAGTGGTGGATGTTGATGATGCGACCGGCCAGCGCGGCGCACAGTTCGGGCGAGAGGATCTGCATGTAGCGGGCGAGGACCATCGAATCGCCGCGTACGTCGTCGAAGATGCGCTGGATCTCGGCATCGGCGGCCGTCTTGTTTTCGCTGGTCACCGACACATGGTGGAAGGGGATGCCGTGCCACTCGACGAAGCCGCGGAAGGTGTCGTGGTTGGAGATGACGCAGGGAATCTCGATGTCGAGTTCCTTCGCCTGCCAGCGCGCCAGCAGGTCGTAGAGGCAATGTTCCTGCTTCGAGACGAGGACGACGACGCGTTTCTTGACCGCGCTGTCATTGATTCGCCAGTCCATCGACAGGGGTTCTCCGACTTCACGGCCGAAGCGTTCGCGGAATTCTGCGAGCAGCAAGGGCAGCGAATCCGCCTTGATCTCGATACGCATGAAATAGCGCCCGGTCAGCACGTCGGAGTGGAAACTCGATTCGAGAATCCAGCCGCCATGCTGGGCAATGAAGCCGGAAACACGGGCGATGATGCCGACCTGGTCGGGGCAGGAGGCGGAGAGCGTGTAGAAGCGGTCGCGATGCATGGATTTGGACACTCGTGGTCAGGCGACTTTCGCGAACGCCTTGTCGATTTCCCGGCGCATGTCGTCGTAATTCAGCACCACCGGGTACTGCGGAAACTCGCGGATGACATTCTCCGGCGGGTGGAACAGGATGCCGCCGTGGGCCTCGCCGAGCATCGCGGTATCGTTGTACGAATCGCCGGCGGCGACGATGGTGAAGTTCAGTTCCTTGAAGCGCTTGACCGCCTCGCGCTTCTGGTCAGGCATGCGTAGCTGATAGTTGACCACCATGCCATCCTGGTCGGTTTCCAGCGAATGGCAGAACAGCGTCGGCCAGCCGAGCTGGCGCATCAGCGGGTGGGCGAATTCGTAGAACGTGTCGGACAGGATGACCACCTGGTAATCCTCGCGCAGCTTGTCGAGGAAGGCGCGGGCCCCTTCCATCGGGCCCATTTCGGCGATCACCTTCTGGATGTCCGGCAGGCCGAGCTTGTGCTCACGCAGGATGTTCAGGCGGTAGGTCATCAACTTGTCGTAATCCGGCTCGTCGCGGGTCGTGCGCTTGAGTTCCGGAATGCCGGTACGTTTGGCAAATTCGATCCAGATTTCGGGGACGAGGACCCCTTCGAGGTCGAGGCAGACGATTTGCACGGCGTAACTCCCTGCGCGGAAAGCGGAAAAACCGCGATTTTACCTTAGCGGGGGCATTTTTCGGGGTATTTGGGGCGTTGA
>CAVUJN010000028.1:0-63082 GCA_963741765.1 uncultured beta proteobacterium
CACGACCAGTGTGACAGGCAATCCCGCCGACCTGTTCAATCGTCAGCAGCAACACATCGCCGTCGCAGTCGGTGCGGATCGAGCGAATCTTCTGAAAATGCCCTGACTCCTCGCCCTTGCGCCACAGCCGCTGCCGTGAACGCGACCAGTATACCGCGTTGCCGCTGCGCACGGTTTCCTGCAGCGACTCGCGGTTCATATAGGCGAACATCACGACACGCCCGCCTTGATCCTGGGCGATAGCCGGAATCATGCCGTCAACGTCCCATTTCAGCGCCTCCAGCCAGGACTGGAAATTATCGAGGTCGCTCACAGCCGGACTTCGATGCCGCGCGCCGCCATGTATTCCTTGGCCTGGCGCACCGTGTATTCGCCAAAATGGAAAATCGAGGCAGCCAGCACCGCATCGGCCCGGCCCTCGCTGACGCCGTCGGCGAGATGCTGCAGGTTGCCGACGCCGCCGGAGGCGATGACCGGAATTTTCACCGCATCAGCGACAGTGCGGGTCAGCGCCAGATCGAAACCGTTCTTGGTACCGTCGCGGTCCATACTGGTCAGCAGGATTTCGCCGGCGCCGAGCATTTCGACCCGTTTTGCCCAGTCGACCGCATCGATGCCGGTATCGTTGCGCCCGCCATGCGTAAACACGTGCCAGCGGCCGGGCGCCGTCTGCTTTGCATCGATGGCGACGACGATGCACTGCGAACCGACCTTGCTCGCTGCATTGAAAACCAGATCGGGATCGTTCACCGCGGCAGTATTCATCGACACCTTGTCGGCACCGGCATTGAGCAGACGGCGAACATCCTCGACCTTGCGCACGCCACCACCGACGGTCAGGGGAATGAAGACCTGCGCGGCGCAGGCCTCGACGATGTGCAGGATGATATCGCGCTGGTCGCTTGATGCCGTGATGTCGAGAAAGGTCACTTCGTCGGCGCCCTGCTCGTCGTATCGGCGGGCGATTTCGATCGGGTCGCCGGCGTCGCGCAGGGCGACGAAATTGGTGCCCTTGACGACGCGTCCGGCAGTGACGTCCAGACAGGGAATAATGCGCTTGGCCAGCATCAGGCGCTGCCGGCGTCGGCGGCTTCCTGGGCGACCCTGAAATCGAGCGAACCGTCGTAGATGGCGCGGCCGGCGATGGTCGCGACGATACCCTCGGATTCCAGCGCACAGAGCTGCCGGATGTCGTCGAGCGAAGAAAGCCCGCCGGACGCGATGACCGGAATGGTCAGCGCCTGCGCCAGGCGCACGGTGGCATCGATATTGATGCCGGACAGCATGCCGTCGCGGCCGATGTCGGTGTAGATGATCGATTCGACGCCGTAATCCTCGTACTTTTTGCCGAGGTCGATGACATCGTGGCCGGTCAGCTTCGACCAGCCATCGGTTGCCACCTTGCCATCCTTGGCGTCGAGTCCGACGATGATGTGGCCGGGAAAGGCCGTACAGGCGTCGTGCAGGAAGCCGGGGTTCTTGACCGCCGCGGTGCCGATGATGACGTAGGTCAGACCGTCGTCGAGGCAGCGTTCGATGGTGTCGAGGTCGCGAATGCCGCCGCCCAGCTGGACGGGAATGTCGTCACCGACCTCGCGCAGGATCGCCTTGATCGCCGATTCGTTTTTCGGCTTGCCGGCAAAGGCGCCGTTGAGATCGACCAGATGCAGGCGGCGCGCGCCCTGATCAACCCAGTGGCGGGCCATTTCGGCCGGACTGTCGGAAAAGATGGTGGCCTGATCCATCAGGCCCTGCTTGAGACGGACGCACTGGCCGTCCTTGAGATCGATGGCGGGAATAATCAGCATGGAAGTTGAATCAGCATGAACTCGGAAGGCGTTGTCTTAGGGACGCCACGCGACAAAATTTTTCAGAAGCTGCAGGCCGTCCTGAGCGCTTTTCTCGGGGTGGAACTGAACGGCGAAGATATTATCCCGCCCCACCGCACAGGTAAAGGGGATGCCGTACTCGGTGGTGCCTGTCACCAGCGACGGATCAGCCGGTTGCACACAGTAGCTATGCACAAAATAGAAGCGGGCGCCATCGGCAATGCCGTCCCACAGCGCATGGGATTTCTGCTGCACGCGATTCCAGCCCATGTGCGGCACTTTCAGGCGTTGACCGCTGCGGTCGACCATCTTTTCATCGGGAAAACGTCTGACGTCGCCGGCGAAGACACCGAGACCGGCGATATCGCCCTCGGCGCTGTGCTCGAACAGCATCTGCAGGCCGATGCAGATGCCGAGGAAGGGCTTCTCGCGCGCAGCGGCCAGCACCGCCGGGCGCAAGCCGCGCGCGTCAAGCTCGCGCATGCAATCGGGCATCGCACCCTGGCCTGGAAAGACCACGCGCTCGGCCGCCGCGACGACCGCCGGATCGGCGGTGACGACGACCTCCTTGCCGCCGGAAACATGTTCGAGCGCCTGCGACACCGAGCGCAGGTTGCCCATGCCGTAGTCAACAACCGCAATGCTCACAGCGAACCCTTGGTCAACGGCATGGCGCCGGCCATGCGCGGATCGGGCGTCGCTGCCATGCGCAATGCCCTACCGAAGCCCTTGAACACCGTCTCCGCCTGATGGTGCGCATTGACACCGCGCAGGTTGTCGATGTGCAGCGTGATGCCGGCGTGGTTGACCAGGCCCTGGAAGAATTCATTGACCAGATCGACGTCGAACTGGCCGATCATCGCCCGCGTGAAGGGCACGTCGAACTCGAGCCCGGGCCGCCCGGAAAGGTCGATCACGACACGCGACAAGGCTTCGTCCAGCGGCACGTAGCTGTGGCCGTAGCGGGTCAGTCCCTTCTTGTCGCCCCAGGCCTTGGCCAGCGCCTGGCCGATGGTGATACCGATATCCTCGACCGTGTGGTGGGCGTCGATATGGAGGTCGCCGACCGCCTGCACGTCGAGGTCGATCAGCCCGTGGCGGGCGATCTGGTCGAGCATGTGGTCTAGGAAGGGGACGCCGGTGGCGAATTTCCCCTGTCCGTTGCCATCGAGATCGAGACGCACGGTGACCTGCGTTTCCAGGGTATTACGGATGATTTCAGCTTGACGCATGACTTGGGCCGCAAAAGGCGTTGGAATGGAGGGGCATGATACCATTTCGCCCTCGTTTAGGCTTTCCGTGAAAATCCCATGAGTCGTTTCTGGAGCAGGGTCGTCGGCACCCTCACCCCCTACATGCCGGGCGAGCAGCCCAAGCTTGCCAATCTGATCAAGCTCAACACCAACGAGAACCCCTACCCGCCCTCGCCGAAGGTACTGGCGGCGATCCAGGCCGAACTTGGCGCCGACGCCGCGCGCCTGCGCCTATACCCCGACCCAAATGCCGATCTGCTCAAGGCCGCCATTGCCCGGACGCACGGCGTAATTGCGCAGCAGGTCTTCGTCGGCAACGGCTCGGACGAAGTGCTGGCCCATGTCTTCATGGCCCTGCTCAAGCACGAGCGGCCGATACTGTTCCCGGACATCACCTACAGCTTCTATCCGGTCTATTGCGGGCTTTACGGCGTCAACTACACCACCGTGCCGCTGGCCGACGATTTCAGCATCGACCCGGCCGGATACTGCAACCGACCCAACGGCGGCATCATCTTCCCCAACCCGAACGCCCCGACCGGCCGCCTGCTGGCGCTCGATGCCATCGAGCAAATCGTCAAGGCCAATCCCGATTCGCTGGTCGTCGTCGATGAAGCCTATGTTGATTTCGGCGGAATTTCGGCCATTTCGCTGGTCGACCGCAACGACAACCTGCTGGTCGTTCACACACTGTCCAAATCCCGTTCGCTGGCCGGCCTGCGCGTCGGCTTCGCGGTCGGCCATCCGGCGCTGATCGAGGCGCTGGAACGGGTCAAGAACAGCTTCAACTCCTATCCGCTCGACCGCCTGGCCATCGTCGGCGCGGTCGCTGCGCTCGACGATACCGGGCATTTCGAGCAGGCCCGGCAGGCAGTCATCGCCACCCGCGAAAAACTGACCACCGAACTCAAGTCACTCGGTTTCGACGTCCTGCCCTCCGCCGCCAATTTCATCTTCGCCCGCCACTCCGGACGCGATGCCGCGCAACTGGCGCAGGCGCTGCGCGAACGAAACATCATCGTCCGCCACTTCAAACTGCCGCGCATCGACCAGTTCCTGCGCATCACAGTTGGCACGGATGGGGAATGCAAGGCGCTGACCGAGGTGCTGCGCGGCATTCTCGGCTGACTGACGAACATAGCGTCCGGAATCTGTCTGTATGTGCTGAATCGCCCTGCACGCAATTCCAGAGGGTGGACTGAGCAAACCGACCGCGGCTTTCGGCTATCAAAAGCCATTCGCCGGTAACACCTATCGGGCCGGTTCAGACTGAAAAGAGCCATTCAAGACTTCTAACTCAAAATCGGTGACTGTCGGTCCCGACAACAACGGGCCGCCTCCGAAGAGACGGCCCATTTATTTTGCTGCTTAAGATTTAGTCTGTCGCTTTATTGAGTGCTGTGGCTGCAGCTTTCTGTTCCGCCGCTGTCATTTGCGATGGGCCGAGTTTGAAAGTTAGCTTGTTGATCGTGCCGGTAAATTTGAACGGCAAGGCGTAGCTGTCATCCACTCCCGATCGTGTATCAAGTCCCACGTCGAAGGTTTCGTCGATGGACATCAGGATCGGAATGGTGTGTTTGACGGTCTTGCGAGAGATTTCTTTGCCGTCCACTGAGAGCACACCTGTGCCACCCTTGCCAGGGCCGGGGCCGTCGTATTTGAAATCAAACACAATGGTATGCTTGCCCGGACTCAGCGCTTTGCCGAATAAGTCTTTGTCGATGATTGCGCCTACGCCACCTTCCCAGCGGGTGCGCTCCAGATCGAGGAGGTTGTACACAAAGACGGGTTTGCCTTTCTGCAGGAACAGGCCGTAGCCGCCAAAGCGACCACCCAGAGTGACGATCATGCCTTCCGCGCCACCTTTTGGAACGGTAATGTCGGCGGTAATGGTGTAGTCCTTGTCCAAGATGCTGGGCGCATTACCCACTGGAATGCCGGCCTTCTCACCCGTATAGGTGAAGACGGTCTGGCCAGCGGTGGCGCTGGGCCGTGGCGTCACGAGGCGTGGGAGGATCGAGTTGTCCAAAGGCAAAACCTGATATTTCTTTGCTTCGCTTAGGAATAAGGCTTGCATCTCTTTGAGCTTGGCGGGATTTTTGGCCGCGAGATCGGTGTTTTGCGAGTAGTCCTCAGCGATGTTGTAGAGCTCCCATTTGTAATCATTAATCGGTGGTAGTGCATTGGCACCAAGGAGCCAAACTGGCTCAGGTGGTGTGGTGCAGGCATACCAACCATCGTGATAGATGCCACGGTTGCCGAACATTTCGAAGTACTGCGTGTCGCGCGCCGAGCGGGCGTTGGCATTCCCTGCATCTAGCGTGTAAAGCATGCTCACGCCTTCAATCGGGGCTTGCTTGATGCCGTTGACTTCCTCGGGGGCCTTAATGCCGGTGGCTTCGAGGATTGTCGGCACGATATCGATGATGTGATGGAACTGAGTGCGGATGCCACCCGGGTCTTTGATATGGCCGGGCCATGAGATGACCATGCCTTGCCGAGTACCACCAAAATGCGATGCAATTTGTTTGGTCCACTTAAATGGCGTGTCGAATGCCCATGTCCAGCCTACCGACATGTGCGGGTAGGTTTTTTCTTGGCCCCAATCTTCATAATGCAACATCTGCGCCGCTTCAGGGAGCGTCAAAATGCCGTTATAGGCCGTCATCTGGTTATAGGTGCCTTCCAGTGTGCCTTCAGCGCTGGTGCCGTTGTCGCCGCCAATGTAGATGATGATCGTATTGTCTAGTTTGCCCATGTCCTCGACAGCTTGGATAACACGGCCAATTTCATGATCTGTATAAGCGACATAGCCCGCGAAGTTCTCAGCTTCACGCGCATAAAGTTTCTTTTGAATCAGAGAGAGCGAATCCCACTTTGGTAGTTTTGCACCGGCATACTCAGCCTGACCATCAGGCCATGGGGTGAGTTGAGTGTCTTTCGGAATGACGCCCAGTCGTTTCTGGTTGGCGATAATTTGTTCGCGCGTTTTCTCCCAGCCTTGGTCAAACTTACCCTTGAACTTTTCCCGCCATTCGAGCTTTGGCTGATGCGGCGAGTGAGTGCCGCCCGGCACGTAGTAAACAAAGAAGGGTTTGTCGGGTGCGGACGCATTCAGGTCGCCCATGTATTTGATGGCCTCGTCCGCCATGTCGGTAATGAGGTTGTAGTCCTTCTTGCCAATATACGGGAAGATTTGCGTGTGATCGCGGAACAGGTAAGGCGTCCACTGGTCAGTTTCGCCGCCCATGAAGCCGTAGAAATATTCAAAGCCCATGCCAGACGGCCATTGATCGTAAGGGCCGGCCACGCTGTATTGATAAGTGGGCGTGTTGTGGTTTTTGCCAAACCATGAGGTGGCGTAACCATTGTCGCGCAGGATCGTGCCGATGGTCGCCTTGTCGGGCGCGATGACTGAGTCGTAGCCCGGAAAGCCTGTGGACATTTCGCCAATCACACCGAAGCCCGACGAGTGATGGTTTCGACCCGTTATTAGTGCTGCGCGTGTAGGCGAGCAGAGCGCGGTGGAGTGAAACTGCGTGTAACGCAATCCTGCCTTGGCGATGCGATCCATGGCCGGTGTCGGAATAACGCCACCAAAAGTGCCTGATACGCCATAGCCTTGGTCATCGGTCATGATCAGCAGCACGTTAGGGGCGCCTTTGGGCGGCACCACGCGTGGCGGCCAGTAAGGCTTAGAATCTTTAGCGGATTCATTGATTACACCTTTGAACGGCAAGGGGGCTGGCGGGAGTTGTTTACCGTCCAGCGTTACCGTGGCACTAGGCGAGCCGGGCGTGCCAGTGATTTGCTGAGCCTGTGCGCTGGTGAGTGCCAGAGCGCCGAGGAATGCAACAATGAGGAAGTTTTTTGTTTTCATTTCATTCCTTCTGCTTTGCCAAGGATAGAGGGGTTAGTCGCTTGAGCGACGTGTCACCATAGAACGCAAACGGGTCAATCTTAACTTCACCGCACGCTCTTTAGCCGGAAATTTTTCAGCGGCAGAAAAAACGAAGGCGCCCCCAGAGAGCTGCCTCTTGCGAACTGATTTTCGCATTGGACACCCCCATGTCATGATGTGTCTCTGGCTACATTCTCTGTCTTGCGACGTAGAACTTGGAAGCCCCACGGTCAGTTGAGTGCACGACCCGGGCATCCAAGGCTTGCAGCGCAAATCGTTGCGGTCAACGCCCCAAAAAGGGCACAAATCAGACGAGCCCGAGCAAGCCCAAGGCAGCGCCGACGGCGATCAGCCATAGCGGATGTAGTTTAGTTCGCAGGTTAAGCCCCACCGTCATCGCAACGAGTCCCCATGCCGCCCATCCCAGTTCGGCAGATTGGGCGATCAGCATCGCCCCGGAGAAAATCAAGCCGACAGCGAGCGGCGCGACACCGAGGCTGATCGCCCGCTGCCAGCGCTTGCCGGCGAAACTCTCCCAGCGATCGATCAGCAGATAGATGACAACGCTCATCGGCAGCGCCATGGCCAGCGTTGCCACCAGCGCCCCGGCCAGGCCGGCAACCTCCCAGCCGATCAGCGTGACGACCAGCACGTTCGGGCCCGGCGCCGCCTGGGCAATGGCGTAGAGATGCGTGAAGGTCGCGTCGTCGAGCCAGTGATGGTTGTCGACGACGACGCGGTGCATTTCCGGGAGCAGCGCCGTCGCGCCGCCGAAAGCCATGAAGGAGAGCAGTGCGAATTCGAGGAACAACTGGGCGACGAGGCTCATCGGCGCCCCAGCCGCCACCAGGCGACAGCGCCGGAAAGCAGCAGACCGGCGATCATGACGAGCGGCATCGGCCAGCGCAGCCAGGCGATGGCCGCCACGGTCAACACCGTAAAGGGCAGGAAAAACCGCTTCTCGCGGATCGCCATGGCCATCCGCCAGGCCGTCGCGAAGAGCAGGCCGACGCCGACCGCCGCTATGCCGCGCAACATCGACTGAACGCGCGGCAAGTCGCCGTAGTGATCGTAGAGCATGGCCAGAAGCAGCACGACGACCAGCGGCCCGGCCAGCAGGCCGAGCGGCGCGACGATGGCGCCGGGCACGCCGCGATAGCGCTTGCCGACCAGCACCGAAAGATTGATCACATTGGGGCCGGGCAGGAACTGGCAGAGACCGAGCTGGGCGTTGAACTCTTCGGCGCTCAGCCAGCGTTTTTCATCGACCAGCATGCGCCGGACGAAAGGCAGCACGCCGCCGAAACCCGAGAGGCCAACCGCTGAAAACCCCAAAAAAAGCGCCCGGAGGTCCGGGCGACTTTGCGATTCGGGGTCTGTTGCGGTCAACGCCGTTTTTCGCCTAATTTTCGAGACGGAATTCGGCCGACCTGGCGTGCGCCGGCAGGCCTTCGCCTTGCGCCAACGTTGAGGCGATGCGACCCAGCGTCTGGGCGCCAGCCTTCGAGACCTTGATCAGGCTGGTCCGCTTCTGGAAGTCGTAGACCCCGAGCGGCGACGAGAAGCGGGCAGAGCCGGAAGTCGGCAACACGTGGTTCGGCCCGGCGCAGTAGTCGCCGAGCGACTCGGAGGTGTAATGGCCGATGAAAATGGCACCGGCGTGGTGGATCTTGCTCACCCACGGATCTGGATCGGCCAGCGCCAGTTCGAGGTGTTCCGGCGCGACGCGATTGGCAATGGCCACGGCCTCTTCCAGATCGCGGACCAGGATGAAGGCGCCGCGATTGGTCAGCGAGGTTTCGATCACTTCGCGGCGCGGCATGGTCGGCAGCAGTTTGTCGATGCTGGCTTGCACCTGCTCGATGAAGCCGGCATCGGTGCAGATCAGGATCGACTGCGCCAGTTCATCGTGCTCGGCCTGCGAGAATAGATCCATCGCTACCCAGTCCGGATTGCCGGAGCCATCCGAGACAACCAGTATCTCCGACGGCCCGGCGACCATGTCGATGCCGACGATGCCGAACACCCGGCGTTTGGCGCAGGCGACATAGGCATTTCCGGGGCCGACGATCTTGTCCACCTGCGGCACCGTCTGCGTGCCGTAGGCCAGCGCACCGACTGCCTGCGCGCCACCGATCGTGAACACGCGGTCCACGCCGGCCAGACAGGCCGCTGCCAGCACCAGCTGGTTGTGCTCACCACCCGGTGTCGGCACGACCATGATCAGTTCCTTGACGCCGGCCACCTTGGCCGGAATCGCATTCATCAACACCGACGACGGATAAGCCGCCTTGCCGCCCGGCACGTAAAGACCCACGCGATCGAGCGGCGTGATCATCTGGCCGAGCATGGTGCCGTCGGGCTCGGTGTAGGACCAGCCTTCCAGTTTCTGCCGCTCGTGATAGACGCGAATACGATGGTCCGCCGCCTCCAGCGCCTGACGCTGCCCGGCTGGCAGGCCGGCGAGCGCCTTCTGCATTTCGGACCTGGACAGCTCCAGATCGGCCATGCCGGTTGCCGTCAGGCGATCGAACTTGTTGGTGTATTCGACGACCGCCATATCTCCGCGCGCCTTGACGTCGGCCAGAATGCCGATCACGGTACGTTCGACGCCCTCATCCTGCGCCCCTTCGAAAGCGAGCAGTGCGTCCATTTTTGCCTTGAAATCGGCGTCGACCGTAGCGAGTCGTTTGATCGCGACCATAGGGCTTACTTCTCCACCGCCTGGGCAAAGGCGTCGATAATCGGTTGCAGGATTTCGCGCTTGACCTTCAGCGAAGCCTGGTTGACCACCAGACGCGACGAAATATCCATGATGTGTTCGCAGGCCACCAGCTTGTTGGCCTTCAGCGTGCCACCGGTCGACACCAGATCGACGATCGCATCGGCCAGCCCGGCCAGCGGCGCCAGTTCCATCGAGCCATAGAGCTTGATCAGATCGACATGAACGCCCTTGCGGGCAAAATGCTCGCGGGCGGTCTGGGTGTACTTGCTGGCCACCTTGAGGCGTGCCCCCTGGCGCACGGCGTTGGCGTAATCGAAACCTTCGGGCACGGCGACCATCATCCGGCATTTGGCGATCTTCAGATCGAGCGGTGCGTAAAGGCCTTCGCCGCCATGCTCGATCAGCACGTCCTTGCCGGCAACGCCAAGATCCGCCGCGCCGTATTGCACGTAAGTCGGCACATCGGTGGCGCGCACGATGACGACGCGCACGTTCGGCTGATTGGTTTCGATAATCAGCTTGCGCGAGGTTTCCGGGTTTTCGCTCGGGACGATCCCCGCCGCCGCAAGCAACGGCAGAGTTTCGTCAAAAATGCGGCCCTTGGAGAGGGCGATGGTGATCGTGGTCACGGAAAGTTCTCGTGGCAAAGGGGTGATTTTACTGCAAAGCAGCAATACGGCGCGTAATCGGGATAGGGGCGGCCAGATTACCTGACCGACCCCTCCCACACCACCCGGCATGCGGGTCCGCACCGGGCGGTTGGAATAGTTGAGGTCGAAGCGCAGGCATGAGTTCCGGCGTATCGCCTGAAGTTACGTATCTCTGATACGCCGGATTTGGTTTCTCGCTGCCGTAGTGAGTCGGGCTTCACCCTTGTCACCGTACCGGCGAGCTTCGCGATCGCGAACATCTGAGACAATCCATCTCCGAGAACCAGAGGGCTTCTTCTCCTATTCCTTTGGCCCTTCGCCCCATACAGGCAGCTACTATGGCCGCTGCTGACTTCTCGCTCCGTGTTTCCACGTCGGCCTTTCAGCCATGAGGCGAGATCTCCCCAGGTAAGAACGCGATCCTTCACCGCACAACCGCCGGATTTACGCCACCTGAGCTTTGACCACAACGGCTTCGCGGTTCATTGCCCGCTCGCCCTGCTCGGCACCGCCTTCTATCCGGTTCTTGTCCATCGGCTCGCGGTTTCGCTCCACGCTTCCTTCCCACACTCGGTCGCCCTCATGCAGTTGCGCTTCGCTTCGTTTGCTGTGGCCAACTTACGGGAGGACTTCCACCTCCAAGATCGCGCCCATGCTGGGCGCACAACGAACAAAAGCCCGGCGAACCGGGCTTTTTCATTACAGGCTACGCCGGATTTATTCTTCCGGGCGGATGTTTGCTGCCTGCTTGCCCTTCGGGCCGGTGACGATGTCGAAGGTCACCTTCTGGTTCTCGGCCAGGGTCTTGAAACCGTTGCCTTGAATTGCGGAGAAGTGAGCGAAGAGGTCTTCGCCGCCTTCAGACGGGGAGATAAAACCAAAACCTTTGGAGTCGTTGAACCACTTTACGGTACCAGTTGCCATTTATAGCTTCCTTGGAAAAAATTAACGGGCTTTCACCCAAACAAACAAATACGAGAACCAAGACCGAGGAGCTGACAAACCGTGGTACGGCGCAGGAACAAAACACTGCCTGGAAATCCCGAGCTTCAGAGTATGGGGCACGAATTGAAATATGCAAAGCATTTTTTGCCGAATTTCGTCACCTGTTGCGGTCCACGGCGAAAACCGGGCAAATTTATTGCACGCGCCTGACCAGCGCGCCAAGTTTGGCCAGCTTCTCTTCGATATGCTCGTAACCGCGATCCAGGTGATAGATGCGGTCGATCAGCGTCTCACCGCGCGCCACCAGACCGGCAATGACCAGCGAGGCCGAGGCGCGCAGATCGGTAGCCATTACCATCGCCCCCTCGAGATGATCGACACCGCGCACGATGGCATTGCTGCCCTCGATCTGTATGTCGGCACCAAGACGCGCCAGTTCGTTGGCATGCATGAAGCGGTTCTCGAAAATCGTTTCGCGGATCGTCGCCACGCCATCAGCGATGCAATTGATCGCCATGAACTGCGCCTGCATGTCGGTCGGAAAGGCCGGGTACGGCGCCGTTCGCAAACTCACCGCCTTCAGGCGCGGCGGGGCCACCAGGCGGATGGCATCGCGCTCGACGGTGATCTCGCAGCCGGCATCCATCAGCTTGTCGACCACCGCATCGAGATAGGCCGCCGAGGTTTTCAGCAGGCGGACATCGCCCCCGGTAGCGGCGGCAGCGCACAGGTAGGTTCCGGTTTCGATGCGGTCCGGCATGATGGCGTGGGTCGCCCCGTGCAGTTTGTCGACACCCTGGATGCGGATCACGGCACTGCCGGCACCGGAAATTCGGGCGCCCATGCTGACCAGGCAATTGGCCAGATCGACCACTTCCGGCTCGCGCGCGGCATTCTCGATGATCGTTTCGCCATCGGCGAGGCAGGCCGCCATCATCAGGTTCTCGGTGCCAGTTACGGTGACCATGTCGGTGCAGATGCGCGCGCCCTTGAGGCGACTCGCCTTGGCGTGAACATAACCCTGCTCGACATGGATTTCGGCGCCCATCGCCTGCAGGCCCTTGATGTGCTGATCGACCGGCCGCGCGCCGATGGCACAACCGCCGGGCAACGAGACCCGCGCCTCGCCGCCGCGCGCCACCAGCGGCCCGAGAACGAGAATCGCCGCGCGCATGGTCTTGACCCGCTCGTAGGAGGCGACCGGATTGTTCAGCCCGCCGCCGTCGAGAACCATGCCGTCGACGCCTTCTGTCGTCACGCCGACGCCCATGTCGCCGAGCAGGCGCAGCATCGTCGAAATGTCCTTGAGCTGCGGCACGTTGGTGAAATGGAGCGGCTCTGCAGTCAATAGCGAGGCGCAGAGAATCGGCAGCGCGGCGTTCTTGGCGCCCGAGATGGCGACTTCGCCCGAAAGGGCGGCCCCCCCTTGAATCAACAGCTTATCCACGCTGGGCGCTCCATTCCTCGGGCGTCAGCGTCTTGAACGAAATGGCATGCAATTCGCCGCTGGCGAGCTTTTCCTTCAGCGTCTTGTAAACATGTTGCTGGCGCTGCACGCGATTCTTGCCGGCAAATTCGGTGCTGACGACGATGGCCTCGAAGTGCTGGCCGTCGCCATCAAGTTCGAGGAAGTCGCAGGTCATGCCGGCGCGGATCAGTTGCTTGATATGTTCAGGATTCATTTTTTCAGGCTCTCAGTTTCCAGCCCCGCTTCAACAAGCCCAGCGTCAGGAGCGACACCGCGATGAAACAGGCGACGACCACTGCCAGGCTGATTTCGGGCGCCACGTCGGAGACGCCGAAAAAGCCATAACGGAAGCCGTCGATCATGTAAAAGACGGGATTGTAATGCGACACGCGCTGCCAGAACTCCGGCAGGCTGTGGATCGAATAAAAAACGCCGGACAGCATGGTCAGCGGCATGATCAGAAAATTCTGAAAGCCCGCCAGCTGATCGAACTTCTCGGCCCAGAGACCGGCAATCATGCCCATGGCGCCGAGAATCGCCCCGCCGAGCACGACGAATGCCAAGACCCAGAACGGCGCAACGATGTGCAGTTCGGCAAACCAGGCGGTAGCGGCCAGCACCCCGACGCCGACCATCAGGCCACGCGCCAGCGAAGCCAGCACGTAGGCGGCAAAAAAGGCACCATAGGGAATCGGCGGCAGCAGCACAAAAACGATCGAGCCGGTCACCTTGGCCTGGATCAGGCTGGACGACGAATTGGCGAATGCATTCTGCAGCACCTGCATCATCACCAGGCCGGGAACCAGGAAGCTGGTGTATTGCACTCCGTGCACGCGGACATGGCCTTCAAGTACGTGGCTGAAGATCATCAGGTAAAGCAATGCCGTCAGCACCGGCGCGGCGACGGTCTGGAAAGCCACTTTCCAGAAGCGCAGCATTTCCTTGTAGAACAGCGTCCAGAAACCGATCACTGTTTCATCGTCCGCACGAAGACATCTTCCAGCGTGCCGCCGGGATGCGCTGCCATCAGATTGGCCGTGGTGTCGAGGGCGACCACCCGACCCTGCTTCATCAGTGCGATGCGCCCGCACAGGGCTTCGGCCTCTTCAAGGTAGTGCGTGGTCAGGATGATGGTGTGCCCCTCGTTGTTGAGGCGGCGCACGAACTGCCACAACCCCTGTCGCAACTCGACATCGACGCCGGCAGTGGGTTCGTCGAGAACGATGACCGGCGGCTTGTGCACCAGCGCCTGGGCGACCAGGACGCGGCGCTTCATGCCGCCCGACAGCCGGCGCATATTGACGTTGGCCTTGGTAGCCAGGTCGAGGTTCTCGAGGATTTCATCGATCCAGGCATCGTTGTGGCGCAAGCCGAAATAGCCGGACTGGATACGCAGCGTTTCGCGCACCGAGAAAAACGGGTCGAAAACCAGTTCCTGCGGCACGACACCCAGCAGGCTGCGCGCCTTCCGGTAATCCTTGACCACATCGTGACCCATCACCGACAGGCTGCCGGAGTCCGCCCGCACCAAGCCGGCCAGGGTCGAGATCAGCGTCGTCTTGCCGGCGCCGTTCGGCCCCAGCAAACCGAAGAACTCGCCTTCGCCGATTTCGAGAGAAACACCCGCCAGCGCCTGCAGCGAGCCGAAACGCTTGACGACGTCAACGATGGAAACTGCAGCGGCCATGGATACCGCCTCAGGCGAGAGGCAGAAGTTCGCTGACGCCGTAAAGTTCGGCCAGTGAGCGCACGCCCGGCGGAATATGGGCGAATCTGATGGTTGACCGCGACCGGCTGGCCAACCGCAACCAGCCGAGCATGACCGCGATGGCCGAGGAATCGGCACCGGTGATCCGTCCGAGATCGAAGACCTGTTCTCCGGACTGCATGGCGGCACGGCCCGCTTCGAGCAGGCTGCGCGCGTTGGCCATGACCATCGGCACCTTGACGAAGAGGCGCTGCGCCTCCCGTTCGATCATTTGCCGGCAGCCTTGGCCAGATTACCTTCAAGCGACTTGTTCTTGGCCGCGAGCGACTGGATCAGCCCGTCGATGCCGCCACTGCGGACTTCCTGCGCAAACTGCTCGCGGTAATTGGTGACCAGGCTGATGCCGGCCACATTGACGTCATAAACCTTCCAGCCGGCATCGAGCTTTTCCAGGCTGTAATCGAGTTGCACCGGCTTGCGCCCCGGCTCGTCAACTTCGGTACGGACCAGCACATCGGTCTCGCCGTCTTTCATCTTGAATTGCTTGTAGATGACCCTCTGGTTCTTGTAGCTGGTCAGCGCATTGGAATAGGTGCGGACCAGCAGGGTCTGAAACTCGGCGGTCAGTTGCTTCTGCTGCGCCGGTGTCGCCTTGCGCCAGTCCTTGCCGAGCGCCAGGGCCGTCATGTGCGGAAAATTGAAATTTGGAATGACCTTGGCGTCGACCAGTTCCAGGATGCGCGAAGTATTTCCGTTCTGGATATCACGGTCCTTGCGGACGATCTCCAGCACCTCCTCGGTCACCCGCTTGACCAGCGCGTCCGGCGCCTCCTGGGCAAGGGCCAGAGACGCGAAAAACGTAGCGAATAGTAGTGCGATCAGTTTTTTCATCATAACTTTCAATCCATTACATCCTCAAGCCGTGGCGGACGGCCATCGAAAATCTGGTTCTGCCGACGCTGCAGGTAGGCGTCGCGAATGTATGCGTATTTGTCGAGCGCCGCCTCCTCAACCACCTTGTCGGCGGGTAGCAGGCTGGCACGGACGTCCACAAAGCGCAGCGCTACCAGGCTGTTGCGGGCAGCGACCGACTTGTTGAGCGTATACCAGGTCGGATCGGAATAAATATCGACGACCAGGCCGCCGGTATCACGAACCGTGCGCGGTCCGACCACCGGCCAGAACAGGAAACTGCTGTCGTCCCATCCCCAGACGGCGAGCGTCTGCCCGAAGTCTTCGTCATGTTTCTCGAGGCCGAGTTCGCTGGCCACATCGAAGAGGCCGAAGATACCCACCGTCGAATTGATCAGCAGTCGCCCGAGATCGCTCGCGGCATCTGCGAACTTTCCCTGCAAGGAATTATTCAAGGTATTTCGAATATCAGCAATGTTGCTGAAGAAATCACCAACGCCCGCCCGCACCGGCAGCGGCGTGACGAACTCGTAGGCCTGCGCGACGGGCTTGATCGCCACCTTGTCAAGCCCTTCATTGACCGCGAACATGGCGCGATTGAAACCTTCCATCGGATCGTGCGGATTATCCTGAGCCACCGCCGCCCCACCGGACGCCAACAGGCCGGCTGCCAGCAACCCGGCAACCCGATGCTTCACCATGCGCAATTTCGTCATTTCGCTTCCTGCCCCTCGGACGCCTTGTTGAATAGAAACTGGCTGATCAGCTTTTCCAGCACCACCGCCGACTGCGTTTTGGTCACCGTATCTCCCGGCTTGAGCATTTTCTCGTCGCCACCGACATCGAAGCCGATGAATTGCTCGCCGAGCAGCCCTGAAGTGTAGATCGACGCAAACGTATCGCGTGGAAAGTGGTAGCGCCCGCCGATATCCATGGATACCACCGCTTCGTAACTCTCCGTATCGAACTTGATGTCGCTGATACGCCCAACCACAACCCCCGCGCTCTTGACCGGTCCGCGCACTTTCAGGCCACCGATGTTATCGAATCTGGCCTGAAGCACATAAGTCTCGGACAGGTGTGCCGAAGAAAGGTTGCCGACCTTGAGCGCCAGAAACAGAAAGGCGGCGATGCCGATCGCCACGAAAATGCCGACCCAGAGGTCGAGTGCGGTACGGTTCATGAAGTTCCCCGAAACATGAACGAAGTCAGAACGAAATCCAGTGCCAGTATGGCCAGCGCGGAGGTCACCACGGTGCGCGTAATTGCGCGCGACACGCCTTCGGCCGTTGGTACGGAGTCGTAGCCTTCGAAAACGGCAATCACGGACACCGCGATACCGAAAATAAAACTCTTGATGACACCATTCCAGATGTCGTAGCGAAAATCGACGCCGGACTGCATCTGCGACCAGAAGGCACCGTCATCGACACCGATGAAGACGACCCCGATCAGCCAGCCGCCGAGCACGCCCATCGCCGAAAACAGCGCCGCCAGCAGCGGCATCGAAATGACGCCGCCCCAGAAGCGCGGCGCGACGACGCGGGCGATCGGGTTGACCGCCATGATGTCCATCGCCTTCAACTGTTCTGTGGTCTTCATCAGGCCGATTTCCGCGGTGATCGATGAACCGGCGCGCGAAGCAAAAAGCAGCGCGGCCACCACCGGCCCCAGTTCGCGCGTCAGCGACAGTGCGACCAGTACGCCGAGCGCCTCGGTCAACCCGTAGCGCTGCAGGGTTTCGTAGCCCTGCAAGCCGAGTACCAGCCCGACGAACAATCCTGAAACCGTAATGATCAGCAGCGATAGCACGCCGCTGAAATAGATTTCGCGGAGCGTCAACGGCAGACGCCGGAACGATGGACCCGAATAGCGCAGCACGGCGACGAAGAAGCGCGCCGCGAAACCCATGCGCCAGATGCGGTCAACGACCGCATGACCAAGTTTCCTGATCGGCGAAAACGACTCAGACATGCAGCCCCCGACCAAGAAAATCATGCACTACGGGCGGCGCCGGGTAATCGAAATGCACCGGCCCGTCAACTTCGGCATTGACGAACTGGTGGACGAAGGGATCTTTCGAGGCACGAATTTCGTCCGGCGTGCCTTCGGCGACGATTGTCCCCTGTGACACGAAATAGATGTAATCGACGATCATCAGCGACTCGTGCACGTCGTGCGTGACCATGATCGAGGTTGCCCCCAGCGCATCGTTCAGCTTGCGGATCAACTGCCCGATGACGCCCAGCGCGATCGGGTCGAGGCCGGCGAAAGGCTCGTCGTACATGACCAGCATCGGATCGAGGGCGACTGCCCGGGCCAGCGCCACACGTCGCGCCATGCCGCCTGAGAGTTCGCCCGGCATCAGCGCATGCGCGCCGCGCAAGCCGACGGCTTCGAGCTTCATCAGGACCAGATCACGAATCATCTCGTCCGACAGGTCGGTATGCTCGCGCAGCGGAAATGCGACATTGTCCAACACCGTCATGTCGGTAAACAGCGCGCCGAACTGGAATAGCATGCCCATCTTGCGCCGCAGGCCGTACAGTTCGGCGTGGGACATCTCGGAAACGAGGTTCTGTTCGAGGCGCACGCTGCCAGCGGTCGGCCGCAACTGGCCGCCGATGCAGCGCAGCAGCGTCGTCTTGCCGCAACCGGAACCGCCCATGATGGCGACCACCTTGCCGCGCGGGATCTTCATGTTGATCCCCTGCAAGACAGGACGTCCGTCATAGTTAAAGTGCAAGTTCTGGATATCGACCAGAATATCGTCCGACAAAACTCATCCCTTCAAAGTTCGACCGGCAATTTTATCAGAATCGCAGACTATCGCCTTGGCATCGCCTCGTTATAATTGCGCGAGACCTTTACCGAAAAATTGCGCCCGCCCCCCTTGTCGAACAAGCCCCTGCTTCTCATCGTCGATGACGACCCGCTGATCAGCGATTCCCTGAGCCATGCGTTCGCTGCGGCTTTCGACGTGGTCACCAGCCATGCCCGCCCGCATTGCCTGGCGCTGCTCCGCCAGTTGCGCCAGACGCCGCAGCTGGCGCTAGTCGATCTTGGCCTGCCGCCGCAACCGCACCGCCCGGATGAGGGCTTCGCGTTGATCGGCGACCTGCTGGCCCACGCGCCGGACATGAAAATCATTGTTCTCTCCGGTCAGAATGGCGAAGACAACGCCCGTCATGCGCGCACGCTGGGCGCCGTCGAATTCGTCGGCAAGCCCTGCGACCCTGGCCACCTGCTGGCCCTGCTGCGCCAGGCGCTGACTTTTTCCGGTGAAGAAAAGGCTCCCGGCGATTCCGCCGGGCTGATCGGCGACAGCCTGCCGATGCAGCGTCTGCGCCTGCAGCTGGCGCAATACGCCAACCTCGGCTTTCCGGTGCTGATCGAGGGCGAATCCGGCAGTGGCAAGGATATCGTCGCCAGCCGTTGCCTGCATCAGCTTACGGAACGGCAGCAGCATCCATTCTTGGCGCTCAACTGCGCGGCGATCTCGCCCAGCCTGCTCGAACCAACGCTGTTCGGCCACGCCCGCGGCGCTTTCACTGGCGCAGCGACCGCCAAGGCCGGCTATTTCGAGGAGGCCGGCGAGGGCACATTGTTCCTCGACGAGATCGGCGAACTGCCGGCGGACCTCCAGCCCAAGCTGCTTCGTGTCCTTGAAAACGGCGAGTACCAGCGCGTCGGCGAAACCCAGACGCGAACCTCGAAAGCACGCATCGTTGCGGCCACCAATCGCGACCTGCGCCAGGAAATCAAGGCAGGGCGCTTCCGCGCCGACCTTTACCATCGGCTCTCGGTATTCACGATCAGCGTTCCACCGCTGCGCGACATGGGTCGCGACCGCCTGCTGCTGCTCGACCATTTCCGCAAACTCTATGCCGCACAGGCCCAATGCCCGCCGTTCGTCCTCGACCCGGCGGCCGAAGCGCTGTGGCTCGACTACAGTTTTCCCGGCAATGTCCGCGAATTGCGCAACATCGTCATTCGCCTGACCGCCCGCCATCCCGGCCAGGCGGTCACACCCGAGCAACTGCTGAGCGAATTCGACACCTCCGACGAGGTCGACCGCAACGTTGTCGGCACGGCCGCCGAGAACAACCACGAACAGCGCCTGCAAGCAGCGACCAGGCACCTGCAGGCAGCCACCGGCATCGACCTCGACGCGACGCTCGCCGCCTGGGAGCGCAGCTACATCGAGGCCGCCCTCGAACTGTGCGCCGGCAACGTCAGCCGTGCCGCGCGCCGCCTCGGCATCAACCGCAGCACCCTCTACAACCGCATGGAAAGCTGGCACCGTTCATGAGCCTCTATCTCGAGCACTTCGGCCTGCGCGAACCGCCTTTCCGCATCACCCCGCATACCGATTTCTTCTTTACCGGGGCCAACCGCGGCCCGACGCTCGACGCGCTGATCTACGCCATCACCCAGGACGAAGGCATCGTCAAGGTCACCGGCGAGGTCGGCAGCGGCAAGACCATGCTCTGCCGGATGCTGCTCGAACGCCTGCCGGACGATGTCGAATCGCTCTATCTGGCCAACCCGTCGCTGTCGCGCCACGAAATTCTCGGTGCCATCGCCGACGAACTGGGCATCCCCGCCGACGGCAAAACCACGCACTCGATGATCCGCACGCTCCAGGACGCGCTGGTCGAGCGCTACGCGGCCGGCAAGCGGGTCGTCATCATGATCGACGAGGCACATGCCATGCCGGCCGAGTCGCTCGAGGAAATCCGCCTGCTCTCCAACCTCGAGTCAAAGGCCACCAAACTGCTACAGATTGCCCTCTTCGCCCAGCCTGAACTCGACGAGCGGCTGGCCGCCAACGACATGCGCCAGTTGCGCGAGCGCATCACCCAACACTTCAACCTGACGCCGCTCAAGGCCGGCGAAGTCGGCAGCTATATCGAGTTCCGCCTGCGCGCCGCCGGCTACCACGGCCCCAACCCGTTTACCGCACGTGCCGTCGAGATCATCGGCAAGACGTCCGAAGGCCTGTCGCGACGCATCAACATCCTGGCCGACAAGGCATTGCTCGCGGCGTTTTCGAACGGAACGCACCAGGTCGACGCTGCCGAGGTCAAGATCGCCGCCCAGGATGCGCGTTTTGCGCCGATCCAGCAGAAGACCAAGTTCGCCTTCACACCGCCCCTCAAATGGGCACTGATCGGTGGGCTGGTCGTTGCGCTGGCCGCCCTCGCCTATACGCTGTGGCCACGCCCCCCCGCCGGCGACGCGCCAGCGGCAGCGGCCGCGGCGGCGAAAGCGCCCGAACAAGCAGCACCGGCGCCGACTGCCGCTGCCACGGTCGCCCCCCCGGCCGCAAAGCCCGCCACGCCATCGACCGCAACAACCGCCACCAGCGACACGACATTGATTGCCCAACACGCCGCCTTATTCGACGACTGGGTCGCCAGGGCATCAGGCGACCACTACTTCATCCAGCTGGTGGCCAGAGGCGCCAGCCACGCCGACGATGTCGAGAATTTCCTGGCCCGCGCCGGCCAGATGCTCGAACCGACGGACCTGCGCCTCTATCGCACCGGCACGCCCGAAAACAGCAAGATCAGCGTCATTTATGGCGACTATCCGACGCGCGCCGCAGCGTGGTCTGCCACACGTGATCTGCCGGAGCAGATCCGCCAGATGCGTCCCTACCCGCGCCGTGTGAGCACGCTACAACAATGACGCCGTCGCCGGTCACTCGGCCAGCGCCAGAAGCGCCGCCATGTGCTAGCATGCCCGCAACATGCAACGTCGCCATTACCCGCTCGCAAGAAAGCAGTTTCGGATGAAATACGGTTTTCTCGGTGCAACCCTGTTGTCAATGGCGCTCGCCGCCTGCCAGGCGCCGTCGCCACCGCAGCCGCTGGCCGGCCATATCAGCACGGAAACTGCGCCACCGCCGGCCGCCGGCGAAATCCCAGCCCCGGTCCAGCAGACTCTGGCCGTACCCAAGCCACGCGCGATGCCCAAGGCTGAGACCTACAGCGTCGTCGTGAACAACGTGCAGGCCAAGGATCTGCTTTTTGCGCTGGCCCGTGACGCCAAGGTCAATGTCGATATTCACCCGGGGATCACCGGCAATGTTTCGCTGAATGCCATCAACCAGACACTGCCGCAACTGCTGACCCGGATTTCCAAACAAGTCGATATGCGCTTCGAGCTCGACGGACCGAATCTCGCGGTGATGCCCGACTCGCCCTTCCTCAAGCATTACAAGGTCGATTACGTCAACATGGCACGCACCGTGACCGGCACCGTATCGACCAATACCCAGATCAACACCAACCAGCCCGGCGGCGCAGCCGGCGCGGGCGCCTCGCCGGTGGCCAGCGGCTCCGGCAATGTCTCGAACACGTCGATCCAGAACAACTCGCGCAACAGTTTCTGGGAACAGCTCGAAAAAAACATCAAGGACATCCTGCACGAGACCGACAAGGTTTTCCCCGAAGGGTCGAGCGAAACATTCATCGAGCAAGCCAATTCGCAAACCTCGACCGGTGCCGCCGCCCTGCCTCAGGGTAGCGGGTCGCGGGCAACGCAAGCCATCGCCAACGCCCTGCAGACCAACCCGGCGCCCGGTTCCTCCAGCCAGGCTAGCGGCAACTCGCTGGTACGGCGCAGCACCTTCCGCGAGGCCGCTTCGGTCATCATGAACCCCGAGAGCGGCGTCGTCACGGTACGCGCCACATCGCGCCAGCATGAAAAGATCCAGGAATTCATCGACCGCGTCATCACCTCGTCCCGCCGTCAGGTGCTGATCGAAGCGACCATCGTCGAGGTTCAACTCGGCGAGGGCTATCAGCAGGGCATTCAGTGGGACCGCCTGCGCAAGGACGGCTCGACAAAGTTTTCGATCTCGCCGGCCTCGGTCAACAGCAATGTCGGCACCGCCGTAACCCCCTTCACCATCAGCTTCAGCCAACTGGGCGGCGCCTTCGACCTGGCCGGCATGGTCAACCTGCTGCAAAGCTACGGAACGGCCAAAGTACTGTCCAGCCCACGCCTCTCGGTGCTGAACAACCAGACCGCGCTGCTCAAGGTGGTCGAGAATTTCGTCTATTTCAATGTCAAGGCCGATACGACATCGACGGTCAACGTCGGCACCACCGTCGCCGTCACCACAACGCCACAATCGGTATCAGTCGGCCTGGTGATGACGGTCACGCCGCAGATCAGCAGCGGCGATGGCGTGATCCTCAACGTACGGCCGACAATATCGAGTATTTCGGAACTCAAGGAAGACCCCAACCCGAGCATTCCGGCCGGCGTCAAGAACTACGTGCCGCAAATTCGTACCCGCGAGATCGAATCGGTCATGCGCGTCAAGAGCGGCGAAGTCGCCGTCCTCGGCGGGCTCATGGAAGACAGCGTGAACTGGAAGACCGGGCGGGTACCGATCTTCGGACAAATCCCGTTCATCGGCGAACTTTTCAATACCCGGAACAACGCGTCCACCAAATCGGAACTGGTCGTTTTCCTGCGCCCGGTGATCATCAAGGATCCGGGCCTGAACGGCGATTTCTCGGGCTACCGCTCGCAACTTCCGGGCGAGAACTTCTTCAACCAGACCCCCGAAGCGCAACCCTTGAATAATTTACCTTACCGTTAAGAGGCTGCGATGAGCCTTTTGATGGATGCCCTGAAACGGGCCGAAACCAGCAAGCAGGAAGCACGGCGCGCCGCGGCCGAAGCGGTCGGGCACGAGACGCTGCCCGCCGATGTCCTCGATTTGAGCCTCGAACCGCTGGGCGAAATGCCGCAGCCTGGCAAATCGAAGTCGTTGCCTGACTTGGCTGCCCATATTGATGCGCTCGACGCCGAGTTGTCGATCACGCCGCAAGCGCAGCCAACACCGAAGCGCAGCGCGCCGCCCGCCGCGCCAGTAATCTCGATCGAACTCGAACCGCCACCGGTCGAACCCGAAGCAGAAAAACAGGCAGCGGCACGCAACGCCTTCGCCGCCAAGCAAGCCGAAGCGCCTTCGCGCCGCTTGCTGTGGCTGGCCCTGGGGACGGTCGGACTGGCCGCCGTCGGCATCGGTGGCTACGTGTTCTTCCAGTTGCAAAACATGGGCGGCAGTTCCATGGCACCGGTCGCCCGCAACGGATCGCTGCCAGTAGCGCGCCCCGCGCCGCCGGCGCCAAGCGTTTCGCCACCGGCAATTCCGCTGGCACCGCCGGTACCAAAGAGCACCATATCGCCCAATTTGCCGGCAATTCCGGCGTCGACCGCAACAGTCACCGAGCGCCAGCCGCGATCGGCATTTGCGCCGCGTCTGGAACCCGCGCGCCAGATGACCGAGGCCGGCGAACCCGCCGCCAACCCGATCCCGATTCGACTGACGCGCACCCGCGCCGTACCCGACGCCAACCTGCAGGCGGGCTACGCCAAACTGCAGAACAACCAGCTTGATGCCGCCCGTTTCGATTACGAACAGGCGCTGAAAAGCGATCCCAACAACGTCAACACCTTGCTCGCACTGGCTGCGATTGCCCAGCGCCAGGGCCGCCCCAATGACGCCGAGCACTACCAGCAACGCGCCTTCAACGCCGATCCAAGCGACCCTGCGGCACAAGCCGCAATCCTCGGCGGCAACGCGGGCGGCGACCAGATTGCCAACGAAAGCCGCCTGAAATCCTCGCTTGCCGCGCAACCGGAATCAGGGCCGCTCAATTTCGCGCTCGGCAATCTCTATTCGCGCCAAAAGCGCTGGTCGGACGCCCAGCAGGTTTATTTCAATGCCGTAGCCGCCGACCCCGACAATCCGGATTACCTGTTCAATCTGGCGGTCAGCCTCGACCATCTTCGCCAGCCCAAGCTCGCCGCCCAGCATTACCGTCTCGCACTGGACGCTGCCCAGCACCGTCCGGCGGCATTCGACCGCGAGCGCGTAACGTTGCGCCTCGCCCAACTCAGCCACGACAATTAGCCGCGATGAACAGCCCCGCTCCGCCGCGCCGTCCGCTAGGCCAGATTTTGATGGCCAAGGGCATCCTTTCCGAGGATCAGCTGCGGATCGCCCTGCTCGAACAGATGAAGGCCAACCAGCCGATCGGCAAGCTGCTGGTATCGCTTGGCTTCGTCTCGGAAACGACGCTGCGCGAAGCCCTGTCGGAGAGCCTCGGCCAGCAGAGCATCGATCTCTCGAATGCCATCGTCGACCCGCAGGCGCTGAAACTGGTACCGCGCGACATCGCCAAGCGCCACCACCTGCTACCGCTCGACTTCGACACGGCCAACCACCGCCTGACGCTGGCGATCGCCGATATCCACAACATCGTCGGCCTCGACCGCGTACGCACACTGGTGCCCGAACACGTCGAGATCGAGACACTGCTTGCCAGCGAATCCGAGGTCAACCGTGCGATCGACCAGTATTACGGCTACGAGCTGTCGATCGACGGTATCCTCCAAGAGATAGAAACCGGCGAAATCGACTGGAAAAGCCTGTCGGCGACCGACGACGAATACAGCCAGCCGGTCGTCCGCCTGATCGACTCGATCCTCACCGATGCCGTCAAGCGCGAGGTCTCGGACATCCACTTCGAGCCGGAAGCCAACTTCCTGCGCATCCGCTATCGCATCGACGGCATGCTGCGCCAGATCCGCGCGCTGCACAAATCGTACTGGCCGGCGATGACGGTACGCATCAAGGTGCTTTCCGGCATGAACATCGCCGAAATGCGCGCCCCGCAGGATGGCCGCATCGGCCTGACCGTCTCCGGGCGCCAGGTCGATTTCCGGGTCGCCTGCCAGCCGACCATCCACGGCGAAAACATCGTGCTGCGCGTCCTCGACCGCCAGAAGGGCATCGTCCCGCTGGAAAACCTCGGACTCGCCGACGAGCACCTGCAGCGCCTGAAGCTGATGATCGCCCGTCCCGAGGGCATCATCCTGGTCACCGGACCGACCGGCAGCGGCAAGACAACGACGCTTTATTCGGTGCTCAGCCATATCAATACCGAGGGCATCCACATCATGACCCTCGAAGACCCGGTCGAATACCCGATGGCGCTGGTGCGCCAGACCTCGGTCGCCGAAACGTCCAAGCTCGATTTCGCCAACGGCATTCGCTCGATGATGCGCCAGGACCCGGACGTCATCCTGGTCGGCGAGATCCGCGATGCCGAAACCGCCGAAATGGCCTTCCGCGCCGCCATGACCGGGCACCAGGTCTATTCGACGCTGCACACCAATTCGGCCATCGGCACCATTCCGCGCCTGCTCGACATCGGCGTGCTGCCCGACATCATGGCCGGCAACATCATCGGCATCGTCGCCCAGCGCCTGATCCGCCGCCTCTGCGATCATTGCAAGTCACCCTACCACGCCGAGGCCCACGAAATGCAGCTGTTCGGCACTCCGGCCGAGGGCGGCTCACGACCAGTGCTCTACCGTGCCACGGGTTGCGAGCGCTGCGACTTCCAGGGCTATCGTGGGCGCATCGCGATCATGGAGCTGTTGCGCATCGACATGGGCATCGACGAACTGATCGCCCGCCGTGCGACTACCCATGAAATCCGTTCCCGGGCGCTCGCCCAAGGCTTTGTCACGCTGGCCGACGACGGATTGCGCCGGGTGCTCAACGGCACGACGTCACTCGAAGAACTCGGGCGCGTCGTCAACCTGACCGACCGGATGTAGCCATGCTTTTCGACTACAAGGCGGTCAGCATGGAAGGGCGCATGATTTTCGGGCGCATCGACGCCATCAACATCGTCGATCTTGAAATGCGCCTCAAGCGCATGGACCTCGACCTGGTGACCGGCAAGCCGATCAGTCACCAGACGCTGTTCGGCAGCAAGAAAATACCGCGCCGCGAGCTGATCAACTTCTGCTTCCATCTCGACCAGCTGGCGCGTTCCGGCGTGCCGATCCTCGAAGGCCTTGCCGACCTGCGCGACTCGGTCGAGAATCCGCGCTTCCGCGAAGTCATCGCCGGCCTGATCGAGGGCATCGAAGGCGGCCAGACGCTGTCTCTGGCGATGGCCGACCATCCGACGGTCTTCAACCACGTCTTCGTCAGCCTGATCCGCGCCGGAGAGTCGACTGGCCAGTTGCCCGAGGTACTGAGCAGTCTCAACGAGTCACTCAAGTGGGAAGACGAGTTGGCATCGCACACCAAGAAGCTGCTGATGTACCCTGCCTTCGTCGGCACCATCGTCCTCGGCGCCACCTTCTTCCTGATGATCTACATGGTGCCGCAACTCAAGCAGTTCGTCAAAAACATGGGGCAGGCGCTGCCGCCGCAGACACAGCTGCTATTTTTTATATCCGATCTGCTGGTCAATTTCTGGTGGCTGTTCCTGAGCCTGCCGGTACTGGCGTTCGTCGTTGCGCAGCTGGTTCTGCGCAGCAATCCGCTGGCCCGGCTGCGGCTCGATGCCATGAAGCTCGGCGCCCCGGTGGTCGGGCCCATTCTCAAGAAAATCATCCTGTCGCGCTTCGCCAACACTTTCGCCATGCTCTACGCTGCCGGCATTCCGATTCTCGAATCGATCCGCACGACCCAGGATATCGTCGGCAACCTGATGGTCCGCAAGGCCCTCGTCCGCGTCGAACAATCGATCCGCGAGGGCCAGAATGTCGCCGGCGCCTTCCATGACGCCGGGCTCTTCCCGCCGCTCGTCGTGCGCATGCTGCGCGTCGGTGAAAATACCGGCGGGCTGGACAAGGCGCTGCTCAATGTCAGCTATTTCTACAACCGCGACGTCAAGGAATCGGTCGAAAAGGCCCAGACCCTGATCGAGCCGATGCTGACCGTGTTCATGGGCGCGCTGCTGGGCTGGATCATGCTTTCGGTCATCGGCCCGGTCTACGACGTCATCAGCAAGATCAAAACGTGATTTCCCGCCGCCTCCTCTACCTCGACACCCAGCGCCTGACGGCCTACGCCTGGCGCCACGGCAAGCTGAGCGCGGAAGGCGTGTTCGAGATGCGCCCCGAGGAATACCCGCGCTTCACCGAGTATCTGCGCCGCCATCCGAACAGCCAGTTCCGGATGCTGGCCAACGTTGCCGAGGAAGGGCACGAACTCGAAACCATTCCCTTCCTCCAGGGCGCCGACCGCAAGGCGCTGATCACCCGCAAGCTGGGCCAGCATTTTCTCGGTTCGCCGCTGGCCACGGCGATTTCGCTTGGTTACGAAAAGGACAAGCGCAAGAACGAAAAGCTGCTGCTCACCGCACTGACCAATCCGGCCCACTTCGAGCCCTGGCTCAAGTGCCTGGACGAAGCCGGCGCCGCGCTGGCCGGCATCTACACGGTCGCGCAAATGGGCAGCCAGTTGCTGCAGAAACTGGGCAAACCGAAGGGGCGTTCGCTGCTCCTGACCTATCAGGATCATTCGATCCGCGAAAGTTATCTGGTCGACGGCCAGCCGATATTCTCGCGCATGACGCCGCTTTTCGACAGCAGCATCGCCGGCGTCGCCTCGCGCTTCGCGACCGAAGCAGCCAAGCTCTACCAGTATCTGGATGGCCAGCGCCATATCGGACGCAACGATACGCTGCAGGTCTATGTCCTGGCCCACCCGCAAGCCATGGCGGCGGTCCGCCACGCCTGCATCGATTCGCCCAATCTGGCTTTCGAGATTGTCGACAGCCATCAGGCGGCGAAAAAAATTGACCTCAAGACCCTGCCGAGCGACAGCAGCAGCGAACTGCTCTACCTGCACCTGCTGGCCAGTGCGCCGCCGCGCCAGCAGTTCGCCGGCGAGGCTCTCCGCCACGATTACCACGTTTCGCAGATTCGCTACGGCCTGCTCGGACTCGGTGCCATCGCCCTGCTTGGCGGCGGCCTGTTTGCCGCCAAGCAACTCTACGACACCTGGAGCCTGCGCCAGGAAACCCAGGCGCTGCTCGCCAGCGAAGCCGACCTGAGCTGGCGTTACCGTGAAATCTCGGCGACTTTCCCGCAACTCGGCATCGACAACGAGACTCTGCGCCGCATCACGGACCGCCAGGGCGACCTGCTCAAGCAGCAACGTCTGCCGGACGATGCTTTACGCATCGTGAGCCACGCCCTGGACGAGGCGCCGAACGTCCATCTCGAAGCCATCGACTGGTCTTTCGGCGACCCTGCACCGGCGGGCGGCCAGCCGGCACCGGGCAAAGTTGGCGTACTGCCTGCCGGCAACCGTGAAACGATCACGCTGCGCGGCCAGATCCGCCTGGCGCCATCGGCGACCACCCGGCAAACGCTGGCCACTTTCGAGCATTTTGTCGAATTGTTGCGGGTCAACCGTAACAATGAAGTCAGCATCGTCCAGCAGCCCTTCGATATTGAATCCGGACGCTCCCTGCGCGGCGGTGACGCCGACAGCGAAGGCACGCAACCGCGCCAGTTCGCGGTGAAAATCGTGCGGGAAACGACACCATGAAATTCGCATCCCGCGACCTCAGGAAAATCCAGTGGGTGGCGCTGCTCGCCGTGCTGCTGATCGCCCTCGCCGTCGCGGCCGGCTGGTGGAGCAGTAGCGGGGCACGCAAGGCGCTGGTTGAACACGATGCCGCCGCCGCCCGCAAGTCGGAAGTCGAAAAACGCCTGTCCCGGGTGCGTACCGAGGAGCAGGAAATCAAGACAAGGACCCAGAATTTCCAGCAAATGGAAAACGCCGGCATCACCGGCCCCGAAAAGCGACTGGACTGGACCGAACTGTTGCGCGACCTGCAGCACCAGTTGCGCCTGCCCGGCATGAGCTACGAATTCGGGCCGCAGGTCCCGCTCGAGAGCACGACGGACACTGGCTACGCCTACCACAGCAGCCAGTTGAAGATTCAGCTGCACCTGCTGCACGAGGAAGACCTGCTCAACTTCATCACCCGCCTGCAGCAGCAAGCCAAAGCCATGGTTCTCGTGCGCGGCTGCAGGATTGCCCGCCTGCCGGCGGCAAACTCTGCGGGCAGCGCGCAGCTGAGCGCCGAATGTACGATGGAATGGCTCACGCTACGGCGCGCCAGCGGAGCCCGGTCGTCATGAAGCGCCTTCTGCCCGCGCTGCTTCTGGCACTGGCCGCACTGCCGGCCTGGCCGCAGGATGAACCGCTCGGCCGCCTGTTCATGACACCGCAGCAGCGCAGTGCCCTCGATCGCCAGCGTCAGCTCGGGCAAAACACCACCAACGTGGACAGCGAAGCGAGCTACACCTTCGATGGCGAAGTCCGGCGCAGCAGCGGCAATAACACGCGCTGGATCAACGGCGAGCCGCAGACGGCGACAATCCGCCCCGGCATCCCGCCCGGCGACAGCTTCCACCCCGCCACCGGCGAGCACGAGAGCGTCCTTGGCGACGGCCGCATCATCGTCCGCCGCAAACCGCCCGCACCATGAAGCGCGAGGCGCGCCGCATCGGGAAACAATCGGGCATTGCGCTGATTGCCCTGCTCGTCCTACTGATCATGGCCGGCGCCTATGCCTTCTACCACAGCGCGGTCATCGGCACCGGTCGCGCACAGCAGGAAGCGAAGGTCGCTGCCACCCTGGCCCGGGCCAAGGAAGCATTGATCGCCCGCGCCGTCACCGATGCCAATCGCCCCGGCAGCCTCCCCTGCCCCGACCTGATCACCGACAGCACTGGCCTCAGCAACGTTCCGGGCGACGGTAAGGCCGACATGTTCACACTGACGCAGTGTCCCAGCTACGTCGGCTGGCTGCCCTGGGTGACGCTCGACCTCCCGGAACTCACCGACGACACCGGCACCCGGCTCTGGTATGCGCTGGCGCCTGAACTGCGCGACGACGACAGCGCCCATCCGATCAACAGCGACCGCGCACTGACCCTGCAACTCGACGGTGTCAGCGATATCGCCGCGCTCATCATCGCCCCGCGCGCGCCGCTCGGCGCCCAGGCGCGGCCGTCCAACAACCCGGCCGACTATCTTGACGGCGAGAGTGGCAACGGAAACGACGGCATCTTCATCAGCGGCCCGCAGTCGCCGGCTTTCAACGACATGGCGGTCGCCATCACGCGCCAGGAACTGATGGCTGCAGTCGAGAAGCGCGTTGCCAACGAGGTCAAACACTGTATCGAACAACATGCTGCTGCCAGCGCCAACGCCTCGCACGGCTATCCCTGGCCGGCCCCATTTTCGGCAACCGCCTTTGAAGGCAAGGCGGGCAGCTATTTTGGCCAGGTGCCGGCAACGCAACCCGGTGCCGGCCCGGAAGCCGCATTGGAACAGAGTATTGCCCAGATTCAGGCAGCCAGCAGTGCGCTGACCAGCGCGACGACGCCCCAGGATCAGCTGACGGCGGTCCAACAACTGGGTGAAGCACTCACGCAGGCGCGCAATCTTTACGACGCACTGTACGTCGCCGCGACCCGCTTGTGGCAGTCCGCTTCTGTAGTAGTAACCTACAGCACTTCACTTGACAGCGAATTGGCACGGGATCTGACGCCCAGCAGGACCGGACGGGTCAGCATCATCAACTCGGAGCAAACCCGGATTCGCGCTCAGGCGCAAACGCTGCGCGACCAGATCGACGCCTTGCCCGCCGCCTTGGACCAGACCGGGATCGACCCTTTTCCCAATGCCTTGAAAACGCGAACCGATCTGTTCCAGCAACAGGTTTCCGTAGCCAACGCGCAGGCAATCCAATTGCTGCTCGCCAGCAGCACCACCACCCACGCCGACATCGGCCCCGCACTGGCCGCCGCATTGGCCGCCAGCACATCCGCTGCCAGCGCCGCCAGCAATCTGGCCCAGGCCCCCGGCGACACCGGGCTCGCTGCCATAGCCCAGGCCTCCGCGACAATACTTGTCGACGCGATCAACACCCTGCAAACAACCATCAATAGCAGCCGGATCAATCGGCACTACAGCGAAATCAGTCCCTACGCAACGCAGATCGCCAGCCTGAACGACCTGCTGCGTAGCACGCCCAATACCACCAACCTTGCCAACCTTGCGGCCAAGCTGAGTGAAACGAAAATTCTGCTGCAAGGAATTACGACCGGCGCCAGCGCCATCAACGCATCGCGCAACGCGAGCCTGGACGCCATCGACCAGGCGCTGAGCGCAACCCTCGCCGCTGCCGATTATCCTTTGATCGACTCGACTGCGGGCGCCGCAAGCGTCTCGATCAATACGCTGGTCACCACCATGATCGTCAACGACGACAACCTGACCCGGACCAGCCTTGCGGCTGCCGTTGGGACATACATCAACGAACAGGGAACCTTCGCCACCCTTATCGCTACCAATACGGGCGCGTACCCTATGCGGTGAGCCTGCAAAATGCCACGGTCAACGCCGAATTCTGGGCAAATATCATCAAATCAGAAGCCAACGCTCTGGCCAGCCAGGCTAAGGGACTGCCGATCGCCGCGGGCCAGGATTTTGCCGACGTGACGCCGCTCGGCAGCTCCGCCTATCAGGGCGCCGATACCGCGCTCACCAGCAGCCAGGTCGCAGCGACCGCAATTCAGACGTACATCAACACACCAACGACAGCAAAGCAAACACTTGCCGCCAATGCCCTGGCAGATACCGTCACCACAACCGCCAGCGCGCTTGGCGATGCAAACACGCTCGGCACCACCCTGAGCAGCAGTGCCGCCAGCGCCTTCCCGATAATCTGGCTATCCAGCAGTTGCGACGCGTTCCGGGAGACAGCCAACAGCTGGTGGACTTACAATCAGTGGCAGGGATTGGTCTTCTACCAGATCAGCGACGCCACGCTGAGCGCTTCCCCCGGCCGGCTCACCATCAATCAGACGGGCAACTACCGGGTGGTCGCCATCAACGCCGGTCGCGCATTGAGCGGACAGAACCACAGCTCGCGCAGCGCAGCGAACTATTTTGAAGACATCAATGCCGACGCATCTAGAAACGGCGATGCAGCAGCGCCGGTCAGCACATTTTCGAACGCCCCGGTCTCGGGCACATTCAACGACCGGCTTGCCTACTGAATCGCTTACGGACCAAGCAATTGCATCGCTCAACGCCCCGCCTCCGAAACAACGGCTTCTCGCTGGTCGAGCTGGCCATCGTCCTGGTCATCGTTGCACTGCTGACCAGCGGCATGCTGCTCGGCATCTCTGCGCAGCGCAATGCCACCGAGACCATTGATGCCCAGCGCCAACAGGAGAATATCCGCGACGCCCTGCTCGGTTTTGCCATGGCCAACGGACGCCTGCCCTGTCCCGCCCTGCCGAACCTGGCAAACACCGACGCCAATGCCGGCAGGGAGAACTGTGCCCAGCCGCACGGCGTATTGCCCTGGGCGACGCTGGGTTTGCCGGAAACCGACCCGTGGGGCAACCGCTTCACCTATTTTGCCAGCAGCAAGTTCACGGCCGCACTGAGCGCCGGCACGCAAGCAAGCTTCACCCTGGCCACCGGCGTTGCCCCCGATACCGCCGGGCTGGCCAATATCAAGGAATTGGGCAGCAGCGGCAACTACATCGCATCCGATCTGCCTGCCGTCATCGTCAGCCACGGCAGCCGTACTGCCGGTGCCTGGCAGCCCGGCGGCAACCAGTTGCCCGGTGCCATCAACGATGAACTGGAAAACGCCAACGCCGATCTAACTTTCGTTTCGCGCACGCCGAGCGACAGTTTTGACGATATCCTGATGTGGATACCGTCGAGTGTCCTCAAGGCGAAAATGGTAGCCGCCGGCCGGCTGCCGTGAAGACTTAGGCGGCTTCTTCCTTGGGGTCGCGCGCCATCAGCAGTTCGAGCGCCTCGCTCGCGCTGACCCGGCCATCGAGCACGGCAGCGATGACTTTTGAAATCGGCATGTCGACCTCCAGTTCGTTCGCAAGGCGTGCCACTTCGCGCGCGGTATAGACGCCCTCGGCGACATGCCCGAGTTCCGCGAGGATTTGCGGCAGCGACTTGTTCTGTGCAAGCGCCAGGCCAACACGGCGGTTACGCGACAAATCACCGGTGCAGGTCAGGATCAGGTCGCCCATGCCGGCAAGGCCCATGAAAGTGTCGCGCTGCGCCCCGAGCGCGACGCCAAGGCGGGCAATTTCGGCCAGTCCGCGCGTCATCAGCGCGGCGCGCGAATTGAGTCCGAGTCCAAGGCCATCGCAGACGCCGGTGGCGATTGCCAGCACATTCTTGACCGCCCCGCCAACTTCGACGCCAACCAGGTCATCGTTGGCATAAACCCTCAGGCGACGGGAGTGCAGCTGGCGGGCAGCATCCATTGCGAACCGGTGATCATTGGCCGCCAGCGTCACGGCGGTCGGCTGACCAGCGGCAACTTCCTCGGCAAAACTGGGGCCGGACAAAGCGCCACAGACCGCATTCGCCCCCAGAACCTCGGCAACCACCTGATGCGGCAGCTTGCCGGTATCCGCTTCAAAACCCTTGCACACCCAGAGCACTGGCAGCGCGCAGTTCAACGCCTTCAAGCGCTCGACGGTTGGACGCAGGCCGGCGATCGGCGTGGCGATGACCAGCAGGTCGGCGCCGGCGATGGCAACGGCAAAATCGGTTTCGATGCGAACGCCTTCGGGCAGCTTGTGTCCGGGAAGGAAACGGTGATTTTCGCGGGTATTCCGGAGGTCAACCGCAACATCTTCCTCACGCGACCAGAGCGTCACCTCGTTCTTGCCAGCGAAGGCGATCGCCAGCGCGGTTCCCCATGCCCCGGCACCGAGCAGGGTGATCCTCACAGCCCCCAGACCTGCGTCGTGCGCACGTATCCGGTTGTCCCGTCACGATGATGAACCTTGACCCAGCCGGGCGCCGCCGGTTCGACGAAATCGACGATCACCCATTTTTCCAGTTCGGTAAGGATCTTGGCATCCGCCGTGTCGGACTGGCGCATCTCGGCCCGCGGGACGGTCACGATCAGCGTGCGGCGCTCGCCGAGATTGCCCGCCTCGATCCAGGCCAGCGTACCCTCGGCATCGCGGACCTTGACCCAGCCTTCGAGGCGGACCACCGCCTCGACCGGGGTTTGCGCCCGGATCAGGTAGAGTTTCTTGCCCTGTTGCGATGGCGAATCGTAAAGGATTGCCGCCGGCGCTTCGACCGAACGGAAATCAACGGCTTGCGCCAGGCCGGCGCCAGCGATGAGGGCCAAGGAAGCAAGCGCCTGACGCCACATGGCCGCGCCTTACTGAATCGGAACTTCGGCCGGGGCCGGGGCCTGTTCCTGCAGGCGCTGCATGTACATGGCCTCGAAATTGACCGGCTGGAGTACGACCGGCGCGAAACCGGCGCGGGTCACCGCATCGGAAACCGCCTCGCGTGCATACGGAAAGAGGATGTTCGGGCAGGCCACGGCAATCAGCGGCTCGATCTGCTCGTTCGGGACGTTCATGATGCGGAAAATGCCGGCCTGGCCAACTTCGACCAGGAACACCGTCTTTTCCGCCAGCTTGGCCGTCACCGTGGCGGTCAGCAGCACCTCATAGGCGCCGTCGCCAAGGCCACGGCCGGTGGAACTCAGCTGAATCTCGACCTGCGGCGCCTCACGTTCGAGGTAGATTTCCGGTGCGTTGGGCACTTCGACCGAAAGGTCCTTGACGTAAAGCTTTTCAATACCGAAAACCGGCTGTTCGTTTTGTTCCATGACTATCTTTCAGTTAGTGTTCCGTTTCAGGCGCTTTCGAGCAGCGGCATCAATTGTCCGGCCTTGTCGATCGCGATCAGGTCGTCGCAACCGCCGACATGGGTTTCCCCGATAAATATCTGAGGAACGGTCCGGCGCTGCGTCTTCTGCATCATTTCGTCACGACGCTGCGGGTCGAGATCGATGCGAACCTCCTCGATCTCGCTAACGCCGCGCGCCTTAAGCAATTGTTTGGCGCGAATGCAATAGGGGCAGACCGCCGTGGTGTACATCAGCACTTGGGTACTCATTTATTGCGTGTTCCTTTCTTGATCGGATAACCTGCGCCGACCCAGGCGTCCAGGCCGCCAGCCAGATTGTGCACATTCTCGAATCCGAGCTTCTTCAGCTGGCCGCAAGCCCGCGACGAACGCATTCCGGAAGCGCAGCAGACGATAACCGGCTTGCCCTTGAATTTTTCGATTTCACTGGCCCGGTCAACCAGCTTGGAGAGCGGGATATGCCGCGCATCCGGCAGATGTCCCTTGGCGAACTCTTCAGTCTCACGGACGTCGACGACGTGGGCATCCTCGCGATTGATCAGCAGCGTGGCCTCGGCAGGATTGACCGCGTTTCCCGCGGCGCCCCCGAACATCTGCCAGAGCAACATCCCACCGCTCATCACCACAAGGCCGATGAGCATGACGTTCTGGTTGATGAACTCCATCGGCACCCTAGTCCCCTTCCACGTTGCAGAACACGTCGCGCATCAGCGACACGAGTTGCAGGGTGCGCGGGTCGGTCACCCGGTAGAAAACGCGGTTCGCGACCTTGCGGGTCTGCAGGACACCTTTTTCGCGGAGAATCGCCAAATGCTGCGAAATATTACTCTGCGATGTACCGACAGCGTCAACGATCTCCTGCACGCAGGCCTCCTCGTCGCCAATCACGCAGAGTATCTTGAGACGCAACGGGTGCGCGATGGCCTTGAGCGAGCGCGCAGCCAGTTCAATGTGTTCCTGTTTGTCGATCAGGCTGAAGGAAGCTTGTGTCAAGATAAAACCTCGTTATCGGTAAACGTATCATTATAAAATAAGCTTTCGCGTTTCGACGATCTTAATCGCTATCATCTGGTGCGACGCAGCACTCTAATTTTCACAGCCCATTGCAAAAAAAGCCGGAATACAGCATTCGTTCAACCGCCAAACGCCTTGCGGCAGCGTTGATCGCTGCCGTTTTCGCGGGGACTCCGGTCGTTGCAGCACAGGCGGCAAAAAATCATGCAACAACGGCGCCGCCCGAAATCGCCGAAAAGCAGGCGGATCTGGGCGAACTGCGCAGCCGGATCGAGAACCTGCGCAAGGAACTCGGCAGCAACGAAGAAAGCAAGTCCGATGCCGGCGACCGCCTGCGCGAATCCGAACGCCAGATATCCCGGCTGCAACGCGAATTGCACGAACTGGGCGGGCAGCGCGGTCAACTGCAAAAAAGGCTGCAAAATCTGGAGCAACAATCCAAGGAACTCTCTTCGACACTGTCCCAGCAACAGAACCAGCTCGAAAAGCTGCTCTACAAGCAGTATCTGCGCGGCAACCCGGATTCGTTACAACTCCTGCTCAACGGCGACGACCCGAACCAGATGGCGCGCGACCTGCACTACCTCTCGGCAATTGCCGCTAGCCGCGCCGAGCTGATTGGCGAAATCAACGGGACGCTGGAAAAAAAGAAGACGCTGGCCGCCGACGCCAAGGCGCAAGCCAATGAACTGCAGACCGTCGAGGCGAAACAGCAACAGCGCCACGACGAACTCGACAAGCAGCGCCAGGAGCGCAAGGCAATCTATAGCGAAGTCTCGGAAAAGGTCCGCACCCAGCGCAAGGAAATCGGCAACCTGAAACAGAATGAAAAGCAGCTGACTCGGCTGATTGACCGCCTCTCGGCGATTCTCGCCGCCCAGGCCGCGCGCGCGGCGGAAGCTGCACGCGCGGCCGAAGCGGCGCGCCTGGCTGAATCCGCCAGCAAGAAGGAACACAAGCAGCAACAGGCAAAGGAAAGTGACCGGACCGCCGGCCTCAGTGAAGATGAGAAGACGCTGGCGCCCCCGACGACGACCGGCGAACCACGTCGTCGCAAACCTGTCGAAGCCGAGAACCAATATGAACCCGTGGCCAACGATGGCAGCTTCCCGCGCCAGAAGGGCAAGCTGCGCCTGCCGGTGCGCGGTAGCGTGGCCGGCCATTTCGGCACGCCCCGCGAGGGTGGCGGCACCTGGCGCGGGCTGTTCATCAAGGCCAGTCCCGGCAGCGATGTCAAGGCCATCGCCAGCGGGCGGATCGTATTTGCGGAATGGATGCGCGGCTTTGGCAATCTCTTGATCGTCGACCACGGCGATTCATATCTCTCGATTTACGGCAACAACGATTCGCTGCTCAGAGAGGTCGGGCAAGCGGTCAAGGGCGGAGAAACGGTGGCCACCGTGGGCAATAGCGGGGGCAATCCGGAATCCGGTTTATACTTCGAGCTCCGCCACCAGGGGCAACCGATCGACCCGATGAAATGGGCTAGTTTGAAATGAGCAAAGTCAAAACAATCAGCATGGTACTGGGCGGCTTCGTCGCCGGCGCACTGATCAGCCTGCATGTCCCGGCGCTCGCCGAAAAGGACGTCAAGGCGGGTCTTCCGATCGACGAGTTGCGCACCTTTGCCGAGGTCTACAGCGCCATCAAGCAGGGCTACGTCGAACCGGTCGAAGACAAGGCGATGATCAACAATGCCATCTCCGGCATGCTCTCCAACCTCGACCCGCACTCCGCCTACCTCGACGCCGATGCGTTCAAGGACCTGCAGGTCGGCACCCAGGGCGAATTCGGCGGACTGGGCATCGAGGTCGGCATGGAAGACGGGCTGGTCAAGGTCGTGTCGCCGATCGAGGACACCCCCGCTTACCGGGCCGGCGTCAAGTCGGGCGACCTGATCTTCAAACTCGATGACACCCCGGTCAAGGGCATGACGCTCAACGACGCCGTCAAGAAAATGCGCGGCAAGCCAAAGACCCCGATCCGCATCTCGATCCTGCGCAAGGGCGAGTCCAAGCCGATCGAAATCACACTGGTCCGTGAAGTGATCAAGGTCCAGAGCGTCAAGTCCAAGATGATCGAACCCGGTTTCGGCTGGGTGCGCATCACCCAGTTCCAGGAAAACACGGTCGCCGATCTGATCAAGGCGCTTTCAGGACTATACAAGGAAGGGAACCTGCAAGGTCTGGTGCTCGATTTGCGCAACGACCCGGGCGGACTGCTGAACAGCGCGATCGGCGTTGCTGCCGCCTTTCTGCCGTTTGACGTCAAGATCGTTTCGACCGACGGCCGGACCGCAGATGCCAAACAGGAATTTCTCGCCCGCCCGCAGGACTATCTGCGCGGCACACGCGAAGATCCGCTGAAGAACATGCCGATCAAGGCCAAGACGGTGCCGATGGTCGTTCTGGTCAACAGCGGCTCGGCTTCAGCTTCAGAAATTGTCGCCGGCGCGTTGCAGGACTACAAGCGCGCCATCATTCTCGGCACCCAGACTTTCGGCAAGGGTTCGGTGCAGTCGGTCATTCCGTTGCCCGGCAACTCGGCGATCAAGCTGACCACCGCCCGCTATTACACGCCCGACGGACGCTCGATTCAGGCCAAGGGCATCGTTCCTGACATCGTTGTCGAGGAAACGCTGAACGGGCACAGTAATGGCAACAGCATGCGCATTCGCGAAGCCGACCTCGATCGCCATCTGATGAACGACCGCGAAAAGGATGCCGGCAAAGAAGCGCCAAAGCCGCAGGCCAAGCCGGCAACGACGCCCTCCAAGGAAAAAGGCGGCAAGGAGAAAAATGACGCGGACGAGTCCGAGGCCGAGCCGCTGACTCGCCTCGAATACGGAAGCAAGAGCGATTATCAGTTCCAGCAGGCGCTGAATCTGCTCAAGGGCCTGCAAATCATGCAACAACCCAAGTCGCAGTAGTATTTGATTTATCGGGAGGCGTAATGGACACGGGAGACCTCAAGAAAAAGCGCGAGATCGTTTTTTCCAAATTCCCCCCCGGCCAGGTCCCGGAGGCGGCCGATGATCTCACGCACCTCGACGAAATCGAGGTTCAGCCGAAAATCGAGAAGCGTGCGCTCGGTGTCAGCTACGACCTGTCAACGCACACACTGCGCGAACTCGATGATCATCTTGTCGATCGCGGCTTTCATCTCGACAACACGTTGATGACCAAGCTGACGCGCGCCCTGATCTATTACGTCGAGGACACGCAGCGGCACAACATGACGGCCCCCGAAAAGCGCCTCAAGCGATCGGAGCAGGAAGCTTACGTCAAGGCTTGGGATCACCGCCCGCACGGCGACCACGACGACACGCCTCCGGAGTGGCGCGAATATAAGTGACGGACGAACAGCTCCTGCGCTACAGCCGGCACATTCTGCTTGATGCGCTGGGCATCGAGGGGCAGGAGCGCATTCTCGCCGCCCACGCGCTGATTATCGGCGCCGGTGGCCTCGGTTCCCCGGCAGCCCTGTATCTCGCGTCAGCGGGTATCGGCAGGATTACGCTGGTCGATAACGACGCGGTCGATTTCACCAACCTGCAGCGCCAGATTCTCCACACCCAGTCCCGCGTTGGCATGGCCAAGACGGAATCGGGCCGCCAGGCGCTGGCGGCGATCAATCCGGAAATCGACATCGTTCCGCTCCAGGCCAGGCTGGCCGGCGCCGAACTCGATGCACTGGTGGCGACCGCCGATGTCGTGCTCGACTGCACCGACAACTTCGCCACCCGCCACGCCATCAACCGCGCCTGTGTGCATCACCGCAAACCCCTTGTGTCTGGCGCCGCCATCCGGTTTGACGGCCAGGTCAGCGTCTACGACCTCGCGCGCGACGATTCGCCCTGCTACCACTGCCTGTTCCCGGAGGGCGATGATGTCGAGGAAGTGCGCTGCGCGGTGATGGGCGTCTTTGCCCCGCTGACCGGGATCATCGGCACCACGCAGGCAGCCGAGGCGCTGAAGCTGGTCGCCGGCATCGGCGAGACGCTGACCGGACGCCTGTTGCTCCTGGACAGCCTGGATATGGAATGGCGCACCGTCCGCTTCAAGAAGGACGCCGGCTGTACGGTCTGCGGCCCTAACGGAGACGGGCGATCAGGCGAATATCTTCGCCGATCTGGCGCAGATCGTGAATCCGCAACCGGCGCTTGTCGTCCAGCGTCGCCAGTTCGGGCAGATTGAACAGGCCACTGGCGACGTGGCCGATAAGGCAGGGCGCCAGATAAAGCAGTAGTTCATCGACCAGGCCTTCGCGCAGCAGCGAGCCATTCAACTTGAAACCCGCTTCCGCGTGCACCTCGTTGATGCCGCGTTGCGCCAGAAATTCGAGCAGCGCCTTCAGGTCGACCTTGCCGGCGGCATTGGGGAAAATTTGCACTTCCGCACCGGTCGACCGCAACAGTTCGGCCTTTTCCACATCCTCCACCGCGCCGGCAACCAGCACCTGGCCGCCTTGCAGGATGCGGGCGTTCACCGGCGTTTCCAGCCGGCTATCGACGATCACCCGCAACGGCTGACGAGGCGTCGCGAAATCACGTACGTTCAGTTGCGGGTCGTCGTCCCTGACCGTGCCGATGCCGGTCAGGATGGCGCAGGCGCGAGCCCGCCAGCGCTGGCCGTCACGCCGCGCCTCGGGGCCGGTGATCCACTGGCTGACACCATTGTTGAGGGCAGTCTTGCCGTCCAGGCTGGCTGCCGCCTTGAGGCGCAGCCACGGGCGGCCGCGCGTCATACGCGCGACGAAGCCGATGTTAAGCTCACGCGCCTCGCTCTCCAGCAGGCCGCTCGCTGTTGCGATGCCGGCTTGCTCCAGCAGGGCAAGGCCAGCGCCGGCCACCAGCGGATTGGGGTCGCCCATCGCCGCCACGACGCGGGAAACGCCGGCGGCGATCAGCGCCTCGGCGCAAGGCGGCGTGCGACCGTGATGGCTGCACGGTTCCAGCGTCACGTAGGCGGTCGCGCCACGCGCTGCATCGCCGGCGGCACGCAAGGCATGAACTTCGGCGTGCGGCTCGCCGGCCGTCTCGTGCCAGCCTTCGCCGACGATTACACCATCACGGGTCAGCACGCAGCCGACCCGCGGGTTGGGCGCGGTCGTCCACAGGCCGCGCTCGGCAAGTTGCAGGGCACGCGCCATCATGCCGTGGTCGACGGCGGAAAAGCTCATTTTTTCCTGGGGGTCGGCGAGACTTCGCGGATGGCGCGCGAGAAGGCATCCACGTCTTCGAAGTTGCGATAGACCGAGGCGAAGCGGATGTAGGCCACCTTGTCCAGCTTCTTCAACTCGCGCATCACCAGCTCGCCCAACTGCTGCGTGCTCACTTCGCGCTCGCCGGCGGTGAGCAGCATTTCCTCGATATCGGCGACCGCGGCGTCGACCGACTCCATCGACACCGGCCGCTTGCGCAAGGCCAGTTCGAGGCTGGCACGCAGCTTGTCGCGGCTGAACTCGGTACGCAGGCCGTTCTTCTTGACCACCTGCGGCAGCTGGATTTCCGCCCGTTCGTAGGTCGTGAACCGCTTGTCGCAGGAATTGCATTTCCTGCGGCGCCGGACAACGTCACCCTCGTCGTTGAGACGGGTATCGGCAACAGCCGTGTCCTCGGCGCCACAGAATGGGCATTTCACCGGCGCTCAGGCTCCGTAAACCGGGAATTTCCTGCAGATCTCGGCAACCCTGGCCCGCACCTGTGCGGCAACCGCTTCGTCGTTCGGCGCTTCGAGAATGTCTGCCACCAGATGGGCGACCGTCTCCGCCTCGATCTCGGTGAAGCCACGCGTCGTCATCGCCGGCGACCCGATGCGGATACCGGAGGTGACGAAAGGCTTCTGCGGATCGTTCGGGATGCCGTTCTTGTTGACCGTGATGTGGGCGCGGCCGAGCGCGGCTTCGGCATCCTTGCCGGTGATGTTCTTGGCGCGCAGGTCGAGCAGGAAGACGTGGCTTTCGGTGCGCCCCGAGACGACGCGCAGGCCGCGCTCCTCGCCCAGCACCTTGGCCATGACGCGGGCATTGGCGATAACCTGTTCCTGATAGCGGCGGAAGCCCGGCGTCGCCGCTTCCTTGAAAGCCACCGCCTTGGCGGCGATGACGTGCATCAGCGGGCCGCCCTGCAGGCCGGGGAAGATGGCGGAATTGATCGCCTTCTCGTGCTCGGCCTTCATCAGCACGACGCCGCCGCGCGGACCGCGCAAGGTCTTGTGCGTGGTCGAGGTGACGACATCGGCGAAAGGCACCGGATTCGGGTAGAAACCGGCGGCGATCAGGCCGGCGTAGTGGGCCATGTCGACCATGAAGATGGCGCCGATTTCCTTGGCCACCTTGGCGAAACGCTCGAAATCGATACGCAGCGCGTAGGCCGAGGCGCCGGCGATGAGCAGGCGCGGCTTGTGTTCGCGGGCCAGCGCTTCCATCTTCTCGTAGTCGATCTCTTCCTTTTCGTTGAGGCCGTACGATACGACGTTGAACCACTTGCCGGACATGTTGAGCGCCATGCCGTGGGTCAGGTGGCCGCCTTCAGCCAGGCTCATGCCCATGATCGTATCGCCCGGCTTGCAGAAAGCCATCAGCACGGCCTGGTTGGCCTGCGAACCGGAGTTCGCCTGGACGTTGGCAGCTTCCGCGCCGAACAGCTTCTTGAGGCGGTCGATGGCCAGTTGCTCGGCGACATCGACGTGCTCGCAGCCGCCATAGTAGCGCTTGCCGGGATAGCCTTCGGCATATTTATTGGTGAGCTGGGAGCCTTGTGCTTCCATGACGGCCTGGCTCACGTAGTTTTCGGACGCGATCAGTTCGATGTGGTCTTCCTGACGCTGGACTTCGGCCTGGACGGCCTGCCAGAGTTCAGGGTCAACTTTTGCCAGGGTGTCTTTCGCGGAAAACATGGGAATGCCTCAAGCCATTGAAAAGGAGCGAAATTTTATCACGAGGGAAGCTCGTCGAGGGCGCCGTCTTGCAGATGGACGGTTTCGCCCCAGGATTCGAGGCGCCAGGCGCCGTCGACCGTGGAAATCCAGTTGATGGCGGCATTGGGAATCAGAAAGTCGCGCGGCGTTTCAAGCGGGCTGCCGCGCACGAAGCGATTGACGATATCGAGCACGCCGCCATGCGAAACGACGACCACATTCTGACCCGGATGCGCGGCGGCGATCTCCGCAAGCTTGCCGGTGACCCGCGCGAACAGCGCCTTCAGGCTCTCGCCGCTGTCGTAGCAATAGTCGGTATCGCGCACCTCGAAAAAAGCATAGGCCTCGGGGTATCGCGCCTTGGCCTCCGCATAGGTCAGCCCTTCGAAGATCCCATAGCAACGCTCGCGCATTTCCGGCACTGCAACCGGCGCCAAACCCACCGCCTGGGCAATCGTTTGCGCCGTCACCCAGGCCCGCGTCAGATCGCTGCCATAAACCGCCGCAATACCGGCGTCACGAAGGCATTTTCCGGCCAACTCGGCTTGACGCAATCCGGTATCATTCAGCCCAATGTCGATATGGCCCTGAATGCGCCGTTCGGTGTTCCACTCGGTTTCGCCGTGGCGCACCATGCAGATGCGGGTATTAGGGATTTCCACCATATGCGATCGAGGACCTTTGCTGTAAGTTTTGCCCGGCAGTGTTTTCAATCAACCGCGGCCAATTTCAGAAGCCCGGCATTTTACCAACCTAGGAGGAGTTTTCGTGTCCCTTCTGCTCAAGCTCTCGCACTTGATCGACTGGATCAATGAGCGTATCGGCAAAGGCGCGTTCTGGCTGATTCTGGTCATGACCCTGATCAGCGCCGGCAATGCCAGTTTCCGTTTTGTTTTCAACGACAGCTCCAACGGCCTGCTGGAAATCCAGTGGTACCTGTTCGCTGCCGTGTTCCTGCTCTGCTCGCCCTATACCTTGCAGAAGAACGAACATGTCCGCATCGACGTGCTGTCGAGCAGGCTGTCGCCGCGCGGCCTGGCGATCATCGACATCATCGGTACCATCTTCTTCCTGCTGCCGATGGTCGTGCTGGTCCTCTGGCTGTCAATCCCCCTGGTCGCCGAGTCGTACAAGATCGATGAATACTCGGCCAATGCCGGCGGGCTGCTGCGCTGGCCGGTCAAGATCCTGTTGCCGATCGGCTTCGCGCTGCTTGCCCTGCAAGGCATCTCCGAACTGATCAAGCGCATCGCGTTCCTGGCCGGAATGATCGACGACCCCAACACCAAGGCCAAGGGCCTGAGCCCGGACGAAGATCTGGTCGCCGCAATCAGCGGCGCCAAGGCACAGGAGGGCAAATAATGGAATGGGTCATCGCCAACATGGCGCCGTTGATGTTCGGCGGCCTCGTCGTCTTCCTCCTTTTCGGCTATCCGGTGGCCTTCGCGCTGGCCGCCAACGGCATCCTCTTCGGGCTGCTCGGCATCGAACTCGGATTGCTCCAGCCGGCACTGCTTCAGGCGCTGCCGGAACGCATCTTCGGCATCATGGCCAACGACACACTGCTGGCCATTCCCTTCTTCACCTTCATGGGCCTGATTCTCGAACGATCGGGCATGGCCGAGGATCTGCTCGACACCATCGGCCAGCTATTCGGCCCGATGCGCGGCGGCCTTGCCTTTGCCGTCATCTTCGTCGGCGCCCTGCTCGCCGCGACGACCGGCGTCGTCGCCGCCTCGGTGATTTCGATGGGCCTGATCTCGCTGCCCATCATGCTGCGCTACGGCTACGACAAACGCCTGGCCACCGGCGTCATCGCCGCCTCCGGTACGCTGGCGCAGATCATCCCGCCGTCGCTGGTCCTGATCATCATGGCCGACCAGCTCGGCAAGTCGGTCGGCGACATGTACGAGGGCGCAATTATCCCCGGACTGATCCTTACCGGCCTCTACGTCGGCTACGTGGTCCTGCTGACCATCATCACACCCAACCGGGTACCGGCCCTACCGCCGGAGGCGCGCACCCTGCGCGGCATCAAGCTGATGGTCCGCGTCATCACCACCATGGTGCCGCCGCTGATGCTGATCTTCCTGGTCCTCGGCACCATCTTCCTTGGCGTCGCGACACCGACCGAAGGCGGCGCCATGGGCGCCACCGGCGCGCTGATCCTCGCCATCGGCCGCCGCCGCCTGTCGTTCAAACTGCTCAGGCAGGCAATGGAAACTACCGGCAAGCTGTCGTCGTTCGTCATTTTCATCCTGGTCGGCTCGACCGTCTTCGGCCTCGTCTTCCGGGCGGTCAACGGGGATCTCTGGGTCGAACACCTGCTGCTTGGCCTGCCCGGCGGCCAGATGGGCTTCCTGATCGTGGTGAACATCCTGGTCTTCTTCCTGGCCTTCTTCCTCGATTTCTTCGAGCTGTCCTTCATCATCGTGCCGCTGCTGGCGCCGGTGGCGGACAAGTTGGGCATCGACCTGATCTGGTTCGGCATCCTGCTCGCGGTCAACATGCAGACCTCGTTCATGCACCCACCATTCGGCTTCGCGCTGTTCTACCTGCGCTCGGTCGCCCCGCCGTCAATCAAGACGACGGACATTTACTGGGGCGCCATACCGTTCGTCTGCATCCAGATCATCATGGTCGCGCTGATCGTCATCTTCCCGAACATCGTCAGCTACGGCGAGCCAATTTCCAAGACCAAGGGACCGGGCGACGGTTCCGACCTCGGTGCGTTGATGCAGCAAAACGGCGGCATGGAAGGCTCCGGTGGTACTCGGAACGATCCTGGTGCCGATCTGTTCAAGCAACTGCAAGGGAAATAGGCCGGGCATCCGGCGGACATCGGCAAAACGGGGCTGCGGCCCCGTTTTTTTGCATAGTCAGCACATATCGCGGCGATAGCCCATATCAACTTGAAAATCGCCCATCTGGCGCTCAGAATGACGCTGTACCCACCTGCACGCAAGGATAACGTCATGGATATCGGAATCAACAAGAAAGAACGCGAAAAGATCGCCAACGGATTGTCCCATCTGCTTGCCGACTCCTACACGCTGTATCTGAAGACCCACAATTTCCACTGGAACGTCACCGGCCCGATGTTCAATACGTTGCACGTGATGTTCATGGATCAGTACACCGAACTCTGGAATGCACTGGACATCATCGCCGAGCGCATTCGCGCGCTGGGCTTTCCTGCACCCGGCACCTATCGCGAGTTCGCCAAGCTGACGGTCATCAAGGAAAGCGACGGGGTTCCAAACGCGACCGAGATGATCAAGCAACTGGTCGCCGGCCAAGAGGCCGTAGTCAAAACAGCGCGCGGCATCTTCCCGGCGGTCGGCAAGGTCAGCGACGAACCGACGGCCGACCTGCTGACCCAGCGCATGCAGATCCATGAAAAAAATGCCTGGATGTTGCGCAGCCTGCTTGAGGACTGAGCCACACACCTCGCCTGAAAATAAAAAACCCGCGAATTTCGCGGGTTTTTTGTCGTTAACCGTGACAGTTTACCGATGGCGCTGCAGGAAGCCGTCCATGCGGTATTCGGCGACGCTGAACCATGCGTTCTGCGTCTTGCGGTACTTGTCCCATTCCGTGAATATCTTCTTGAATGCCGGGTTCTTGGCCGATTCGTCAGCGTACAGTTGCTGTGCCGACTTGTAGGTAGCTTCCAGAATTTCGTCAGAGAAGGCCTGCAGCTTGACCCCGCCCTGCAACAGTTTGGACAGCGCGCGCGGGTTCTTGTCGTCGTATTCCGCCATCATCGTCACGTTTGCTTCGTACGCGGCAGCCTGGAACGCCTCCTGGTACTCCTTGGGCAGTTTGGCCCATTCGGCCTTGTTGACGAAGAAATTGATCATCGGACCCGGCTCCCACCAGCCCGGATAGTAATAGTTCTTGGCTACCTTGTAGAAGCCGAGCTTTTCGTCATCGTAGGGGCCGACCCACTCGGCGGCATCAATGGTGCCTTTTTCCAGCGCCGGGTAGATGTCGCCGCCGGCAATCTGCTGCGGCACGACGCCGAGTTCCGCGAAGACCGTGCCGCCGAGACCGGCGATACGCATCTTGATCCCCTTGAGGTCGGCCAGCGTCTTGACCTCCTTGCGCCACCAGCCGCCCATCTGGACGCCGGTGTTGCCGCCGGCAAAGTGCAGGACGTTGTAGTTCGAGTAGAACTCGTTCAGCAATTTGTCACCGCCACCGTAGTAGATCCAGGCGTTCATCTGGCGGGCGTTCATGCCGAAAGGCATGGCGGTGCCGAAGCCGAACGTCTTATCCTTGCCGACGTAGTAGTACGAGCAAGTGTGACAGCACTCGACGGTGCCCTGCTGCACGGCGTCCAGCGCCTGCAGGCCGGGAACAATTTCGCCACCGGGGAAGACACGGATGTCGAACTTGCCGCCGGTCAGGGCACGTACCCGGTTGGCCAGGGTATCCGCGCCGCCGTAGATGGTATCCAGGCTCTTCGGGAAGCTGGAGGTCAGGCGCCACTTGATGTTGGGCAGTGACTGTGCAATTGCCGGGGCGGCAATGGTTGCCGCGGCGCCGGCAGCGGCGCCGACAGAGGCCTTCTTGAGAAAATCACGACGTTGCATTTATTGTCTCCATGAGGTTTGTTGGGGGACGTCTGGTTTTGTTGCTCCATTATTCTAACCAAAACTGGCTGCATGTTTAGTCGTGGAAAACCCGTAGCGCTCCACTTTCTTGAACTGAAGGCTTAGACTGAAAGCACTCCCGCCACGCCACGCAATAAACTTCCATGCATTCAGAACTGGCCGAAGTACGCGATTTCCTTGCCGACTGCCCGCCTTTCGACAGCCTCGACGAAGCTACCTTGCGGGCGCTGACCCCGCATTTCGTGATCCGCTATCTGCGCCGCGGCGCGCGCTTTCCGCCAAGTGGCGATGCCTGCCTGTGGCTGGTCCGCCAGGGTGCGTTGGAATTGCGGACAGCCGAGGGACAACTGGCGCGCCGCATGAGCGAAGGCGACGTCCATGACGCCGACTGCCTGCCCGAATCGCCCGAACGCGAATGGCTCGGCCATGCCGCCGAGGACACGCTGCTTTACGGCCTGCCGCGCGCCGATCTCGAAGCCCTGTGGGCGCAGCATCCGGCGCTGCGCCAGCAGGCGGTGAACGATCTCGGCGAGCGCCTGCGCAACGTCCGGAGCGGCACTCCGGTTCCCCCCGAGAAGGATCTCGGCGCCCTGCCGCTGGCCGCGCTGATCGGCCGCCCGCCGGTTTGCGCCGGGCCTGCGGAAACCATCCGCGAGGCCGCGCTGCGGATGACCAATCAGCGCGTTTCCGCCCTTCTTGTCGTCGATGGCAAGCAGCTCTGCGGCATCGTCACCGACCGCGACCTGCGCAGCCGCTGCCTGGCCACCGGCCGCCCCGACAGCACGCCGCTGGCCGAGGTCATGACGGCCAACCCATGCACACTGCCTCCCGACGCGACGAGCTTCGAGGCGCTGCTCGAAATGACGCGGCGCGGGATTCATCACCTGCCGGTCGCCAGCCGTGACAAACTGCATGGCCTGGTCAGCAGCACCGACCTGTTGCGCGCCCAGGGCGTGAGCAGCGTCTATCTGGCCGATCGCATCCGCCGCGCAGCCCATATCGGCGAACTGGTGCAGCACGCCGGCGCGCTTGGCGAACTGTGGCTGAATCTGGCACGCCGCGGCGAATCGCCGGCGATTCTCGGGCGCATCGTTTCCGGCATCGGCGACGCCCTGGCCAGCCGCCTGCTGGCGCTCGCCGAAACACGCCTGGGCGAACCGCCGGTGCCTTACGCATGGATCGCCTTCGGTTCCCAGGGGCGTCAGGAACTGACGCTGCATTCCGACCAGGACAACGCCCTGATTCTTGCCGACAGTTTCGACCCGGACCGCGATGCAAGCTATTTCAGCGAACTCGCGCGCGACGTCTGCGACGGCCTGGCGGCTTGCGGCTTCATTCTTTGTCCCGGCGAGATGATGGCGAGCAATCCGCGCTGGCGAATGCCGCTGCGCGACTGGCACCACGAATTCGGCGACTGGATCGCCCGTACCGATCCGCAAAAGGCGCGGCTCGCGGCCAATCTTTTCGATTTCCGCGTCGTCCATGGCGACGAAAACCTGTCCCGCCCACTGCGCGACCAGATCACCGAGGAATGTCCACGCCACGAATCGCTGCTTGCCCAGCAGGTCGCGAACACCTGTAGTTCACCACCGCCGCTCGGTTTTTTCAGGAATTTCGTCGTCGACCGCGACGGTGAGCACAAGGGCCGACTCGACCTCAAGCGGCACGGCATCCTGCCCATTGTCAACCTGGCGCGCATCCATGCGCTGGCCGGCGGCATTGCTGAAACCGGCACGACGGCGCGCCTGCTGGCCGCCGCCGGCAACGAACTTCTGAGCCGCGACGGCGCCGGCACGCTGAACGCCGCCTTCGAATTTCTGCTCGGCCTGCGCACCCGTCACCATGTCGAGCAGATGAGCGGCGGACTGGCCCCGGACAACTTTATCGACCCCGGCCAATTGACGGCACAGGACAGGCAGAACCTGCGCGACGTATTTCTCGCGATCGCCACGCAGCAACAGGCGCTGCTGCATGCCTTTCCGTCCTCGCTGACCCGATGATCCGCCTGCTGGACCGCTTCCTGAGTCTTGCCACGCGCCGCCGCTGGCAGGCCAGATCACTGCACGGCAAGCCCGCGAGTGCCCCGTTGCTGGCTTACCTGGACAGCCAACTTGCGGCGCGCAGCACGGACTGGCGCTCGGCAAAGTATCTCGCGCTCGATCTGGAAACCACCGGCGGCGACCCGGTGCGCGATGACATCCTGAGTTTTGGCTGGGTCTGCCTCGAAGGCACGGAAATTCGCCTGGCCTCGGCGCGTCACCGGCTGGTGCTGCCGCGCCGGGCGCTCAACGAAAGCAGTGTCACGATCCACCGCATCACCGACGACTGCGCCGCCACCGGAGAAGAACTGGAGCGCGTGCTGGTTGATTTCCTCAACGACCTGCAGGGACGGGTGCTGATCGCCCATTACTCGCCGACCGAGGTCGGCTTCATCAACGCGGCCTGCCGGAACTGTTTCGGCGGCGCCTTCCTGCCACCGGTCATCGACACGCTGATCCTCGCCCGCCGCGCCAGCAGCGAACATGCGCCTGGCAACCTGCGCCTGGCGGCGCTGCGCGCCCGCCATCACCTGCCGCGCTATCCGATGCATCATGCGCTTTCCGATGCGCTGGCAGCCGCCGAACTGTTCCTGGCCCAGGCCGAAGCTGCCACTGCCCGCGGCAAGGCGACGCTCGGCGATTTGCTGCTCGACTGACGCCGCTCAGTCGCCGGCGACCGTCATCCGGTTGACCAGGATCGAACCGGTCTGCTTCGAGCCGCGCACCTGAACATCATTGCCGACCGCGACGATACCGGCCAACATGGCCTTGAGGTTGCCGGCGATGGTGATTTCCTCGACCGGGTAGGCGATTTTGCCATTCTCGACCCAGTACCCGGCGGCGCCGCGCGAATAGTCGCCGGTCACGTAATTGATGCCATGCCCGAGCAATTCGGTGACCAGCAGGCCGCGGCCCATCTGCTTGAGCAGTCCGTCGAGGTCGTGCTGACCCGGCTCGATGATCAGGTTATGGCTGCCGCCGGCGTTGCCGGTAGTCTGCATGCCGAGTTTGCGCGCCGTGTAGGCGCTCAGGAAATAGCCTTGCAGGATGCCGCCGGTGACGATTTCACGATCACGGGTCGCCACGCCGTCGCTGTCGAAGGCCGATGACCCGAGGCCGCGCCGGATGTGCGGGCGCTCGCTGATATTGACGAATTCCGGCATCACGCGCTTGCCGAGATGGTTGACCAGGAAGGAGGACTTGCGATACAGGGCGCCACCGCTCGCCGCATGGACGAGGCTGCCGAGCAGGCCGGCGGCGAGCGGCGCCTCGAACAGCACCGGGAATTCGCCGGTCTTGACCTTGCGCCCGCCAAGCCGCGCCACGGCGCGCTCCGCCGCGATGCGTCCGACGCTCGCCGCATCATCGAGTTCATCTGCAGCGCGGCGGGTGGTGTACCAGTCGTCGCGCTGCATCGCATCGTGCTCGCCGGCAATGACCGAACACGAAATGTAGTGGCGCGAGGTCGGATAGCCGCCCATGAAGCCGAGGCTGTTGGCCGAAACGAAATGCGCCTGCTGGGTTGACACCGAGGCGCCTTCCGAGTTGCTGACCAGCGGACTGGCGGCGAACGCCGCCTGCTCGCAGCGCAGCGCCGTCGATATCGCGTCTTCCACGGTCAACGCCCAGGGATGGTACAAATCCAGATCGGGATAGTTTTTTGCCATCAATTCCGCATCGGCAAGCCCGGCACAATCGTCTTCAGCGGTGAACCGGGCAATGTCGAGCGCCGCCTCGACGGTTTCACGCAAGGCCAGCGGTGAAAAATCCGAGGTGCTGGCGTAGCCCTTGCGCTGGCCAGCATAGACGGTGATCCCGATCCCCTTGTCGCGATTGAACTCGATGGTTTCCACCTCGTTGCAGCGGACGCCCACCGACTGCCCGAATCCCTCCGAAACATCGACCTCGCAGGCCGTCGCACCCTTGTCGCGGGCATGTTTCAGGACATCCTCGGCCAGTTGCTGCAGCGTGGCGAAGGGATAGGAAAAGCAGGCGACTTCAGGCATGGATGAAGCTTTCGGGCGAGAAAGGCCTAATCATAGCAGCCTCGCAGCAGCCACTTTGGCCGGGTACGCCGAAGAATTCATTAATGGAACGCCCCCGATCATGGGCAGAGTTTCTATTGCATCGCAGCAATTCAAACGCACCGACTTCAGACATCACTTTAACTTCAGCACCCAATCCCGCACCCCATAGCAGAGTTTTCAAAGTATCCACAAAATCTGTGGATAAGTATGTGGATCAATTGAGAGGGGCATCACTAAGTAACGGTCGCACAAGGGATTTCATTACTCAGCATACACTTTGAGCAATTACGCAAGCCATTGAAATAACGAACAATTACAAGATTGCCGCGATTCAGCGAAACGCCATCAGCTAACCCATGAATGCAATTCGGGCAAGCAGAATTTCTGTGAATAAACAACAACGACCAGACGCGTTGTCAACGGTTATTTTGCCGATTTGCGCGATTATTCAAGCCACGGTTAACATTCCGTCAGCGCAACGCACGGTTCGTCATTCAGCGTGCCGGCAATTGCGCCCGAGCAACCTATAATAGGCAGCAAATGCTCTCGACCATCCGCCCGCCCCGCCCCCAACTCACCGGCCGCATCTTCGCCTATGCGCTGGCCGATGTGTTCGGCCTGACATGCGTCGCCCTCGGCGCCAGCTGGTTCGCTACCGGCAAGGGCGCAATTTTTCCGGGATTTCCGGCGTCAACCGCGGAAGCCGTCGCCTGCACGGCTGGCGGCATCGTGGTCATGATCTGGGCGGTGTCGCGCATCCTGCGCGAAATCGCCCGCCAGTCACCGGAAATGAAGGTCAAGTACGACGCTTATATCGCCGCGCACCATCCGGACAAGGTCAGGCGCAAGCCCGACGAAATGGAAGACCCGCACCCATGATCCGCGATGACGAATACATCCCGAAGGGAAACGCTTATGAGCGATGACATCATCGTCAAGGACAGCAATGGCAACACTCTCGTCAACGGCGACTCAGTCATCTTGATCAAGGATCTGAAAGTCAAAGGCACTTCGGTCACCCTGAAGCGCGGCACGCTGGTCAAGAATATTCGTCTCACCGACGATGCCGACGAGATCGAGTGCAATGCCGACAAGGTAAAGGGTCTGGTGCTTAAGACCTGCTTCCTCAAGAAAGCCTGACGTTCGGAACAGCGACCACGCTCGTCACTGACAACTCGCCCGGCAACCCGCCGGGTTGCCGGGACAAGTGCCATCGCCCTCGGCACGGCAGCTCTGCTTCGTCCGGAGTGAGAGGGTCACGCCATCGCCGTAGGTGCACACCACCCGGGTCATGTTGCCCTTGCGCGCAATGGCAAGCGTTGCGACGGGCGCGGCCTTCACCGTCGACGCCTCTAGGTCGCAGGAAAGATAGCCGCTGAAGGCGCCGTCGCTGGATTCCCAAAGCACCACGTTCTTCAACGTCCGGTAATTCCCGAAACTGGAGCAGACATCGTCCTTCATGTCGTACATGCGGGCGTTGTCGCTGCAATAGCCGGTATAGGTATAACGCAGTTCCTCTTCGGAGGGGCAGGCGCCGACCTGGACCGCCTGCGCGAGATCGGGACAGCTGATCGTTTCGGCAAACGCAGCGGGGGCCGAAAGCACGGCTACAAGCAACAGGATCGGATAGGCAGTACGCATGGCAAAAACTCCGTTAAATGATCTGATGGAAAGCATCCAGGCGACGGTGCCGGTCACTAATAGACGATCTCGACGTTTTCCGGACGCAACCAGCCGCTCAGGGCATCGAGCAGCACGTCATCGAGGCGCACGCGCGCCGCGTCGCCGAGGATCATTTCACATTCCGCCTTGGTGTTGCGGTAGCGAATGCGAACCTGCGCCGATCCCGGGGCAAAAGGCAACAACAGCGATTTCAGCTTACGCGCATCCGAATCGCCGTTCATCCTCAGCAGCAAGTGCTTGGCGAACCGGGCGCGTGCTTCGCCGATGGTCATCAACTTGTCAGCAACGACGCTATTGTTTCCGGAAAATTCGTCAAACCTGACCTTGCCTTCGATGACCAGCACCTCGTCGGTAACGATCTTGGAGCGCTCGGCCTCGAACAGTTCGTTGAAAACCGAGACTTCGATCATCCCGGTACCGTCATCCAGCTGAACGAACAACATCTTGCCGCGCCGGGTCATCTGGGTACGAACGCCGACCACCAAACCGGCCAGCAAAGTCAGTTCCTTGGCCGGTTCCAGGCGATTGAGCGGACGGCGAACAAAACGCGAAAGCTCTTTTTTGCTGGTGTTGTAGGGATGCCCGGAGAGGAAGAAGCCAAGTGCCGTCTTTTCCTGTAACAGTTGTTCCTTTTCGTCCCACGGCTTGACCGCGACGTGTTGCGGCGCATGCTCGTCCGCATTCGTGCCAATATCGAAAAGGCTGGTCTGCATCGAATTGCGCTCGGCCTGCTCGGCAAAATCCATGGCGATGCCGACCGAAGCCTGCAGCTTATGGCGGTCGCCGTCGATGCTGTCGAAGGCGCCGGCCTTGATCAGTGCCTCGATGGCGCGGCGGTTGACCATGCGCTTGTCGCAACGCTTGCAGAAATCGAACAGGTCCTTGAACGGCCCTCCGGTTTCCCGGGCTTTCAGGATGATGTTGACCGCCTGCTCGCCGGTGCCCTTGACCGCCCCAAGGCCATAACGGATGGTGCTACGGTCGACCGGCTCGAAGCGGTAATTCGAAGCATTGATGTCCGGCCCGAGCACCTTCACCTTGTTGGCGACGGTATCGTCATGGAAGATCTTCACCGAGTCGGTGTTGTCCATGTCGGACGACATGGTCGCCGCCATGAAGGCCGCGCAATGGTGTGCCTTGAGCCAGGCCGTGTGATAGGTGACGACGGCGTAGGCAGCGGTGTGCGACTTGTTGAAGCCGTATTCCGCGAACTTGGTCATCAGGTCGAACAACTGTTCGGCGAGCGCCGGGTTGTACCCCTGCCTGGCTGCCCCCTCGGCGATCGTCGCGCGGTGCTTGGCCATTTCCTCGGGCTTCTTCTTGCCCATCGCCCGGCGCAGCATGTCGGCACCGCCCAACGTGTAGCCGCCGATGATCTGCGAGATCTGCATCACCTGTTCCTGGTACACGATGACGCCGTAGGTCGGCGACAGGCAGGCGGTCAGGTCAGGATGGAAATAGTCGATCTTCTGCTGGCCCTTCTTGCGCAGGATGAAGTCATCGACCATCCCGGAACCCAGCGGGCCGGGGCGATAGAGCGCCAGCACGGCGATGATGTCTTCGAAACGGTCGGGCGCCAGCTTTTTCAGCAGCTTCTTCATGCCCTCCGATTCGACCTGGAAGATCGCCGTCGTATTGGCATCCTTGAGAATCTGGTAGGCCGCGGGATCGGTGAAGCCGAGCGACATCAGGTCGATCTTCTCGCCGGTCATCCGGCGAATGTACTCGACGGCCAGCTCGATGATGGTCAGGTTGCGCAGACCGAGGAAGTCGAACTTGACCAGCCCGGCCTTTTCGACATCGTCCTTGTCGAACTGCGAGACCGGCGAGGCATCGCTACCGGTCGCCTGGTAGATCGGGCAGAAATCGGTGATCTTGCCCGGTGCGATCAGCACGCCGCCGGCATGCATGCCGACATTTCGGGTCAAATCTTCGAGTCGACCGGCGAGGTCGAACAGTTCGCGCACCGACTCGCCGTCGCGCTCGTCGCTCATCAACTCCTTCAGCGCCGGCTCCTGCTCCAGCGCCTCGGCCAGCGACACCGGCTTGTTCTGGACGATCGGGATCATCTTGGAAATGCGGTCGCACAGCGAATAAGGCAGGCCGAAGACGCGGCCAACGTCGCGGATCACCGCTTTCGACGACATCGTGCCGAAGGTGACGATCTGCGATACCGCCTGCGAACCGTAACGCTGGCGGACGTATTCGATGACGCGCCAGCGGTTGTCCTGGCAGAAGTCGATGTCGAAGTCGGGCATCGACACCCGTTCCGGATTCAGGAAGCGCTCGAACAGCAGGGCGTAGGCCAGCGGATCGAGGTCGGTGATGCGCAGGCTGTAGGCGACCAGCGAACCGGCGCCGGAACCCCGGCCCGGCCCGACCGGCACGCCGTTGTTCTTGGCCCAGTTGATGAAGTCGGCAACGATCAGGAAATAGCCGGGGAAGCCCATCTGCAGGATGGTCCTGCACTCGAAAATCAGCCGCTCGTCGTATTCCGGGCGACGCTTCCGGCGCTCCTCGGGGTCGGGATAGAGTTCGGCCAGCCGGACTTCCAGGCCCTTCTCGGCTTCGGCAACGAGATATTCGTCGATCGTCATGCCCGACGGAATCGGGAAGTCGGGCAGGAAATTCTTGCCCAGCGTCAGCTCGATGTTGCAGCGCCGGGCGATTTCCAGCGTATTTTCCAGCGCCTCGGGCAGGTCGGCGAACAGTTCGCCCATCTCGGCCTGCGTCTTGAAATGCTGCTCGGCGGTGTAGGTCTTGGGGCGCCGACTGTCGCCGAGCACGTAACCCTCGGCGATGCAGACCCGCGCCTCGTGCGCCTGGAAGTCGTCGGCATCCATGAACTGGATCGGGTGCGTCGCGACCAGCGGCAAGCCGAGTTCGCCGGCCAGATCGGCCGTCTGCTGAACGACGGCTTCCTGTTGCGGCTGACCGTAGCGTTGCACTTCGAGATAAAAAGCGCCAGGAAAAATCGTTTCCCAGGCCCTGGCGCGTTCGCCGGCCAGGTCGAAATTACCGTTGATCAGCGCCTCGCCGACATCGCCGAGATGCGCGCCGGAAAGGGCGAGCAGGCCGTCGCTGCCGATTTCGCCGAACCACTCGCGGCGGATTTCCGCCCGGTCGCGCCGCCCTTCGATCAGATAGGCCCGGGTCAGCAGTTCGCACAGTTGCCTGAAGCCTTCCCGATTACGTGCCAGCAGGAGCAGGCGACAGACATTCTCGGGCGCCTCCGGGTTGGCAATCCAGACATCGGCGCCGGCTACCGGCTTGACCCCCTTGCCGCGTGCAGCCGTATAGAACTTGACCAGCCCGAACAGGTTGCCGAGATCGGTCAGCGCCAGTGCCGGCATGCCATCGCCCGCCGCACGCTTGACGGCGTCGCCGATGCGGACGATGCCGTCGGTTACGGAATACTCAGAATGGAGGCGGAGGTGGACGTAACGCGGGGGATTCATGGGGGTAATTTTACCGCCCCAACGGCGGCCACCGATTGCATTTTGTCCTGCATCGGCTAGATTGAACGTTTCTGCTCGTTCGCACATGGAGACCGGCAATGATCCTCGAAGAACCCCTCGTCCTGCGCACCGACCGCGCCGATGGCCTGACGACGCTGACCCTGAACCGGCCCGGCCAGTTCAATTCACTGTCGAAAGACATGTTGACCGCGCTGCAGGGCGAACTGGATGACATTGCCGCCAGCGAAGCAGTGCGCGTCGTCGTCATCGCTGGCGCCGGCAAGGCCTTCTGCGCCGGCCACGATCTCAAGGAAATGCGCGCCAATCACGACAAGTGCTTCATGCAGGCCCTGTTCAAGCAGTGCGGCGACCTGATGCTCAGCATCACCCGCATGCCGCAACCGGTCATTGCCCGTGTGCACGGCATCGCCACGGCAGCAGGCTGCCAGCTGGTGTCGATGTGCGATCTGGCGGTGGCTGCCGATGTCGCGCGCTTTGCCGTTTCCGGCATCAACGTCGGCCTCTTCTGCTCGACCCCGGCCGTCGGCCTGGCCCGCAACCTGGGGCGCAAGGCGGCACTCGAAATGCTGCTGACCGGCGATTTCATCGATGCCATGGAAGCGAAGGCCAAAGGGTTGGTCAATCGGGTCGTTCCCGCCGATGCACTGGATTCCGAAATCGAGCGCCTGGCCGGCAACATCCTGACCAAGAGCGCCGTCGCCATCCGCATGGGCAAGGGCATGTTCTACCGGCAACTCGAACTGGGCCTGGAAGAGGCCTACGCCTACGCCGGCGAGGTGATGGCCTGCAACATGATGAGCGACGACGCCGGCGAAGGCATCGACGCCTTCATGCAGAAGCGGAAGCCGGACTACAAGGGGAGCTAAGGCACGAGAGTCTGGCTTGAAGGCTCAGTTCGGCCATCAGCTGCCCGTGGCGGTTACATCTAAATTTCTCGTGCCAGGTGGAATCGAATGGCTGGTTTTCAGCGATCAAGTTGATCGTGAGAATTTCAGGACCCGGCCATAACCTGCCACTCATCTCCACTCCAGACCGGACGACTGAAGTGCTGGATCACTCTGAAACCTGCCAGCCGATCTACTCCAGCTTCTCGGCCAGTGCGGTCATTGGGGTGCTGCGCCACCAACGGCGGCATTAGGCGGGTCAGCCGCCGTAGGCTCTGAAGTCGGCTCGAACGATAGCTTGGGACGCTGAAGGGCGAATTCGTCGAACTGCCGATTGAAATCCCGCGCGAACGGCACGGCACCTTCGAGCCGCAGCTGAACCCTAATCAAGCATTGCTACGGTGACGAATCGAACAAATTTATTCTTCCGTCATGGCCATTTTGAAGTGGTCAATTATAGGCTTCAACAGATAATTCATCATCGTGCGTTCACCAGTCTTCACAAACAGATCAACAGGCATCCCGGCGCGTACTTTCTGGCTTCCAATCTTCTTCATGCCTTCGGCCGTTGCCTTTGCCAACAGCTTGTAATAAGGCTCGCCGGATCTTTCATCAACCATACGATCAGCCGAAACCTGCATCACCACGCCCGGGATGTGAGGTGTCTTGTTCTGGTTGAACGCCGAGAAAATGAGTTCGACATCCAGTTCCGGATGTACCTTGTCGATCAGGTGCACAGGCAGGCGGCCTTCCACGACGAGTTCGTCGTCGCGGGGAACAATGTCCATCAATCTGAAGCCGGCCGCTACAACCGCTCCTTGAGTGAAGATGTTCAATCCGATCACCGTGCCGTCAACGGGGGCTTTGATCTGAACGTTTTTCAGATCGTGATCCAGTCCGGAAAGCCGGTTGCCAAGAGAGGCGGCTTCCTTTTGCACTTCCGACAACTGGGTTCGCACCTCTTTCTGGTATTCGTCCATCCGCTGCTGGCGCTTCAGCCGCAATTCGGCGACCTGCCGCGTGCCACGACCGATATTGCCCGCATCTTGGGCAATCGCACCACTGATCTCGGCATAGGACTGCTCCGTATCCAGCAGGCGATAGCGTGCAACGAAACCCTTCTGGGATAGGTCGCGCATACTGTCAAGTTGTTCCTTGATAAATTTCAGCTGTTGTTGCTTGTTTCGCCGGGACTCATTCAGGCCGCCATTTTGAATTTCCAAGCCGGCGATGTTTTCGTCGATCGAGGCCAACTCGTTCTTTAAGGCGGCACGACGCGAGGTGAACAGCTGCTCCTGCAGGGCGATATTTTCGGCAATGCGCGGATCGTTCCGGTTGTTGTTCAACTCCGCAGGGAATTTTATGGTTTTCGCACCATCCCGTTCCGCCAGCAGTCGCGCTTCGGCCGAACGGGCGGTAAAGTACTGGACGCGAGACATTTCGGCCTCGGCTGTCGCGTGGACACTGTTCATGCGAACCAGCACATCTCCCGCCTTGACCGTATCGCCCTCCTTGACCAGAATCGCCTCGACCGTTCCTCCAACTTCATGCTGCACGGCCTTACGATTCGTTTCCACCGTGACCGTGCCGCCCATCGGAACGCCTTTGTCGAGCGGTGCCAGTGATGCCCACAGCACAAAACTGCCAAAGCCACCCAATACGAGCCACCAACCGTAGCGGATGAAGGAGGTATAGTCCGTCTTCACCCCGTCATTCAGGGTGGCACCATGCGGGATGCCGGTCCCGGATGCATTCGCTGATAACAGTTTCATGATGTCGTGGTCTCCGGTTCAAATGTCGCCGCCTGCGGCAAACGAGCCTCGGCGGTTGCCATCTCTTCATTTACGGTAATCGGTTCTTGTTGAGCAGCCGGCGGTTGCTGTTTCAATTTGATGAGTTCCGCCATGACCTCGGCGCTGGGACCGAACAATCTGGGCATGCCGTCCAGCAGCAGCAGAATCTTGTTGGTCGCTGCCAGCACGCTGCTGCGGTGTGTGATCATGACGATCGTCTTGCCGCGCCTACGCAAATCGTCGATTGCCAGCACCAGGCCTTGTTCGCCAACCTCGTCAAGGTTCGAATTTGGCTCGTCCAGCACGATCAGCGACGGGTCGTCATACATCGCACGGGCCAGCCCGAGGCGTTGCTTTTGCCCACCGGAAAGGCCTGCGCCGCCGTCACCAAGCAGGGTGTCGTAGCCTAGCGGCATCCGCAATATCATTTCATGCACCCCAGCCCGCTGGGCTGCCTGCACTACCTTTGCCGGATCAACCTCACTGAAGCGCGCAATATTCTCATTGACCGTTCCGGCGAACAGTTCGATATCCTGGGGAAGATATCCAATATTTGGGCCGAGTTCATCCTTGTTCCACTGGTAGATGTCGGCCCCATCCAGACGCACGTAACCAGCGGCTGCCGGCCAGACGCCAACCAGCAAGCGGGCAAGGGTCGATTTCCCGGCGCCGCTGGGGCCAATTACGCCCAGGACGTCACCAGGTAGAAGTTTCATGCTCAGATTCTTGATGGCTGGCACCGAAGCCCCCGGAGGTAACGCCGTCACGGCTTCGAGCGAAACCTGACCAAGTGGCTTAGGCAGTGGCATGCCGGCCCGGCGCGGCGGGTTGGTCGCCAACAGTTCGGTCAACCGCGCATAAGCGCTACGCGTACTGCTCCAGTTTTTCCAGACATTGATCAATTGCTCGACGGGGCTCAACACGCGCCCCATCAGGATCGATGCGACAATCATCATGCCCGGTGTGATTTTCCCTTGCAGGACCAGCAATGCCCCAAGGCCGAGAATCAACGATTGCATGGAGATTCTGGAAAATTTCGTGATGGCGCCGATGATTCCTGCCTTCTCGCTTGCTTCACCCTGCAGTTCGATGAAGCGCCCATGGATCTTGAACCAGCGATTCATCAGATTGGGCAGCATGCCCATGGCTTCGATGACTTCGGCGTTACGCAGATTGTTGGTCGCCAGCTGGTTGGCCGAAACGGCCATGCTGTTAGCCTCCGACAACGGCTTCCTGGACACGGATTCGTTGATATAGGCCAGAGCGATCAGCAGGATGGTGCCAACCAGGGCGAACAACCCCAGATAGGGGTCAAACAGGAAGATCACCAGCAGGTAGATGGGAAACCACGGTGCATCGAAGAAGGCAAACAAACCGTTGCCGGTCAGGAACTGGCGAATATTGGCCAGATCCTGCAAGGCCTGCCCGGCGCTCGTCCCGGCCCGCTTCAGATTCTGTTCGAAAGCTGCGGTGTACACCCGCTTGTTCAAATGCATGTCCAGTTGCGAGCCGAGCCTGATGAGCACAAAGCTGCGGATCATTTCCAGGGCACTCGTGAACAGATACGCCGCCAGCATCATCAGGGTCAGCATCAACAGCGTCGTTTCGTTGCGGCTGGCCAAGACACGGTCGTATACCTGCAGCATGTAAAGCGAAGGAACCAGCAGCATCAGGTTGATGATGGCGCTGAAGCTGCCAACCGTCTTGAAAGCCCCCTTGAAGCCGGTGATGGCCTCCATGATTTCGTTACTCGGCTGACTGTTTTTCAGCGCCATGATTTTTGCCCCTGTTTGCTATCCATTCATCACCCCCTTGTTGGTCTGAATGGGTGCTGGCTGCTGCCGAGAAATCTTCCGCGTTTTGATGAGAAGGGGTTGTCTATCAAGTTGCCGCAACAAGCAGCCTAGGAAAGCGGCTGGCTGTTGCGGCAAGGTCCCGACTCAAGCCACGATATCGCTGGTCAGAAGGGTGTGACGCCCGACCAGTGCGACCTGGAAGTCTGGGTCGTTACCCAATATTCCCCCCGTATTGCCTTCGACCACCGTGTATTCCTGTCCGGCAACGGTTTCGTAGAAGTAGTGCAGCTGACCCGCTGCTGTAAATCCACCAGAACCCGCTGCCTCCGTGATGGCAGAGAATTCCTGGTTGCCGAAGCTAAATAGACTGGCATTGGCATCGATGGTCGAGAAGTCCAGCTTGTCGGTGCCGCTCACGAAGTCCGTGATGATGTCGCGGTTGGCCGCACCGACGTCTGAGTCACCAGAGCGTGTGAAAAGAGTAATTGCGCTGTTGTAGACGAATACGTCAGCTCCCGTACCCCCTGTCAGGGTGTCCTGCCCCCGACCGCCGGTGAGTCTGTCGTTGCCGGCCCCACCGTTCAAAACATTGGTCGATGCCGTTCCCGTGATGCTGTCGTTGCCGGACCCGGCGATGAAGTTCTCGATGCCATTTAGCGTGTCGCTGTTTTCAGCGCTGGTTCCACTTCCATTCACCGTCGCGGTTGCGTTGCTCAGATCCACTGTCAGGTTGGTCGTGGCTGAGGAATAATCTGCAGTGTCCGCGCCATTGCCGCCAACAATGTTGTCGCGCACATTGTCGCCGACCAAAACAAAGGTGTCGTTGCCGCCGGCACCGTTCAGGACATTGGCTCCGATGGCATCGGTGATCACGTTGGCAGCGCTGCTCCCGGTCACGTTTTCGATGCTTACCAGCGTATCGTTGCCAGTAGTCGCACTCGATGCAGTACCTGCCGTGAGGTTCACGTTGGCTGCTGCGCTAGTCCCGGCCAGACTGTAAGTGTCAGTGCCGGCGCCGCCATCGATCACGTCGTTTCCGGCAGATGCCTGCAGGGTGTCATTGCCGCCCAGGCCGAGCTGGAAGTCATTGCCGGCGGTGCCCGCCAGGGTGTTGCCGTTGCCGTTGCCAATGATGGCTGTTTCCGGCGAGATGACCGTCTGTTCACCAAACGGGTCGCTGTAGGTCGATACGACGCGGACCATGGTGTTGCTAAGGTTATTGGCGGTCGTCGCGCCAATCGCCCCGACAATGTTGGCCCAGGTCGCGCCGTTGTTGGTGGACCGTTGCCATTGGAAGGTGGCTGGCAGTGCCGGCACATCCGGATCGGCCAAGGTGTTGGTCGCGGTGAGGCTGACGGCATTGGCATTGCCGGTTGGGCGTGGCGTGTAGGTGGCGATGTTCAGCGCCCCGGTTGCCGCTTCGTTTACGTTTGTCACGGTTACGGCCAAAGCCTGGGTATCGACCGCAATGCCGTCGCTGACCTGGACGATGACATCGTAGACATTGTTGCCACCAGCGTCTGCCGCCGCCTCGAAGTTCGGGGCGTTGACGAAGCTGAGCACACCGTCCGTATTGATTGCGAACAAGTCCGCATCGGCGCCGCCGGCAATCGAGAAGCTCAGTAGCTGGGCCGGCACGTCGGCATCGGTGGCTGTCACGGTTGTAACGGTCAGGGTGTTTTCGTCCACAAGCTTGGCGGCCTCGGCACCACCGCCATCGGAACTGATGACGGGTGCCTGATTGATTACGGTAGTCTCGCTGAAGGTACCGTTGGCAAACTTGAAGTTCTCGACACCGACTACGACATCGGTACCATCGGTCGGAATGAGCACCCCGCCAGCATCAACG
>CAVUJN010000029.1:0-12206 GCA_963741765.1 uncultured beta proteobacterium
GCCTCAGCCGACGGTGGCCCCTCAATAAAAAATGGCCGGTTCTGGTTTCAGACCGGCCACTGACAACTTGATGGGATGAACGACTTCTTTCGCATAAGATTCGCAAGAGTCATCGTGCCTTGCAAACACTGGCGAGCCACGATTTACCGATCAGGCGATGTGCAACTCGAAACAGACACCACCATCGCCTGATTTAGCGGAAATGTCCCCTCCATGTGCCCGGATTATTGAGCGTGTAATCGCCAGACCAAGTCCGGCGCCTTCGCCGCTGCTGTGACGCGACGGGTCGGCGCGGTAAAAGCGATCGAATATTCGAGTCAGATGTTCCGGCGGAATCGGCTCACCGGAATTTTCGACTGCAAGCCTTGCCCCACTGCCATCGCCCTCGATACGAACACAAATGCTGCCGCCCGGTGGCGTATGGCGTATGGCGTTCGAAACCAGATTGGCCAGCGCCCGGCGCAGCATGAGTTTGTCGCCGGAAATCTGTCCGCTACCCTGCAGCGAGAAGCAGATCGCCTTTTCTTCGGCCAGCGCATCGAAGAAATCGAACAGCTGGCGCACCTCGGCGGCAAGATCAACCGGCTCACGATTCGGAACGATCAGGCCGTTGTCGGCTTGAGCCAGGAAAAGCATGTCACCGATCATGCGCGCCAACCGCTCATACTCCTCGGCGTTGGAGGCCAGAACATCTCGATATTCATCGGCGGTGCGCGCTTTGGACAAAGCCACATGGGTTTCAGTCATCAGGTTGCTGATTGGCGTACGCAGTTCGTGAGCCAGGTCTGAAGAGAAATCTTTCAGTCGCTTGAATGAATCCTCCAGACGACAAAGCATGTCGTTCAAGGTTTCGGCGAGCTCTGCCAGTTCTACGGGAACCGAATCGACCGCCAGGCGATAGTCGAGCCGACTGGCAGTAACACTGGCCGCACCCTGGCGGATGGTTTGCAACGGGGCCAGTCCGTGCCTTACTGCGACCCAGCCGAGTACGCCGGCCAGAGCAGCCGCAATTGCAACGAACAGCCAAAGCGTTTGCCTGAACGATGCCATGAAATGCTCATGAAAGGCGATGTCGACCGCCACTGCGACGACCAGTGGCGGCAGTTCAGAAATCCCTGTAGAGAGGACGGCTGCAATGCCACGTCGCGGCTGCGGGCCATGAGTTCCGCTTTCCTGCCAGACCTGTATCTGTGGGGGATTCTGAATGGCACTACGTTCAAGAAAATCTGACGGAAACCCGGCATGGTGAGTGGCAAACAGCGTTGTGTCATCGGGGCCGCGCACCAGTAGTTCGAGACCGTGGTGGCCAACCAGGGCGTCTTCGAGTAGCGTCGGCAGCAAATCCAGATCGGCCGATGTACGAACCTTTTCCAGCAAACGGCCGACCAGCTGCAGCTTTCCCGTCATCAACTCCATATCCTGTTCGACGAAATGTTGCTCTACCGCATGGCCGACAAACAGGCCAAGCGTTAACAGAACGGCCGTAGAGATGGCAGCGAACAGTAACGTCAGGCGGATGGTGATCGAATGGTTGCGGCGCTTCATTCAGCGCTGTCCTCCAGCACGTAACCCATTCCCCGCACGGTACGAATCAATTTTGGCTCAAAACTGTCGTCAACCTTTGCACGTAGGCGGCGTATCGCAACATCGATCACGTTGGTGTCGCTATCGAAGTTCATGTCCCAGATCTGCGATGCGATCAACGAGCGCGGAAGCACCTCGCCGCGACGGCGCAGCAGCAGTTCGAGCAGCGCAAACTCCTTCGCAGTCAGGTCGATGCGATGCCCACCGCGTGTGACACGGCGGCGCAGCAAATCCAGTTCGAGATCGGCCGCGTGCAAATGCTCCGCTTCCTTGCTCCGACTGCCGCGCCGCAGCAAGGTACGGACCCGGGCAAGCAGTTCGGCAAAGGCGAATGGTTTCACCAGATAATCGTCAGCACCCAGCTCAAGGCCCTTGACTCGATCTTCAACCTGGTCGCGCGCGGAGAGAAAGAGAACCGGCATCTCCCGACCAGCACGGCGCAATCCTTCAAAAATCCGCCAGCCATCGAGTTTTGGCAACATCACGTCGAGAATCGCCAAATCGTATTCGCCTGTCTCACCGAGATGCAGGCCATCCAGGCCGTCGCGTGCCAGATCGACGACAAAGCCGGCTTCGGTAAGCCCCTGCTTTAGATAGTCACCCGTTTTCGGTTCGTCTTCCACAACCAGGATTTTCATAGCCCTGTCTCGTTCTGCCCTTCAGGATCTCGATCGTAATTGTGCGCCACCTCGACAAGAAGCCGCTGAACATTACATAAATGTAATCCCCAGGTCAGCTTTGCGTTGGGGAGCCATGCACACAATGCGCGTCACACTTCAACGAACAAGCGTATTCGTCATGGTATTGAATGGTCACGCGTGGAACTGCAGGGCACTCGTATGCACCCTTACGCTGGTCCTGAACGTTCCGGCCATTGCCGGCCAGATTGGCGAGCCACCCACAAGCCTTGCTGGCGCCGTGGAACAGGCGTGGCGCTTGAGCCCCCGGGCCGCCGGGATGGATGCCCGTGATGCCGAGGCAAACGCCGCCAAGGATCTGGCCAGCAGTCTGACGCCGGAACCACTTTCTGTCTCGGTTGGCAATCTCAACGATCGGCAGGGTAACAACACCGGCAAGCAGGAATGGGAAGTTGAACTGGCGGTACCGCTTTGGTTGCCCGGACAAAGAGACGCACGCGGTGCCGAGGCGGAAAGTCAACTTGCCGAAGCAACTGCCCGTCGCGCAGCAATACGGCTCGAGGTGGCCGGGGAGGTCCGCGAGGCATGGTGGTCGCTGGCCGCGGCACGCGCCGGCTTGGCCTTGTCGGCACGCAGAGTCGACACCGCCCGGGCGCTCAACGTCGACGTACAGAAGCGCTTCAAGGTGGGCGAGCTTTCGCGCATCGATGCGAACCTGGCGCGTGGCGAAGTGCTCGCTGCCGAAGCCGAGATGGTCGAAGCCCAAACACTGTTGTTCCAGGCCGAACAGGCACTCCGTTTCCTGACCGGAGGTGTCGTACCCGGGGATATCGTGGAAGAACCTTTGGCCAAGGGGCTTAACCTGCCTGGTGCCCCTGCGTCAGCTGAACTCCATCCTCAAATTGCTGCCGCCACAGCGGCTGCGCGCAGCGCCAGAGCGCGGCTCAAGGTTTCCGAGCAACAGCGCCGCGCAGCACCGGAACTTACATTGCGAGCGCTTCGCGAGCGCGGCGACTCCACCGAGTCCTACGACAACATCGTTGGCGTCAAACTGAAAATCCCCTTCTCCTCCGGACCGCAAGTGCGGCGCGACACATCGGCGGCGCAAGCCGCTGCCGAACAGGCTGATGCGGAAATGCGCCGGGCCGAAATGCGCGGCCCGCAGGAAGTGGAACGTGCACGCCACGCACTGGAAGGGGCGGAACGGCAATTGTCGATGGCCAGGGAGCGACGCAGCTTGGCCATCGACAACATGAGATTGGCTGAGAAATCATTTTCCCTCGGCGAATCCGATCTGGCGACGCTGCTACGTATCCGTGCCGCTGCCTTCGAGTCCGAAAATACCTACGACCGCCAGCACATTGCCCGCATGGCGTCGATCTCGCGCCTGAATCAAGCCCTGGGAGTCATGCCGTGAAATTGGTTGTACTTGTTGCATCGGCTCTGGTCTTCGTGACGCCGGTCGCCTTGGGGCATGGTGGCGAAGACCACGGCGCAGCGTCGCCGATTGTCGTTCGATCAATCTCGCCTCGTGCCACCACAAACTCGGATGAGTTCGAAGCCGTGGCGGTACTAGAGAACAAGAAATTGCTCCTCTACCTCGATTACTTTGCCAGCAATGCGCCGGTTATCGGCGCCAAGGTGGAGATCGAAGGAGGAGGGCTAAAGGGGGTAGCACCCGAGTCTTCACCTGGCGTTTATGCCGTTGATGCCGCGGCGATCACTCCCGAAAAACACCCGCTGACGATTTCCATTGAGACTGAAGACAGCGCCGACCTGATGTTGGCTACGCTGGATCTCACGCCACCGACGGCAGGTGTTGCCCATGCCCACGACAGGAGCGAGTGGGTGGCCTGGTCGGGCGCTGGTTTGCTGGCACTGGCCGGTGCCGCGTTGTGGATGGCTCGTCGCCCCAAGAAGTCAAAGGGAGCCCATTGATGCACAAGCTGGCAACGATATTGATTTTGGCATCATTGGCGCTTGCCGCAAGCAGCGCATTCGCGCACGGCGATGAGGATCACAGCCAGGACAACAAGAAATCCGCAGTCCCCAATGCCACGATCGCGGGCCAGGCCGGCGGCGGGGAACTGGCAGCGGCGGCGCCGCAGCGTCTGGCCGATGGCAGCCTGTTCGTGCCAAAGCCGGTTCAGCGCCAACTGGGCATACGCACCAGCCCGGTTCGTCACGGCGAACTGTCCGCCACCGTCGAGCTTAACGGCAAGGTCATTCCCAGCCCAGATGCCGGTGGCCGCGTCCAGGCGACGCAATCCGGCAGCGTCCTGCCGGGCCCCAAGGGTATGCCGGTGCCGGGCCGCAAGGTGGCCGAGGGCGAAGTGCTGGCCTATCTGCAGCCCACCGCGAGCGCCATCGAGCGCGGCAACCAGTACGCGCAACTGGCCGAACTGGAAGCCCAGCTCGCCATTGCCGCCAGTCGCGTCAAACGATTCGAACAGCTCGAAGGGGCCTTGCCGCAAAAGGAAATCGAGGCGGCCAGGATCGAACATAATGCCTTGAAAAAGCGACGCGCCTTTGTTGGTGCCAGTGTCGATTCGGCGGTATCGCTGAAGGCTCCGGTCGCCGGGGTTATCAGTGCCAGCAGCGTCGTCGCCGGACAGGTGGTCGAGGCGAAGGAAATCCTGTTCGAAATCGTTGACCCGGAGCGTCTTTCCGTCGAAGCACTGGCCTACGATGCTAGCCTGGCCTCCTCAATCACTGGCGCCAGCGCCCTGGCCGATAACACCACAGCCCTGGAACTTAAGTTCGTCGGCGGCGGGCGGCAACTGCGCGAACAGGCGCTGCCGCTGCTGTTCAACATCACCACGCGCGATGCCAGCGTGGCGGTGGGCCAGCCGGTAAAAGTCATGGTGCGCACGGCACGGGGAACCAAGGGCGCGGCAGTGGCGCGGCAGGCGCTGACCAAAGTTGGCACCGGCGAAACCGCCGTCTGGGTCCATGCCGAGGCAGAACGCTTCATCGCACGCAAGGTGCATGTCCAGTCGCTGGATGCCGCCAACGTCGCCATTACGGAAGGTTTGCATGACGGTGACCGCGTGGTAACCGAAGGCGCCGGCTTGCTCTCGCAGGTGCGCTGACATGTTCGACTTCATCATCCGCACCAGCCTAAAGCAGCGGCTGATCGTTCTTGGGGTATCACTGCTGCTGGTGATTTACGGTGCGCTGACACTGAGCAAGATGCCGGTGGATGTATTCCCGGACCTCAACAAGCCAACGGTCACTCTGATGACCGAGGCTGGTGGAATGGCACCGGAAGAAGTCGAGCAACTGGTGACCTTTCCCATCGAATCGGGAATGAATGGCATGCCGGGGGTCACCCGTGTTCGCTCGGTTTCAGGAATCGGTCTGTCCATTGTCTATGTCGAGTTCGAGTGGGGCTCGGATATTTACCGCAACCGACAACAGATTGCCGAACGGCTGAACCTGGTGCGCGAACAACTGCCACCTGGCATTGTGCCGCAGCTTGGCCCCATTTCGTCGATCATGGGCGAGATCCTCCTGTTAGCGATTCCGGCCGACCCCGACAAGGTCAGCCCGATGCAGGTACGCGAGTTCGCCGACTGGGTCGTCCGCCCGCGCCTGCTGACCATCCCGGGCGTTGCCCAGATCATTCCTATTGGTGGCGAGGTACGGCAATACCGTGTCGAGCTCAAGCCGGGCCAGTTGCAGGCTTTGGGTGTTGAACGCGAGAAACTGGAAGCGGCCCTCAAGGATTTTGGCGCCAATACCAGTGGCGGTTTTCTCGAAGCCCAAGGCCGCGAATTCCTGATTCGCCAGATTGGCCGCAATTCACGGATCGAGGATTTGCAGAACGTCGTGGTGACGGTTAAAAATGGTCAGCCCATCCTGCTCAAGCAACTGGCCGACGTCAGGCTGGCGCCGGCAATCAAGCGCGGCGATGGCAGTTACAGAGGCAAGCCGGCAGTCATCCTGTCGGTTCAGAAGCAGCCCGCCGCCGACAGCGTGGCCCTTACTCGCGAAGTTGAAAAGGCTGTCGCAGAACTGAGCAAAAGCCTGCCCCAGGGGGTCGAAGCGCCCAACTTCCTCTTCAAGCAAGCCGACTTCATCGAGCACTCGGTGAACAACGTCGAGGAAGCGCTGCGCGACGGGGCCATCCTGGTTGCGGTGATCCTGTTCCTGTTTTTGCTCAATGTCCGCACCACCGTCATTTCGCTGATGGCGATCCCGGTGTCGCTGCTGGCCACGGCGCTGGTCTTCCATTACTTCGGCTTGTCGATCAACACCATGACCCTCGGTGGCCTGGCCATCGCCATTGGCGAACTGGTAGACGATGCCGTTGTTGGTGTCGAAAACGTGCTGCGCCGGCTCAAGTTGAACCGTTTGGCCGCGGCGCCACGCCCAGTGGCGGAGGTGATCGCCGCCGCGACGCTGGAAGTGCGCTCGGCCATTGTCTATGCCACGGTAATCATCGTGCTGGTGTTCGTGCCGCTGTTTGTGCTCCCCGGTATCGAAGGACGCTTGTTCACTCCGCTGGGCGTGGCCTATATCGTTTCAATTCTCGCCAGCATGATCGTTTCGGTGACGCTGACGCCAGTAATGGCCTACTACCTGCTGCCGCGCATGAAGCAGCTGCACGCTGGCGACAGTCCGCTGGTTGTCTGGCTCAAACGCCAGGATGCAAAACTGTTGCACTGGTCCTTCGACCGTGCGCGTACCCTGCTCGCCTGGGCGCTGGCCGTGGTCATCATCGTCGCGGCGAGTGTGCCGTTTTTCCCACGCTCTTTTTTGCCGCCATTCAACGAGGGCACCCTCACTGTTAACGTGCTGCTCAATCCGGGGACTTCGCTGACCGAATCCAATCGCATCGGCACGCTGGCCGAGCAACTGGTGATGCAGGTGCCCGAGGTGACCCAGGTTGGCCGCCGGACTGGACGGGCCGAACTCGACGAACATGCCGAGGGGGTGCATTACACCGAGATGGAGGTGGATCTCAAGGCTTCCGGGCGCGGTCGCGAAACCATCATTGCCGATATCCGTACCCGGCTCTCGGCGCTGCCCGGGGTGAGTAATGTCGGGCAGCCGATTTCGCACCGCCTCGATCACTTGCTTTCCGGCGTCCGCGCACAGATCGCCCTCAAAGTTTATGGCGACGACCTGGATACGTTGCGCGGTCTTGCCGCTGACCTGCGCGACCGGCTCGCCAGGATTCCAGGCATCACCGATTTGCAGATCGAGAAGCAGGTGCTGATTCCGCAGGTGAAGATTCGTGTCGATTACGAACAAGCGGCGCGCTACGGCGTGGCGCCCGGCAACCTGCTGCGCAGCCTGGAGCAGATGATCGACGGCGAACGCATCACGCAGATTGTCGAAGGCAATCGCCGTTTCGATTTGCTGGTGCGCCTGCCGGAAACGGCGCGTGGTCCGCAGGCGCTGGCCGGCCTGTTGATCGAGACGCCGACCGGCGCGGTGCCGCTGTCCAAGATCGCCAGTGTTGACGAATCCGATGGTCCCAACCAGGTCAGCCGCGAGAATTCACGCCGCCGCATCGTGCTCTCGGCCAACACCGATGGCCGTGACATGTCGAAAGTAATCGCCGATATTCGCGGGGAACTGGCCGCCAGGCCGCTCCCCGAGGGCTACTTTACCGCTCTGGAAGGTCAGTTCCAGGCACAGGAGCAGGCATCACGGCTGATCGCCGTGCTCGCTACGATATCGCTGACCATGATCTTCATGGTCCTTTACAGTCGCTACCGCTCGGCAACCCTGACCCTGATCATCATGGGCAATATCCCGCTGGCGCTGGTCGGCAGCGTGATCGCCTTGTGGATATCCGGACAGCCGTTGTCAGTCGCCGCGCTGGTCGGCTTCATCACGCTCACCGGCATCGCCACCCGCAACGGCATCCTGAAGATCAGTCATTACATCAATCTCTGTGCTTTCGAGGGTGAAACCTTCAGCCAGAAGATGATCGTACGCGGGTCGCTGGAGCGGCTCACGCCGGTGCTGATGACGGCGCTGGTGGCGGCCTTCGCGTTGCTGCCCTTGCTGCTCTCAGCCGATGCGCCGGGCAAGGAAGTGCTGCATCCGGTGGCCGTGGTGATCTTTGGCGGCCTGGTCAGTTCCACGCTGCTCGATTCCCTGCTTACGCCACTGATGTTCTGGTTGTGGGGCAAGCCATCGCTGGACCGGTTACTGGCCGACCAATCACAGGAAAGTTTCTGAAATCAACCCAAGGAGAGTTCAATTGAAATCGATCAAAAACCTGATTCCTGTAACCGCTTTACTCGCCGCATTTTTCGCGAGTAGCGCCGCCCTGGCGCATAGCGACGAGTACCTGGATACCCAGAAGACGGCCAATGGCGGCCAGATGCGCATGGCGGGCGTCTATCATTTTGAACTGATTGTGGCCAAGGACAGCAAGGAAGCCAAGGACAATCCGGTAATCGTTTATCTCACGGATCATGCGGGGTCAAAAATTCCGTCAACCGGCGCCACCGGCACGGTAACGATTCTCAGCGGCAAGACAAAGGTGTCGGTCAGCCTGGCTCCGGACGGTGAGAATCGGCTGAAGGGCTTGGGCAAATATGCCTCTACACCGGACATGAAAGCCATCGTTTCTATTGCGCTACCCGGTAAAACGCCAGAGCAGGCGCGCTTCACGCCGCTTGCTGCAGTCAAGGACGAACATACGGACCATATGCATTGATCCACCAAATGTCAGAAATGTAATCTCGACGTCAGCTTGCTGTTGGGAATGGTGGACCACACTGGTGTCAACTGAATGAAGGGAAGCTCAAATGAAGTCCTCCATCCGTGTGGCAGTCTTTCTCGCGCTGGTTGCGCCAACAGCCTGGGCGGCAACGGCATTGCCGACGGTAACGGTATACAAGAGCCCGTCCTGTGGGTGTTGCGGAAAATGGGTCGAGCACATGAAAGCCAGCGGCTTTTCGGTTGTCACGCATGACACCGATGATGTCGCCACACACAAAGCTCGTCTCGGGGTTCCTCTGGGGATGGGTTCCTGCCACACCGCTGAAGTCAGCGGCTATCTGGTCGAAGGTCATGTGCCCGCTAGCGATGTGAAACGACTTCTGGCTGAAAAGCCTCGCGCCAAGGGCCTGGTGTCGCCGGGCATGCCGCAGAGCGCCCCTGGAATGGACATACCCGGTAATGCGCCTTACGAGATATTGCTTATCGGAAACGATGGCAAGACATCTACCTTCGCCCGACATTGATTCGTAGTCCAACACGCTCAAGCACTTGAAAGGAATCACCATGAAAACCATCCGAAAGAGTTCGATCGCCATTGCCATTGCTGCAGCGCTTACCGCTCCTGCAGTCCTGTTTGCGGCGGAACCTGTATCCCCGGCGCCAATGACGGCGCAAATGCAACCCCAGATGCAGGCTCGAATGCAAGCCATGCAGGCGCGGATGCAGGCGATGCAACAGACCACGGATCCTGCGGCTCGAATGCCGATCATGTCGGCGCAGATGCAGGATATGCAGGCCATGATGAAAGATTTCAACACCGGTTGCCCGATGGGCGGTGGTGCCGGTGGGCCGGGCATGATGGGCGGTGGCATGCATGGTGGCCCCGGGATGGCTGGACAAATGCCCGGGATGCATGGACAAGCAGTTACTCCCGCGAAATAGCGGGTGGTTCGCGCGTGCTCGCCTGAGCCATCTCGGGCGGCAACGCCTGATATCGCAAAGTAGTTAATGGCCGCCTGGGAGAATCATGTACGGATATGAACATGGAATGGCATGGGGATGGCCGGGCATGATTCTGATGTGGCTGATTCCGATTCTACTAATCGTCTTGGTGGTTCGCCTGTTTATCGGGGGAAAGAACAAGGCGCCACGCCGCAGTGCGCGTGAAATTCTCGACGAACGTTATGCGGAAGGAAAGATCGAACGCGATGAATACCTGAAGCGACTCGACGATCTGAAGCGCTAAGCCAGGAGTATGTAGGCATAAAAACTCGCCGAATACCCGCCAGCAAGCGTATCGGACCTGATACCCGGTGGAGCAGTTATTGACCTCGGTCGGTGCTCGGGTCTGTACATCGTCTATAAAGCGAGGTACATAAATGAAGCATTCCTCCGTTTCGGCACCGGGCCACGGTCCACAGCACCACTTGTCCGACATTCCGGAAGCACCGCTCGCCGGTAGCGCCAAAGACCCGGTCTGCGGCATGTCCGTCACACTCGGCGCCGGCAAGCCGAGCCTGGAGCATGCCGGCACAACCTATCATTTCTGTTCGCAGAAATGCCATGACAAATTCGCGGCAAACCCTGAGCACTATCTGACAGGGGCTCATAAGAAGACCGCGGCAGCTGCCCCGCAAGGCACGCAGTACACCTGTCCCATGCATCCCGAGATCATTCGCGACGCCCCTGGCGACTGTCCGAAGTGCGGCATGGCTTTGGAGCCGATGGGTGTGCCGGCCATCGACGACGGACCGAATCCGGAACTGGTCGATTTCAAACGCCGCTTCCTGGTTGGCGCCGTCCTGACAATTCCACTTTTGTTGCTGACCATGGGTCCGTTGGTTGGCCTTGGATTCGTTCGCGAGGCACTCGGCGAACGCGCTGCACAGTGGGTCGAACTTGCCTTGGGCACACCGGTCATACTCTGGGCCGGCTGGCCGTTCTTTGTACGTGCCGTGAAATCCGTCGTCAACCGCAGTCTCAACATGTTCACGCTGATCGGCATGGGCGTGGCGTCGGCCTACCTCTTCAGTGTCGTCGCGGTTTTCGTGCCGGAGATATTCCCCGCTGGCTTTCGTGATGCGCAAGGGCATGTGGGCGTATATTTCGAGGCGGGTGCAGTGATCGTGGTGCTGGTCCTGCTGGGCCAGGTCATGGAACTCGGCGCCCGCGAGCGTACCGGGTCGGCGATTCGGGCATTGCTCGATCTCGGCGCCAAGACGGCGCGAGTAATCCGTGCCGATGGCAGCGAAGAAGACGTTCCGCTCGAAGACGTGGCTGTTGGCGATCGCCTGCGGGTGCGTCCAGGCGACAAGGTGCCGGTCGACGGGGTCGTTGTCGAAGGCCGCTCATCGGTTGATGAATCGATGATCTCGGGAGAGCCCGTACCGGTCGAGAAGGTCACCGGCGATGCGGTGACCGGGGCAACGATCAACGGAACGGGGTCATTCATGATCGAGGCACGACGGGTTGGTGCAGACACCCTGTTGAGCCAGATTGTTGACATGGTGGCCAATGCGCAGCGTTCTCGCGCACCGATTCAGAAGGTCGCCGATTCCGTGGCCGGCATCTTCGTTCCCGTCGTGATCGGCATTGCCATTCTTGCCTTCATCAGCTGGGCGATCTGGGGTCCGCCGCCGGCCTTGGCTTACGCTTTGGTTTCCGCCGTTGCGGTGCTGATCATCGCCTGCCCATGTGCGCTGGGACTGGCAACGCCGATGTCGATCATGACGGCGACCGGACGTGGCGCACAGGCCGGTGTGCTGATCAAGAACGCCGAGGCACTGGAGCGCTTTGCGAAAGTAGACACCCTGATTGTCGACAAGACTGGAACGCTGACTGTCGGCAAGCCGAAGCTGGTTGCCGTTTTACCAACGAACGGACACGACGAGGCTGAAGTATTGCGGCTCGCCGCCAGCCTCGAACGCGGCTCGGAACATCCATTGGCCGAAGCGATCGTCACCGGTGCCGAAGCGCGCGGCGTGGAACTGGCCAAAGCCGAAGCGTTTGAAGCCATGACCGGCATGGGTGTCAAAGGGATGGTTGATAACAAAGCAGTCGCACTGGGCAACGCAAAAATGCTGGCCGAGCTCGGACAGGATGGTGGACGGCTCGTTGAGACGGCGAACGCGCGGCGTGACCAGGGCGAGACGGTGATGTTTGTCCTGATCGGTAGTGAGATCGCCGGTCTAGTCAGTGTCGCCGATCCGGTCAAGGAAACGACGTCTGCGGCGCTCAAGGCGTTGCATGCAGAGGGCCTGCACATCATCATGGCCACGGGTGACAGCGAGCGCACCG
>CAVUJN010000030.1:0-283778 GCA_963741765.1 uncultured beta proteobacterium
ATTTATTCGTAACGCCGAATGTATTCAATCAATGAAAAGGGCACCCTAGGAACTAAGGTGCCTATTTCAGGATAAAAAACTCGTAAAGCGAACAATAAAGTCGTAAATCTTGGTACCCCTCGAACAAAAAATTCGTGAAACGAGTTTGGAAGGAAAAGAGGGAGCATTTAGCTCCCTCTTTTCATTGCACAATCACTCAACACCGGCAGGTCATCGGCCAATCCGGTCATACAACCAGTTCAGGGAATACGGCAGTTAACCGTCGGTTTACGGACGTTGGCGGCAACTTGGCCGAGAACGTCAGTTTCCGAAATACTCAAACGCGTATTCCAGCCCCTCTTTAGCCTCGCGGCCCAATGCTTCTCCGCCGATCTCGACTCTCATTGCCTCTGCACCACGCGGTCCCCATCTTTGATGTCCGGATTCGGATAACGAATGATATGGGTCCCGGCTTCGTTGCCGCCAACAACCTGGGCCAGCTTGACGTTGTTGTGCCTCACGTTGATTTTTTCCGTTGACTCCGGCCACTCTCTACGGCAAAGACGGCCCAGTTGCCGTCCTAGCGAAATAGTGCTCTCGATGGCAGGGTCACCGCCTTTGCATCTTCCCATACGACGATGCGGACCTTGACGCGAAAGCCATGGCCGAGACGGTTGTGCAGAGTTAGCCTAATCTTCTCGCGGCCAATGTGCGAAATCCGCTCGTTTTTCAGCATATTTATGACAGGTCGTGCGGAAATCGTGGCTTGCTCAGGTAATCCCTAATGTGTGTTAGCGAACAGACTTCTGGTCGCCAATGCAGGGAAAATTCAAATTGCCAAGCCTGATTGCCAAACCAATCCAGGCCCAACCGGTTTTCAACAACAAGGAGCGAGTGCTATGTCCAAAAGAGACGAATATGCTGCGAAAATGAAACTTCAACTCGATGAGTTGAATGCAAAGATGGACGAACTTGAAGCAAAGGCAAAGGAAGCAAAGGCGGATGCGCGCGACAAGTACAAGGAAGAAATGGGCAAGCTGCGTCATCAATCCAAACTCGCTGTCGCCAAGCTTGATGAGCTGAAAGTCAGCGGCGAAGACAAGTGGGAAGCCATGGTTGTCGAAATGGAAAAGATCCGCGACGCATTTACCCATTCGTTCAATTACTTCAAGTCTCAGTTGAAGGGCTGACCGTCCTGAAGACGGTCTGAATCGCGGCTCGATGTGAGCCGCGCTCATAGAGTCCTGCTCAGTACCTTGGTAATGCTAGGCAAGGCAGCCCTGCGCGGTTGCCTTTGTTCCGTACACCAATGCGCCAAGCCCCGGCTTCAATTAAATCTCCCCAAATGACGAGCCGCGGGCGGCAGTTGTTTTCGCCGCCGCCGGTGGCTCGCATCGTTTCAATTCCGGAGTTGCTCAAATGCCAACCAAATTACCAACCAGACACTCTGAACTACACCGGACTGAACGTATCGGCTGGCTTCGAGCAGCGGTGCTGGGCGCAAATGACGGGATCGTCTCCACTTCCAGTCTTATCCTTGGGGTCGCCGCCGCTGGCGCGGATGCAAAAAGCATCATGATCGCCGGCGTCGCCGGCCTGGTTGCCGGGGCGTCATCAATGGCCGCCGGGGAATATGTTTCCGTCAGTTCGCAGTCCGACACCGAGCGCGCCGATCTGGACCGCGAGCGGCGCGAACTGGCTAGCGATCCCCAGCATGAACTTGCAGAGATGACGGCGATTTATGTTGCGCGTGGCGTCTCGCATGAAGTCGCCGCAGTAGTCGCCACGCAACTGATGGCGCACGACGCGCTGGGAACTCATGCGCGTGAGGAATTGGGTATTTCCCATACGTTGACCGCAAGACCGCTGCAAGCGGCGCTGACCTCTGCAGCAACATTTTCGGTTGGCGCCGCGCTGCCCCTCTTGGTGGTGTTGCTGGTGCCGGCATCTATCTTGGTCTGGGCGGTGGCGGGCAGCGCGCTACTTTTTCTGGCGTTGCTGGGTTCGCTGGCTGCCGCTGCGGGTGGCGCTCCCGTATTTGTTGCCACCCTGCGGGTCGGCTTGTGGGGTGCTCTGGCGATGGCCGTCACAGCCGGCATCGGAGCCTTGTTCGGGGTAAGCACTTGAGTCCATTAGGCAGTTCGAACTGCGTTATTCCGGCTGCTCGATGATTTTGTCGGCCATTGCCTTGAAAATTCGCACCTATGTGCGCTAGAGGACAGAGAGCATAAGACTTCCTCCCTACACTGGATTGATCGGGGCCAATGGCAGTGCAACTTCGTGCTGTAAGGGATGCGCGCAGCAATTGCGTTGTGCGGTTTCGGCGATGAGAGTGGCATGCCATGCTGCGGCATCAGGATCAACCTTAAGGAACAACATGAACAAACTCAACATCAATGCGGTCGCACTCGCGGTCACCCTCGCTTTCAGTGCCGGTGCCATGGCTGAAGGCATCTCAAAAGTTGATTACAAAGCTGGGAAAGACAAGATTTCTGCCATGTACAAAACAGACAAGGCGGCCTGTAGTTCCCTGTCGGGCAACGCCAGCGATATCTGCAAGGCTGAGGCCAAGGGCAAGGAGAAGGTTGCCACCGCGGAACTTGAGGCCAGCTATCAACCGACACCGAAGCACCGCTACCAGGCGCACGTCGCCAAGGCCGATGCTGATTACGGTGTTGCCAAGGAGAAATGCGACGACTTGGCCGGCAATACCAAGGATGTCTGCGTCAAGGAGGCCAAGGCGGCGCAAACCACTGCGATCGCCGATGCCAAAGCTCAGATGAAGACTTCAGATGCCAATACGATGGCTAACGAGAAGACGACCGAGGCGCGCAGCGATGCCAGTGAGAAGACCGCCGAAGCCCGCAAGGACGCCGCAGTTGACAAGACGGACGCGCAGTACGCGGTGGCGAAGGAAAAGTGCGACACCTTTTTGGGCGGTGCAAAGGACAACTGCCTGATGCAGGCCAAAGACCAGTTCGGCAAGTAGCCGGTCCACCCGGCCAGGAATGGCCGGGATCGAAGTGATTTGATTGAGAAAGAGGTAATCCCATGAAGACAATCCAGAGATCCGCACTCTTTGCCGTTACGGCAACCATGTTGCTCGGCTTGAGCGCTTGTGCCGGCATGTCGCAGGGTGAAAACACTGCGATCGGTGCTGGCGCCGGCGCCGTTAGCGGTGCCGTTCTGACCGGCGGCAGTGCAGCAGGAACCATCGGCGGCGCCGTTGTCGGCGGTGTCATTGGCCATGAGGTCAGCAAGTAAGGGCGAGCGGTGGTCAACAGCGAACTACCGGCCAGCATGGCTGGGGGATTTCTGTTGATCGCCTACCGGATTCGCTTGCAGGCGATATCCGTCCAGTCTCTCCCATTCAGGACAATTTTTACCAGGAGATGGAAATGATCAAAACAGGAAAAACCCTCAGTGTTTTCGTGCTGGTGAGCGCCTTGTTCGTTAGTTTGTCCGGGTGTCAACAAAAGGAAGGACCGGTCGAAAAGGCCGGCAAGGAAGTAGACAAGGCAGCCGCATCAGTCGGTCAGACGATCGAGAAGGCCGGCGACAACATCCAGGATGCCGCCAAGGGTGAAAAGAAGTAGTCGCTGTGACACAAGAAGGACATACAAAGTGAAATTTTTTCTGCTCGCTGTATTGCTGGTTGCTGCAACTGGCCCGTCGAACGCCAGTGACGTTGGCGTTTCGGTCAGTATTGGCCAACCTGGTTTTTACGGCCAACTGGACATCGGCGGATATCCCCCGCCCCAAGTCATATATCGCCAACCGCGAGTCGGGTATGACAGCCCGCCGTTGTACCTGCGTGTGCCGCCAGGTCACGCCAAAAACTGGGGCAAGCACTGCGGTGCCTACAACGCCTGTAACCGGCAGGTTTTTTTCGTGAAGGATAGCTGGTACGAGAAGCAATACGCGCCTCGTTACCGGGAACGTAATTCTGATCACGTTAATCACAACGAGGGGCGCAAGCATGGCAAAAATCACTAAAGCAATGCGGAGTGGGCTGCTGGCGTTGGTTGTCGCCGCTTACTGGGCGCCGCTGTCGGCCGAGACGATCGGTGAAGTGGCCAAGCAAAACGTGACCAGTGCGCCGCAAGAACATATCCCATGGATCAGTGGTGGCGTCAGTGACGAAGCGCGCGATGAAATGCGCAAATCGGCGGCAGCCTATAACGTGCATCTGATGTTCAGCAACCCCCAGGGGGCCTATCTTGCCGATATTCCGTTTACGGTGTCCACAGTGAATGGTCGCGAGCTCTTTTCCGGTGTCAGCGCGGGGCCTCTGCTTTACCTGAAGCTGTCACCAGGTACTTATCAGGTCGCCGCGCAACTCGACGGCGTCTGGCAAAACAAGCGCATTCGTGCCGGCACGTCAGGATATCCCGCCAAAGCGTCATTTGTGGGCAACGGGAAATGATGCCTGTTGAGGCCTAGCTCCATCAGGTCCGTAGCGGCCAGCGCCCCGGTGTATGGGCAGTTTCACAACAGAATGGGTGGCCGATCGCAGCCATAAGGAAGTCTTTCCTGCGTGCGGTAGCGAACGGATCGATGCGCCAGTCCAGATGACAATCTACTACGCGCTGCAAGTGGCTATAAGACAAACGTAGCACTGGACGAGGCCACTTATTAATACCGGCCGATACCGGTTTGGAAAGTGTGCAGAGGGTAGGCGCCCTCAGGCGCAGAATTCCCGTGTCATTTGAACTTTGACTGGGCGTCAGTCAGGCCGGCCTTGAAATCGTCCCATAGCTTGTCGGCAGTTCCCTTGGCCTGTTCCCAAGCTTCGCCAGTTGACTTTCCAAGTTCCTTCATCTTTTCCGCGGCAGCGCGATGCTTGGCACGTAATTCATGGAGTTGCTCGGCGCGCGTGACTTTCAGGTCGGCGCCGAGATTGTCCAGCCTGGCTTCCAGCAAATTTATCTGGGCACTCCATTCTTTCAGTTGCGCCCCCATTTTTTGCCTGTATGCATCTTTCATTTCCATGACTCTCTCCTTTATCGGCTGGCGCCGGTCGGTTCCTATTTGGCTGACGTGACCACCAGGTTGTTGCTGATATCCTTGACGTCCGCGACCGCAGCCGCCAGCGTCCCTGCCTTGTCGCGGTTCGCCTGCGAATCGACCGTCCCGCTCAATGTCACGACGCCCTTGACGGTATCGACACTGATTTGCAGTGTCTTCAGTCCTGGTTCGGCAAAGACGGCGGCCTTGACCCTGGTCGTGATTTCGGTGTCATCAATGACCTGCCCGGCCTTTGCGCTTTGCTCGGTCATTTTTTTCTCGGCCTTGTTGACGGTCTCACCTATCTTGGCTTTGGCATCAGAGGCCGTCTGGTCGATCGCCTTGCCCGCCTTTTCTGCAGTTCCGGGCTTGTCGCAGGCGGTCAGCCCGGCGGCGAGGAGTAGCGAGATGGCGATCAGTTTGAGGTCGCTATGCTTCATGTTTTGGTTCTCCAGTATGTTGTGAAAATTTCTTCGTTTCCCTAAATCCTGCCGAGCAACAACAGGATGACCAGGATGATCACCAGCAAACCGATGCCGCCGCTGGGCCCATAGCCCCAACTCCGGCTGTGCGGCCAGCTTGGGATCACGCCGACCAACATCAGGATCAGAACGATCAACAGAATTGTTCCTAATGACATTTAGTTTCTCCTAACTTTGATTTGTTGTGAGGCACACCTGAATCCAGGCCGCCAACTTCATCTTACGCAGGCCATGGCAATGGTCTGTTCGCCAGCACACAGACAGCCTCCGGGGCTGGAGCGAAGATGTGACGCAGCGGAAGGCTGTGCATTCGCAGCTTTCTCACCCGAGGCAACTGCCCCAGAAAACAGTGACACCAGGAGATATGATGAAAAACGGAATGATTCACAGCCACGGGTCTGTCGATGACAGCAAGCAAGCCCTCGTCACGGATCTCAAGAATGCTGTCGGTGATGCCGACCGCCTGCTTAACAATGTGCTCGCTTCAAGCGCTGACGAAATCGCCCTGGCGCGAAAAAAGCTTGAATCCCGCCTCACTGATGCGAGAACCGTCCTCGTCGATGCGAGCACGGCCGTGTCGGACCGGGCCAGATACGCGGCCGATGCCACCGACGCCTACGTCCGGGATAACCCATGGAAGATGCTCGGGGTCGCCGCAGTAGCGGGTATCGTCATCGGCGGCATTTTCCTGCGTCGTCGCTGAAGCGACTCCCGCGACGGTGCCGTGCGGCTACTTGCCAGTCAAGGCTGTCGGTTCTCGCTGCATGTATGTGAGCGCATAGGCGAAAGGTTGGATCAATGTCGTTCGACAGGCGAATGTTCCCGCAGTACGAAAGCACATGGTTGCAAGGAGATATCGACGAGGTCTCAAGAACCGGTCATCCAGCAATTTCGTTGCCTTTCAGAGGCGTTTCCGATGGAGATGAACCAGCCATGAACGGTACTTCCGGCTTTGGCCCCGGCGTAGCTTCCTATAGTCAGCCCTGCCTGGTCTGCAACGCTTCCACATATCGCATCCGGCGGCGGTTCATCGATCTGCTGGTGAGCGTTTTCACGCCTGTCCACCGCTACCGGTGCCGGTCTTTGAAATGCATCTAGGAAGGTAATCTGCGTGTCAGATGATCGCGCCCGTCGCATGCATTGTAGGGAAAATTAATGGCCCGCATCGGATTCCACGAGTCTGAAGACAAGCTGTCCGCCATAAAGCGGGACATGCATCGGGCAATCGTTTCGTTGATGGAGGAACGGGACGCCAACGATTGGTACAACCAGCGCTGCGACCCCTGCTCCGATCCGGAACTCAGGAGCAACCTCGAACACAACCGGGATGAAGAAAAAGAGCACGCCGCCATGCTTCTCGAATTGATCCGGCGCAGAGATCAAAAAATCTCCGGGGAACTGAAGCGCTATCTGTTCTCCGACAAGGCGATCGTCGGCCACTAGCGTTGGGCGTCTGGTCTCATGGCCGGCAGGTATTGCGCATCGTTATGTGTGCCAACGCACCGAGTTGGCCGGCATTTTTCCATATGCTGGCTTCAAGGCGCCGCCACAGGTCATCGGGAGGACGCTGGAAACAGAGAGTCCTGTTTTTCCCATCCAAGGAGCTTCAATCATGAATGCAGCAAGCAAATATCTGTCTGCGGCGCTTCTCGCCGCCACCCTGATTACCGCCGTCGGTTGCTCGTCCACGCGAACCATGGAAAGCACCGGCGAATATTCCGATGACGTTGCGATCACTGCCAAGGTCAAGGCAGCGATTCTGGGTGAGTCCACCCTGAAATCTGCCGAGATCAACGTCGAAACCTTCAAGGGTGTCGTTCAGCTGAGCGGCTTCGTCAGTTCGCAGGCCGCCATCAACAAGGCTGTCGAAATTACTCGTGCGGTCGGCGGCGTGAAGTCGGTCAAGAACGACATGCGCATCAAGTAATCGAGGCCTGCCCCGCCGGCCGGTAAATGACTTCAGGTCAGGCGCCGGCCACGGGATGAAGTACCCTGTCTCACGATGCGTCCGCACCGTGAGACTTTTGATTTCTGGAAAGGCCATCCTGTTTGAGTTTCCGTACGACGTTCTCCGCATATTTAGGTCAGTTTAAGGCCCGACTGCGCTTTGCCGGCCAGTCCCGGCGCCTGCCCGGCGAGGACGCGCCGCTGCGCGCGGAACTGTATAGCGCCGACCAGATGGCCCAGCACGGCAGGGCGTTGGCGGCAGCGCACCGGCTGGCTTCAGGAAGCGTCGCGGACCGCCTGCTCGTCCGTCTGGCGGCCAACGAAGACACGCTCGTCAATGTCTGCAAGCGGCTGACTTCCGTATCCACCGAAAAGCGCCGGATCACTCCGGCCGGCGAGTGGCTGCTCGACAACTTCTACCTGATCGAGGAACAGATCCGCACCGCCAAGCGGCATCTGCCGAAAGGCTACAGCCGCGAACTGCCGCGTCTGGCGACTGGGCCGTCGGCCGGGCATCCCCGTGTCTACGACATTGCGCTGGAAACCGTCGCGCATGGCGACGGGCGGGTCGATCCGGAAACGCTCAACCGCTTCGTGGCGGCCTATCAGATCGTCACCGATCTCAGGCTGGGCGAACTGTGGGCGATCCCGATCATGCTGCGCCTGGCGGTGATCGAGAATCTGCGGCGGGTCGGTGCGCGCATCGCCGCTGGCTGGGACGAGCGCAATCTGGCCGGGTATTGGGCGGACCGGATGACGGCATCCGCCGAGAATGATCCGAAGAACCTGATTCTGGTGATCGCCGACATGGCGCGCTCGCAGCCGCCGATGGCCAGCGCCTTCGTCGCCGAACTCGTCCGTCGCCTGCAGGGGCGGGGGCCGGCGCTGGCGCTGCCGCTGACCTGGGTCGAGCAGCACCTGGCGGAATCCGGTCTGAGCATCGCGCAGCTGGTTCAGGCCGAGAACCAGTTGCAGGCCGCCGACCAGGTGACGATCAGCAACAGCATCGGCAGCCTGCGTATCCTCGGTGCGATGGATTGGCAGAAATTTGTCGAGACACAGAGTGTCGTCGAGCAGATCCTGCTCGAGGACCCCGGCGGTGTTTATGGCCGGATGGACTTCGCGACGCGCGACCGCTATCGCCACGCCGCCGAGGAGATCGCTCGCAAGGGGCAGCTGTCCGAGGGCGCGGTGGCCCGCAAAGCCGTCGAGTTGGCTCGTGCCGGCGCTCAGGCCGGGACGGATGACCATGGTGGACACGTTGGCTTCTACCTGATCGACAGGGGCCGGGCGGAACTGGAACGGGTGGCTGACGTTGCTCATTCGGCAAGCGACAGCTTGCGCCGCGCGGCGAGTCATTATCCGTTGCTGATCTACCTCGGCGGCATCGTGCTGATCGCCGGGGCACTCAGCGGAAGTCTGCTGCTGCGTGCGCTGGCCAGCGGGATGGCGACCTGGGCATTGGTCCCGCTCGCCGCGGTTTGCCTGCTGGCAACCAGCCAGCTGGCGGTGGCTCTGGTGAACTGGCTGGGCAGCCTGCTGGTCGCCCCCAAACCCTTGCCGAAAATGGATTTCGCCGAAGGCATTCCCGAGGCATCGCGCACGCTGGTCGTGGTGCCGACCATGCTGACCAGCCCTGCCGGCGTCGAGACGCTGGTCGAGGCGCTGGAGGTCAGGTTCCTCGCCAATCGCGATGCCAGCCTACATTTTGCCCTGTTGAGCGATTTCCTCGATGCAGCGCAGGAGTCGCTGCCGGAAGACGCTGCCCTGATGCAGCTGGCCGGCGAAAGAATCGCCGAACTGAACGCCAAATATGCCCCGAATTCGGCGTCGACCGCAGCCGACATCTTTTTCCTGTTCCATCGGCCGCGGCGCTGGAATCCGCAGGAACACGTATGGATGGGCTATGAACGCAAGCGCGGCAAACTGGCTGATTTGAATGCCTTGCTGCGCACTGGGGCGAGCGACGGTTTTTCGCTGGTCGTCGGCAATACGGCGGGCCTTTCCGGGGTCAGGTATGTCGTCACGCTGGACACTGACACGCAGTTGCCGCGCGATGCAGCGCGCCAGTTCGTCGGGACCATGGCGCATCCGCTGAATCGTCCGCACTTTGACGAAACTCGGGGGCGGGTGGTCAGCGGCTACGGCATCCTGCAGCCGCGGGTGGCGGTCAGCCTGCCGGGCACCAACCGCTCGCGTCTGGCCCGGCTCTATGGCGGCGAGCCCGGCATCGATCCGTATACCCGTGCGGTGTCGGATGTCTATCAGGATGTGTTCGGCGAAGGCTCGTTCATCGGCAAGGGCATCTACGACGTCGACGCATTCGAGCGCGCCCTTGGCGGCTGTTTCCCAGAAAACCGCATTCTCAGCCATGACCTGCTGGAAGGCTGTTACGCCCGCGCCGGACTGTTGAGCGACGTGCAGTTGTACGAGGACTGCCCGGCCAGCTACCGGGCCGACGTGATGCGCCGTCACCGCTGGATACGCGGCGACTGGCAGCTGGCCGGCTGGCTGTGGCGGCGCGTGCCGGGCGAGGACAACTGCCGGCGCCGGAATCCGCTGACGCCCCTGTCGCAGTGGAAGCTGATCGACAACCTGCGGCGCAGCCTCGTCCCGGCGGCGCTGACGCTGCTCCTGGTGCTCGGCTGGACGGTCCTCGAGCCGGTCGGCTGGTGGACCTTGTCGATACTTGGCATTCTGGTCGTCCCGCCGATTTTTTCGGCGCTTCTTGACGCCTGCCGCAAGCCCGATGAAGTATTGCTCAGGCAGCATTTTGCCGCCGTCGCCGGCGCGCTTTCCCGGCATCTCCGGCAGGTCGGGCTGGAACTTGCCGTTCTGCCCTACGAGGCATTTTTCAGTCTCGATGCCATTGCCCGCACCCTTTGGCGCTCGCTGATTTCGCGCCGGCATTTGCTGGAGTGGAGTCCGTCGAGCGAGGTCGAGCGCCAGCTGGCCGGGCGCGGGCGCAGCGAACTCGCCGCTTGTCTGCGCGCGATGTGGATCGGGCCGTTGATTGCCGTGGCGGTGGCGCTCCAGCTGCTGCTGACGGATCCGGCGCTGCTGGTGGTGGCGGGGCCGTTCCTGCTGCTCTGGCTGCTTTCGCCAGTCATCGCCTGGTGGGTAAGCCGTCTGCTTGCTGTTCCCAAGGCCAGCCTGAGCGTCGAGCAACGCATTTTCCTGCGCCGGATTGCGCGGCGGACCTGGGCTTTCTTCGAGCGTTTCGTCGGTCCGGAAGACCACTGGCTGGCTCCTGACAACTACCAGGAATACCGCATTGCTGCGATCGCCCACCGTACCTCGCCGACCAATATGGGGCTGGCCTTGCTGGCCAATCTGGCGGCCCATGATTTCGGATTTATCCCGGGCGGGCAGCTGCTTGAGCGCACCGCCAGCACGCTGCACACGATGAACGGACTGGCGCGCTACCGCGGGCATTTCTACAACTGGTACGACACGCTGACCCTGGAGCCGCTGCCGGTGCTCTACGTTTCGACCGTCGATAGCGGCAACCTCGCCGGCCATCTGCTGACCCTGCGCGGCGGGCTGCTCGGGCTGGCCGATGAACCGATATTGACGGCGCGGCTGTTTGCCGGGCTGGGCGATACGCTCGGGCTGCTTGCCGATAGCCTCGATGGGGCTGACGCGGGCAGCGCCGCCGCCTTCCGCAAGAATCTGGAGGCCGCCGCGGCGGCGCCTCCCGCAACCATCGAGGCCATGCGCCTGGTGCTCCTGCGCTTGCTGGCCGGCAGCGGCGAGCTGCTGGCCGGGACGGCCGCCCGGCTCAAAAGCCGGGATGAAATGCTGCCCGAAAACGAAGCCAACGAATGGGCGCTGGCGCTTGCCCGCCAGCTCGAAGACGCGCTGGACGAACTGGAGCAGTTGACCCCGTGGCTCACCCTGCCGCCCGCGCCGGCCGGCCTCGAAAGCTTCGCCCGCCTTGCCGAAGACCTGCTCATGCCGACCCTGCGCGGCGTGGCACGACTGGAGGCTGAACTTTGCCCGGCTATCGACTTGCAGCTGGCGGCCGAGATGACGCCGGCGCAGTGCGAATGGCTGGCCGAACTGCGCCGGCTGATTGTCGCCGGGAACAGCGAAGGGTGGCGCCGCATCGGCCGACTCGACGCCCTGGCCGGGGTCTGCGGCGAACTCGCCGAGATGGACTACGAGTTCCTGTTCGACAAGGATCGGCATTTGCTGACCATCGGTTACAACGTCACCGAACGCCGGGTGGATACCAGCTACTACGATTTGCTGGCCTCCGAAGCCCGCCTGTGCAATTTCGTCGCCATCGCCCAGGGCCAGCTGCCGCAGGAGAGCTGGTTCTCGCTCGGCCGTCTGCTCACCGGCACCGGCGGCGAGCCGGCGCTGCTGTCGTGGAGCGGCTCGATGTTCGAGTACCTGATGCCGCTGCTGGTCATGCCCAACTACGAGAACACCCTGCTCGACCAGACCTGCAAGGCGGCGGTCGCCCGCCAGATCGAATACGGCAAGCAGCGCGGGGTGCCGTGGGGCGTTTCCGAATCCGGCTACAACACGGTCGATGTCCATCTCAACTACCAGTACCGCGCCTTCGGGGTGCCGGGGCTGGGACTAAAGCGCGGGCTGGCCGAGGATCTGGTGATTGCCCCCTATGCCTCGGCACTGGCCCTGATGGTGGCGCCCGAAGCGGCCTGCCTGAACATGCAGCGCATGGCCGACGACGGCTTTGTCGGGAAATACGGCTTTTTCGAAGCCATCGACTACACGCCGGCCCGCCAGCGGCGCGGCCAGTCGCATGCGGTGGTGCGTTCCTTCATGGCGCATCACCAGGGCATGAGCCTGCTGGCGCTGGCTTACCTGCTGCTTGACCAGCCGATGCAGCACCGCTTCGCCGCCGACCGCCTGTTCCAGGCGGTCATGCTGCTGCTGCAGGAACGCATTCCCAAGGTCACGACGTTGTTCTCGCACACCGCCGAACTGGCCGACGCGCGGTCGACTGAAGCGGCTGCCGAAATGCCGATCCGGGTGTTCACCACCCCGGACACCCCGATACCGGAAGTCCAGTTGCTGTCGAACGGCCGCTACCACGTCATGGTCACCAACGCCGGGGGCGGCTACAGCCGCTGGAACGACCTCGCCATCACGCGCTGGCGCGAAGACGGCTTGCGCGACAACTGGGGAACGTTCTGCTACATCCGCGAAGTGGCGAGCGGGACCGTCTGGTCGACCGCCTACCAGCCGACGCTCAGGCGCGCCGACCATTACGAGGCGATCTTCTCCGAGGGGCGCGCCGAGTTCCGCCGGCGCGATTCACTGGGCAGTATTCCGGGCAGCGGGGAGGGCGAGTTCGAGACCTATACCGAGATCGTCGTCTCGCCGGAAGACGACATCGAATTGCGCCGGACCCGCATCACCAATCGCTCGCGGCTGCGCCGTGAAATCGAGGTGACCAGCTACGCCGAGGTGGTGCTGGCGCCGGCAGCGGCCGACGAACTGCATCCGGCCTTCAGCAACCTGTTTGTGCAGACCGAGATACTGCGCGAACGCCACGCCATCCTGTGCACCCGCCGGCCGCGCTCGCTCGGCGAGCCGGCGCCGATCATGCTGCACCTGATGGCGGTGCACGGCGCGGCCACTGGCACGGTTTCCTGCGAAACGGATCGCCTCGCCTTCCTCGGTCGTACCCGCAGCATCGCCAATCCGCAGGCGCTTCACGACAGCGCGGCGCTGGGCGGGGCCGAGGGGTCGGTGCTCGACCCGGTGGCGGCGATTCGCCGGCGCATCATGCTCGACCCGGAACAGTCGGTGACCATCGATCTGGTGACGGGGGTTGCCGAAACCCGCGACAGCGCGCTGGCGCTGGTCGAGAAATATCAGGACCGGCATCTGGCCGACCGCGTCTTCGAACTGACGTGGACCCACAGTCAGGTCGTCTTGCGCCAGCTCAACGCGACCGAGGCTGATGCGCAACTGTATGCGCGCCTGGCGAGCGCCGTCATTCATGCCAATACCTTGCTGCGCGCCGACGCCGCCGTGCTCGTCAAGAACCGGCGCGGGCAGTCGGGCCTGTGGGGCTATGCCATTTCCGGCGACCTGCCCATCGTGCTGTTGCAGATCGGCGATGCGGCCAATATCGATCTCGTGCGCCAGCTCGTCCAGGCGCACGCCTACTGGCGCCTGAAAGGGCTGGCCGTCGACCTGGTGATCTGGAACGAGGATCACGCCGGTTACCGGCAGCGCCTGCAGGAACAGATCATGGGCCTGATCGCCTCGGGCATCGAAGCCAGCGTGATCGACCGGCCGGGCGGCATTTTCGTGCGGCTGGCCGAGCAGATATCGGGCGAAGACCGCATCCTGCTCCAGTCGGTGGCACGTGCCGTCATTGTCGACAACCGGGGAACGCTGGCCGAACAGATCGAGCGGCGCAGCCTGAGCGAGACGCGCGTGCCGCGCCTGGTGCCGACCCGGCGCTACCGCCCTGAAGCGCCGCCGGCTGCCGTGCCCCCGGCCCCCGACCTGAAGTTGTTTAACGGTCTCGGCGGCTTTTCTGCCGATGGTTCCGAATATGTCATCACGCTTGGCCCTGGCCAGACGACCCCGGCACCGTGGGCGAATGTGCTGGCCAATCCGCATTTTGGGACGGTCATCTCGGAGAGCGGCGCCGCCTATACCTGGAGCGAAAACGCCCACGAATTCCGCCTGACCCCGTGGCACAACGACCCGGTCAGCGATGGCAGCGGCGAAGCGCTCTACCTGCGCGACGAAGAGACCGGCCACGTCTGGTCGCCGACCCCGCTGCCGGTGCGCGTGGCGATGCACTATGTGATCCGCCATGGTTTCGGCTACAGCGTCTTCGAAACCTGTACAGGCGGAATTTGTTCCGAACTGACGGTCTATGTGGCCAGCGATGCCGCGGTCAAATTCTCGGTCCTGAAATTGCACAATAAATCGGGGCGACCGCGGCAGGTCTCGGCCACCGGCTATGTCGAGTGGGTTCTCGGCGACCTGCGCGCGAGGACGGCCATGCACGTCAGCAGCGAAGTCGCCCCCGGCAGCAATGCGCTCTACGCACGCAATCCCTACAGTACGGAATTCGCCGGGCGCGTTGCGTTCTTCGATGTCGACGACCCGACGCGCACGGTGAGCGGCGACCGGGCAGAGTTCATCGGGCGCAACGGTACGCTGCAAAATCCGGCTGCCCTGCGGCGTACGCGTCTTTCCGGAAAGGTCGGCGCCGGACTCGACCCCTGCGCGGCAATCCAGGTCACTTTCGATCTGGCCGACGGCGAGGAGCGCGAGATCGTCTTTCGCCTCGGGGTCGGGCGCAATGCCGGGGAAGCCGGGCAACTAGTCCAGCGCTTTCGCGGCGCTCTGGCGGCACGCGAGGCACTCGCCGCAGTGCGCCGGCAGTGGGCGCAGACGCTGGGTGCCGTGCAGGTGGAGACACCCGATCCGGCGCTCGATGTGCTGGCCAATGGTTGGCTGGTCTATCAGACCCTGGCCTGCCGGATCTGGGCGCGCAGCGGCTATTACCAGTCGGGCGGCGCCTTCGGCTTCCGTGACCAGCTGCAGGACACAATGGCGCTGATCCATGCCGAGCCGGGGCTGGTCCGCGAACATCTGTTGCTGTGCGCCAGCCGCCAGTTCTCGGAAGGCGATGTCCAGCACTGGTGGCATCCGCCCGTGGGCCGTGGTGTCCGCACCCGTTGTTCCGATGACTACCTGTGGCTGCCGCTGGCGGCCTGCCGCTATGTCGTAGGCACCGGGGATCGTGCCGTGCTCGACGAAACGGTGACTTTCCTCGAAGGCCGTCCGGTCAACCCCGAGGACGACTCCTACTACGACCTGCCGGGGCGCTCGGCCGAAACGGCCACGCTGTACGAGCATTGCGCGCGCGCCATCCGGCACGGCTTGCGCTTCGGCGCCCACGGCCTGCCGCTGATCGGCTCCGGGGACTGGAACGACGGTATGGACCGGGTGGGCATTCTGGGCAAGGGAGAAAGCGTCTGGCTGGGCTTCTTCCTCTGCGACGTGCTCAAGCGCTTCAGCGCGCTGGCGGCGGCGCATGGCGATGCTGCCTTCGCCGAATTCTGCCGCGCCGAGGGCGTTCGCCTGCATCAAGCCCTGGAGCAGAACGGCTGGGATGGCGCCTGGTATCGCCGTGCCTATTTCGATGACGGCACGCCGCTCGGCACCGCAAGCGGCGACGAATGCCGGATCGACTCGATCTCGCAGAGCTGGGCCGTATTGTCCGGCGCTGCCGATCCAGAGCGCGCGCGCCTCGCCATGCAGGCGGTCGACGAGCACTTGGTGCGGCGGGCTGACGGGCTCGTTCAGCTGCTCGATCCACCGTTCGACAAATCGACGCTGGACCCCGGCTATATCCGCGGCTACGTGCCGGGGGTGCGCGAGAACGGGGGGCAGTACACGCACGGCGCGATCTGGGCGACGATGGCCTTTGCCGCGCTGGGCGACGGCGAACGTGCCTGGGAACTGGCGCGCATGATCAACCCGGTCAACCATACGCTGTCGGCCGCAGCGCTCGCAACCTACAAGGCCGAACCTTACGTGCTTGCCGCCGACGTCTACGCGCTGGCACCGCATACCGGCCGCGCTGGCTGGTCGTGGTATACCGGATCGGCCGGCTGGATGTACCGGCTGCTGCTCGAATCGCTGCTCGGCTTGCGGCGTGAGGAGGACAGGTTGTATTGCGCGCCCTGCCTGCCGGCGGACTGGCCGGGGTTCGCGATGACTTACCACTACCGGACGACGGTCTATCACATCACCGTCACGCAAGTTCAGGGCGCTTCGGGCAGCCTGATCGTCGATGGTGTCGCACGTGCCGACGGGGTGATTCCCCTGGTCGACGACCAGGGCGAACATCAGGTCATGCTTACCCTGACCATGGCTGGCTCATGATCACGAGCCGCCCGCCCGGGTTGCCCGGAGTTCGGCCTCGAGGCGCTTGGCCTCGCTGATGTCGATGAAGGTGATCACCACCCCATCAATCACGTTTTCCAGCGTGCGGTAGGGCATGATCCGCACGATGTACCAGCCTGCATCCCGGCTGGGGATCTGCTTTTCCGAGAAGATCAGCGTGCGCAGCACTTCCTGCGCATCGTTCTGCAAATCGGGGTAGTCGAGGTCATGGACGATATCCGACAGCGGGCGTCCGACATCGCCGGGAATCAGCTTGAAGATATGCGTCGCCTGGCTGGTAAAGCGCCGCACATGCAGGGCGTTGTCGAGGAAGACGGTGGCGATGTCGGTACTGTCCATCAGGTTCTTCATGTCACTGCTGGTGGCTGACAATTCAACGACCTTCGACTCCAGTTCGGCGTTGATCATTTGCAGTTCTTCGTTGAGTGACTGCATTTCCTCCTTCGAGGTGGTCAGTTCCTCGTTGGTCGATTGCAACTCCTCGTTGGTCGATTGCAGTTCCTCGTTTGCCGATTTGAGTTCCTCATGCGAGGTCTGCATTTCCTCGCGAATGCTCTGGGTCTCTTCGCTTGCCTTCTGCAGCGCCGCTTCAAGCTCGAGGACCCGCGCATCGGTGGCCTGCTTGGCGGTGCGGCGTTTGCGCCCGGGCTTGGCTGGCGCCACATCCTCGAAAACGATCATCACCATGCCCTGCAGCAGGTCGTGCTCGCGGACGGGATGGACGGTCAGATTGATGGTGTGTGTCTCGCCGTTGCCGCCGACTTTCAGGTCGTGGATGACGACTGCCTCCGCAGTGCGCAGCGCCTTGGGCAGCGCGACGATCAGTTCCTCGCGCAATCCCGCGCGCGCCATCGCGTGAATGTTCCAGTTCGCCTTGCCGGCAGCGGGCTCCAGGTACTTTCCGGTACGCCCGTTGATGAAAATCACGTCGCCCTCAGCATTGGTCAGCACGGCGGCGGGGGCGAATTTCTGCAGGAGCAATTGGTCGGCAAGCGTCTGCAGATTGGCTGTCGGCATGGTCAGGGTCAGGCTTGCGTTGGTGTTGACGGGCAGGGAGGGAAGGCGAGTCGGGAATTCTACATCCAATGGCGTGGACACAATCGGCTCCCGGCGGTAGATGCGGGCCTTGGCATCGCACGACGAAAAAAGCTCGCCAAAGCCGCCGATGCTCTCGGCACTACCCAGAAAAAGTATGCCGGCTGGCTTCAGGCTGTAGTGGAACAGCGGCACCAACTTCTTTTGCAGGTCGGGCCCCAGATAGATCAGCAGGTTCCGGCAGGTGAGAATGTCCAGCCGGGTAAAAGGCGGGTCCGTCGTGACATTGTGCGGCGCGAATACCACCATCTGGCGGATATCCTGGCTGACCCGGTACTTGCCGCCATCCTCCCTGAAGAAGCGGGCCAGGCGCTCCGCCGACACATCGCCGGCAATGCTTGCCGGATAGAGCCCCTGGCGGGCCCGGGCAATGGCATCGGGGTCGAGGTCGGTGGCAAAAATGTGAACTTCGACCCGTTCCTTCGGCTTGATCCGGTCCACGGCTTCCTGGAAGGCGATGGCCAGCGAGTAGGCCTCCTCGCCGCTGGAGCAGCCGGCGACCCAGGCGCGCAGCACATTGCCGGGCGGGTTTGCGCGGATCATCGCGGGCAGCACGTTTTCCTGCAGCCAGGCCCAGGCGGCCGGGTCACGGAAAAACTGGGTGACGCCGATCAACAGCTCCTTGAACAGCAAATCGATTTCCTGGGGGTTGGACTGCAGGAAAATTGCGTAGTCGGCAATGCCGGCGAGCTGATGGATGGCGATGCGGCGCTCGATCCGCCGATAGAGCGTGCTCTTCTTGTAAAGCGAAAAGTCATGCCCGCTTTGCGCGCGCAACAGGATGCAGACTTTCTCGAAGGCGGAATTCCCGGCCGGGCTGTCCACGGCGACCGGCACCTCGGCAAGCAGCGGATGGCGCCTTTTGCGGGCAAGGATCAAACCGGGCATTTCGCCGGCCGGCGCGACGATATTGGCGAGCCCGGCAGCGATTGCGCTGCGCGGCATGGCATCGAACTTGGCGGTTTCCGGCATCTGCACCAGGGCCAGGCCGCCGCGCTTGCGGATCGCCGCGAGGCCGGCCGTACCATCCGAACCCATGCCGGACAGGATGACGCCAATCGCCTGTGCGCCGCGGTCTTCGGCCAGGCTGGCGAGGAATGTGTCGATCGGCAGGTGCAGCCCGTGGCGGGTCGTCATCTCGAGCAGGTAAAGCGCGCCGTGCAGGATCGAGATGTCCTTGTCGGGCGGGATGACGTAGACGCAATCCGGCTTGATCCGCATCCGGTTTGCGGCCTGCTTCACGGTCATCGGTGTGGCGCGCTGCAGCAGTTCCGGGAGCATGCCGGGGCGCTTGGGGTCGAGGTGCTGGATGATGACAAAGGCCATGCCGCTGTCTGCCGGGACGCCCGCGAGCAATTGTTCCAGCGCTTCCAGCCCGCCGGCCGAGGCGCCGATGCCGACAATCGGGAACGCCATGTCGTGCGTTGCGGCTTCGGCGTCAGCGAAAACCGTGGCGGAAGGCACGCGGCCTGCTCCGGGCGTCATTTGCGGTTCACACGCCCCAGGTCACCGGTTCGCGTTCCTGCAGCGAGCGTTCGAGCAGGTCAAGCAGGGGCGGGGCGCGCTGGGACAGTGTGATCTTGCGGTCGACCCCGGTTTCCGGGTCATTTTCGTCGGCCGGTTGCCCGGCCTGCATGGCCTTGTCGGCGGCAATGGCCGTCCGCAGCGCGGCGATTGCATCGGGCAATTGCTCGACGGTGACGATGCCGCGAGCCTCTTCCGGGTTCTTGCCGAGCAGCGGCAAAATCTTCTTGCCGTTCCTTTCGAACATGACGAGGTTGCCGCTGGCGGCCGATTTGAATGTGACAAGCATGACAGGGCTATTCCTTGCGCTATTTGATGATCGGGCAGATCGGGGCGATCAGGACGGATGCGGCGCTGCTGTCCATGACGACCATGCGGCACTCGCGCCCGGATTCGTCGAGAACCGCCAGGATTGTTACCCTGATTTCCGGGTGCTGCTCGTTTGCCGACAGCGTGCATTCGCAGGCCGTTTTACGCTTCGCATTGAGCATTTCGTCAAAAAATCGATTGAAGGTGCCCAAGGTGTCGCCACTGACAAAAGCGGCGAAGCGAAACCGGGCTCTCTGTGAACCCTTGATGCCGAGAAGGATGGCACCAGCGAGATTGGTGTCGCGAATGACGCCCAGCGGATCAAGGGTGAAGTAAGCCACTGGCGCGAAATCGTAGATGTCCGCATAGCGTGCGCGCAAGGCATCCGCTTCGTCGTAGGCCTGATGGAGTTCTTCGTTGTGCATTTCAAGCTCGATCTGGTGAACCTGCAATTCATGCACCAGTTGAGCCTTCTCCCATGCCGTTGTCGGCACCCTGACATCTGTCTGCAGCAAGCGGGCCTCGGCGCGCTTGCGCAGGGTCGCCGGGTTGGGGCGCGGGCGGTCGACTGCCCTCAGCGCAGGCTGCATCAGAAAGATCCGGTCATATTCGGCTTTCACCGTGGCATAGCATTCGCAGCTCCGGGCTTCGAGGCCGGGACGGTCGAGGGCGGTGATGTGGCCGCGGCTATAATGGATCAGGCCCGCTGCCTGCAGTTTGCCGGCCGCCTCGGTCACCGCTTCGCGGCGCACGCCGAGCATGTTGGCGATCAGTTCCTGCGTCATGTCGAGCTGATTGCCGGGGAGCCGGTCAAGACTGAGCAGAAGCCAGCGGCACAACTGCTGATCGACCGAGTGGTGACGGTTGCAGACAATGCCCTGCGCCATTTGCGTCATCACGGCCTGGGTGAAGCGCAGCGCAAGATGCTGAAATTCGCCCCCCTGATCCAGTTCCCAGCGGACCACCTCGACCCGGGCCCGGTAGGCGGCGCCGGCACTCTGCACGACGACCCGGTGGGTGGTCGTGTCACCGCCCAGTACCAGCGGGATGCCGACCAGGCCATCGTTGCCGATGATCGCCAGTTCGGCGGTGGCGCCCTTGCTGGTGGTGAAGATCAGCGAGGCCAGGCAGGTGATCGGAAAATGGATGTGGCTCAGGCTGTCGCCGGACTCGTACAGAACCTGCCCGAGTTCAAGTTGAACCAGCTCGAGGTCGTCATTGATCCGCTGGTATTCGTGAGCGGGAAGCGCCCCCAGGATGCGGTTCTGCTTCGGGTTGCAAGTCAATGTAGATGGCATTCATTCCCTCGTGTTGGACATACAGGTTCATTGATCAGCATACAAGAATTGCCGGCGAAGTTATGTGTGCTCCCCCACATACCGGCCGATGGATTCCAGCTAGGCTTGGCCGTGTGACACTAACCGCGTATCTCCAGGACACGCACAGCAAGGAGCAAGACCATGACCAAGGAACGACACGGGACAAAGGAAGCGAAGAAGGAAGCTGTCTTGACGAAAAAGGAGAAGAAGACGGCAAAACAGGTAAAGAAGCAGGCGAAAGACGTGATTCATCCGCTGGTTACCCGTTGAGCGCGGGGAATCTGTTTGCGTGGCATTTTGCTCGGCCCGGCTATTTGAGTACTGAATGAGGATGTGGTGATGGAACAACCCACGCACAGCATGAGCAACCTGTTTGCCCAGCTCGGCCAGCCCTGTGATGAGCCGGGCATCGAGACGTTCATCGCGGCAAAGCGTCCTCTGGCTGGGCACATTCGGTTGGACGAAGCAGCTTTCTGGAGCGCTTCGCAGGCGCTGTTTCTGCGCGAAGCCATTGGTGACGATGCCGATTGGGCCGAAGTCGCCGAGGCGCTCAATTCCGAATTGCGGGCGCCTGTGGTCGTAATGCCCTACGCCTGAGTGTGGCGGCTTAATGTCGAAAGCGTCAGGAAATGAGAACCTTGTTGGCTGACGTTCGCCTCGGCGTGTTGCTTTTGGTTTTCGCCGGCAGGATCACTGCTCAATGCAGATGTTCGAACGCGCGCCGACAGCCCCAAGTATCGCCTCAATTCTTAAAGGATGAATAGGTGAAACAATCGCTGACGCCATCCTCGGGGGATGCAATCACCGAGGCAAGTGCCCCCTTGAGTGCCCAGCGAGACCCCAAAGCCACGCTGCTGCAGGTACCGGTCGATGTGCGCAGTACGTCGCTGGTCGTCATCGCCATTTTGCTGAGCTTGTTCGCCCTGCGCTGGGCGAGCGAGGTTTTCATTCCGATCATGATTGGCCTGATGTTAAGTTACGCGCTGACGCCAGTGGTCGACACCTTGCACAAATGGCGTTTGCCAAGGCCGCTCGGCGCAGGGCTGCTGATGGTCGTGCTCGTGTCGGGTACGGCGTGGAGCGTCTATTCGCTTCGTGACGATGCCGACAACCTGCTTGAATCCCTGCCGCTGGCGGCGCGCAATCTTCGGGAATCCGTGCGCGGCCTGCACGGTGGCCCGGACGGTAATATCGAGCGGGTCCAGAAAGCTGCGGTGCAGCTTGAGCAGGCTGCAGCAGACAGCCCGTCTGGTCCACCGTCTGCGCCACGTGGGGTCGCTCGCGTGCAGATCGAGAAAGCAGCATTCAACATCAAGGATTATTTTGTTGTTGGCGCCCTGCGTGCGGCGCAAATGATTGGACAGGCGACGGTCGTCTGCTTCATTACATTCTTCCTGCTCGCTTCAGGTGACGCTTTCCGGCGCAAGGTTGCCCGAATCGCCGGGCCGACCTTCGCCAAGAAGCGGGTCACGGTGCAGGCGATGAACGAAATCACGGAACAGATCCAGCGCTATCTCGCAGTTCAGCTATTGACGAGTGTCCTGGTCGGCCTCGCGACGGGTGCCGCCTTCTGGGCCATCGGCATGAAGCATATTGCCGTCTGGAGCATCGTCGCGGCGGTGTTGAACCTGATTCCCTACCTTGGCTCGATTGTCCTTGGTGTCGCCTCAGCGTTTGTTGCCTTCACCCAGTTCGGGAGCATCGAGAAGGCATTGCTGGTGGCCGGCGTCTGCATCGGGCTTCATATCGTGAGCGGCAACATCCTCACGCCCTATCTCACGAGCCGTACCAGCCGACTGAGTGCGGTCGTGGTCTTCATCGGAGTGCTGGCATGGGGATGGCTCTGGGGCGTTTGGGGGCTGCTACTGGGCACGCCGATCCTGATGATCCTGAAGGCGGTGTGCGACCGGGTTGACGACTTGAAGGCGGTGGGTGAACTGCTTGGTGGAAGCGAGCCGGTCAAGAGCGAGACGGCGGACCCTATGGCGTGAAGACTTTAGCCCCATTTTTGGCGATCAGGGTGCGGTGCCGCACAGACGGCATATCGGGCAATGCGTAATTTGATCCTCGAGACATGCACCCAGGAGAAAGCATGAAATACCTTACTATTTTGCTAATTGCCATCAGCGCACTCTTGTCCGGTTGCGTTGCTTATGACGTTCCGTACCGGGACGGCAACGTGTATCGCTCGGATCATGACCGTAACGGTCCGCCCAATCGCGGATATCAAGACCATGACCGCAACGGTCCGCCCAATCACGGATATCAAGACCATGGCCGCAATGGTCCGCCCGATCACGGAGATAACGACCATGACCGTGATGGAGATGGCATTCAAGATCGCCAGGATAGTCGTCCGAACGACCCGCGCCGCAACTGAGTATATTTGCAAACTGCATGGCGCGCTTGATGAGGAATTTCATTCCGAAGGCGGCCTCAGGTATCTCTCTACCCTGTTCCCAAAGGGCACCGTGGCCCAGGGTTGCCTGCTCGCTGGCCTGAAACTGCCGGCAGCGGTGCAGGATAAGGGCTTTGGCCGCCGGGGCACGGTCTGAGTGTTCAGGATCCTGCGTGTTGCTGCGAGAGCCAGATTGACCAGACTGCGCATCGCCGATTGATCAGGGCCAAGTATCTCCAGATCCACACCCGGACTGGTGGTTTGGTTAATCAAAGGTGGTCAGCGCAAATCGCACACGATGGTCAATCTGGCTCTCGCAGCAAAACTCGGAGGCAAAGAACGATTACGCGCTCGTCCGCCAGATTTCAATTTTGTCCAATTTTTCCGGTTGACCGTGACAACCGCCCGGCTCATTCGCCGGAAGCCAGTCACCGACCGTAGGGCGCGAAGCGCCCAGGCGCAATGCATCAGTTCAACTGCGTACCAATACCACCGGGTAACAGGCCCGGCCTTCGGGGAAACGCACGCTATGTATGCCAGCGCACCGAATGGTCGGCCAATGTAGTGATAAATCATCATTACGACAACGGGCAAGCATCTGCTGCCAAGAACATCGTGTTTCTCAACGATCAAAGACGGGACACATCATGAACCACCAACTTATTGCAAGCATGCTTGTCGCTGGCCTACTTCTGCTGCCGGTAGCCGGCTATACCTCCGATGCAGAGACATCCACTGCCACCGAATATGTCAAGGATTCGGTTATTACAACCAAAATCAAGGCGGAGCTGGCCGCTGAAAAGATGTCGAGCCTGGTCAAGATAAATGTCGATACCGACAAACATGGGGCGGTCCTGCTGAGCGGCAGTGCCGCGAGCCAAAGTGCAGTGGACAAGGCTGTTTCAATTGTGAAGGGCGTTAAAGGCGTTATCTCTGTGAAAAATGAAATCAAAGTCGTCACCGACAAGTAAGAAATTGCTGCCGCCCGCCCGTGGCTGCGGCGGCGCATCGTGCAGTCTCCCTGACAGCAGCACTCTGGTGCTTCGCCCGTTCAGGACAATGAGCGGATGACGATTCAAGCAGCCTGCGCCAAATGCACAATCAGCCACTAACCGCGAAACCGAACGATAAAAGGTGAATTCCATGCTTTATACAATTGCTGTTGTCTTACTGATCTTGTGGGTTCTTGGACTTGTCTCCTCCTACACCTTAGGAGGTTTTATCCACATTCTTCTGATCGTCGCGCTTGTCATGATCGTGGTGAATGTAATTAGCGGGCGACGAGCGCTCTGATGTTTTGGCTGACCCGGCCATGGATACTGCTGCCCGAATGTCGATCATGTCGGCGCAGATGCAGGACATGCAGGCCATGATGAAAGACTTCAACACCGGTTGCCCGATGGGTGGCGGTGCCGGTGGGCCGGGCATGATGGGCGGTGGCATGCATGGTGGTCCCGTGATGGCTGGACATGTCCGGGATGCATGGACAAGCAGTTACTCCAGCCAAATAGCGGGTGGTTCGTGCGTGCTCGCCGGAGCTATCTCGGGCGGCAACGCCTGATATCGTAAAGTGGTTAATGGCCGCATGGAAGAATCATGCACGGATATGAACATGGAATAGCGCGGGGATGGCCGGGCATGATCCTGATGTGGCTGATTCCGATTCTGCTGATCGCCCTGGTGGTTCGCCTGTTTGTGGGGCGAAAGGGCAATGCGCCAAGCACTAGTGCACGTCAAATTCTCGATGAACGCTATGCCGAAGGAAAGATCGATCGCGACGAATACCTCATGCGACTCGACGACCTGAAGTACTAAGCCAGGAATGTGGTTGCCATACGCGGTGGAAACGAATGCAGGTGAGAACCGGATAGACACAAACCTGTCCTGTTCGTATGCTGTAGTGGTGACAGTGGGGTGTCCATGCGAAAAGGATTTCTGCCGAGTAATTTGACCACCGGAATAGATATCTGCAGTGGAACGTCATACCGAACTGCTGGGGAGTGGAGTAATGGGCGATCGATTAAGGTTCCTTCTACACCGAATCAACGAGCGGCTATGGATCAGGCCTCTCGCGATGTGCGTGTTGTTGACGGCCGTCGTGTTCCTTGCGAAGACGGCGGACGATACCAAAATAGGTCAGCTTGTTCCGGCGATTACTCCAGACTCAATAGAGACCCTGCTGAGCATTATTTCCGCAAGCATGTTGGTGATCTCCACCTTTGCTGTCGCATCGATGGTCTCCGCCTATGCGTCGGCGAGCAGCACGGCAACGCCGCGCTCTTTTTCTCTGGTCATTTCCGACGACGTGTCCCAGAACGCGCTCTCGACCTTTATTGGTGCCTTCATCTTCAGCATCGTCGCGCTGATCGCCTTACAGAATGGCTATTACGATAGAGCAGGCCGTTTCGCGCTGTTTGCGCTCACGTTAATGATTCTTGCCATGGTTGTTATTACGTTCGTGAGCTGGGTGGATCGCATCGCACGCCTTGGGCGCCTCGGGACAAGCATCGATAAGGTTGAGGCAGCGACTGCTGCTGCCCTACAGCGAAGGCGATGCGCCCCTACGCTTCGCGGTGTCCCTGCAGAGCCGTTTCAGAATGTGGGGCAGGCCATTTACGGCGGGTCGATCGGGTATGTACAGCGCATAGATATCACTGCGCTACAGACCTATGCGGAAGAATCGCGGGCACGAATCACGGTAGCAGCCTTGCCCGGTACTTTTTCTGCGCCGGGCCGGGTTCTTGCCTATGTGATCGCAGACTCAGGTGACTTGTCTGACATCGATGCAAGGCATATAGCACAGGCATTTATACTCGGTAACGGCCGACAATTCGGCGACGATCCTCGATTCGGCCTTGTCGTTCTTTCTGAAATCGCAAGTCGAGCGTTGTCACCTGCTGTCAATGATCCCGGTACGGCAATTGGCATTATTGGAACGTTTGTGCGACTTTTCGCGCTCTGGAGTGAGCCTGTCGAAGAAGGCGATACCCGAATTTCTGAATGTGATCGCGTAGAGGTGCCAAGAATATCTGTGCGGGACATGTTCGATGATGCCTTCACAGCGATTGCTCGTGACGGTGCTGGTACCATTGAAGTTTCGGGGCGGCTACAAAAAGCGTTTGAGTCACTGGCTTCGATCGGCGATGCCGAGATACGGGACGCCGCGATACACCATTCCCGATTGGCACTTGCTAGAGCAGAAAAGGTGCTCGAAATTCCTGAAGACCTGGAGGTTGTGCGAAAGTTGGCGAAATTCGCCGGTTCTGTTTAGCAGAACGAGTTCGCGCGATTAGAAGTGTCGTTCGGAAATTGCCGGAAGGGTCGTGTCCCCGGGTGTGGTGTAAGAGTCGATCAAGAAGGTCAGCACACTCCCTGGCCTTAAGGGATTGTGCGATTGCGCAGTAGCGAGCTCCTGATGTTCTGCAGCACGCTGTCGTTGCTGATTAAGTCTGTGATCGAACCCCGTCAGTCGACAGCGCATTGACACAAGCGGAGGGTAGTTGGACTCCCGCGGATTCGTCGAAAACGCCTTCAATGCCGATTACCGGTTGATACGATTGCACGTTGCCAAAGATCGTTGCGAACGATACGTCGGCAGCATCACGCCCTATGCCGAGCCGAATCAACCCCATGGGTAGCGCCATCCCGGACGGGTCGAAGAGGTACCAACGCTCGCTCAGGAATACTTCGACATACGCGTGGAAATCCGTCGGTCCGAACGCGGGGTCGGATCCATAGTCGATACCTGTGGCAAAACGAGCTGGAATGTTGAGTGCCCGACATAGGGCGATCATCAGATGGGCAAAATCGCGACAAACCCCAACCCTCTCGACGAGCGTATCGACCGCAGATGTCGTTGCATTCGAGCTGCCCGAGACGAATCTCGTCTGGCGATGAACCCAGTCCCGTATTGCGCAGACTCGCCAGTAGCCGGGAGTAATGCCGCCGAATTCGGCGTTGGCCAGTTGGCGCAGTCGATCGGACTGGCAATAGCGGCTCGGATAAATATAGGGCAAGGCTTCCGCCGGCAATTGTGCAATCGGCACTTCAAAAACTTTATCGGGTGACGCTACGTAGTGCGCAATATCCACCATTGCGTCATAACGAATGTTCAGAAGTCCTGGTTCGACGCGCATCCGCAGATATCGGTTGCCACTGGTCGGATCGGCGAATAGGACAACGCCCGTGGTGGGCGTGACCTGCAACTCTTCGCTCACCAACGACTGGCAGGTGGTTTTCGCAGCGTGGATGTTTAGAATGAAATCAGCCGGGAAAGCAAAGATTTCATATCGAAGTTCGATGAAAAACTTGATTCGCACCATTATCAATATCGGGTCCATTGCTGGGTTGCTGCAAGCTGCTCAGTATGGAGGCTTTCGCACCAGTTGTCGCTTTTCGATTGAATACTTCGGGCCCCAGGTGAAGTAAAGCGCGCAGCTTCACATTTGTAGCGATCACCTCAGACTGCTGGCCATTTGTCCGTCTGAGCAATCAAGATACCCTATGGCATATTCATTGGGCGCTCTTCTTGGCTATCTGTTGCGTGGAGCTTTCGATGTTGCTTGGGGTCGCGAACGATTGGCCCGCTACATCCGGTCGCGAATGCCGTGGCTTACGTTTGTTTCCAGCCAGTCCAGTAGCTGCGTGTGAAAGCCCCAATTTCATTGAGACTACTTACGTCTTTTCTACATCGCAGAATGTCGCTCGACTTTTTGCATAATGCTTGACCTGCCCGGTGTCAATTACCTTGGCCGGTCGGCGTCAATTATCCTGGCCGGTGGAAGCGAGGCATGTTGGGTTTAGCCTTTTTGCCTTTGACGTTGGTTTTTTGCTCTGCTCAGGCGGGGCGCGCCCCGCCTGAGCAGAGCGGCGGCGGAAACTTTCCACATTCATCTCGAAGATCGTCGAGTGATGCACCAAACGATCGACGGCGGCCAAGGTCATCGCCGGTTCGGCGAACACATTGTCCCAGCCCGAGAACGGCTGATTCGCGGTGATCGCGATGCTGCGACGCTCATAGCGCTCAGCGAGCAGATCGGAGATGGTGGCTTCTCGTTCTCTCAGGCCCAGCCTGCATTTTGTTTCTTCGACCAAAGCGCTGCGCTACTCCTCCAGGACTAGCAACCGGTTCTTCAAATGCGCATGCCTGAGAAGATAGGCATTCCCGGAGCTTCTGCCGCAGGGTGCCATGCCGCACGCCTTCATTTTTCAGGTCAAACATTCGCTGGCGCGCCTCCTTGACTGCTGCGATCTTGTCACGCACCCGGCCGACTTCGCCGTGGTTTAGCTCTTGTCCCCGCCTGTTTTCGGTTTGTCGTTCTCTGATGTCAGCAATCCTGCCCTTGCATTCTCCGATCTCATGCACGGCATCGCCACGTCGGCTCTTGGCGGCAGGCAGCGGCTTCAAGGTCACCGAAGCTCTGGCCAAAGAAGGAGTGCTTGGGGAGCTTTTTTCCGTCATTCCCGAAAAGCTAGGGCGTGCGCTCAGATTTGCTATACCAACGATCAACATCGTCCTTGGCGCCCTCGAGGTCATCGTAGGCTTCCTTTTGGCCATCGTGTGCTTGGGATCGCTCAGCCTGGAGGCGCTTCATTTCACGCAGCAATTCCTCCTTGGTCTGGAGCAATAGTTTCTTCCGGGCGTAGAGCTCGTCAAGCTCGGACTTGTAATCGCGCTCCAGAATTGCCAGTTGTCCGTGGGTTCGGTGGATATCCTGTTCGAGCACAGCAATCTGTTGGCGAAGCGGGGTGATCTCGGCGCTGAATCTCTGGCCGCCGGTCATTCCTGCCTGATGCTTGATGTCGGAGACTTCGCTCTGGAGCTGACTTATATCGAAACGACGCTTGCCCTCAGCGCTGTGGGCCGCCATCTGTTCCTTCTCGTACCTCGGATAGTCAAACTTGATCCGGGTGTCGCGAATGAACGACTTGTCGCCGGCCATGGTCTTCAGTCGAATGCATGGATACCAGCATTTTGGCATATCCCAATTCCAGGTTTGCCTTTTGTAGACTGACGGAGACTTCCGCTTCGAATCGGGCGTGCAAGTTCGGCGGTGCTGGAAGCTGCCGCTCACGCGCTCGGTAATGCGACTCCAATTGACCCTTGATGTAAACCAACTGTAGCGGTAGCAACTACCGCTTTCGCGGACGTCTGGCCATCAATTTTGGTGACTACATTCATCCCCGACCCCTATACTTGTATTTGCATATTTTGTGGTAGACTTTATTTTATGGATAACAAATCTCAATTCACATCCCGAGACGACCTTAGGTTGGCCGCCAAGAGTGCAGGGATTCGGCAAAAAGACATATCTAGAGATACCGGCATCAGCCAGGGTCAAGTGAGCCGGGTCATTTCTGGAGAAACAAGAAGCAACTCAAAAGCTTTTCAGCTTATCTCTAGATATGTATTTATGCATACCAATCCAATTTCTTTAGAGAAGGTGCGAGAGAACCATGCGTTTATTGAAGCCCTAGCTAGCGTTTGGGATGGGTCAGATCATCATGCTCAATATCTAGTTGCGGTAATAAAAACACTACGACCATTTAGAAATCAAGATATGCGGCGGCTAGCAGAATGAGACTGGCAGTCGCATCCCAGACCAGCATCGAAAAAAATGTGTCGCTTCCAGAATGGCTACACCGACCAATCATTCTTCCAGATGAACTTGCGGAGGGCTACGTCGGCCATGTCGCGGCAGCAAATGGATTCTCAACAGCAAGCGAGCTCATCTCCACCTTGGCAATTCAGGATTTGAGAATCCCTCACGCACCAATCGTGAGGACTCTGGCAAACATTGCTGATATGGAACTTCGCGAGTTCATCTGCCAACACACGATGACGCCGCTCACTCGAGCGTTTACCCAAGGCGAGGCTAGAGTTCACCCACACGGCAATGGCGACGAAAACCATCTTCGCCATGGAACTATGCGACTCCCGAGAAGGAAAGCCGCTCTTTGCCCTAACTGTATAGCTGAAGATCTAGGATTCTGGGGGAGATCTTACTGGCGTCGCCACCATCAGTTCCCCGGGTGCGATTGGTGCGCAAAACACGGCACACCTCTTTTGCTCTGCCACCAAGAATTTTTTCAAAGCGAACCAGCAGTTTCTCAGGCAAATGCACTTCCGTCTAGTCACCTGGATCTAAAACAAGCTCGCCCCATTCAGGCTAGATACATGGATATCGCATCAGCGATTATGGAGCGGACAGAACCGTTTCCTTGGTTAGCTTTTAGAAAAGTCACCCTCTGCAAAGCACAGGAACTTGGACTCAGAAGCGCTCAAAATGGCAAGCGCCCGCTTATTAGTGATGTGGTTGCACAAGAACTTCCAAAAAGCTGGACATTGGGAGTAATCCCAGACTTTGAGAAGAAAACTCAGGGGGTGTTCCATGAAACGCTCGACGGAGTTACTCGCTGTGGTCAGGGTCGGTCCCAATCCGCTAGCATTTTGGGACTCGCCGTTCTGTTTGATGATCCAGACATTGCAATCAATCAACTGGTTACCAAACAAAAAGAAATTGCGTCTCTAAACGACCACGATAAGAATAAAGGGGCTCTGCTTCCATCCGGCCACTGGCGATCTATAGAGGTTCGTGAGTTGTTCGTCCAAACTCGAGGCGACCTCAGCGCAATTGCAAAACGCTATGGCGTTACAACCCGCCACGTCTGCAACTGCCTGAAGGCGCAGGGCTATCCCAGTAAAAGAACTATTGAAAACGTATGGCTAAAGCTCGCCGCTCAAGACTTTTTTCAGGGATTAAACATCGCCGATGCATGTAAAAAAAACAATATTTTGGTTACAGAATTCGAAGCTTTTCTGAGGAGCGATGTAACTACCACCCTAGAAATATGGAGAGAATCCTCCTCCCATAGTTAGCAAATCAGCACTGCTTTTCTGAATTCCTGGGGCAGTTACGCATAAATTCCGCACATTACTTTGCTTTCCTAATCAATTGATCAGATAGTTACGAATTTTTCACTTGTCTGACGAAAAACCACGTGTGCGAAGCCCGCATGAATCCTGGGTACAAGGTTACGAATAATTTCTCATCGAATAGAAGCAGAAATAAAGTTCCGAAAAAATTAATAAAGTCGTGAAAACATACTCGCGACGAAATTAATAAAGTTTCGAAAAACCCTGGGGATTGCGGCTCCCCAGGGTTTTTTTCACATCGAGGTGGCCCTGGCCATTCTCAGCAAGTGTCCATAGCGCCAACCGGGCATTGGCATCGAGCATCTCATCACACCCGGCGGGCGATCACGCAAGTACCATCCAGATATCCATCGCCACTGACTACTACGACCGGAATATTGCGCTGTCGACGTTTTATGACCTCGACGATGTCGCGCGAGAACAGACCCGAGATCCCCATGTGGGGTGGCGGCATGGCGATCTCTTCGCACTCGGTTTCCTCGGCGGTATCCAGAATCGAGAACACCACGTCTCCCTGTTTGAAAATGCCCCGACAAGGAATCCCTGCAACCACCAGCGGCTCGGTGGCTTCCTCGATGAACGCCTCGGCGCGCTCGGACTGGAACTGTGCAATTTCCTGCTGGGTGCGGAAGCGCAACACTTCCCACTGGAAAATCGGCTCGCCGACGTTAAGCAGGATCACTTCGACATGCGCGCCTTCGCGATGGCGACGCAAGGCGTATTGAATGCCCCAGCGGGAATCGTCGTTGGCGTTGATCGGCACGAGGATGCGCAAGACCTTGGCATCGAGTTTTGGATTGCGGAGCGTATTCATGGAGGCCCCCTTTCGTGATTGTTTCGCCATACCCTGGCCAAACGATCCGGGAGGTGAAGTGCGGTTACCTGCGAATGTATCCATGGTCCAGTTACCTCCTTGGTTCCGATCGACCGGCAATGCGCCGGCGTTCGATCTCTTCATCCAGGCCGCGCAGCGTACAGCGCAGATAGAACGGGCCGACGACCAGTAACAGCAGTGGTGCGGCGGCCACAAACTGCACGAAGTAGAGGATCGGCAGCGAGAACGTCGCTGCCTGCCCTGCTCCGAAGCGCAACAGCCATGTAACCAAGGCGACGCCGGCCAGCACGCCGACCCACTCGATCATGTCGAAGCGGGTTTCCCGCGCGCGTGACAACACCTCGTCCCTGTCGCCTTGCGGAAATTCGGTGATCCGCGGGAGAACCCGGACCAGAAGCGCGCGCTTGAACGCCGCGCCGAAGAAATGCGCGTCGCCCGCCTTAGGCATTGCCGTTTCCATTGCCAACGTAATAGAACACCAGATAGGCGAGCAACATGACCATGACCCACAGCGCCATGTTGCCGGTGGGCCAGGAACGCAGCAACAGTCCGCCGGGCTTGCGGTGGCGGGCAACGAGATCGCTGATGGAAGTCACCTTTGCCGAGAGAAATTCAGACAAAGCCTTGCTCAGGCGTCGCCAGATCGCCGCAACTCCGCGCGCCGCCGCCGGCCCTGCCTTGCGCCAGGACCAGTTTACGTCCAGCGTGATGGTGGGCGTGCGCTTCAGGTAATCCAGCATCACGAAAAAGGCCAGGCCGGAGAACAGCAGCAACTGCAACTGCGTCAGCACATGGGCGGCCGTGTAGGGTACGTAATCGACCGCATATGGCAGCAGGGCATAGAGCGGCTCTGGCCAGACGCCCAAAGAAATACAGAGGAAGGCGAACAGGATCATTGCCCAGCGCATCGAAGCCGGCGGGTCGGCGGGCCGCAGGCCCGAGTCCTTCTGGAAGAACACGAACCAGGGGAACTTGATGCCGGCATGCAGGAAAACGCCGGCAGATGCGGCAGCCAGCAGCAACCACACCGTTTGCAGGTGGCCGTCGGCGGCGGCCTGCGAAATCATCGACTTGCTGATGAAGCCCGAGGTCAGCGGGAAGGACGAGATGGCCAGGGCGCCGATGATGCCGCAGATCGTGGTCAGCGGCATGCTGTGAAACAGCCCGCCCAGTTCCGAGCACTTGCGGCGGCCGGTGGCGGCGAGCACTGCGCCGGCCGACATCAGCAGCAGCGCCTTATAGATAATGTGGGTGAAGGCGTGCGCGGAGGCGCCGTTGAGCGCCATCTCGGTGCCGATGCCGATGCCGGCGATCATGAAGCCGACCTGGTTCACGATGCTGTAGGTGAGGATGCGGCGCATGTCGTTTTCCAGCAACGCATAGACGATGCCGTAGAACACCATGAAGAGACCGATCCAGATCAGGATTTCGGTGCCAGGGAAGCCGCGGATCAGCACGTACACCGCGGTCTTGGTGGTGAAGGCGGAAAGGAACACCGTGCCGCTCCACGAGGCTTCCGGGTAGGCGTCAGGCAGCCAGGCGGATATCGGCGGCGCGCCAGCGTTGATCAGGAAACCGATCAGGATCAGCCAGTGGGCGACCGAATCGGGCTGCATGCGCGTGAAGGCGGCGTCACCAGTAGCGAGCAGGTGGCCGGTGACGCCGGCAAAGAGGATCACACCGCCGGCCAGATGCACCATGGCGTAACGCAGGCTGGCGGACCACGCGGTTTTGGTATTGGCGCTCCACAAGACCAACGTCGAACCGACGGCCATGACTTCCCAGAAGACGAATACCGTAACCAGATCGCCGGCCAGTGCAACGCCGATGGCGGCCCCGGCATAGAGGAAGGCCGCCGGGATTTCCAGCCGACTTTCCTGGCGCAGCGCATAGAGGCCACCGGCGAAGGCCATCAGTGCAAAGATCGTGGAAAACAGGCGCGAGAGCTTGTCGACCGCCAGCGGCGCGAGCTGGTAATCAAGCCAGGAAACTTCCCACACACGCCCCTCGGGCATTAGCCAGAGCGCGATCAGTGCCAATGTCGGCGCCAGCAGGACGGCGACATTGCGCGCCGTGCCGCGCAGCAAGGGCAGCAGCAACGCGCCGGCGATCAGGATCAGCGCCGGATGGAGAATGAGCGTGTCACTCATCGCGGCCATCCTCTGCGTAGAAGCTGTCTGGCCGCTTCAGGAACAGCCCCAGCCCCTTGGCGACCACGATCATCAGCGCGCAGGCGACAAAGCCGTAAAGGGCGTGAAAACCGAACAGGCCCTCGATCTCGAAATGCGGGTGCAAGCGCACAGCGAATTCGGCAACGACGGTAAGCGCCAGCACCAACAGAAAACCACGCCACAGCAGCTTGATGTTGTTCGGCTGGTCGAGCCAGTGCTTGCCCGGACTCATGGCGCAGCCACCAGTGACCGGGCGAGCGCCATCGGCACATCCGGGAAAAAGAACAAGGCCAGCGTGCCGGCTGCCGTGACACTCAGCGCGACGACCATCGGCAGCGGCGCCTCGCCATGCGGATGGGCGGCGTCCTCCGCGGTGAGCGGGCGCAGGAAGGCGCGGTGGAGTATGGGCAGGAAATAGCCGGCGTTGAGCAGCGTACTGAGCAGGATCACCGCCAGCGCGAACCACTGCGCCTGGGCGATGGCGCCGGAGACGATGTACCACTTGCTGACGAAACCTGCCGCTGGCGGCAGACCGATCATCGACAGCGCGCCAATACCGAAGGCAACCATGGTCCACGGCATGCGGCGGCCGATGCCGTCGAGCTGGCTCACCTCTGTTTTGTGCGCCGCCGTGTAGATGGCACCGGCGGCGAAGAACAGCGTTATCTTGCCGAAGGCATGCGCAGCAATGTGCAGCGCGGCGCCGGCCACCGAGAGCGGGGCGAGGATGGCGGCGGCGAGGATGACGTAGGAGAGTTGGCTGACCGTCGAATAGGCCAGGCGGCGCTTGAGGTTGTCGGCATGGAGCGCCACCACCGAGGCGGCGACGATGGTGAAGCCGGCAATGCCGATCAGCCAGCCGGTGGCTCCAGCGAGCTGGTCGAGGCCGAAGATATAGACGACAATCTTCACCACCGAGAACACCCCGGCCTTGACCACCGCCACCGCGTGCAGCAGTGCCGAAACCGGCGTCGGCGCCACCATCGCGGCCGGCAGCCAGCGGTGGAAGGGCATCAGCGCCGCCTTGCCGATGCCGAACATGAACAGCGCCAGCAGCACCATCGCCGCGCCCGTTTCCATTCCTGCTGGCAGGATGCCGCCGACGCGGAAATCGGTGGTGCCGGCGACATGCCAGGTGTAGATCACCGCCGGCAGCAAAAACAGCACCGAGGTACCCATCAGTATGGCGAGGTAAGTCCGGCCACCCTGCTTTGCCTTCTCGGTGCCGGCATGCGTCACCAGCGGGTAGGTGATCAGCGTCAGCACTTCGTAGAAAAGGAACAGGGTCAGCAGGTTGGCGGAAAAGGCGATGGCCAAGGCGGCGGCGATCGACAGCGCGAAGCAGATGTAGAAGCGCGTCTGGTTTTTCTCTTTGTTGCCGCGCATGTAGCCGATCGAATACACCGAATTGACAATCCACAATCCGCTGGCGATCAGCGCGAAGAGCATGCCCAGAGGTTCGACCTGAAATGCGATCGGCAGGCCGGGCAGCGGTTCGAGCAGCGCAATGGACGGCCGCTCGCCCGCCAGCACCGGCCCCAGCAATTGCGCGACGCAGGCGAACAGCGCGACGGCCGTCGCGAGCGTGATGCCTTCGCGCAGATTCGACAGTTTGCCGGCCAAGGCGATACCCAGCGCGCCGGCGAGAGGCAGCAGCAGTGCGATGAGAATCAGGTTTTCGTTACTCATCGTCCGATCTTCACCAGATGCTGCGCAGCTTCGGATGCCGAGCCGACAGTGAACAAGGTATCGAAGCCGAACCAGATCGTCGCGATCACCAGCAGCAAGGCTGGCAGCAGCAGCGCCAGCGGAGCCTCATTGCGCACACTCGCCTCGTGGCCGGCAGGCGGCGGACGAAAATAGGCAACCTCGACGAAGCGCCAGACATAGACGACCGCCAGCAGCGAACTCAGCAGGATGGCGCCCACCAGCCAGAACTGCCCCTTCTCCAGCGCGGCAAGGATCAGGTACCACTTGCTGACGAAACCGGCCGTGCCCGGCACGCCGATCAGGCTCAAGCCGCCGATAACGATGCCGAAGCAGGTGAGTGGCATGCGCTTGGCCAAGCCGGCGAGGCGGTCAAAAGTCGGTGCTGGCGGGACGGTGGATTTGTTGGCACTAGCGATCACCAGACCGCCGATCAGCAGGAAGATGGCACCCTTGGAAATGCCATGGTTGAACAGATGAACAATTGAGGCGGTCAGGCCGTTGACCGAATCGAAGGACAGCCCCAGCGTGATGTAACCCATTTGTCCGATGCTGGAATAGGCGAACAGGCGCTTCAGGTTGTCCTGGAAGATGGCAATGAAACTTGCGCCGAACATCGCAATCAGCGACAGGCCGAGCATGATCTCGGGCAGCGGCAAGCGCTCGAACACCAGGCTTTCGCCGAAGACCGTGAAATAGAAGCGGATCAGCACATACACCGACACCTTGGTGGCGGTGGCGGCGAGAAAGGCGGTGACGGCCGAGGGCGCATGCGTGTAGGCGTTCGGCAGCCACTGGTGCAGTGGAAAGAGGGCCAGCTTGAGCGAAATGCCGACCGTGAGAAAGGCCAGCGCCACCAGCACCGGGCGCGAATTTTCGACATCGCGGATGCGCAGCGCCATATCTGCGAGGTTGAGGGTGCCGGTCATCAGGTAGAGAAAACCGATGCCGATGACGATGAAGGTGGCGCCGATGCTGCCCATGATCAGATACTGGTAGGCGGCGGTCAGCGCGCGGCGGTCGCGCCCGAGCGCGATCAGCACGTAGGTGGACAGCGAAGAGATTTCGAGAAACACAAAAATGTTGAACGCGTCACCGGTGATAATGATGCCCAGAAGGCCAGTCAGGCAAAGCCCGAACATCGCGTAATAGAGATAGTGCAGCTCGCGCGGAATCTCGCGTTCGATGCTGGCGCGGCTGTAGGGCAGCACTATGGCGGCCATGCCCGAAACCAGCAAAAGAATGAAGCTGGCGAGACGGTTAACGCGGTACTCGATGCCCCAGGGCGGCGGCCAGCTTCCGATTGCATACGAAATGATGCCGCCTTCCGTCTCGCCGACTTGCAGCCACAACGCGATGGCACAGGCAAAGGCGGCCCAAGCACCCGCCGTGACGATGGCAAAGGCAAGGCCGCCACGGCGCAACAGCACGGCCAGCGGCGCGGAGATCAGCGGCAGCACCACCTGCAGCGCCGGCAGATGCAGGGCCAGGCTCATCGCGGGCTATCTCCCCAACCCCTGCCCCGTTGCTGGCCTTGCTCAGCCGGCCGAACCGGAATGTCTTGAGCTGTGCTCCAGGAAACCTCATCCTCGACGTCCGCGGCGTGATCGAGAGCCAGGATCTCGTCTTCCTCGATGCTGCCATAGGCCTCGCGCAGCCGCACCGCAAGCGCGAGGCCAAGCGCCAGCGTGGCGACGCCGACGACGATGGCGGTGAGGATCAGCACATGCGGCAGTGGATTGGCATAAACGCTGAACTGCGGTGCAAGTATTGGCGCCGTACCGCCCAGCAGCTTGCCCGGAGCGACGTAAAGCAGGTACACCGAGGTCTGCAGGATCGACAGGCCGATCAGCTTCTTGATCAGGTTGCCACGCGCGATGACGATGAACAGGCCGGCAACCAGCAGGAACACGGTGACGATGTGGCTGAAATGTTCGAGCATGGCTATTGTTCCGGCTCACCGTTGGCATCGCCACGCGACGCGAACATATAGAAAATCTTCATCATTACGCCGGACACGGTGATCGCGACGCCGAGTTCGACCCAGAAGATGCCGCGATGCTGGCCATGCACGGGATCATGGTCGAGTACGAAATAGTCGAGAAAGTTACCGCCCAGCAGCAGTCCGGCCAGGCCAACACCGGCATAAATCAGCACGCCAGCGGCGAGCATGGTTTCCGCCAGCCAGTCCGACATCACGCGCCGTGCGTTGTCCACACCAAAAATCAGCGCATAGAAGACCATGCCGGCGGCAAGAATGACGCCTGCCTGGAAACCGCCGCCGGGTCCGTAATCGCCATGGAACTGCACGTAGAGGGCGAACAGCAGGATGAAGGGAATCAGGAGTTTCCCGACCACCCGCAGCACCAGATCGTTCTTCATCGATCGTCCTTCCCGGCATCCGCGGCCTTCTTGCGCCGCCGCAACAAGGCAATGATTCCCGCGCCAGCGGTGAATACCACGGTGGTTTCGCCCAGCGTGTCGTAGCCGCGAAAACTGGCAAGGACGGCAGTAACGACGTTTGGCACCTCGACCTCGTTTTGCAGGTAGCGCGTTACGACGTGCTGATGGATCGGCGCTTGCGGATCGCCAAAATCGGGCAGGCCCATGGTGCCATAGATCAGCACCACGCCGGTCGATACGGCAACGGCCAGCGGCAGCCACGGCCGATGTATCGACTTGGCTTCCTCGCCCTTGCACAGATGCAAGGCGCCGAGCAGCAGCACGGTGGACACCCCGGCACCGACTGCCGCCTCGGTCATTGCCACGTCGACCGCATCGAGCGCGACCAGCACAGTGGCCATGAGAAAGCTGTAGATGCCGAACAGCACAATCACGGCGAACAAGTTGCGCACGCGAACCAGCATCAGCACCGAGAGCGACATCAAGATCAGCAGGAGGTTGATGATCAGGGTTTCGATGGTGCCTCCTCCGACGCGGCGGGCGGCGAAGCCAGTTCCGGCACGAGGCCGCGAAACATCGCCGCGCGCGCCAGCGCATGGCTGGCGGTCGGACTGGCGAAAAAAATCAGCAAGCCGACCATCGCCAGTTTCACGGTGACCAGCGTCAGGCCGGCCTGCAACATGAGGCCGAGCAGGATCAGTCCCGCACCCAGGGTTTCGATGACGCTTGCCGCATGCATGCGGGTGTAAAAATCAGGCATGCGCAACAGGCCGGTGCCGCCGGCGAGACAGAAGAAGCTGCCGCCGGCGAGGAGCAGCGCGCTCAGGATGTCGAGCAGACCCGTCATGGGCGCGCCTCCTCGGACAGGGCTGTTTTTCCCTTATCCCCCGCATCGCCGAGATTGCCCTGGCGAAAGAACTTCAGCACGGCAATCACGCCGATCACATTGAGCAGGCCATAGACCAGGGCCAAGTCGAGAAAGTCGGGCCGGCCGCCGAGAAATCCAAGCAACGCGAGGACCAGCATGGCACAAGTGCCAATCGTGTTGGCGGCCTGCAAGCGATCGAACACAGTAGGACCGAGCGCACCGCGCACCATGGCCAGGGCAATCGTGACGAAGAGCGCGAGCGTCGCCGCGGTCAGCATGCTCACGAACTCTCCAGCGCAGCACAACGACGATCCATCTCGCTCCCGGCGAGTCCGGCGGCGCCTTCGCGCGTCAAGGCATGCACCAGAAAGCGCCCCGGCTCGACCTCTACCGCGATGGTGCCGGGCGTCAGCGTGATCGAATTGGCGTGGATCACCAGCCCGATGTCCGTCCGCTGCGACGGAACGAACTCGACCAGCGTCGGCGTGATCGGCAGGCGCGGATGCAGGATGCGCTTGGTGACATCCCAGGCCGAGGTGACGATTTCCCTTGCCAGCCACGGCCAATAGGAAAACAGTGCCCACCAGCCAAGATGAATGGGGTGGCCTTCGTGGTCGACCAGATCCATTCGCCGTGCGAAGAGCAGGACGGCGAGCGCACTGCCGGCACCGGCCGCCAGCAGAAATGGCGTAAACATTCCGGAGAGCAGAACCCAGAACAGGAAGAGCGCAATCAGGGCGCTGAATTGACGAGCCATGATTGAGATCGTATGACGATGTCCCGGCGCTGAAAATTCGGGCTTGCGCGTAAGGGAAGCCACGCTCCGGACACATGGAAAGCGGTCAAAGAGCACGATGCCTGGCGCGGGTTTGGAGCAGAATAAGGGAAACCCTTACGCGCCTTGACGAATTACCAAATCCAACATGCCCCAGCACAATCCCTCATCGATCCACTGGAACGAGTTGGTTTTGCCGACACTGCCGACATTGCGACTCGGTTGGCGCGACGCTCTGATCCTGATTGCAGGCTACGTCGCGCTCGACTGGGCAAGCTTCATTCATCCGCTCCACGGCCTCAACATCACGCCGTGGAATCCCGCGCTCGCCCTCGGCCTGGTATTCCTGCTACGCTTTGGCAAATTCGCAGTGCCACCACTCGCGCTGGCCATCCTGATGGCGGATATCTGGGTGCGCCACCTGCCTGCATCATTGCCCCTAGCCATTGGGCTTGCCGCCTTGCAGACGCTCGGTTACTGGGCCATCGGCACGGCTCTGCGCAGCCGCCTTGCGCGCGGCGGCATCTTTGGCGACCGGCGAGGGCTGCTCGAATGGGCGGGAATCGTGGCGGCAGGCACGCTGCTGAACAGCCTGATGTTCGTGTCGGCGCTTTCTCTGGGGAATCTCATACCGGCGGGTGCCGGACAAGAAGCCTTCATCCGCTGCTGGGTGGGCGATGGCGTCGGGGTGCTGGTATGGATGCCCATCCTGTGGATGCTGCTCGACGAACGCGGTCGCACACGGCTAAGGGGCGCGCTCCCGACCTGGGAGGCGCTGGGAAACCTGATCGCAACCGGAGTTGCTTTGTGGGTGGCGTTCGGGCTCGGCGCCGAAGCTGAATTCAAGTACTTCTATGTGCTGTTCCTGCCCGTCGCGTGGGCGGCGGCAAGGCAAGGTCTAGCCGGCGCCGTATTCAGCGCGGCCGTTGTTCAGGTCGGCGTCATCGGTGCGGTCCAATTGCTCGGATTTTCGGCGGTCACCGTGCTGGAGATGCAGACGCTTACCGCCGTGCTGGTTCTGTTCGGCTTCTTCATCGGAATAGTGGTCGACGAAAAGCAGCGCGTGAGCGCGGAACTGCGTCAGACGCTGCGCCTCGCAGCGGCGGGCGAGATGGCAGGCGCACTGGCTCATGAGTTGAACCAGCCGCTCACGGCCCTGTCCGCCTATGGCACTGCCTGCGAGCAGATGCTCGACCAGGGTGAAACGGGCGAACGGTTGCGGGAGACGATACGCCGCATGGTAGAGGAATCCTTTCGTGCCGCCAGTGTGGTGCGCCGCCTGCGCGACTTCTTCCGCACCGGCGCCACCAAACTTGAACCGGTCTTACTCGGAGAATTGCTGGCTTCGGCGGCGTTACCGTTCTCCACCAAGGCGCAGCAGCATGGCGTCGAACTGACCGTCGACCAGGTACCACGGTGCGCCTTGCTGGCTGATCGCCTGCAACTCGAAGTCGTCTTGCGCAATCTCCTGTCCAATGCCTTCGATGCGGTAGCCGAGCAACCCGCGGGGGAACGTCGCGTCCGCTTGTCGGCTAATGCCGAGGGCGCAGGGCGAGTCTGCATCCGGGTCGAGGACAGCGGCCCTGGCCTGTCCGGCGCGACAGCGGCACACCTGTTCGAAGCATTTCAGTCATCCAAGAAAAGCGGGTTGGGACTGGGTCTGATAATCAGCCGCGCCATTGTTGAGGCGCACGGCGGGAATCTTTGGGCCGAGGTCGCCGATCACGGCTTGTTCAAACTGATAGTGCCCACGGAAGGAAATGCGAGCGATGCCAACTAGCGGATACACCGTTTTCATCGTCGAGGACGACCAGTCGGTCCGCGACGCCCTAGGGCTGTTGCTCGGCTTGCGCGGCTATCCGGTAACCATGTTCGCCGACGCCCCGAGTTTGCTAGCAGCCTACCGTCCGGAATGGCGCGGCTGCCTGCTCATCGACATCCGCATGCCGGGCATGGACGGCCTGAGACTGCAGAAACGCTTGCTGGAAATCGGCTGCGGAATGCCGGCGATCGTGATGACGGGGCATGGTGACGTCCTATCTGCACGAGAGGCATTTCTTTCCCAGGCTGTCGATTTTCTTGAGAAGCCGATTGATCAGGCCAAGTTAATGAGCGCGATCGAACGGGCGTTCGTTCGGCAGACTGCATTCCAGAACGAAGAACACCAGCTGACCGAGATTGACTGCTTGCTGGCGAGCCTAACCCCACGTGAAAAAGAAGTCATGGACATGGTAGTGGCCGGGCAGCATAACCGCGAAATCGCTGAAGCGCTGGGTATCAGCCCGCGCACAGTGGAGGTACACAAGGCGCGCATGGTAATGAAATTGCGGGTGGACAATGTGCCTGATCTTGTTCGGCTAAGCCTGGTCGGCCAAGGCAAGAACAATACACAGAACTTGCCTTGATACGGCTTGTAGAGTTGCAGCCGATCTTGCGGGACAACTGTCGTATAGGTTGATAGCTTCATGGTGCTCTATTCGCGGGCCAGATTGACCAGTCTGCGCGCCGCAGATTGATCAGAGCCAAGCACCCCAGAATCACACATGGACTGACAGCTTGGTAAATAAAACGTGGTCAGTCCAATTCGCACACGATAGTCAATCGGACCCGCGTAGCACTAGGGCACTACCCAAAAAATGCAATCGCAATACGTTTCATGGTCACTCTCCTTTTTGGGCCCAAAAACTGCCTATGGGAAATGGGGGGCAATGGAGGCAGCCGGTACTGCGGCGACATCGGCCCCGATCGGCTCGAAGCCATGGCGCGCCGGCTGGTAGCTCAACAACTCGCCCTGAGCGATGTCGAAATACCAGCCGTGCAGATGCATCGCGCCGGCCGCGACGCGTTCGGCAATCCAGGGATAAGTCATAAGGTTTTCCAGCGAGATCAGGATAGCGGCCTGCTCGCAAGCCCGGTCCTTCAATGCGGAAGGCTTGTTCGGCAATTCGGCGAGAACGCGCTCGCGCGCCCGCTGCGCGATGGCCACCCATTTGCCGATGAACTCGCCGCCCGCTCCGGAACCGCTCATCAAGGCGTGGATGCCGCCGCACTGGGCGTGGCCGAGCACAATGACGTGTTCGACCTGGAGCGACTGCACGGCGAATTCCAGCGCGGCCGGCACGCTGGCGAAACCGCCGCCCGGCTCGTAGGGCGGTACCAGGTTGGCCACGTTACGCACGACGAATACATCTCCGGGTTCCGCACCCATCAACAACGCCGGATCAACGCGGGAGTCGGCACAGGCAATGATCGCCGCCTTGGGGCGCTGTCCCTGCCGAAGCTGCTCGAACAGTGCGCGGTCCTCGCTGAAATACTTTTCCTGGAAACGCCTGAAGCCGGCGATGAAGTTGGCGATGTCTTTCATGGATTCTTGGCGCTGTGACTTGTTGAGGGATAGGACGGCGTCGTTGCGCGGGCCGTCAGCATGGATTTCAGTGCGCGGATTTCGTCGCCCAGGCTGCGCATTTCGGCGTGCAGGTTGGCTTCGATGTGCTCACGCGCCGCTTCCACGGCCTGTTTCGCGCCTTGCTGCTCCGCCTCGGTAAAGCTTTGCATGGCATTGACGATGATCGCAATGAACAGGTTGAGCATAGTGAAGGTCGCCACCAGGATGAAGGCGACGAAGAAAACCCAGGCGTAGGGAAAACTCTCCATCACAGGGCGGGCTATGCCCATCGACCAGCTCTCCAGGGTCATGATCTGGAACAGGGTGTAGAGAGAGCGGCCGATATCGCCAAACCACTCGGGATGGGCGGCCGAGAACAACTTGGTGGCGATCACCGCAAACACGTAATAGATGATCAGCAGTACCAAGGCAATCGAGCCGAGGCCCGGAATTGCCGCTAGCAAGGCACCGACCACGCGCCGCATCGACGGCACGATGCTCAGCAAGCGCAGTACGCGCAACACCCGCAGAGCCCGCAGCACGGCCAGCGGCCCGGTGGCCGGAACCAACGCGATGGCGACCACTGCGAAATCGAATACACTCCACGGGTCGCGCCAGAAAGCCGCACGATGGGCGTAGAGGCGCAATGCAATTTCAACGACGAACACCGTCAGGATGGCGCGGTCGAGCCCGACGATCATCCCGCCGGCCGCTGCCATCGCGGCGGGCGAGGTTTCGAGGCCGAGCAAAGCGGCGTTCAGCAATATCAGAACGATGATGAAGTTCTGCACGCGCGGATGCTCGACCAGGGCACGCACCCGCTTTCGCCCGTCGTAGCCCGGGCTGTCGGCCATGTTGGTGTTCGCGCCCATATCAACGATACGCGAGGATACCCAGCGCCAGAAGCGCAACCGTGGCCCAACCCAGCCGGTCTACATGGCGGTGCAACACTGCCTCCATGCGGGCACCGCCCCAGGCCATCAGACCGGCCACGATGAAGAAACGCGCGCCACGCCCGATCAGCGAGGCGATGGCGAAGGGCAGCAGGGCCATCGACAGGGCGCCGGCAGCGATGGTGAACACCTTGTAGGGAATCGGCGAGAAACCGGCGATGAACACCGCCCAGAACCCCCAGCGCCCGAACCATTCGACGGCGGTCTGATAGGCCGGCCAGTAACGGCTGTCCTGCAACCATGGCAGTATGGCGTCGATGGCGAAATAGCCGATGGCATAGCCGAACATCCCTCCGGCCACCGACGCCAACGTCGTCAGCAGGGCGAGACGCCACGCATGCTGCGGATTGGCCAGGCACATCGGCGCCAGCATTACATCAGGCGGAATGGGAAAGAACGAGGACTCTGCAAAGCTCATGCCACTCAGGTACCAAGGCGCATGCGGATGCCGGGACCAGACCATGGCGCGGCGATAGAGCGGAGAAAACAGCCTCACGCCCTTGCCACGCGCCGTTTCGCCGAAACTCGCCAGATCCATGCCCGGGAGATCAGCAGGTAGCTGGCGACGGCGGCGAAGCTTGCCGTGATCGCCAGGCCGGTAAACAGCGGCACGCCGATCGAGCCGAGACTTTCCCAGATGCTGAAAGGGTCGGCCAGCGAGACCGCCGTGGCGGAAGCCCCCGTCGCCCAGGCGCCGAGGTGATAAGCAGCGTAGTAGATCGGCGGGATGGTCAGCGGGTTGGTCACCAGCGTGCCGAGTGCGGCAACCGGCACGTTGGCGCGCAGGAAGACCGCCACCGCAGCGGCAAGCAGGATCTGAGCTACCGGAACCAGAAAACCGATGAACAGGCCGATCGCCACGCCCATGGCGACGCCCCGGCGCGACCATTGCCACAGTTTCGGGTTGGCGAGATAAGGCGCCAGCCCGCGCAGCCAGGGGTTGGCTTCGAGTTGCTCGCGGCGGGGCACCAGCGCCCGCAGGCGTTGGATCACGTCAGGCATCGTCTTCAATCATCCCCGCCCATGAAACCGAGCAGGTGCAGCAGGCTGGTAAACAGGTTGAAGATGGAGACGAACAGGGTCACGGTCGCCAGCACGTAGTTGGTCTCGCCGCCGTGGATGATGTTGCTGGTTTCATAGAGGATGAGGCCCGACATCAGCAGCACGAAGGCGGCGGAAACAGTCAAGGAGAGCGCCGGAATCTCGAAGAAGATCGCGGCCAGCCCGGCGAGGAAGGCGAGCAGGATGCCGACCATCAAAAAGCCGCCCATGAAGCTGAAATCCTTCTTGGTGGTCAGCGCGTAGCCGGACAGGCCAAGGAAGATCGCGGCAGTGCCGGCCATGGCCATCATCACCGTCTGGCCGCCGTTGGGCAGGCCGAGATAATGGCTGACGATGGGACCGAGCGTGTAGCCCATAAACCCGGTCAGCGCGAACACCGAAACCAGGCCCCAGCCGCTGTTCTGCAACTTGTGGGTGGCGAACAGCAATCCGAAATAGCCGACTAGGGTAATTATCAGCCCGGGATGGGGCAATTTCAGCGCCACCGAGGTGGCGGCAGTGACGGCGGCGAAGAGCAGCGTCATCGACAGCAGCATGTAGGTGTTGCGGATCACCTTGTTGCTGGCAAGCGTGGCTTCCGTGCCGCCCTGCGGCAGGGCGATGGCTTGTGCGCGGTTATGGTTCAGGTTCATTTCAGTCTCCTTTGGACTTGAGAAACAAAAAATCGAGGTTGGCGACCTGGATGGCGGTATCGGTCATGCCGTGCCTGCTGGCTGACCGCGGATCATCGCCATGACCTGGCTGGCATCCAGTGTCGCTGCCTTCTGCTCGATCTGCGGAAGATAGCGTGTCTGCAATTCCCTGGCCGGGCCGAGCAGCGATTGATAAGTTTCGCGCAATAGGTCGCCGTTCATCTGCCGCCCGCCTGCGTAGTAGCGCTTGGCGAGATGCCCCAAGGCATACGTTGTTGCGAAGGAAAACGCCATGCCGGTGGCGGCCCGACCAATCTTGCCTACTGTCTTGCCGGCCACTTTGCCGAGCAGGCCACCGAGCAACTTGCGCCCGAACTGTTCCAGATACTGCGATGTCAGGCCGACGCCGGCGGCGGCGATGAATTCCTTGATATGCCCTTGGTCCAGCGCGACGCCATGCGCCTGTCCGATGCCATAAACCATCTTGATCTGCAGCGGAATGATCGCCATCGACGCCCAGGACTGGGGCAGCAGTTCGAGCGCGCCGTTGAGCAGCGCGTAGTTGAGAATCGACTGGTCGAGTTCCGCATTGTTGCCGCCGGAGCCTGAAACGGTGATTTTGTCGGTCGCGGGGACAAAGGGATCAACCTCGCGCTCAATCGCTCTTGTCTGATCATTGCCGAGGCCGAGGCTCCCCTTGAGTTGGTCCAGGAAGCGACGCTCAGCCGCCGTCGTCTGGCCGTCGGCCTCGCAAACACAAAGTGCCATTTCGTAGGCGTAGTGGCGAAGACCATCGTCACCCAAGGCGGCGACCGCCTGGTCGAGGCCGAGGCGCTTCATTAGCACCTCCTGGTAAATTGCCCGCAGGTCGACTGCCGACGAAGCCGATGCAAGCGAATCGGCAATGCGCCGGACCTCCTCCCGCTCGCGGTCGTCCTTTGCTCCGTCGGCGAAGGCGGCGAGAAGGGCGATGGCAAGAATGGCTTTCTGGTCTTCGGCTTGCATCGGTAATGGTCTCTTCTTTCTGGGCGGGAATGTGGCTTGATTGTGGGAGGAGCGTTCGACTGACCGCTCCGGCCAGTATGCTCAAAGCCCTTCCGCGGTGGCCTGCTAAGCGCAGGCAGCGGTTGGCTGAATGGGCATCAGCGAACGGGCGGAAACAATCAATCGCTTCCTGAGTCCCGATCTCAATTGGCGCTCGACCTCCCACATGGGCAGCCCTTTGACGATGGCCACTTGCTCGATTGCGGTTACTACCTCACCGAATTTGACGTGGATATACTGGGCGCCACGCTGGATCGAAGTCGTTACTTTCATCGTCTTTAGCTCCTGGTAGGTTGGTCGAGAACCCATCCTACCGAAGTTGCAGCGCAAGTTGCTTCGAAGAAATATTGGTTGTGACTTCCATTTTTTCGAAGACCAAACCACCCAATGGCGATTTCGTGCCTGAACTCGAAGCCGTCAAAGTCGCGGTAGCGGCGACTGCGCCTGCTCTCTCAGTCCAAGCACATCGCCTGCGATTTGCGGCCACAGTGCTAGCATTCGCGCATTACCTACGGCTTCAAGAAGCAGGCAATGAGCAGACCTGCACCATTAATTTTGCTGAAAATAGGGCGGGAAATGGGTTTTTCTACAGCCTAAACGGGCGGTTTCCCGGATTGTCTGGATGGCGCGCCCCCTGCTGCTGCCCGGGCGAGATAGCGTGCTTCACGGTAGCACCAACTGGTGCAAGTACCGTCCTCGTACTTTCACTCACAAGAAACTCAAGAAAGGTTGCCGCGGTGAGGCCAAGCTGCTTGCCACCTAGATGTACTGCATGCCACATTCTGCGCATGGGGAATCCTTCGACGTCGAGAATCGCGATACGCTTGGCATCGAGTTCCAGTTCGAGGCTGCCCAGCGGTACGATGGAAATTCCCAGATTGGCCATGATGGCCTGCTTAATCGCTTCGCTGGAACCCAACTCCATGTACGGATGAAGCTGCAAGCCATACTCGACGAATAATCGTTCGGTGCTGGTGCGCGTACCTGAGCCAGACTCGCGCAACAGGAACCGTTCGTTGGCCAGGTGCCCGATTGGGATGTTATTTTCCCCGACCAGCGGGTGCTCCGGATGCGCGGCCATCACCAGCGGGTTCTCCAGGAATGGTATCGCGACGAGATCCAGATGCTCGGGAATCTGGCCAAGGACGACGAAATCATCAAGATTGTCGGCAAGCCTTTCCAGCACCCTGGAGCGGTTCGTGACGGTAAGCTGGGGTTGAACCTCCGGATATTCGTGCACGAAACGCCCCAGGAAATGGGGCATGAAAAATTTGGCAGATGTGACTACTGCCACCTTCAGCGGCCCTGCAACCTTACCTTTCATGTCGGCCAGTGTGTCGGCGAGAGCTGACAGCCGGGCTGCCACGTCTTGGGCGGTGACGTATACCTCCTCGCCGGCGCGGGTAAGCAAGAGCTTGTTCCCGGCACGCCCAAACAGAGGTAATCCCATGCTCTCTTCTAGTCGCTTAACCTGAATGTGCACTGCTGGCTGAGTTAAATGCAATTCCTCGGCCGCACGCGTGTAATTGCGGTGACGAGCTACGGCTTCGAAGAGGCGAAACTGTTGCAGGGTCCAGTGATATATCATTTACTAAAGTAAATAGTATTTGTTAAAAGTATTAAGTTCTTTTTATTGTTTGGAGTCGTTAAAGTCAACTTTATGCAATGCACCGATGGAATGCATACGCATGCGGGCAGGGTTTGACCTGTTCGCCAACCTACATTCTAGCAAGGAGCGAGACATGGCTGTTAAGACCTACAACGCTGGCGTCAAGGAATACCGCCAGACCTACTGGACGCCGGAGTACACCCCTCTGGATACCGATATTCTGGCCTGCTTCAAGGTCACCCCGCAACCGGGCGTGCCGCGCGAGGAAGTCGCTGCTGCGGTAGCTGCCGAGTCGTCAACCGGCACCTGGACCACGGTGTGGACCGACCTGCTGACCGACCTCGACTACTACAAAGGCCGCGCCTATCGCATCGAGGATGTGCCCGGTGACGATACCTGCTTCTACGCCTTCGTGGCCTACCCGATCGACCTGTTCGAAGAGGGGTCCATCGTCAACGTGCTGACCTCGCTGGTCGGCAACGTGTTCGGCTTCAAGGCCCTGCGCGCCCTGCGTCTGGAAGACGTGCGCTTTCCCATCGCCTACGTCAAAACCTGCGGCGGCCCGCCCAACGGTATCCAGGTCGAGCGCGACATCCTGAACAAGTATGGCCGTCCGCTGCTGGGCTGCACCATCAAGCCAAAACTGGGTCTGTCGGCCAAGAACTACGGCCGCGCCGTATACGAATGCCTGCGCGGCGGCCTCGACTTCACCAAGGACGACGAGAACGTCAATAGCCAGCCCTTCATGCGCTGGAACCATCGCTTCGATTTCGTCATGGAAGCCATCCACAAGGCCGAACGTGAAACCGGCGAGCGCAAGGGCCACTACCTGAACGTTACCGCGCCGACCCCGGAAGAAATGTACAAGCGTGCTGAATACGCCCACAGTCTGGGCGCGCCGATCATCATGCACGACTTCCTGACTGGCGGCTTCACCGCCAACACGGGCCTGGCCAACTGGTGCCGTGACAAAGGCATGCTGCTGCACATCCACCGCGCCATGCACGCCGTACTCGACCGCAACCCGCACCACGGCATCCACTTCCGCGTACTGACCAAGTGCCTGCGCCTGTCCGGTGGCGACCACCTGCACTCTGGCACCGTCGTCGGCAAGCTGGAAGGCGACCGCGATGCGACGCTGGGCTGGATCGACATCATGCGCGACAAGTTCATCAAGGAGGACCGCAGTCGCGGCATCATGTTCGACCAGGACTTCGGCTCCATGCCCGGCGTGTTTCCGGTAGCCTCCGGTGGCATCCACGTCTGGCACATGCCCGCGCTGGTCAACATTTTCGGCGACGATTCCTGTTTGCAGTTCGGCGGCGGCACCCTGGGCCACCCCTGGGGCAACGCGGCAGGTGCGGCTGCCAACCGCGTCGCGGTGGAGGCCTGTGTCGAAGCGCGCAACCGCGGTGTCGCCATCGAGAAGGAAGGCAAGGCCATCCTGACCGAAGCCGCCAAGCACTCGCCCGAACTGAAGATCGCCATGGAAACCTGGAAAGAAATCAAGTTCGAGTTCGACACCGTCGACAAGCTGGACGTCGCCCACAAGTGATTCTGCGGTGAGCACATTGTCATCCCGGAAACGCCAGTACGGTGTTCCGGGGTTCAGTACCCAATTTGAAAGGAAATGAAATGTCTGAAGTAATGGATTACAACTCCCGCCTGAGCGACCCCGCCAGCCGCAAGTTCGAGACCTTCTCCTATCTGCCCGCGATGGACACGGCCAATATCAAGAAGCAGGTCGAATACCTGGTGAAGAAGGGCTGGAACCCTGCCATCGAGCACATCGAGCCCGAGTACCTGATGGACTCGTACTGGTACATGTGGAAGCTGCCGATGTTTGGCGAGACCGACGTGGATCGCGTTCTGGCCGAAGCCGAGGCCTGCCACAAGGCCAACCCCAACAACCACGTGCGCCTGGTCGGTTACGACAACTTCAAGCAATCGCAGGGCGCCGCCATGGTGGTGTTCCGCGGCAAGACGGTTTAAGGATCAGTGGTATCCGGCCCCCGCTGCGCCCCAAGCGTGGCGGAGGCTGTGTGCGAAGTGTTTGTCAATGAATGGCGCGCCGGCAAATCTGCATGCCATTCGTGGACAAATCCGCGCTTTCATCAAGGAGCCCTCATGAGCAATATCGTCGATCAATACCGCATCACCCAGGAACCCTACTATCGTGCCGTCGCCGACGAGGTGGAACTGTTCGAAGCCGCCTATTCCGTGCGCATGCCGATGATGCTCAAGGGGCCGACCGGCTGCGGCAAAACCCGTTTCGTCGAATACATGGCGCACAAGCTGGGCATGCCGCTGATCACCGTGGCCTGCAACGAGGACATGACCGCCTCCGACCTGGTCGGCCGCTTCCTGCTCTCCGCCCAAGGCACCGAATGGCAGGACGGCCCGCTCGCCATCGGCGCCCGCCACGGGGCGATCGTCTATCTCGACGAAGTGGTGGAGGCACGCCAGGACACCACGGTGGTGATCCACCCGCTGACCGACAACCGCCGCGTGCTGCCGCTGGAAAAGAAGGGCGAACTGGTGCATGCCCACCCCGACTTCCAGATCGTAATTTCCTACAATCCCGGCTACCAGTCGCTGATGAAGGATCTGAAGCAGTCCACCAAGCAGCGTTTTGGCGGCCTGGACTTCACCTATCCGGAGCATGCCATCGAAACCGAGATCGTCGCGCATGAATCTGGCGCCAGCGCCGACATGGCCGGCAAACTGGTGTCGATCGCCGAGCGTTCGCGCAACCTCAAGGGCCATGGCCTAGATGAAGGCTTGTCAACCCGCATGCTGATCTACGCCGGTTCACTCATCGCCAAGGGCGTCAACCCGCAGGCGGCATGCCGCGTCGCGCTGGTGCGCCCGATCACCGACGATCCCGATATGCGTGACGCGCTGGATGCGGCAGTAACCACGTTCTTCTGATTTCTGATGGGCCGGCGGACGCGCTTCCGCTGTCTGCAAACCGGGGCAAACCATGTCGATCAATCTCGCTGATTACGCCGAACTTCTGGAAGACCTGTCGCCACACAGCCATGAGGTGCTGCAGGCCAACTGGCACGAAGCGACCAAGGTGTTTTCGCCGCGCGGGCTGGACAATTATCTGAAGGGCGCGTCGGCGATCCGCGGGCTGGGCAAGGGCGACTCGCTGGTCGAAACCTGGATCGAGGAAGCCCCCATGGTTGCCAAGGAAGTTGGTGAGGACGTGGTCAGCGACCTTGCCACCGCTTCCCTCGAACTGGCCTCCCGGACCTCGGGCACGGTGATCGAACTGCTGCTTGCCACTTCAGCCGCGGCCGCCAACCGACTCGGTGATGCGCAGCTGTTCCTGAATTATCTTCAGTTCATCAACACCCTGATCGCCCAGGCGCCGCGTGGCGTACGCCCGATGCTGGACAAGTTGGAGGTGCTGTTCCGGCAACTGACGCTGGGTGGCCTGCGCCGCTGGGCGCTGTGGGGTGCCCACGCCCACCGCACCAACTACGAAGAGCAGATCAAGTACTTCAGCCTGGACACCAAAGAGTCGCTGGCGATGTTGCAGAAGGAGCGCAAGGGCACGCTGCTGATCGACGTGCAGCGGCGCATCAACATGTATCTGCGCGCACTGTGGGCACGTGATTTCTTCATGCGTCCTACCGCAGGCGACTTCGAGACGCGCGAAGGTTATCGCCCGTACATTGAGGACTACCTGCTGCACCTGCCGGACGCCTTCGACGATTTCGCGCCTGAGGGCCATGAGCCGGTATCCGGCCTGGAGCTTTATCGCGCTACGGCGGCCCATTGCGCTGCGCATGTGGTGGAAACGAAATTGCCGATTTCGGCCGAGGCGCTCAATCCCCTGCAAATGGCGGTCATCGGCGTGGTCGAGGATGCGCGGGTCGAAGCCCTTTCGGTTCGGCGTTTTCCCGGACTGAAGCAACTCTGGAGCAAGCTGCACACTGCCACGCCAGAGATGAAGGGCAGCATCGGCGATTACCTCAACCGCCTGGCGCGCGCCCTGCTCGACGACAGCTACCAGGACGACGATGCATGGATTGTCGAAGCGCGCACCCTGTTCGCGCAGGCGCAGGGAAAGCTGGACAACAACCACACCTCCTGGGAAATCGGCGTCCAGCTTGCGCACGGCCTGAACCAGAAAAAGATTGCCTTCAACCCGCGCAAGGATTTGCTCTCCGCGCCCTACCGCGACGACAATCGCTATTTCTGGGAATTTGAGGAATTCGATTTCAACAAGGCCGCCAATGCCGGCTACGAGTCCTTCAAGCAGGTGCGCAAATATGTCAGCGCAGTCGAAATGGCCAACGAGGTCAACGTCGAAAATGCCGGCGACGATGCCGAAGAAATCTGGGTACTGGAAACCGAGTTGTTTCCCTACGAAGACATGGGCAAGAGTTTCAACGAGCTGGAAGGCAAGGAGCCAGTATCCGACCCCTTCCACTATTCCGAATGGGATTACCAGATCCAGCTCGAGCGGCCGGCCTGGGCCACCGTACTCGAGAAGCGCGCCAAGACTGGCGACCTGGCGATCATAGAAGGCATCACCGCCCAGTACAAGCGCGAGATACATCGCATGAAGTTCCTGCTCGACGCCATGCAGCCGCAAGGGGTGCAGCGCATCCGCCGGCTTGAAGACGGCGACGAGATCGACATCAACGCCGCGATTGCCAGCTTCACCGACATCCGCCTCGGCAACCAGCCCGACCCGCGCATCATGATGCGTAGCGTGCGCAAGACCCGTGATTTCTCGATCCTGGTATTGCTGGACCTGTCCGAGTCAACCAACGACAAGGTGCAGGACCAGGAATATTCAGTGCGCGAACTCACACAGCAGGCCTGTGTACTGCTGGCCGACGCCATCAACAAGGTCGGCGACCCCTTCGCCATCCACGGCTTCTGCTCCGACGGCCGCCACGACGTCGAGTACTACCGCTTCAAGGATTTCGACCAGCACTGGGACGAGACGCCCAAGGCCAAGCTCGCCGGGATGACCGGCCAGCTCTCCACCCGCATGGGCGCGGCCATCCGCCACGCCGGACACCATCTGCAGCTGCAGCGCTCGGCCAAGAAGCTGCTAATCGTCATCACCGATGGCGAACCGGCCGACGTCGATGTTCGCGATCCGCAGTACCTGCGCTACGACACCAAAAAAGCAGTGGAAGAAGTCGCCAAACTCGGCGTCACCACCTACTGCATGAGCCTCGATCCGCGGGCCGACAATTACGTTTCGCGAATTTTTGGCCAGAAAAACTACATGGTGGTGGATCATGTGCAGCGTCTGCCTGAAAAGCTGCCGCTGCTCTACGCGGGACTGACGCGTTGAAGCCGATTCGGCAGCTTTCGGCGTAGGCTGACTTGGCACAAGCAAGTTAAGCTACGCAGGCCGTAGCCAACAACTGCCGCTGCTCTACGCCGGCCTCACCCGATAGGAAGAACCATGGAAAACACGTATGCAGGCTTCAACAACGACAAGCATGGCATCACCCAGCTTGGCCGCATCGTTCTGGATGGCTGGCTGTTCGGCCTGATTCCGGAAACCGAAGACTGCACCGGCTGGAGTGTCGGTCGCATGCAGGAACTGATGGAGAAGGTCCAGAACCAATGGGACAAGTACGCCAACCTGCCCAGCCGCCTGCCGCCGGACCTGCTCAAGCGGCATGGCGAACTCTATGACCGGGCCATTCAGGCTGCACGCGCCAAGGGTTGGGATCCAGAGCTTGGCGAGGACGAATAGGGGAACCTGTCGATCATGTACGAGCGTTTGCGTGACTGCCCCGCCCTGAACGAGTATCCCTCGCGTATCCCAGCGCAGGTATGGAACGTCTGGCGGCGCTACTGGATGCACGAACGCAAGCGGACCTGCTTCGGTCTGGAAGATCTGCCGCCGATGTCCTTGCTGCTTGACGAGCGGGACTGGGTGCTGACGGACTCCAGTCTGTACGACATGCCGGTTATAGCCTGGACAGATTTTCTGGACAACGGGCGTGTTTCCTTGCATGAACCGATGTCCTGTACCGTGCGCGAATATCATCAAGGCGCCACCAAGATTCGTGACAAGGCGCTGCTTCTGATGGCCGAAGAGTTGACGGCACGGCTGCACAAACCGGGCAGGAGAGCCCGGTGAGCAAACACCCATATGTGAATGGTACTGATGCGACTCGTAGCTCTGTAGGATAGACTTGTCGAAAGTGACAAGAAGCAGGAGAGAGCGATGAGTTCCAGTATGGCGCCCAATATTCGCAGCGTCGGCACAGGGGGATGACACACAATCGACAGCATGTGCGCCGTGCGGAGCGCTGGCGCGAACGCCTGCGTGCTGACCGTCCTACCGGCGTAGGCATGACCGTGAATCCGCGCTAAACAAGTCGTTGCAGCAGCCCCATTCCTATCAATGTTGGAGAAATCATGCCGCTTGCCGCCCATCCACTTGCCTCCTCCCTGCATGCCTCTGATACCGGCAAAGTTGTTTCCGCTCGGGATGCCGTACGCCTGATCCGTGATGGCGACACGGTCGCCACTGGCGGTTTCGTCGGTATCGGCTTTGCCGAAAATATCGCCATCGCACTTGAAGCCCTTTATCTGGAGAGAGAAGCGGCCGACGTGCATGGTCTCGGCAGTCCGCGCAACCTGACCCTGGTTTATGCAGCCGGCCAGGGCGACGGCAAGGAGCGCGGCCTCAATCATCTCGGCCACGATGGCCTGGTCGGTCGCGTTATCGGCGGTCATTGGGGGTTGGTTCCGAAGCTGCAGCAACTGGCCGTCGCCAACCGGATCGAAGCCTACAACCTGCCGCAAGGCGTGATCACCCACCTCTTTCGTGACATCGCCGCCGGCAAGCCCGGCACCATCACGCGGGTCGGACTCGGCACCTTCGTCGATCCCCGCTTCGGTGGTGGCAAGCTCAACGACAAGACGACGAAAGAGGTCGTCCGCCTGATGGAAATCGACGGCGAGGAGTATCTGTTCTACAAGGCCTTCCCGATCAATGTCGGCATCATTCGCGGCACCACCGCCGACCCCGACGGCAACATCACCATGGAACGCGAAGCGCTGACCCTGGAAGCACAGGCGATCGCGATGGCGGCCCACAATTCGGGCGGCACCGTGATCGTCCAGGTCGAGCGCATCGCCGAGCGCGGCACGCTGAATCCGCGCCAGGTAAAGATTCCCGGCATATTGGTTGATTGCGTGGTGGTTGCCGAGAAGCCGGAATACCACATGCAGACCTTCAGCGAGCCCTACAGCGCCGCATTTGCCGGCGAGATCAAGGTGCCGATGTCGGCGATCGCCGCCATGCCGATGAGCGAGCGCAAGATCATCGCCCGCCGTGCCGCGCTTGAGCTCAAGGCCAACGCCGTGGTCAACCTGGGCATCGGCATGCCGGAGGGCGTCGCCAATGTCGCCGCCGAGGAAAAGATTGTTAACCTGATGACGATGACCGCCGAACCCGGCGTCATTGGCGGCGTGCCAGCCGGCGGCATGAGCTTCGGCGCGGCGACCAATGCCCAGGCGATCATCGACCAACCCAGCCAGTTCGACTTCTATCAGGGCGGCGGGCTGGACATTGCCTTCCTCGGCCTGGCCCAGGCCGACAAACAGGGCAACCTCAATGTCTCCAAGTTCGGTCCGCGCCTGGCCGGCGCCGGCGGCTTCATCGACATTTCGCAGAATGCCAAGAAAGTGGTCTTCGTCGGCACCTTCACTGCCGGTGGCCTCGACGTTGCGGTCAACGCCGGAAAACTGCAAATTCTTGAGGACGGCAAGGCGAAGAAATTCGTCGCGGAAGTCGAACACCGTACCTTTAGCGGCACGCAAGCTGCAAAGTGGGGCAAGAGCGTGCTCTACATCACCGAGCGCTGCGTCTTCCGGCTCACTGCTGAAGGCCTGGAACTGATCGAGATCGCGCCCGGTGTCGATCTGCAGAAGGACATCCTCGACCGGATGGATTTTGCGCCGATCATGCGTTCGCCGCCGACACTGATGGACAGCCGGATTTTCCACGACGAGCCGATGAAGATTCGCGCGCAGATGCTGGAAATTCCGCTGGCTGAACGCCTCAACTACGATGCCGAAAAGAACATCTTCTTCCTCAACTTCGAAGGGCTGGATATCCGCAGCAAGGATGACATCGCTCGTGTCGAGCAGGCGGTCGACGATTGCCTCAAACCGGTCGGCCACCGCGTGTTCGCCGTCGTCAATTACGACCGCTTCGCCATACTGCCGGAGCTTGTTGATGATTACATCGCCATGGTCAAGGGGGTGGTGGCGCGTCATTACCATGACGTGACGCGCTATACATCGAACGCCTTCATGCGCGTCAGGCTCGGTGAGGAACTGGAGAAACGCAAGCTGGCACCGCACGTGTTCGAGTCAGCCAACGAGGCAGTGGCTTCGTTGCCGGCGGGTGCCCCGCGATGATCAACGCTGGCTGAATCAAGGAGACAACCGTATGCCATCCGCCCAAAAGAAAACCAGAGCCAAGTTGGCCACGGCAAGCACCGACTTCCGCGCTCATGATCATCGCATCCTCTTGCTGCAAGGCGGCGGTGCCCTCGGCGCTTACCAGGCAGGCGTTTACGAGGGACTTGCCGATGCCGGATTTGCGCCGGACTGGGTCACCGGGATCTCCATCGGCGCGATCAACGCAGCGCTGATCGCCGGCAATCCGCCTGAACGGCGGGTCGAACGCCTGCGGGAATTCTGGTACCGCGTCTCGGCACAGGCGCCGCATACTCTGCCCGCGGCAATGGACTTCGCCCGGCCGATGATGAACCGGATGGCTGCAGCATCGGCAATGACCTTGGGCATCCCGGGATTTTTCGCGCCGCGCCTGCTGCCACCCCAATTCGCACCAGAGGGCAGCTTGGGGGCGCTCAGCTACTACGACACCGAGCCGCTGCGGACAACCCTCGACGAGTTGGTCGATTTCGAACGCATCAACACCGGGGATATCCGGCTATCGCTCGGGGCGGTCAACGCGCGCACCGGTGAATCGGTCTATTTCGACAGCACCAGGGACAAGATCAATGCGAGCCATGTCATGGCGAGTGGCGCGCTGCCCCCCGGCTTTCCACCAGTGGAAATCGATGGCGAATTCTTCTTCGACGGCGGGATCATGTCCAACACCCCGCTGCAATATGTCGCGCATGACTTCCGCATGGATGCCCTGATCGTGCAGGTCGATCTGTTCAGCGGCCAGGGCGAAATGCCGAAGAACCTCGCCCAGGTTCAGGAACGCGTGAAGGATATCCAGTTCCAGAGCAAAGAGCGCTTCTCATATGACCAGATTCGCGAGTTTGAGGCACTGCGCAGCGCACTGGCCGATGTCATCGAACGGCTGCCGGCCGCGATGCGCTCCGACCCGCAGGTCAAGAAACTCGCCGCGATAAGCCAGCGAGGACGGGTCTCGCTGGTTCGTCTGGTCAACCGGCAAGATACCAAGTCGTCTGACTTCAAGGATTTCGAGTTCTCCCGCGCCACCGTCGAAGATCTCTGGAAGGGGGGCAAGGACGATGCCCAGAGTGTCGTGAGCCACCCGGAAACCTGCCGGGTGTCCGAACTCGGCAACGGGGTGCGGATCTTTGAACTCTAGGTTCATGAGGTTACCCGCACTCGGCATATGTGGCCAATGCCGCCTTTGAGGGACGGGGTTGTCCGGCGACACAGGGCGTAACCGCGATGAGTTGGCTAGCACCACCAGTGGCAGCATGATTAAATAGTCAAAATGAAAGTTGCCGCTGTGCTCCAGCGGACTTGATCACCAATTTGCAAACCTGAGGAAAAATCATGGAACTCAACAACACGGGTGCTAGAACGAAAATCGTCATTGTCGGCGGCGTCGCCGGCGGTGCTTCATGTGCGGCGCGCCTGCGCCGACTCGACGAAAATGCCGAAATCATCATGGTCGAAAAAGGGCCGTACGTCTCGTACGCCAACTGCGGTCTGCCCTACCATGTCGGTGGCGTGATTGAGAAGGAATCGAGCCTTCTGGTGGCGACCGCGGATACTTTTCGCCTGCAGTTCAATGTCGATGTCCGGACGAATTGTGAAGCCATCAGCGTCTCGCCCGAGCAGAAGATCGTCGAACTGCGCAACGTCACCACCGGCGAAGTGACCCGCGAGCCTTACGACAAGCTCGTGCTTTCGCCCGGCGCGCCATCTGTTCGCCCACCCCTGCCGGGCATCGACCTGCCGGGCATCTTCCAGGTGCGCACCGTACCCGACGCGCGGGCGATCCGCGAATGGATCGAACGCGGCTCCCTGTTCCTCAGCGGCATGGACAAATACTCCGGCTTCCAGACGGTGAAGCCGAAGACCCGAGCGGTGGTCATCGGCGGCGGCTTCATCGGCCTCGAAACAGCCGAGAACCTCGTGCATCGCGGATTCGATGTGACCCTCGTCGAGATGCTTGACCAAGTCCTGGCACCGCTCGACGTGGACATTGCTCGCATCGTGGAAGGCTACGTCGAGCGGCACGGCATCCGCCTGGCACTCAACGACGGGGTAGCCGGCTTCCAGAAGACGGACGACGGCACGCTCGAAGTGTTGACCAAATCAGGCAAGACGCATCCAGCCGACATCGTCATCCTTGCCCTTGGCGTGCGTCCCGACACGGCACTGGCGAAAACCGCCGGTCTCGAGATCGGCCAGCGTGGCGGAATTCGTGTCGACGAACAGATGCGCACCAGCAACCCGGACATCTTCGCTGTCGGCGACGCTGTCGAAGTTCGTGATTTCGTCACCGGCGAGTGGAGCCTGATCGCGCTGGCCGGGCCAGCCAACCGCCAGGGGCGCATCGCCGCCGACGTGATTGCCGGACGCCAGTCGCGATTCCGTGGCACCCAGGGTACCTCCATCATTGGTCTCTTCGGTGCGGCCGCCGCCTGGGTCGGCGCCAGCGAAAAGACGCTCAAGCGGCTTGGCGACACCGACTACGAGAAGATCTACCTCTACCCGAATTCGCATGCCGGGTACTACCCTGGCGCCCGGCCGATTGCCATGAAGGTACTGTTCCGGAAATCCGACGGCCGCTTCCTGGGCGCCCAGGCCGTGGGTGAGGACGGCGTGGACAAGCGGATCAGCGCACTGGCCATGGCCCTGCAGATGGGCGCCACCATCTACGATCTCGAAGAGGCCGAGCTCTGCTACGCGCCGCAGTTCGGTAGCGCCAAGGATCCGGTCAACTTCGCCGGCATGGTTGCCGCCGACATCCTGTGCGGCGACATGCCGTTGAGTCACTGGGATGCCACTGAAGGGGGATTCCTGCTTGACGTGCGCGAACCGATCGAACTCGCCGTGGAGAATGTACCGGGCGCGGTGAACATCCCGATCGGCCAACTTCGCACGCGCCTCGGCGAACTGCCCCGTGACCAGGAAATCCTTGTCATCTGCCGCTCGGGCCAGCGCGCGTATTACGCGACACGCGCGTTGCTGCAACTTGGGTTCAAAGCGAAAACGGTGGCCGGGGGCATGCTCTCCCGGTACCACGCCTGCCTCCTGGCTAACTAAACTGGACGATCATGGGCGGCGCGGACCAAAAAAGTGGGGGCTGGAAGGAAAAAATCTCTCACGAGATGATCGAGTACGGGATAAACGTGATTTATCTAACCCTCATGTTTGCCGCATTCACGCAATACCGGAGGCTCATTCTCGCTGCCCATGACATCATCTACACGAATTACTGGGTCGCAGTGATCCAGGCCTTGATCTTTGGGAAAGTCATCATGATCGGGGGCTTCCTGCGGCTGGGCAAATGGCTCGAGCAGAAGCCCCTGATCTTCCCGACGCTATACAAGGCTGTCGTCTTCACGATTCTTGTCGTCGCTTTCAACTTCGTCGAGCATGCCCTCAAAGGCCTTTTGAAGGGTGAGGGTATTGCAGGCGGAGTCGCCAAATTCCTGGAAAGATGGCCCCATGAATTGCTTGCCGGGTCCCTCATCGTTTTTGTCGCCCTGGTCCCTTTCTTTGCAGTCAAGGAGCTTGGTCGCATATTTGGGGAGAACACGATGAGGAAATTGTTCTTCCGGGAGAGGCCGGCGCAGTCGAACAAGCCCCCCGGTGACGATTAACGGTATGTCGTGAACAGCGTTGGGCTTGCGTTTGTACCCTCCACCACAGGCCAATCCTGAATTGGCCCGGCGTTTCCGGTTGCAGAGCATCCTGACCAATCAGCTACTGCCGACCCCTGCATGATGATATTCGAATATACCAGGGACGGGTTTCGCTTCACGCTGTGCTACCGCGCAAAAAACCACTTCAGCCACTAATTAGCGCCGAACGCCCACGCGGTTTGCTTCCCCCATTCTGGTTGGTCAGCATGTTCTGTCAGCTTCGTGGCAAGTTCGCTTGTTAGCATTTCTGGCGCAGGGTGTTCTCGTGCCGATGCGCTGGCACGGCATCCACGAACGTTGATTTCCTACCGCCTATCGGTGGCCGGGTTCGCCCTTGAAGAGCCATCACTGCTCCTGGCCGCAATTCAGGCGAGTGGGTGACAAACCCGTTAGGCGATGAGCCGTCCCATGACAAATGCACTGATGTGGCTTCGCACTTTTCTGGTCCTCCTGTTGCCATGGATGAGTGGCGGAATCGCGCTTGGTGGGGAGAAAGACATCGCCATTCTCGTCCAGAAAATTGATGATGCCTTCATCGTCGATGCCAGCTTGGATGTTCCGGCGAAGCTACGGAATGTCTGGGATGTGCTTACTGACTTCGATCACATGCCTGCTTTCTTGAGCAACCTAACCTCCAGTAGTGTGGTCAGGCGCGAGGGGAATCTGTTGCTCGTCAGGCAGGAGGGTCTGGCCAGGTTCGGCGTCTTTTCATTTCAGTTTCAGTCAGAGCGCGAGGTCAGGCTGGAACCGATGCGGCGCATTTTTTCCAAAAGTTTGGCCGGGTCTTACAAACGGATGGAGAGCGAAACCAGCCTCACCCCGACAGGCCAATCGGTTCAAGTTAAATACCATGCCGAAATCGTTCCCGATTCGACGCTCGCCCGAATGTTCGGCATACCGTTCATGCGCCACGAAGTCGAGGAGCAATTCACTTTCATGCTTGATGAAATGAAACGGCGTGAACGCCCCGCGGGGCTTGACCAGCGCCCGGCAGATTGAGGCTGGCACCGCTAAATTTTCCGCATTAAACACACTGATTCAAAAGAATTTCCTAGCATTAGAAAGCTGATTTTATGTACACCACCCCAATCCTCCTCCAGTGCGCAACTCTGGCACTAGCCTTCCTCGCCGGCCCAGCCTGGGCGGCCGAAAACCCGGCGATTTCTGGCATTCCGATCGAATTTTTTCTCTTCGCGCTCACCCTGCTTGGTGTCGCGCTGCTGCACAACCAGACTTTCTACGTTGCCCTGACCGGCGTGTTGACGGTGGCGCTTTACAAGATCATTTTCACCGGCTTCAAGACAGGTGCCGGCGTGGCCGGCCTGGCAGGCCACCTGAGCCACGAATGGGTGACGCTGGCCAATCTATTCTGCCTGTTGATGGGCTTCGCAATCCTGGCGCGTCACTTTGAAAAGAGCCGGGTGCCGGAGATCCTGCCGAAGTACCTGCCGAATGACTGGAAAGGCGCTTTTCTGCTACTCGCGATGGTCTGGTTCATTTCCAGTTTTCTCGACAACATTGCCGCCGCATTGATCGGCGGCGCGATGGCCCACAAACTGTTCAAAGCCAAGGTACATATCGGCTACCTAGCCGGCATCGTCGCCGCCTCCAATGCCGGTGGCGCCTTCTCCGTCGTTGGCGATACGACGACGACCATGATGTGGATTTCCGGCGTGCATCCCGGTAGTGTATTCGAGGCAATTCTGGCATCGGCTGTGGCCTTGATGATTTCAGGATATTTCGCGGCGAAGCAGCAACATGCGTATTCGCCGATTCTCGCCCACGTCCATGAACACATCCGTATCGACTGGGGGCGAATTTTCATCGTCGCCCTGATCCTGATCTTTGCCATGGTCACCAACATCGTCGTGAATACGCAGTTCGCTGCACTAAGCGACCACTTTCCCTTCATCGGAACGGCCGTCTGGCTGGCAATACTCGTCACGATCCCGGTACGGCGCCACGACTGGGAGGTTCTGGGCGAGTCGCTGAAGGGAACTTTTTTCCTGCTATTTCTGGTTGCTACCGCCTCGATGATGCCGGTCGAAACACTGCCAGCAGCTTCCTGGCAGACTGCTTTCGGCCTCGGCTTCGTTTCGGCCGTGTTCGACAATATTCCGCTGACCGCCCTGGCCATCAAACAGGATGGCTACGACTGGGGATTCCTCGCCTTTGGCGTCGGCTACGGTGGCTCGATGTTGTGGTTCGGTTCGTCGGCCGGGGTGGCGCTTTCGAACATGTTCCCCGAAGCCAAGTCGGCCGGGAACTGGTTGCGCCACGGCTGGCATGTTGCCGTTGCGTATGTCATCGCCTTCATGGTCATGGTGGCATTCGTCGGCTGGCAACCGATGCCGCTGAACAAAAAGACGGCTGAAATTCAAACACCACAGATAGCGGTAGTTAACCCAACACCACCTTGAGATCGCGCTCCATCAGCAACAATCAACTCAATGCGAGTCGAGCAACCCGCCTGGTTTCCCGCAACGATGAGCGCGGGATGTGCCAATGCCTGTTGCTCGGGTACAATTCCGGGTTCCGCGTCTCCGTAGTTAAATGGATATAACTTTCCCCTCCTAAGGGAAGATTAGTGGTTCGATTCCACTCGGGGACGCCAGCCTGGCCGCCAGAATGTCGGCTCCCTGCCCCGGCCCCCCGGGCTCTGCAATTTCCGACATGCCCTATCTCAAACTCTCCGCCGCTTGTCTTGCCTACGGCCATGTGCCGCTCCTCGATCACGCCGATTTTCTGCTCGATGCGGGCGAACGTGTGGCGCTGATCGGCCGCAACGGTACCGGCAAGTCGTCGCTGCTGGCGGCACTCGCGGCCGGTTCCGGGAAAGGCCGTCTCGACGATGGCGAGGTCTGGGTGCAGCCGGGCATCCGCGTCGGCTATGTGCCGCAGGAACCACCCTTCGACAGCGCAGCGACGGTCTTCGAGGCGGTGATTTCGGGCATGGGCGAAATTTCGAAAATGCTCGCCGACTACCATGAGGTGGCCCACCGGATGGCCGAGGGCGACGGCGATCACGACGCCCTGCTGGCGCGCATGGAAACCCTGCAGCACGATATGGAAGCCTGTGGTGCATGGACCTACGAGGCGCAGGCGGAAAAGGTCATCGACCGCTTCGGCCTCGACCCCGACGCCGGGGTCGGCACGCTCTCCGGCGGCCAGAAGAAACGGCTGGCGCTGGCTCAGGCGCTGGCCGTCGCCCCCGAAGTGCTGCTGCTCGACGAGCCGACCAACCACCTCGACATCGCCGCCATCGAATGGCTCGAAAGCCTGCTGATCGAGACCGGTGTCACGCTGTTTTTCATCACCCACGACCGTTCTTTCCTAAATCGCGTGTGCACACGCATCGTCGAACTCGATCGCGGCAAGCTGGTGAATTTTCCCGGCAGTTACGGCGAATACCAGCAGCGCAAGGAAATGCTGCTGCACGAAGAAGGCCTGGCCAACGCGCGGGCCGACAAGTTGCTCAAGGAAGAGGAAGTCTGGATCCGCAAGGGCGTCGAGGCGCGGCGCACGCGCGCCGTTTTCCGCGTCCAGCGCCTCGACAAGCTGCGCGCCGAGAGGCAGGCGCGGCGCGAGCGTATGGGCAAGGTCAACCTGCAACTCGACGCTGGCGACAAGAGCGGCAAACTGGTCGCCGAACTCGAGCATGTCGGCAAGCGCTTCGGTCAACGGGAAATTGTTCGCGATTTTTCGATCCGCATCCAGCGCGGCGACAAGATCGGCGTCATCGGCCCCAACGGCGCCGGCAAGACGACGCTGTTGCGCCTGATCCTCGGTGAACTGCAGCCGGACGAAGGCAGCGTGCGCCTCGGCACGAAGATCGACGTCGCCTACTTCGACCAGTTCCGCACCCAGCTCAATCCCGATTCCAGCTTGGCCGACGTCATTTCCCCGGGCTCGGATTACGTCGAGATCGGCGGCGCGAAGAAGCATGTCATCGGCTACCTCGAGGATTTCCTGTTCGCGCCGGAGCGCGCCCGTTCGCCGGTCAGTTCGCTGTCCGGCGGCGAGCGCAACCGCCTGCTGCTGGCCCGCCTGTTCGCCCGTCCGGCCAACGTGCTGGTGCTCGACGAACCGACCAACGACCTCGATATCGAAACCCTGGAACTGCTCGAAGAATTGCTTGCCAACTACGACGGCACCCTGTTCCTGGTCAGCCACGACCGGACTTTCCTCGACAACGTGGTGACCCAGACCATCGCCGCCGAAGGTGATGGCTACTGGAAGGAATATGCCGGCGGCTACAGCGACTGGGCGTCCTACAAGGCGAGCGTTGCCCGGGAAACCGAGAAGGCCACGGCAGCTGCGAGGCCCGTCAACAAGGTGAGCGATCCAGCAAAAGCCAAGGCCGAGAAACTCTCGTGGAAAGAGCAGCGCGAACTGGAAGCCCTGCCCGGAAAGATCGCCGCGCTCGAAGCCGAACAGGCCGAACTAGGCAAGCGCCTCGAAGACACGACGATCTACCAGCGCGACCCGCCGGCCGCCCAGCAGGCCGCCGCGCGCCTGACCGCCATCGACGATGAACTGATGGCGCTGCTCGAGCGCTGGGAAGTGCTCGAAGCCCGCGCCGGGAACCCGGCGTAAAGCGCGCGTTCAAAGACGCTGGATCGGGGGGAATACATGAACGAACAGACAAGCTGGCGGACGCCGCTGGTCATCCTGGTGGCCGGCGGCATCATCCTGACGCTGGCGATGGGCGTGCGCCACACCGGCGGCCTTTTCCTGCAGCCGATGACCGCCAGCCACGGCTGGAGCCGTGAAACCTTCTCCTTCGCCTTCGCGCTGCAAAACCTGATCTGGGGCCTCGGGTCGCCCTTCGCCGGGGCGCTCGCCGACCGCCACGGCGCTGGGCGCACGGTGCTCGGTGCAGCGCTGCTTTACGTGGTCGGGCTGGTGCTGATGGCCTGGTCCGCCACGCCGCTCGCCTTCAACCTCTCGGCCGGCGTACTGGTCGGCCTTGGCCTCTCCGGCACCACCTTTGCCGTGATCATGGGCGTCATCGGCCGCCACACGACACCTGAACGGCGCAGCCTGGCACTCGGCATCGCCAGCGCCGGCGGCTCCTTCGGCCAGTTCGCCGTGCTGCCGGTCGGCCAGATGCTGATTTCGACCTATGGCTGGCAGAGCGCCCTGGTGCTGCTCGCCGCCGGGGTCGGGCTGATCGCGCCGCTCGCCTACGCCATGGCCGACGGCCACAAGCCCTCGGCGGGCGCTGGCCAGTCGGTCGCCCAGGCGCTGCGTGAAGCGGGTGGCGAGAAGAGCTTTCACTACCTGTTCTGGGGCTATTTCGTGTGTGGCTTCCAGACCGCATTCATCATGCTGCACCTGCCGTCTTTCGTCGTCGACGCCGGCTTCACGGCCAACATCGGCATGACCGCGGTGGCGCTGATCGGCCTTTTCAACATCTTCGGCTCGTTCTTCTTCGGCTGGGGCGGCGGACGCTACAGCAAGAAGAATCTGCTGGCCATCATCTATGCGCTACGCGCCGTGGCGATCATGATTTTCCTGCTGATTCCGCTGTCGACCGCAACAGTCTGGATTTTCGCCGCCGCAATGGGTCTGCTGTGGCTCGGCACGGTGCCGCTGACCAACGGCCTGATCGCCCAGATATTCGGCCTGCGCTACATGTCGATGCTAACCGGCGTCGTCTTTCTCGGCCACCAGTTGGGCGCCTTCCTCGGCGTCTGGCTGGGCGGGCGGATCTTTGACGAAACGGGCTCCTACCTGTTGGCCTGGCTGATCGCCATCGGCCTGTCGGTCATCGCCGCACTCTGCTCGTGGCCGATCAACGAGAAGCCGCTGGCACGGCAGGCGGCGCCGGCATGAGGCCGCACTGGCGCTGGTTCTTCGCCGGCGTCGGCGTCGCGCTGGCGATCCTGCTGCTGGCCTTCATCTTCGTCTCCTATCAGATGCCGGAACTGCTGCTCGACTGGTCCAACATCCGCTATTGCGGCTAGCAGCCTGACGCCGACGCGCGGGCGCCATGCGATAATGGCCACTACCCAATCAATCGCCTCCCGCCATGCGCCACACCATCATTCCCGTTACGCCCTTCGAGCAGAACTGCACCATTTTCTGGTGCGAAAAGACTCACCAGGCCGCGATCATCGACCCCGGCGGCGACGTCGATCGCATCCTCGAAACCCTGGCGCAGGAAAAACTGACGCCGGCCAGGATTCTCGTCACCCATGGCCACATCGACCATGCCGGCGGCGTTGCCGAACTGGCGGCACGCACCGGTGTGCCAATCGAGGGACCGCACGAGGAGGATCGATTCTGGATCGAAGGCATGCCCCGGCAAAGCACAATGTTCGGCCTGCCCGCGGTCAAGGGTTTCGAGCCGGATCGCTGGCTGCAGGCTGGCGACAAGGTGAATTTTGGCGAAATTGAACTAGAGGTCCTGCATTGCCCCGGTCACACACCCGGCCACGTGGTCTTCTTCAATCGGACCGACCGCCTGGCCCAGGTCGGCGACGTGTTGTTCCAGGGCTCGATCGGCCGCACCGACTTCCCGCGCGGCGACTACGACACGCTGATCCATTCGATCAAGGAGCGCCTGTTTCCATTGGGCGACGACGTCGAGTTCATTCCCGGGCACGGGCCAATGTCTTCGTTCGGCGAAGAGCGCCGCTACAACCCCTTCCTGAGCGGCAAGTACGGCTGATTTCGCCTTGCCCGCGGCGTCTGTTGCGGTCAACCGCTAATTTTGGTCATTTTTTTGACGAGGCCGCGATGATTCCAACTTACTGGCAACAGGCCTCATCCGAACTGGCGGCAAGCGACGAACGCATGGGCGAACTGGTCGGGCGCTACGCCGGGCTCGGGCTCGCCTCGCGCGGCGAACCGTTCGCGACGCTGGCCCGCTCGATCGTCGGGCAGCAGATATCCGTCAAGGCAGCGGATTCGGTGTGGGCGCGTTTTGTCGCGGCGGTCGGCGAGGTGTCGCCGCAATCGGTGGTGACGGCCGGCGCTGAAGGCCTGGCCACATGCGGCCTGTCGCAGCGCAAGCGCGAATACGTCAGCGATCTCGCGGCACATTTCGTTTCCGGCCGGCTCACGCCGACGGCCTGGGCAGAACTCGACGACGAAACACTGATCGCCGAGCTGACCGAGGTACGCGGCATCGGGCGGTGGACGGCCGAAATGTTCATGATCTTCAACCAGTTGCGCCCCGATATCTTTCCGCTCGACGACCTCGGCCTGCAACGGGCCGTCTGCGAACGTTACTTCGACGGCACCAAACAGCCGCGCAAGACCATTGCCGAATTCGGCGAGCGCTGGCGCCCCTGGCGCTCGGTGGCGACCTGGTATTTGTGGCGCAGCCTCGACCCGCTTCCGGTCGAGTATTGAAGTGGGCGTTTCGGGCTTTGAGTTAGAATATGTGCCACTCAAGAAAACGGGTTGTCCATGAAAATTAGCTTCCTCGACTTCGAACAGTTGATCGCCGACCTCGAATCCAAAATCGAGGAACTGCGCTTTGACCAGGATGATTCCGCTGTCGATATCGCCGAAGAAATCGAGCGCTTGCAAAAAAAGAGCGCGCAACTGACCAAGGACATCTACGCCAAGCTGACGCCGTGGCAGATCTCCCAGGTGGCGCGCCACCCGCAACGCCCATACACGCTCGACTACCTGTCGCTGATCTTCACCGATTTCGAGGAACTCCACGGCGACCGCGCCTTTGCCGACGACCACGCCATCGTCGGCGGGCTGGCCCGCTTCAACGGCCAGCCGGTAATGGTGATCGGCCACCAGAAGGGGCGCGACACCAAGGAAAAGATCCTGCGCAATTTCGGCATGCCGCGTCCCGAAGGCTACCGCAAGGCCCTGCGCCTGATGAAGCTGGCCGAGAAATTCGGCCTGCCGGTCATGACCTTCGTCGATACGCCTGGCGCCTACCCCGGCATCGATGCCGAGGAACGCGGTCAGTCCGAGGCGATCGGCCGCAATCTCTACGTGATGGCCGAACTGAAGGTGCCGGTCATCGTCACCATCATCGGCGAAGGCGGTTCCGGCGGCGCGCTCGCCATCGCCATTGGCGACGTCGTCCAGATGCTGCAGTACTCGACCTATTCAGTGATTTCGCCTGAGGGCTGCGCCTCCATCCTGTGGAAGAGTGCAGAAAAGGCGCCCGAGGCGGCCGAGACCATGGGCATCACGGCGCAGCGCCTGAAGACGCTCGGGCTGATCGACAAGATCGTCAGCGAGCCGCTTGGCGGAGCCCACCGCGACCATGCCGCAATGGCGCAGACGCTCAAGAGGGCGCTGCAGGATGCGCTCAAGAACCTGTCCACGCTATCGACCAGCGAACTGCTTGCCACCCGTTACGAGCGGCTCATGAGTTATGGCCGCTTCAAGGAACAGGCCCCCAATTAGCCTTCCGGATCGGGTCGCGGCCTTTCTCGCGGCCCGGACGACGGCCGACGAGCGCCTTTGCGTCGGCCTCTCGGGCGGATGCGACTCGGTCGTTCTCCTGCACATCGTGGCCAGCCTCGGGCTAGGTGAACGCCTGCAGGCGGTGCACGTTCATCATGGCCTGTCGGCGAATGCCGATCGCTGGGCCGGGTTTTGCACGGATTATTGCCGGCGCCTCGGTATCGCCCTGACTCACGAGCGCGTCACTGTCCACCGGAACAGCGGCCTCGGCCTCGAAGCGATGGCCCGCGCCGCACGCTATGAAGCATTTTCGCGCCTTGCCGGCGACGTGCTGCTCCTCGGGCATCACCGCGGCGACCAGGCGGAAACCCTGTTGTTCAACCTGCTGCGCGGGACCGGCGTTTCCGGAGCCGCGGGGATTCCGGCCGAACGGCAACATCGTCACCTGCGCATCCTGCGCCCCCTCCTCGATGCGGGACGGGAAGAAATCGAAGCCTACGCGCTGCAGCACGCGCTCGACTGGGTGGAAGACGAAAGCAATGCCGATACCGGGCTGACGCGCAATTTCCTGCGCCACGAGGTGTTTACCGCAGTCGCCAGCCGCTTTCCGGCAGCCGAAAAAAATCTGGCTCAGGCGGCCGCCCACTTTGGCGAAGCCGATGCCCTGCTCGGCGAACTGGCCGCCATCGACTGGCAGGCCGCGGCAGTCGACGACGCATTTGAACTGCAAAAAATCCGCGAAATGTCCCTGCCGCGCCTGAAAAACCTTTTGCGCCACAGCCTGCGCCAGCTGGGCTGGCAAGCGCCGGCGGCAGCCCGCCTCGAAGAGTTTGCGCGGCAGTTGCAGAGCGCCGGCCCGGACCGCCATCCATCGCTCGATCTCGCAGAGGGCTGCATGGTTTCGGGACAAGGCAAACTGCGCTGGATCATGCGAGGATAACAATCTGTTACCAAGCGCCTTTCCGCTGCAAGGAGCGTTCAGTTACAATCGACAAATTATCTTATTGCTGAACAGGCCATGATTACCGGATCCCTTGTCGCCATCGTTACGCCCATGCACGAGGATGGCAGCCTCGACCTGACCTCCCTGCGCAACCTGGTCGATTTTCATGTGCGCGAAGGCACCGATGCCATCGTTATCGTCGGCACCACCGGCGAATCGCCGACCGTCGATGTCGAGGAACACTGCGAACTGATCCGCGTTACGGTCGACCATGCCGCCGGCCGGATTCCGGTGATTGCCGGCACCGGCGCCAACTCCACGTCCGAAGCGATCGAACTGACCGAGTACGCGAAGACGGCCGGCGCCGACATGGCGCTCTCGGTCGTCCCCTACTACAACAAGCCGACCCAGGAAGGCCTCTATCGCCACTTCAAGGCGATTTCCGAAGCCGTCGAATTGCCGGTCCTGCTCTACAACGTGCCGGGCCGCACCGTCGCCGACATGGCCAACGACACGATCCTGCGCCTCGCCCAGGTACCCGGCATCGTCGGCGTCAAGGATGCAACCGGCAACCTCGACCGCGCCTGTGACCTGATCGCCCGCGCCCCCAAGGATTTTGCCCTCTACAGCGGCGACGACATGACCTGCGTAGCCTCGATCATGCTCGGCTTCCACGGCAACATTTCGGTCACCGCCAACGTCGCACCGCGTCTGATGCACGAAATGTGCGTTGCCGCCGCGGCCGGCAATGTCGCCACGGCGCGCGACATTCATTTCAAGTTGCTCGGCCTGCATCGCGATCTCTTCTGCGAAGCGAATCCGATCCCCGTCAAGTGGGCTGTTCAGCAGCTTGGCTTGATGCCTGGCGGCATTCGCCTGCCGCTGACCCCGCTTTCCGAAGCCAACCAGGGCCGCGTGCTTGCCGCGATGCGCCTGGCTGGTGTCATTGCCTGACGGAGTGAACATGAATCACCGGCTTTCCCGACTGACGTTGGTCATACTGGGCGTTGTCGCTGCGGGTTGCAGCAGCGTCAGCGAACTCATCCCCGATTCCAAGAAAATCGAATACAAGTCGTCAGGCAAGATACCGACGCTCGAAGTTCCGCCTGATCTCTCGCAGATCTCCCGCGATGACCGTTATGCGGTTCCCGATGCGGCAGGCAAGGGCACGGCAACGTTTTCAGCATATTCCTCTGATCGCACGCCAGCATCGCAGGCCAAGAATTCGGTGGTATTACCCAAGGTCGACAAGATTCGCGTCGAGCGTGACGGCAGTCAGCGCTGGCTCGTCGTGACCGCTCCGGCCGACAAGCTCTGGGGCCCGGTCAAGGACTTCTGGCAGGAAAACGGTTTCATCGTCGTCATCGAACGCCCCGACGCCGGCGTGATGGAAACCGACTGGGCCGAGAATCGCGCCAAGATCGGCGACGACATCATTCGCAATACGATCGGCAAATTCCTCGATTCGGTTTACTCCACCGGCGAGCGCGACAAATTCCGCACCCGCTTCGAACCGGGCGTCGAACCCGGAACCACCGACATCTTCATCAGCCACCGCGGCATGGAAGAGGTTTACACCTCGACCTCCAAAGAAGATACCCGTTGGCAGCCGCGCGCCGCCGATCCTGAACTCGAAGCCGAAATGCTGCGCCGCATGATGGTTCGCCTGGGCGCCGAAAACCAGCGCGCCGAAGCCAGTATCGCCGCCTCCGGCGGCAAGGCGGAACCGCGTGCCAAGCTCGCCAGCAGCAACGATGGTGCCGGCACACTGGAAGTCTTCGAGCCGTTCGACCGCGCCTGGCGACGTGTCGGGCTGGCGCTCGACCGCGTTGGCTTCACGGTCGAGGACCGCGACCGTTCCAAGGGCCTTTATTACGTCCGCTACGTCGATACAGATGCAAACTTCAAGAGCAAAGACAGCTGGCTCGACAAGCTGAGTTTCTGGAAGAGTTCTGCCGATCCAGCAGCCAATGCCAAGACGCCTTATCGCATCCACGTCAGCGGATCGGGGAAAAACACCGTGGTTCAGGTGCTCACCAGCGAAGGTGGAACGGACAAGTCGGAGACTGCCAAGAAAATTCTTGGTCTGCTCTACAAGCAGTTGCAGTGATACGCTTCGCGTCGCTTGGCAGCGGCAGCGCGGGCAATGCGCTGCTGGTCGAAAGCGACGCTACCTGCCTGATGGTCGATTGCGGCTTCGGCCAACGCGAGACGCTTCGGCGTCTTGCCCGTCTCGGCAAAAGCCCCGAAGATCTCGCGGGCATTCTCGTCACCCATGAACATGGCGACCACCTCGGCGGCGTCATTCCTTTCGCGCGGCGCCATGCCCTGCCCGTCTGGCTCAGCCACGGAACGTTTTCGGCAGCCAAAGCCGTCACCAACGATGTCGATCTGCGGATTATTGACAGCCACGCGTCATTTGCGGTCGGAGCGCTCGAAATTCGGCCTTATCCGGTGCCGCACGATGCGCGCGAGCCGCTACAGTTCGTTTTTTCGGATGGAAAAGTACGCCTCGGACTGCTGACGGATGCCGGTGAAATTACCCGGCACATGCGGGATCTGCTGTCCGGCATCGAGGGGCTCGTTCTCGAATGCAACCACGATGCCGACATGCTCGCCGCGTCGAACTATCCTGCCTCGTTGCGACAGCGAATCGCGGGTCGCCTTGGCCATCTGGAAAATGGCGCGGCGGCTGGCCTGTTGCGGGGCATCGACACCAGCCATCTGCAACAGCTTATCGCAGCCCATTTGAGCGAACAAAACAACCATCCCCTGCTGGCAGTCAGGGCATTATCCACGGCCCTTGGCTGCAGCGACCAAGACATCGGGGTAGCTGGCCAGGAAGCCGGGTTCGACTGGCGTCAGCTGGCCTGAAGGTCAACAAAAAAGCAGGGCCGCAGCCCCGCTTCCATTGAAACCCCGAGAATTACTTCTTGGCTTCCATGCCAGACATACCGCCCATGCCGGCCATGCCAGCTTGCTCGGCGGGCTTGGCGCCCTCCATACCGGCCATACCCTTCTGGCCTTCCATACCGGCCATGCCGGCTTGCGGTGCGGCCATGCCTTCCATACCAGCCATGCCCTTCTGGCCTTCCATACCGGCCATGCCGGCTTGCTCGGCTGGCTTGGCGGCTTCCATGCCCGACATGCCGGCTTGCGGAGCAGCCATGCCCTGCATACCAGCCATGCCAGCTTGCGGAGCAGCGGGAGCTGCAGCAGGAGCCGGGGCAGCAGCCTTGGGTTCTTCCTTCTTGCCACAGGCAGTCAGGGCGACAGCAACAAGAGCAGCAACGAGAATTGACTTATTCATGGGTTTTTCCTTATCGACGGGGAGAGAAAGTGCAGCAGAAACTGACGGCCTTGCGACCGATCATCTGTCATTATATCAATTTATAAAATTGACGCACAAAATGCTGCGCCGCATCAAGGCCCCTCTATAGGCCCAGCGTGGTCGCGCTGATGGGTGTGCCACCTTCAGACCATATCTCTTCGAAGCGGCGGCGATAGGGCATCACCTCTTCGGGTTCGTCGATCAGCAGCTTGCCGCGCGGCTGATCCCGGTCGAAGCGAATCAGCGCATGGCCATTGTCTACGAGGATCATCGAATCACGCAGATGGCCAAGTTGTTCCGGGGTTTGCTGCGCCGCACTGTTGTGGCTGTGTGTGGTCAACAGCCGCTGAAGCAGTGGCTGGCGCTGTTGCTGGAGCGACTTGCTGTTGCGCACGGCAATGCGCAGGCAGTCATGCGACACCGCCGCAAGCGGGCGCTTGAACATCTCGATACGCTCCGGACTCTCGAGATGAAGCATGCCGAGATCCTCGTCGTAGATCCAGATCCGCTCGGTGGCAAGCGCCAACAGGCGATCAATCGCTGACTGATAGTCGGACCAGGTAGTAAATAGTTCGCGAGACATGGTTACAAGTGTAGTCCATTGTTAAAATTTACGCTTTTTTCCGGAGCTGCCAATGCCGATCGGAGTCATCGAATCGCTGGATCACGAAGCGCGAGGAATCACTCGCCTGGAGGGCAAGACAATCTTCGTCGACGGCGCCCTTCCCGGTGAAATTGTAGAGTACGCCAGCTTCCGAAGAAAGCCCAGTTATGAACTGGCGCATCTGGTCAATGTCATTTCCGGTTCGGTTACCCGGGTCCGGCCACATTGCGAATATTTCGGCATCTGCGGCGGCTGCGCCATGCAGCACCTTGAGGCATCTGCTCAGGTGGCCGTAAAGCAGCGGGTACTCGAAGACAGCCTCTGGGATATCGGCCAGGCCCGGCCGGAGCAAATTTTGCCGCCGATCCAGGGGGCACCGTGGGGCTATCGCCATCGCGCCCGCCTTGGCGTGCGTTATGTGCCGAAAAAAGGCGGCGCGCTGGTCGGTTTCCATGAACGGCGCAGCAGTTACATCGCCGACATGCACTCCTGTGCCATTTTGCCGCCCCATGTCTCGGACTTGTTGCTGCCGCTGCGCGAACTCATCAGCGCCTTGTCGATCCCGGATCGCCTGCCACAGATCGAAGTTGCAGTCGGCGAGCAGTGCACTGCACTGGTCCTGCGCATTCTCGACCCGCTGAATGCACAGGATGAGGATCTGCTGCGCCAGTTTGCCGATCGGCACCATGTGGCGCTCTATCTTCAACCCAAGGGGCCGGATACGGTATATCGATTTTATCCGCTGCCCGGCCCGCGTCTTTCCTACCGGTTGCCGGAATTCGGGCTGGAACTTGAATTCAGGCCGACCGACTTCACCCAGGTCAATCATGCGGTCAACCGCGTTCTCGTGCGCCGCGCCCTGCGCCTTCTCGACCCCCGACCGGGCGAGCGGATCGCCGACATGTTTTGCGGCCTGGGCAACTTCACCCTGCCGATTGCCCGTTCCGGCGCTTCGGTGGTCGGCGTCGAAGGCAGCCAGGCACTAGTCGAACGCGGGCGCGAAAATGCAGCAAGAAATGGCCTCGCCGGTCAGGTCGAATTTGGCATCGCCAATCTCTTCGCGTGCACGCCGGAATCGCTGGCGGCACTGGGAAGTTTCGACAAGATGCTGATTGACCCGCCTCGCGAGGGCGCGATCGAGGTGATCGGCGCGCTCGGTGACGATGCGCCATGGCGCATCGTTTATGTCTCATGCAATCCGGCAACACTGGCACGGGATGCCGCGCTCCTGGTCGGAAAGGGCTATACCTTCAAGGCGGCCGGCGCGGTCAACATGTTTCCGCAAACCGGCCACGTCGAGTCGGTGGCCGTCTTCGAACGGCCATGAAAAAGGGCGGCCGCAGCCGCCCTTTTGTTTGTGTATGAAAAGCTCAGTCGCGCTCGCCGGTAAAGGCCATGATCAAGTGCAGCAGGCTGACGAAGACGTTGTAAATATTCAGATAGACGGACAGCGTCGCCGATACGTAATTGGTCTCGCCGCCCTGAACGATGCGGCTGATGTCATACAGGATGTAGGCCGAAAACAGCCCGACGATCACGGCCGAGACCGTCAGCGAAAGCGCCGGGATCTGGAAGAATATGTTGGCGACCGCGGCCAGGAGGACGACGATCATGCCAATGAACAGAAACTTCCCCATGCCTGTGAAGTCGCGCTTGCTCACAGAAGCAATCGTGGACATCGTCAGGAAGATCGCCCCGGTGCCGCCTGCGGCCAGCGCGATCATCGACCCGCCGTTGGAAAACCCGAGCGCGACTTGCAGGATGCGCGAAAGCATCAGGCCCATGAAGAAGGTGAAACCCAGCAACAACGCTACGCCAAGGCCGCTGTTCTTGTTCTTCTCGATTCCCCACATGAACCCCCAGGCGATGCCAAGGAACAGCATGAAGGCCATGAACGGGCTGCCAGCGAGGAAGCTGAATTGCATCTGGATGCCGACCAGCGCGCCGAGAACCGTCGGCACCATCGACAAACCCAGCAACATATAGGTATTGCGCAGAACTCGGTTTTGCTGAACTGCCAGCCCTGGGGAAGCTTGACCGACAATCTGGAAGTCATTTTGCATGCGGATTCTCTCTTTAAGTGGTTGTTACATCGGCTAAGACTAATGGAGCCACCCAAAAGTTTCAACAGGTTGCCGGTTTTGACGCCAGGCAAACTTTAACAAGGCTATGCTATCATGCCCGTCCCTTGGGGTTGCGATAGTGCGCCTGATTGCACCGTTCGCTGGATTTGTTGCTGGCAGTAGCAGGGGGTTTGGCAGAGTGGTCGATTGCACCGGTCTTGAAAACCGGCATGCCGAAAGGCATCCAGGGTTCGAATCCCTGAGCCCCCGCCAAAGAAAACAGGATCCGGAGCTACGCTCCCGTCAAGGCCAATCAGGTTTGCGGCTCGTCCGGCCAGTTCTTGATGTAGTTTTTCAGCATCCGGTTTTCGAAATCCTGTTCCTCGAGTACGGCCTTGGCCAGGTCGAGCAACGAGATGACGCCCATCAGGGTGCCGCCATCCATGACCGGCAGGTAGCGCGAGCGCGTCTCGATCATCAGGCGGCGCAAGTCATTTGCCTCCATGTCGGGAAAGGCGGTCACCGGGTCACGCACCATGAAATCGCCGACCGTCAAGCCATCCAGGGATGAGCCGTGCTTCCGGAGCGCCAGCATGACCTCACGAAACGTCAGCAGGCCGGCGATCTTGCCTGCTTCGATGACTACCAGCGATCCAACATCGAGTTCCGCCATGGTCTCCACAGCCGCCAACAATGGTTGCCGAAGCGTTGCGGTATACAGCGTCCCGCCCTTGAGCTCGATGATCTCCCTGACCTGCATGATGTGTCTCCGAAAATTCTTGGGTTTTTGGGAATGTTGATGGTAGAGCATCCGGCGCCTTTGGGGAAGCGCCGGCATCGCTGCTCCGGGCGTCCGCCGGGAAGATCAAACCACGAATATCTCAAGACCTGCCCTACAAATTTTGATGCAACTTATGGCATTGGCACTTGTCTCTTGTCATATTGACCTATAGAATTGGTCATATTACCTAAGTCATAGAATGCTAGGATGCTTGGGTAACCCACAACACTAGCGCACGGAGAGTGAAAAATGTCAAATGTGAAGGCCGTTGAAAGTATCGACGCCCGTGAGATTCGCCGCAAACTCGGTCTCAACCAGCAGCAATTCTGGTCAAACCTGGGCGTGACCCAAAGTGGCGGTTCACGCTACGAAAGCGGGCGCAACATGCCCAAGCCGGTACGCGAACTGCTCCGCCTGGTTCATGTCGAGCAGATCGACATCAAGATGATCAAACGCGAGGATTGGGACGTCATCGAGTACCTGAAATCCCAGGAGCCCGAGTTGTACAAGTCACTCAAGAAGTCGGCACGCAGCAAGAGCAAGAAGGCCGCCTGAAAATCGGCCAGTTTTGGCCGTCGACCGCAACGCAAGGCACCCGGGAACATAACGGGAGCCTGTGCGGGCGGCGTCAGGCATCACGGGGAAACCACAACCCGGATGCCGGTTTTTCCCCGGATCTCTCCGGCAAAGCCCTCGAGTTCCTCTGCTCCCAGACGCTGCAAACGCGGTGCCGCCGGTTGTAGCGAAGGGCGCGCCAAACTGTACAGGTGAACCCCGGCGATCAGGGTTGCCACCGGTTCAAGCAGCGCGCAGTAGGCTGAACGCGACGCAGCATCCGGTGCCGCACCGTCCAGCGAAAACCAGCAGGTCTGTATCCAGGTCGTCGCCAGTTCGGCACAGCGGGCCAGATTGAGACGGATTTTTTCCCCATCCATCGGCACGCCATTGATTGCCTCGACCTCGGGACCCGTTGCCCGATCGATCTTGAACCAGACTTCGCCGCCCATTTGACCCAGCGTGCGAATACCCTCGCGCACTGCAAGGCGATGCAGCAGGCTACCATTGGTGATCAGTCGCAGCGGCAACTTGCCGGCCAGACCATGCCGCTCAAGAACCTGCAGGACGACGCGGACCGCCTCTGGAAACTCGGCGGCGCTGGTCGGCTCACCGTTCCCGGAAAAGGCAATATCGACCAGACGCCGGGATTCCGGTGGAACTTCGCGCGACATGAAGTCGCCGTTCAGGGCGCTGTCCAGAAAGCTCGACAGTTCGTTTTCGAGCAGCACGAGATCGATTGGCGGCGGTCCACCGCGAGTCAGGTTTTCGACCTGGCAATAGAGGCAGGCCCAGTTGCAGGCATTATTGACATTCAGGTTGATGCCCACCGAAATGCCTCCGGCCCGGCGGGATACCACGGGGTAGACGTAGCGCAGTCCGGCACTGTCGCGGCGATGGTCATCGATGGTCAACATGCGCCCATTGTATAATCCGCGACCACTCAAGAGACGAAATCGCCATGTTGATTACCCGCCGCCTCGAATTCGACGCGGGACACCGCATCCCGGATCACCGCAGCCAGTGCCGCCACCTGCACGGGCACCGCTACATCATCGAGATCACACTTTCGGGAAATATCATCGACAAGGCCGGCGATGCAGCCAACGGAATGGTCATGGATTTTTCCGAAGTCAAGAATCTGGCCAAGCAACATCTGGTCAACGCATGGGATCACGCCTTTCTGGCGTTTTCCGGCGACACGGCGATCGTCGATTTCCTGAATTCCCTGCCCGGCCACAAGACGGTCATCCTCGACCGGGTGCCGACGGCGGAAAACCTGGCACGTATCGCCTTCGACCGCCTGAATGCGATCTACCGCGACACCTACGGCAATCACCTGCAACTCGAGCGCATTCGCCTTTACGAAACGCCGAACTGCTGGGCCGACGCGCTGCGCGCGTCCGGTGATCGAAGCGCGGCCTAGCGGATTTCCAGCAGGCTGTCATCCCAGGCCGGGTGCTTTTCCAGGCCAAGCAGGTTGGCGACGGTAGCAGCGATGTTGGAGAGCCCGGCCTGTTCCGTCTGCCTGAGCCCAAGTTTGCCAGCGCTGACCTTGTCGTAGAGGATCAGCGGCACCGGATTCAGCGTGTGCGCGGTCTTCGCCTTGAAGCTGCCGTCCTTGTTCTGCGCCGGCAGTTTGGTCTTCTTGTCCAGTTCGTACATTTCGTCCGCGTTGCCGTGGTCGGCAGTGATCAACGCCACCCCGCCCAGCGCGTCGATGACCGGCAGCAGGCGCGCCAGCGACAGGTTGACCGCCTCAACCGCCATCGTCGCCGCGCGGAAATTGCCCGTGTGGCCAACCATGTCGCCGTTGGCGAAGTTGCAGCGCAGCGTCTTGTACTGCCCGCTGCGCAAGGCCGCGATCATCGCATCGGCGATTTCGGCGGCCTTCATCCATGGCCGCTGTTCGAACGGGACGACGTCGCTCGGCACCTCCTGCCAGGTCTCGCCGGCGAACTTGCCGGAACGGTTGCCGTTCCAGAAATAGGTGACGTGCCCGAACTTCTGGGTTTCCGAACAGGCGAACTGAGCAATGCCCATCTTGCTGAACCATTCACCGGTAGTGTTGGTGATGGCCGGCGGCGCGACGAGAAAGCGCTTGGGCAATTGCAGGTCGCCGTCGTATTGCAGCATTCCGGCATAGGTGACCTTCGGCGCCCGGATCCGGTCGAATCTGTCGAACCCGGCTTCTTCGAAAGCGCGGGTGATTTCGATGGCACGGTCACCGCGGAAGTTGAAAAAGACGACCGAATCGCCATCCTCGATGGTGCCGACCGGCTGGCCACTATCGCCAATGACGAAAGGCGGCAGATCCTGGTCGATGGTGCCCGGATTTTGCTCGCGCAGGCCGTTGACCGCAGCGGTTGCGTTCGGGAACTGCGGACCCTCGCCCAGCACATGGGTCTTCCATCCTTTCTCCACCATTGCCCAGTTGGCGTCGTAGCGATCCATCGTGATGTTCTGGCGACCTCCGCCGGAAGCAATGCGGGCATCGAAGCCATCGTTTGAAAGTTCGGCGAGGAAGGCCTCGAACGGCACGACGTAGTCGAGCGCGCTGGTTTCCGGCACATCGCGACCATCGAGCAGGGCGTGGACGCGCACCGTCTTGACGCCTTCCTCCCTGGCCTGGGCGACCATCGCCTTCAGGTGGTCGATGTGGCTGTGCACATTGCCGTCGGAGAACAGGCCGATGAAGTGGATCGTCCCGGCCTTGCCGTTGGCGCCAGCCTTGGCGGCGGCGACGATCTCCCGCCACGCCGCGCCCTGCCAGATGGCGCCCGAGGCGATCGCATCGGCGACCAGCGACGCGCCCTGACTATAGACCTGCCCGGCGCCAATGGCGTTATGGCCGACTTCGGAATTGCCCATGTCGTCATCCGACGGCATGCCGACTGCCGTGCCGTGGGCACGCAGGCGGATGTTCGGGTAGTCGGCGAAGAGACGGTCGAGCGTCGGCTTGCGCGCGGCGGCGATGGCGCTGCCGGCATCCGACTTGGGAATGCCGTAGCCGTCCATGACGATGATGACCACCGGGCCCCGGACACCGGGAAAGGAAGCGAGTTTCTGTAGCATGAGTGGACTCCAGCCAGCAAAGAATCGGGCAAAGCATGCGCCAGCGGAGTGGTTCGCCCGCTACGCATCATTCAATCTGTCATTTTACCCGCGAACCGCAGGCATGCGCCCCCGACGTTTTCCCTCAGCCCTGACTGGCGAGCGCGCTTGTCGACGCATCACGCTTGTCGACCAGCCTCAAGATCAGCAGCAGGATCGTCCCCAGCAACATGACGCCCGCCGCCAGGTAAAGGCCGGCGTCGTAGCTGCCAAACCGCGTGCCGAGCCAGCCGGTGATGGCCGGCGCCAGGATTTGCGCCGCCCCGTAGGAAAGCGTCATCTTGCCCATCATCTTGGCCGGACGAGTCGGGTAATAGCGCCCGGCCATGGTCAGCACCAGGCTGACCATGCCGATGAAAGTACCGCCGAACAGCAGGGCGCCGAAGATCGCCGCGAACAGGCCGCCGACCATGACCGGCAGCAAAATGCCGATGATCTGCAACAGCGCGGCGGCGATCAGCGCATTGAGGTCGCCGATGCGGCGGGCGATGAAATCCCAGTTGATGCAGGCCGGCGCCGCCCCGATGCCGATGGCGAGAAAGACCAGATTCCCCTGCCCGGCCAGGCCCGGCAGTTTCTCGACAATGGCGACGATGAAGGTGGCGCTGACCACATAGCCGACCCCGGCGCAAAAGTAGGCGGCCATGAACAGGCGCATGAAGAGCGGGCTGGGCGGGTTGTCCACCAGCACCTGGCCGCTCTTGGTCACGCCGCTGGTATCCGGCGCCGGCAGCCAGCCCAACGCCGGAATCAGCAGCAGGCAGCCAAATGCCGTGAACGCGAACCATTGCTGCTGCCAGTCCAGCCAGTGGCTCATCAGTGCGACAGCCGCCGCGCAACCGGCGATGCCGAGGCCGATGCCGGAAAAATGGATGCCCAGTTCACTGCGGTGGTTGTGGCGGATCAGCCAGTTCAGGATCAGCCCGGTGCCGAGCAGCATGCCCGCCGCGCTCGATAGTCCGGCAACGTAACGCGAGATCGCCCAGACCGTGAAATCGGTCGTCATGCCCATCAGCGCCGTACTGAGGATCGCCACCACCATGCCGATCCGGTAAAGGCGATCCTTCAGCACCAGATCGCTGATCAGCGAGGCGATCAGCGCCCCGCTCAGGTAACCCGCGTAGTTGATCGCCGCCAGCCAGCCGGCTTCGGCCACCCCGAGACCGGCCTGCGCCTGCATCAGGGGCAAGAGCGGCGTATAGGCGAAACGGGCGACGCCGAGCACCAGAATCAGGCTGAATATCCCGGCGCCGAGGACCTTGATGCGTTCTCTCTGATCGCTCATCGAGCGCTTTCAAATGTTGTCGATCGCGCAACGATAGACACTGCGCGCCCCATCCGCAATTGAATTGTTGAAAACCTGCCGCTTCCAGCCAGGTCCGAACGCTGGCATCGGCAGCGGCCAATCCGCCACCAGGCAGGGACGGCTATAATTGCGGCTTTGCAACATCACGGAAAACGCCCCATGGAAGCCGAACACATCAACAGCATCGCCTACAAGCTCGACGATCTGGCGCAACGCGCCGCCGAGCTGCGGAGGTATCTTTGACTACGACCAGAAACGCGAACGCCTGACACTGCTCAGCCTGGAGATGGAAGATCCCAAAATCTGGGACGATCCGAAACGCGCCCAGGAACTGGGCCGTGAAAAGAAATCGCTGGAAGACATCGTGCTGGTGCTCGAAGCCGTCGACAACGGCATCGACGACGGGCGCGAATTGTTCGTGATGGGCAAGGACGATGGCGACGACGATACGCTGCTCGCCGTCGAAGCCGACAATGCCGGGCTGGAACAAAAGCTGGCTGCGCTGGAATTCCGCCGCATGTTCAACAACCCGCTGGACCCAAACCCCTGCTTCCTGGAAATCCAGGCCGGTGCGGGCGGCACCGAAGCCCAGGACTGGGCCTCGATGCTGCTGCGCATGTACCTGAAATTCGGCGAGAAAAAGGGGTTCACCGTGGAAGTGATGGAAGAATCCGAAGGCGACGTCGCCGGCATCAAGGGCGCCACCGTCAAGTTCTCCGGCGACTATGCCTACGGCACGCTGCGCACCGAAACCGGCATCCACCGCCTGGTCCGCAAGTCGCCGTTCGATTCCAACGCGCGCCGCCACACCAGCTTCACGTCGGTCTTCGTCTATCCGGAAGTCAACGACTCGATCGAGATCGACATCAACCCGTCCGACGTGCGCACCGACACCTACCGCGCCTCGGGGGCCGGCGGCCAGCACATCAACAAGACCGACTCCGCCGTCCGTCTCACCCACGTGCCGACCGGCATTGTCGTCCAGTGCCAGAACGACCGCTCGCAGCACCGCAACCGCGACGAAGCCTGGCAGATGCTGCGCGCCCGCCTCTACGAGCACGAACTGCGCAAGCATCAGGCCGAGCAGCAGAAACTGGAAGACGCCAAGTCCGACATCGGCTGGGGCCACCAGATCCGCTCCTACGTGCTCGACCAGTCGCGCATCAAGGACCTGCGCACCAACCATGAAACCGGCAACACCCAGGCCGTGCTCGACGGCGACCTCGACCCTTTCATCGAGGCCAGCCTGAAGCAGGGCGTCTGACGGCATGCGATCAAAAGCCGGGAACCAATCCTTCCCGGTTTTTTCAATGCAATTTCTGCAGTCAAGAAAACACAAATGAACAAGAACACTGTCGTGTTGTTGGCCGCCCTCGCCGGCCTTGGTCTGGCCGGCTGCAAGGACAAGGCGCCCGCCGCCGCCAGCCAGCCGGCAAAGCCGGCGCTGACCGTCACCGTCGCCGCGCCACAAATGGTCAACTGGCCGCAAACGCTGAGCGCCAGCGGCAACGTCGCTGCCTGGCAGGAAGCCATCATCGGCCCCGAGATCAGCAACTACCGGATCACCGAGGTGCTGGTCAATGTCGGCGACACGGTGAGCAAGGGCCAAGTGCTGGCGCGCATCGCCAGCGATGCCGTCGATAGCGAACTCGCCGAGGCAAGTGCCGCCGTGGCCGAAGCCGAGGCCACGCTGGCCGAGGCGCGGGCCAACAACGAGCGTGCCCGGCAGTTGCGGGAAAAAGGGTTTTACAGCCCACAACAAGGCATCCAGTCGCAAACCGCCGCCGAAACGGCCCTCGCCCGCCTCAACGCCGCCAAGGCCCGCCGGCAATCGGCAGAGTTGCGGCGTTCAAAAGCAAACGTCGTGGCGCCCGACAACGGCATCATCTCGGCGCGCAAGGCGACGGTCGGCTCGCTGACCGACAACGGTCAGGAACTGTTCCGCCTGATCCGCGGCGGTCGTCTCGAATGGCGCGCCGAAGTCACCTCCGGCGAGCTCGGGCGCCTAAAGGCGGGCCAGCCGGTGCGGCTCGAAACGCTGAACGGCAGCGCGATCACCGGCAGCATCCGTGCCGTCGCGCCAACCGTTGACCCGCAGACGCGCAACGGCCTCGTTTATGTCAACCTGCCGCCGGAAGGCGGCAAGACGCTCAGCGCCGGCATGTTCACGCGCGGCGAATTCGCGCTCGGGGCACGTCCGGCAGTGACCCTGCCGCAGTCCGCCGTGCTGTTGCGCGAAGGCTTTGCCTACGTATTCCGCATCGAAAATGCCGCCGATGGCAGCGCCCGGGTCGTCCAGACCAAGGTCGGCACCGGGCGCCGCATCGGTGATCGCATCGAAGTGAACGGCCTCGATGCCGGGGCGCAGGTTGTCGCCAGCGGCGGCGCCTTCCTCGCCGACGGCGACACCGTGCGCGTCGTCGTCGAAGCGCCCGGCAAAGCACAGCCATGAACGTTTCCGCCTGGTCCATCCGGAATCCGATTCCGGCCGTCCTGCTGTTCCTGATGCTCACCCTGCTCGGCGTGATGGCCTTCAAGGGCATGAAGATCCAGCAGTTTCCCGACATCGACCTGCCGACGGTAACGGTGACCGCCAGCCTGCCCGGTGCAGCGCCGGCCCAGATGGAGACCGAGGTCGCGCGCAAGATCGAAAACGCCGTCGCCACGCTGCAGGGCATCAAGCACATCTACACCAAGGTGCAGGACGGGACGGCCATTGTCACCGTCGAATTCCGCCTCGAAAAGGCGACGCAGGAAGCGCTCGACGACGTCCGCGATGCCGTTTCGCGCATCCGCGCCGACCTGCCGGGCGATCTCAAGGATCCGGTGATTTCGAGGGTCAATCTGGCCGGCTCGCCGATCCTGACCTACACCGTCGCCGCGACGCGCATGGACGACGAGACGCTGTCGTGGTTCGTCGACAACACGGTGACCAAGGCGCTGCTCAGCGTGCGCGGCGTCGGTGCCGTCTCGCGCGTCGGCGGCGTCACCCGCGAAATCCACATCGAACCCGATCCCGACCGTCTGCTCGCGCTCGGTGCGACGGCTGCCGATATTTCGCGCCAGCTGCGCCAGATCCAGCAGGACGCCTCGGGCGGCCGCGCCGATCTCGGCGGCAGCGAGCAATCGGTGCGCACCATCGCCACCGTGCAGTCTGCCGAAGAGCTGGGACGCATGGAAATCGCGCTGAGCGAAGGCCGCCGGATCCGCCTCGACCAGCTGGCGACCGTTAGCGACACTGTCGCCGAACAGCGTTCGGCGGCACTGCTCAACGGCGAACCGGTAGTCGGCTTCGAGATCGTGCGCAGCCGCGGCGCCGGCGAGGTCGATGTCGCCGAGGGCGTGCGTGCGGCACTGGAAAAGCTAAAGGCCGACTACCCGGACATCACGATCACCGAAGCCTTCAATTTCGTCGATCCGGTAGAAGAAAACTTCGAGGGGTCGATGGCGCTGCTGATCGAGGGCGCCATCCTCGCCGTCATCGTCGTCTGGCTTTTCCTGCGCGACTGGCGGGCGACGCTGGTATCGGCCACCGCGCTGCCGCTGTCGATCATTCCGACCTTCGGCGCCATGTACCTGATGGGCTTCTCGCTCAACGTCGTCACGCTGCTGTCGCTGTCGCTGGTAGTCGGCATCCTGGTCGACGATGCGATCGTCGAGATCGAGAACATCATGCGCCACCTGCGCATGGGAAAAACCCCGCTGCAGGCCGCCATGGAAGCCGCCGACGAAATCGGCCTGGCGGTGATCGCCACCACCTTCACGCTGATCGCCGTTTTCCTGCCGACCGCCTTCATGAGCGGCGTGCCGGGCAAATTCTTCGTGCAATTCGGGTGGACCGCAGCGATTGCGGTTTTCTTCTCGCTGGTCGTCGCCCGCATGCTGACGCCGATGATGGCCGCCTATTTCCTCAAGCCGCCGCGCGGCGGTCACGACGAACCGCGCTGGCTGAATATCTATGCCGGCTGGGCGTCATGGTGCCTGAATCACCGCCTGCTGACGCTGGCCGCTGCCGCCTTCTTTTTCTTCGGCTCCTTCATGCTGGTACCGCTGCTCGACAAGGGCTTCCTGCCGCCCGATGACCTGTCGCAAACCCAGGTCTATCTGTCGTTGCCGCCGGGCAGCACCTTCGCGGAAACCCTCGCCGCGGCCGAGCACGCGCGCCGCCTGGTCGAGCAGAACCCGCACGTCAAAATGGTCTATACCGCCATCGGCGGCGGCGCGGCCGGCAGCGACCCGTTCGCCCCGCGCGGCGCGGCCGAGGTACGCAAGGCGACGCTGACCATCAACATGACGCCACGCAAGGCGCGCGGCGGCATCAAGAAGCAGGAGGTCGAAGGCCGGTTGCGCGAGGCGCTGGCCGTGCTGCCCGGCGTCCAGGTCAAGGTCGGCTTCGGCGGCTCCAGCGAGAAATACGTACTGGTGCTGGCCAGCGAGAACGGCGAACTGCTCTCCCAGCATGCGCGCACCGTCGAGCGCGAATTGCGCGCCATCCCCGGCATTGGCGCCGTCACCACTACTGCCAGCCTGGTGCGCCCGGAACTCGTCGTACGTCCGGATTTCGATCGCATGGCCGACCTCGGCGTCACCTCGGCGGCCATCGCCGACACGCTGCGCATCGCCACTGCCGGCGATTACGACCAGAACATCGCCAAGCTCAACCTGACCCAGCGCCAGATTCCCATCGTCGTCAAACTGCCATCGCAGGCGCGCCAGGATTTGCCGCTGCTCGAACGCCTGACCGTTCCCGGCAAGCACGGCCCGGTCATGATCGGCAATGTGGCGTCCCTGAGCCTGGCCGGCGGGCCGGCTGAAATCGACCGCTACGACCGCCTGCGCAACATCAATTTCGAGATCGAACTCAACGGCCTGCCGCTCGGCGAAGTCGAGCAACAGGCACTGGCCCTGCCCAGCCTCGCCAACCTGCCGCCCGGCATCCTGCAAACCACGGTCGGCGACGCCGAGGCGATGGGCGAACTGTTCCAGAGTTTCGGCCTCGCCATGCTGACCGGCGTGCTCTTCATCTACATCGTGCTGGTCCTGCTGTTCAAGGATTTCGTGCAGCCGGTGACCATTCTCGCCGCCCTCGTCCTCTCGGTGCCTGGCGCCTTCCTGGCGCTTTTCGTCACGCAGTCGGCGCTGTCGATGCCGTCGATGATCGGCCTCATCATGCTGATGGGCATCGCCACCAAAAACTCGATTCTGCTCATCGACTACGTCATCCTCGCCCGTCGCGATCACGGCCTCGACCGCTGGCACGCGCTGCTCGACGCCTGCCGCAAGCGCGCGCGGCCGATCATCATGACGACGGTGGCGATGGGCGCCGGCATGCTGCCGATCGCCATCGGGCTGGGCACCGACCCGAGCTTCCGCGCACCGATGGCGATCGTCGTCATCGGCGGCCTGATCACCTCGACCTTCCTCAGCCTGCTGGTGATTCCGGTCGTCTTCACCTTCGTCAACGATGCCGTGACCTGGCTCAAGCAGCACCTGCCCAAGGCGCATGCCTGATGGACAATATTTTTGTCAACATTCAGCGGTCGACCGCAACAGAGGAATTTTTTTTGCAACTGCTGGACAAGCCCGGCCTGCGCATCGAACGCATCGTTTCCACCGGCCAGTGCAGCCCGCCGGATTTCTGGTACGACCAGCCCGAGGGCGAATGGGTGCTGCTGATCCAGGGTGCGGCCCGCCTGCGCTTCGCCGATGAAGCGGATGCCCGCCAGCTGAAGCCCGGGGATTTCGTCGACATCGCCGCGCACCGCCGCCACCGCGTTGACTGGACGGCCCCGGATCAGGCCACGATTTGGCTGGCCATCCACTATGCCGCAGCAAGTGACGGCGAAGCGGAGAATCCATGAGCTTCGCCGCCCTCGGCCTCAAAGCCCCGCTGCTCGAGACGCTGACCCGCCTCGCTTACCAGTCGCCGACGCCGGTGCAGACTCAGGCCATCCCGGCGATCCTGAGCGGGCGCGACCTGATGGCGGCGGCGCAGACCGGCACCGGCAAGACCGCCGCCTTTGCCCTGCCTTTGCTGCAGCGACTGGCCGCCGCGGAAACCCCGGTCGCCAGCAATTCGGTGCGTGCCCTGGTCCTGACGCCAACCCGCGAACTGGCCGAGCAGGTGCACGAAAGCTTTCGCATTTATGGCAGCGGGCTCGCGTTGCGCACCTACGCCGTCTATGGCGGGGTCAGCATCAATCCGCAAATGATGGCCTTGCGCAAGGGGGTCGATGTCGTCGTCGCAACCCCCGGCCGCCTGCTCGACCTTTACCGGCAGAATGCGATCAAGTTCGGCCAGTTGCAGGCGCTGGTGCTCGACGAGGCCGACCGCATGCTCGACCTCGGCTTTTCGCGCGAACTCGACGCGGTGTTCGCCGCCCTGCCCAGGCGCCGCCAGACCCTGCTCTTCTCGGCCACCTTTTCAGACGCGATCAGGGCCATGTCCAAGGCGCTGCTCAAAGACCCGCTGGCCATCGAAACCAGCCCGCGCAACACGGCCGCGCGCAGCGTCCGCCAGGAAGTGATACCGGTAGACAAGAAGCGCAAGCCGGAACTGTTTCTTCACCTGCTGAAAAGCCGGTGCTGGGGCCAGGTCCTGGTTTTCGTCAAGACCCGCAAGGGGGTCGATCAATTGGTGGAATCGCTGCAGGCCAAGGGAATCAGCGCCGACTCGATCCACGGCGACAAGCCGCAGCCGGCCCGCCAGCGCGCCCTCGACCGTTTCAAGGCGGGGGAGGTGCAGATCCTGGTGGCAACGGACGTCGCAGCACGCGGACTCGACATCGACGATCTGCCGCAGGTGGTCAATTTCGACCTGCCGATCGTCGCCGAAGACTACATCCACCGCATCGGCCGCACCGGTCGCGCCGGCGCCAGCGGCGAGGCGATCTCGCTGGTCTGTGCCGACGAGGTCAATCTGCTGGGCGCCATCGAAGCCCTGACCCGACAGACCCTGGAGCGCTCGGAAGAGCCGGGCTTCGAGCCGGACCATCGCGTCCCGCTGACCAATGCCGCCGGTCAACCGGTAAAAAAGCCGAAAAAACCCAAGCAGCCAAAAACTGCTGCCGGCCGGACCGGCAAGGCCGTCCCGAACAACTGGGTCGGCTTTGACTCCCCGCCCGGCCGCCGCCCGGCAAAAAACGGCGTCAGGAAAGTGCCGGCAAAACCCCGCACGCGCTGAACGCACAGTTCTGGCAAGCCTTCATTCGGCCAATTTGTTGCCCGCATTGAAGGCGCCATGATTCTTGCCGGTAATGCCGTTATAGAAAGCCTGGATCTCGACCATGTCGGCGGCGATGTCGCCGGTCGTCTGGAACAGCGGCCCGATGCCGCCTTCCTTTTTGCGGAAATCAAGAAAGCCGAGCGCGATCGGGACACCCGCCCCTTGCGCAATGTAGTAGAACCCGGTCTTCCAGTGCGTAACCTTGGCGCGCGTGCCTTCCGGCGGCACGATCACGGTCAGGCGCTCGGCCTTGTTGAAGGCGTCGACCGTGCCCTGCACCAGATTCCCGGCACGTGATCGGTGAACCGGGATGCCGCCCAGCCAGCGCATGACGGCACCGATCAGCGGCGGAAACAGGCTCGACTTGCCCATCCAGTAAACCTTCAGGCGCAAAGCGAAACAGATCATCAGCGTCACCGGAAAATCCCAATTGCTGGTATGCGGGGCGGCAATCAGCACGTACTTCGGCACTGTCGGCGCCGCGCCGATCAGCCGCCACCCCGCCAGGCGCAACACGCTGCGCGAAATCCAGTACATCAGGACATTGACGACGGGGGTATCGAAAATCGTATGGTGCATCGAGCAGGCCTCGGCGGGCAATGGTGGGCAGCGCGCGCAACCTCGCTGCAAGTAGCGGTCACTTCCGGATCGGCTGATTCCGCCCGGAAAACTGATCGCTCAGGCGCATTGCCGCGTCGCTGAACGTGCCCTTCGGGTTCTGGGTGCAATACCGGTCAACAAAGTTTTCGATCGTGCCGCTGGAAATGCTCGACACCTGCTGGCTCGGCTGGCCGTAGTTATGTCCGCTCAGAAAACCACGGACCCAGACAACATGGCTGTTATGCAAGTCCAGATCGTCTTTTGCGGCATTCCACGCCGCGCAGGACATGTCGTCGAAACCCAGCAGTTTGAGCGGGGCCGCCGGGGCCGCACCGGCAATGCACAAGGCACCGAGCAACCCGACCAGCCGTGACAGTTTGCGTATTGTCATCTTCCCCCTACGTCGATTCTCAGGCGGGAACGACATGCTCCCGAATACATCTTACCTTGGCAATTATCCCACCGCTGCCGCCTGAAGCATCGACAAACAGGCGCCTTGCGAAAAAAACCCCAATACCCGGCGCCGCTGGCGAGTGGCGAAAGTCCCCTTTCGGCCTTGTCCGGAAGGGGTGAAATCGGCGAAAATTCAGGGCTCTACGCTTTCCGACGGCAAGCCACCCTTTCCAAGGAACAACACAATGTCCAACGCCGAACAACCTGTCCAGCAAGACGAGAATCAGCTCATCGCCGAACGCCGCGCCAAACTCGCCGCATGGCGCAAGACCGGGAAAGCCTTCCCCAACGACTTCCAGCGCGAGAATACCGCGCTCAAACTGATCGACAACTACAGCGACAAGACCGGCGAAGAACTGGAAGGCATGCCGGTCGAAGTCAAGGTCGCCGGCCGCATGATGCTGAAGCGCGTCATGGGCAAGGCCTCGTTCGCCACCATTCAGGACCTTTCCGGGCGCATTCAGGTGTACGTCACCCGCGACCGCCTCGGCGAAGATGTCTACGCCGATTTCAAGTCCTGGGATCTCGGCGACATCCTCGGCGTCGTCGGCACGCTGATGAAGACCAAGACCGGGGAACTGACCATCCAGGCCAGCGAAATCCGCCTGCTGACCAAGTCGCTGCGCCCGCTGCCGGACAAGTTCCACGGCCTGGCCGACCAGGAAATGAAGTATCGCCAGCGCTACGTCAACCTGATCATGAACGAAGAAACGCGCTTCACCTTCCTCGCCCGCAGCCGCATCGTCGCCTCGATCCGCAATTACATGTCCGGCCACGGCTTCCTCGAAGTCGAGACGCCGATGATGCATCCGATCCCCGGCGGCGCCTCGGCCAAGCCCTTCGTCACCCACCACAATGCGCTCGACATGCAGCAGTTCCTGCGCATCGCCCCCGAGTTGTACTTGAAGCGCCTCGTCGTCGGCGGCTTCGAGAAGGTGTTCGAGATCAACCGCAATTTCCGCAACGAAGGCCTCTCACCGCGCCACAACCCTGAATTCACGATGATGGAATTCTACGAGGCTTACGCCGACTACAAGAACCTGATGGATTTCACCGAAGGCCTGCTGCGCCACACCGCGCGTGAGGCGCTCGACCGCGAAGTCTTCCAGTACCAGGGTCGCGAACTCGACCTTTCCCGGCCCTTCCACCGGATGACCATGGTCGAGGCCGTACTGCATTTCTGCCCGCAGTACAGCGCCGCCCAGCTTGCCGACGCCAGCTGGTTGCGCGAGCAACTCGCCGCACGCAAGGTCAACATGAAGGGCACACCCGGACTCGGCACGCTGCAACTACTGTTCTTCGAGGAAACCGCCGAAGCCCAGCTTTGGGAACCGACCTTCATCATCGACTACCCGGTCGAGGTCTCGCCGCTGGCCCGCGCCTCCGACAGCAATCCGGACATCACCGAGCGTTTCGAGCTGTTCATCGTCGGCCGCGAAATTGCCAACGGCTTCTCCGAGCTCAACGACGCCGAAGACCAGGCCGCCCGCTTCGCCGAACAGGCCAAGGCCAAGGAAGCCGGCGACGAGGAAGCGATGTACTACGACGCCGACTTCATCCGCGCCCTCGAATATGGTCTGCCACCGACCGGCGGCTGCGGCATCGGCATCGACCGCCTGATCATGCTGCTGACCGACTCGCCGGCGATCCGCGACGTCATCCTCTTCCCGCAGATGCGTCCCGAGTAAGCCGCTTGTCGAACGCCCAACTCGAAGCCGCAGCCCGTGCGGCACTGGCGACGGACCCCAGCCGTGCGCGGGTATTCGAGTACGATGGCCAACGCTACGCGGTCAAACGCCTGGCTGCCAAGCCACGCAGCCTGCTCCAGACACTGGCCGTGCGCTGGCTGGTCAAACGAATTACGGGCCAGCGCCTGCCAATGCATGCACTGGCACTGTCGGCAGCGTCGAGCAGCATGGATTTCGAGGCCAACCGCCTCAAGCAACTGGCCGCTGCGGGTGTCAGGGTGCCGAAAATCACCCTGCTGGTTGCGGACCTCTTCGTACTCGAGTATTGCGGTGCCATCGTCGGCACCTTGATCAATCAGTGGACACCGGAAATCTGGCGCCGCGAACTACCGCGTCTGGCGACCGAACTCGGCGAGTTTCATCGCGCCGGACACTGGCATGGCGGCGCGCAGATCAAGAACATCACGCTGCAGGATAATGTCAGCTGTCGTATCGACTTCGAGGAGAACTTTGGGGAAACACTCCCTCTCCCGATGACTCAGGCAGCCGATCTGGTACTTTTTCTCAATTCGATCTCGCTGACGGGGCCGATTGACGAAAGCGAAAGTCGCCGCCTTTTGCCGCAGCTGATCGACCACTACTTTGCCGCCAATCCCGACCCGGAAATCCGCAAGGTCATTGGCAACGCCATCCCGCAACTGAAGCGACTGGCCGGATTCGTCGGCTTGTTCAAACGCTGGTCGAACAAGGGAATCCCGCGCGTACTTATCCTCGTCAACGTCTTCGCCGCGCTGAAGTAGCCCGCCCCGCCAACTTATGCCGTAGCGCCTGGCACACGGGCGACCACCACCCGGTTGCGGCCCGTTTCCTTGGCCATGTAGAGCGCGCGATCCGCAGCGCGCAGCAGCATTTCGGCGTTGTTGCCGTGCTCCGGAACCGTCGCCACGCCGGCCGAGAAAGTAACTGGCGGCAGGTTGCGACCCTTGGCGCTGGCATCCATGTTGCGCACCTGCGCGGAAATTGCCGAAATTCGTGCGACCGCCTCCTCGGCATCGGCGCCTGGCATGACGACCAGAATCTCCTCGCCGCCGTAACGGCAGGCGATGTCCGAGGCCCGCAACCCGTCGAGCAGCGCCTCGGCGACACCGAGCAGGACCAGATCGCCGGCCTCATGTCCCCACTCGTCGTTGAAGGCCTTGAAATGATCGAGATCGATCATCACCACCGCCAGCCCCTCTTCCTCGCGCAGCGCCCGGTGAATCTCGCGCGGCAGCGTTTCGTCGAGATAGCGCCGGTTGAAGAGGCCGGTCAGCGGGTCACGGATCGCCTGCTTCTGCAGTTCCTCGGTACGCTGGCGAACCTTTTCCTCGAGGCGGCGGTTCAGCGCGCGCAAACTCTCCGCCATCACGTCGCGCCGCCGTTGTGCGCGGGCCAGCACGAAAGTCCCGAACAGCAGCACGCCCATGAAGAGCGCCGTAATCAGGCTCCACCCCAGCAGCTTGCGATACTGCCCCTGGCGCAAGGTTTCCGCCGGAATATGCGACACCACCTTCCAGATGTAGTCGTCACCCCGTAGCTGCGGCACGGCGCCGGAAGCCAACTGCGGCGCGCCGGTGGCGTAAGCCATTCCCGCGACCATTGGCCGCACGGTAGTGAACGACCACAATCCGTCCGCATCCGCGAACTGTCCGCGCTCGGTCCCCGACATCCGCTTCCATGGCCCGGGGAAGCGCGTCCCGAAGTGCTCCTTGCGTCCGTACATGAATCCCCAGTCGTCGACCGCCTCGGGCGCCTTGAGCCAGTAGCCGTCACGGTTGAGCAGATTGATGCGCGCACTTGTCTCACGGGCCTCGGTCACTTCGGAAAACTTGTCGAGCAGACGACTGACGAAGTAATTGGCGATGACGATGCCACGCGGCCGCCCGGCGCCATCGCGTACCGGCATGGCCAGCCGGATCGTCGGCTTGGGCGGTGTCTCGACACGATCCTGCTCAACATTCAGATCGAGCGGTGAAATGAAAATCTCGCCCGGTGCCAGCTGCATGGTGGCAGCGAAATAATAGCGTTGCGACTTGATCTGCAGTTGCGCCTCGGGTACGACGAATGAACGTCCATCGATGAAATCGACGCGCACCCGCTCGCGTCCGTGCTCGTCTATCCAGCGCAACTGATCATAGACACGGCGACTGGCGGAAAGCGCCACCAGGTCGGCGGTGAACGCCACAATTTCCGGCGGACCATCCGCTTCGAGCAGGGCAACAAGGCTCGGCAGACTGGCCATCAGGCGAACGTCACTGGCGATCAGTGCGACATCGCCGGTCAGCGAACGGGCGCCGGCGATCAGCCGAATCTCTTCGGCCGCCTCCAGGTGTTGCCTGAGCAGCGCCTGTTCCTCGTGGTACAGCGAAGACAGGAACAGCAGCATGAGCAATCCGGAAGGGAGAATCAGTGTCAGCAGGTAGCGAGCCAGTCGTGAACGCATGTTTTTCTCGAGTCCTTGGTCGATTATGAACCGATGCGGCGGCGATGAGAATTGCAATTGCGCCAATGTAGAATCGCCGCCATGCCCCTGCAGCCCGCCCGTCTCGCCTTCAAACCGGATGGCACCCCGTATTCCGCCGCCTACGACGACATCTACCACACTGCCCACGGCGGTCCGGCGCAGGCACGCCATGTCTTTCTCGGCGGCAACGATCTGCCGGCACGCTGGCAGGGAAGAGATCGCTTCGTCATTCTCGAAACCGGCTTCGGCCTCGGCCTGAATTTTCTCGCCACCTGGCAAGCCTGGCGCGACGACCCGCAACGCTGCCGCCGGCTGCACTTCGTGTCTCTGGAAAAGCATCCGTTTTCGTCTGCCGATCTCGCCATTGCGCACCGGGCCTGGCCGGAATTCGCCGACCTCGCCGCCACGCTTCAGCAACTCTGGCCGCCGCTGACGCCCGGCACCCACCGCCTCCGTTTCGACGACGACCGTGTCATCCTGACCCTGATCTTCGGCGATGCGACGACCCGGATGCGCGAGGTCGACGCTTCGGTCGATGCCTTCTATCTCGACGGTTTCGCGCCGGCCAACAACCCGGAACTGTGGTCGCTTTCGCTATGCAAGGCGCTGGCCCGGCTCGCCGCGCCCGGCGCCACGCTGGCTACCTGGTGCCTGGCGCGGCCGGCCCGCGACGCCCTCGCCGCCGTCGAATTCGATCTTGAACGGCGCCCCGGACTGCCTCCGCGGCGCGAGATGCTGGTCGGCCGCTTCCGCTCGCGGCGCCCGGATCGCCGCCCGCTGCCGGCCGAGCGGCGCGCCATCGTCATTGGCGCCGGGATCGCCGGCAGCCTGACGGCCCATCGCCTGGCCGCCGCCGGCTGGCAGGTGGCCGTACTCGAACAGGCGGCCGGTCCCGGCCAAGGCGCCTCCGGCAACCTTGCGGGCATGTTGCGCCCGCTGCCCAGCGCCGACGACAATCGCATTTCGCGCCTGACCCGCGCCGGCTATCTCGCCGCCTGCGCGCTGCTGCAAACCCTGCCGACTGCACGCTGGTCGGCCTGCGGCGTGCTGCATCTGGCGCGCGATAGCGAGCACGAAGCGCAACAGCGGCGCACCATCGCGGCACTCGGCCTGCCCCCGGAAATCGTGCAATTCGTCGATGGCAATGAGGCGAGCAAATTGCTCGAATGGCCGGTGAGCGGCGGCGGCTGGTGGTTCCCCGGCGGTGGCTGGGTGCAGCCGGAGACGCTGTGCAGCGCCACGCTGGGCGCATTTCCGGGCCGCATCAGCACCCATTACGCCGTTGCGGTCGACCGCCTGAAACGGGAAAAAAACGAATGGCAGGCGCTCGCCGCCGACGGTAGCCTGCTGGCCGCCGCGCCGGTCGTCGTCATGGCCAGCGGCGTTGCCGCGCCACGCTTCAGCCAGTTCGCCTGGCTGCCGCAAATCGCCGCGCGCGGCCAGGTCAGCCACCTGCCGACCGCCGACTTGCCGCCGCTAGGGATGGTCGTCAGCAAGCGCGCCTACGCAATACCGGCGATCGACGGCATTTGCCTGACCGGCGCCACGCTTTCCTATGACGATGACGAGGCTGGCGAACGCCGCGCCGACCACTGCGAGAACCTGGCCCAACTCGACCTGACCCTGCCCGGATTCACCGCCGGTATCGATCCCCGGCAACTCGTCGGTCGCGTCGGCATGCGTCCGATGTCGCCCGACCGCCTGCCGATCGTCGGCCCGGTTCCGGCCGCCGTCGCCGCCGGTAGCAACAGCCGGCTGCACAGCCTGCCGCGCCTGCCCGGCCTGTGGTGCGTGCAGGGATTCGGCGCGCGCGGCATCACCTGGTCGGCGCTGATGGCCGACCTGCTGGTCAGCCTGATCGAAGGCGACCCGCTACCGCTGGAACGCGACCTGGTCAACGCCCTCGACCCAGGCCGCTTCCTGATCCGCAGCGCCCGCGTCCAGCAGCAGGATTGAGCGTCAGCGCTTCGGGTTGATCAGGTTGTCGAAGGAGAAGATCTCCTCCCACTGCGCCTGGCTCAGCACCTTGCGCTCGTCGACCACGATCTCGTGCAGCGACTTGCCGGTTTCGTACCCCTCGCGCGCAATCTCGGCGCACAGCCGGTAGCCTAGGGTTGGCTTGAGCACGGTGATGATGCCCAGCGAGTTGAGCACCATGTCACGAGTGTGTTCGGCGTTGGCGGTAATGCCATCGACGCAATTTATGCGCAGGCTGTTGACCGCATTTTCCATCGTGTAGATCGACGTGAACAATGCAAAGGTGATGACCGGCTCCATCACGTTGAGTTGCAACTGCCCCGCCGACACGGCGAGCGTCACGGTCAGGTCGAGCCCGATCACCAAAAAATTGGTCTGGTTGACGACCTCGGGAATCACCGGATTGACCTTGCCAGGCATGATCGACGATCCCGGCTGAATCTGCGGCAGGTTGATCTCGTTGAAGCCGCAACGCGGACCCGAGGCGAGCAGACGGATATCGTTGCAGATCTTGGTCAGCTTGGCCGAAGTACGCTTGAGGTTGCCGGACAGCTGCACGTACACGCCGGTATCGGAAGTCGCCTCGACGAGATCGCCGGCGAGCTCGAATTCGATGCCGGTCAGATCAGACAGGTAACGGGTCGCCAACGCGGGATAGCCGGAAGCCGCCGTCACCGATGTGCCGATGGCAGTGGCGCCAAGGTTGATTTCCTGCAGCAACCGGCGAACCTCGGACAGGCGCGCTACCTCCTCGCCCATCGTTGTGCCCCAGCCATTGAACTCCTGGCCGAGCGACATCGGCACCGCATCCTGCAGGTGCGTGCGACCCATTTTCAGGACCCGCTCGAAATCCTTGCTCTTGGCGAAAAAAGCCGCCTGCAGTGCCTGCAGCGCCAGCAGGTAGCTTTCCAGGCGCAGGATCAGCGCCAGCCGGAAAGCCGTCGGGTAGACGTCGTTGGTCAACTGCCCGTAATTGACGTGATCGTTCGGGTTCACATACTGATACTCACCCTTGGCATGGCCGAGGCTCTCCAGCGCCATGTTGGCGATCACCTCGTTGGCGTTCATGTTGGTCGAAGTGCCGGCCCCGCCCTGTATGAAATCGGTCACGAACTGGTCGCACATCTCGCCGGCGATCAGGCGGTCGCAGGCGCCGATGATGGCATTGGCGATACCGGCATCGAGCACGCCGAGATCCCGGTTCGCCTGCGCCGCTGCCTTCTTGACGTAGCCGAAGGCCTTGACGAAATACGGCTCGGACGACATCGGAATGCCGGTGATATGAAAATTCTCCTTGCCGCGCAGCGTCTGCACGCCGTAATAGGCAATATCCGGCAACTCTTTCTCGCCAAGGGAATCCCGTTCGATTCGTGCCATGTCGCCACCTTTTCACTGAGCAGAGTTGCCAGTGTAGCGAAATCCGCAGCCGCCTGACGATCTGCGGCAATTTGTAAGGCGATGTTTCACCGGTGGCCCAAACCATGCGCTGCGCGTTAAGCTAAGCACCACCACCAAGCCGGAAAACACCATGGAAGACACCGCCCGCAAAACCCACCCGCTGATCCTCATTGCTGCCGCCGCCGTAACCATCGCCAGCCTGGCCGTAGCCGCCCACTTCAGCGGCCTGCTACCGGCAAAATCCGGCCCGGATTCGCCGTCGACCGTAGCGGTCGTCCCACCGCCACCGGCCATGCCGACACTCGCCGCCGACGAAGCGAATCCCGCCCAAAATCCCGCTCCGACGCTCGCGCCGCAAGCCGCACCGCCCGTCACGGCGGCACCGAAGCCGGCACCGGCAGCCAAGCCGCACAAGGCACAGGCTGCGAGTCCGCAACATTACGCCAGCACCGGCAACGTCGCACCGCCACCGGGCAACGCCGCGGGAATCGACGTCATCTCGGCGCCGCCGCCCGACACGCCGCCCCCGCCCTGCCGCGACTGCGGCACTGTCGAAGCCGTACGCGAAGTCACTACGCCCGCCGAAGGCACGGGCGTCGGCGCTGTGGCCGGCGGCGTACTGGGCGGCCTGCTCGGTAACCAGGTCGGGCGCGGCAAGGGCAACACGGCCGCCACCATCGTCGGTGCGCTCGGTGGCGCCGTGGCCGGCAACCAGGTCGAGAAACACGTGCGCGCCGACACCAAACTGGACGTTACCGTGCGCTTTGCCGACGGCGGCATGCGCAGCATCATGCAGGAAGGCGGCACCCGCTGGCAGGTCGGCGACCATGTGCGCCTGAGCAACGGCGCGCTGATTCCGGACTGAGCGTCACCGCCCAGCAGTCGCCATCTTTCACCGGCTCGATATTTGTGGCGCCGTGCCTGATAGACTTCATTTTTCACCCACCACAACACATAGAGAGAGACGCCCATGAAAATCGAAACCATCGCCGTCCATGGCGGCTATTCGCCCGACCCGACGACCAAGGCAGTCGCCGTGCCGATCTACCAGACCACGTCCTACGCTTTCGACAACACCCAGCACGGCGCCGACCTGTTCGATCTCAAGGTCGCCGGCAACATCTACACGCGGATCATGAACCCGACCACCGACGTGCTGGAAAAGCGCGTGGCGGCGATGGAAGGCGGCATTGCGGGGCTCGCCTTGGCCTCCGGCATGGCCGCCATTACTGCGGCGATCCAGACCATTGCCGAGGCCGGTGACAACATCATTTCGTCGAGCCGGCTCTATGGCGGCACTTATAACCTGTTCGCCCACACCCTGCCGCAATACGGCATCGATGTCCGCCTGACCGACTTCACCGACCCGGCAGCCTTCGAGAAGCTGATCGACGGCAAGACCAAGGCGGTATTCTGCGAGTCGATCGGCAACCCGCTGGGCAACATCACCGACTTCGAAGTGCTGGCCGAAATCGCCCACAAGCACGGCATTCCGGTCATCGTCAACAACACCGTGCCGTCGCCCTACCTGTGCCGCCCGTTCGAGCACGGCGCCGACATCGTCGTCCATGCCCTGACCAAGTACCTCGGCGGCCACGGCAACAGCATCGGCGGCATCATCGTCGATAGCGGCAAGTTCCCGTGGGCCGAGCACAAGGCCAAGTTCAAGCGACTCAACGAGCCGGATGTTTCCTATCACGGCGTCGTCTACACCGAAGCGCTCGGCCCCGCTGCCTACATCGGCCGCGCCCGCGTGGTGCCGCTGCGCAACATGGGCGCCGCGATTTCTCCGTTCAATGCCTTCCTGATCCTGCAAGGCATCGAAACGCTGGCGCTGCGCATGGACCGCATCTGCGAAAACGCGTTGCAGATCGCCAAATTCCTGAAAGGCCACGCCAAGGTCAGCTGGGTCAATTACGCCGGACTGCCCGACCACAAGGACCATGCGCTGGTCCAGAAGTACATGGGCGGCCGCGCTTCCGGCATCCTCAATTTCGGGGTCAAGGGTGGCAGCACCGGTGGCGGCAAGTTCCAGGATGCGCTGCAACTGATCACGCGCCTGGTCAACATCGGCGACTGCAAGACGCTGGCCTGCCATCCGGCGTCGACCACGCACCGCCAGCTGGCGCCGGCCGAAATGGCCAAGGCCGGGGTGACGGAAGACATGATCCGGTTGTCGATCGGCATCGAGCACGTCGATGACCTGATCGCCGACCTCGATCAGGCGCTCAACGCCGCCTGAGCACCGGCTTCTGCCGATAACCGAACCCGGCCATGCGCCGGGTTTTTCACATCTGGCGGCTCACACCGTCAGCTTGCGATAGATGTCGGCCACCTTGAGCGGCAGTTTCGTGACGTCGTCGAGCACCGTATAGCTCGCCGGCCCCATCATGTGGCGAAGGTAATCGGCGCCCTTGCGATCGATCGTCACGCAGTAGCTGCGGATGCCCTGTTCGCGCGCTTCCTGCAGCGCCCGCCGGGTATCCTCGATGCCGTAATTGCTGCGATAGTCGTCGCCGAAATCGTCCGGCCGACCGTCGGAGAGGGTCACCAGCAACTTGTGGCGCGCCGGTTGTTGCGCCAGCAGGTAAGTCAGATGGCGGATCGCCACGCCCATGCGCGTGTAATCCTTGGCCTCGATGGCGCCGATGCGCGCGCGAACGGTATCGTCGTAGGCATCGGCGAAACTCTTGATGCGGTAGATGTCGCAGCGCGTGCGCGTCCAGCCGGAGAAGCCGTAGATCGCATAACTGTCGCCGAGCTTTTCGAGCGCCTCGCAGAGCATCACCAGTGCCTCGCGCTCGGCATCGTTGACCCAGCCCTTGGTCGAACCGCTCATGTCGATCATGAACATCGCCGCCAGGCTCCGGTCATTGCGCACGCGCCGGCAGAACAGCCGTGGCGACGGCTCGGCGCCGCTCTTGCGGTCATTCACCGCCTCGACCAGCGCATCGAGGTCGATCTCGTCGCCATCGGGCTGGCGGCCGAGGATGCGGTCCTCGCCGCGCACCGCCTCGAAACGCCGCTTGAGCTGGTGGATGAATGGCGCGTAACGCTGGCGGGTTTCATGCACGAAGTGGCCGTCGCCCGGCTTGACGTCGGTCACATAGACATGGCACCAGTTGCGCCGGTAGGCGTTGCGCTGATGGTCCCATTCGTCGTAACGGAAATCGGCGTCGCGATGGCTGGCCTGCTCCGGATCGCCGGGATTCTCCTTCGCTTCGGCCGGCTGCCAGGGCGCATCGCCGGCCGGCGTCAGCGCCTCGGGCGGCACCTGGCCGAGATCCTGCTGCAGAGACTGGGCGGCGGCGCGCGCCTCGTCGGGCAGCTTGACCGCCTCGCCATCGACCCGCACTTCGACCTCGTTGGTCTCTTCATCGAATTTCGCGACGACCTCGCGCGGCGCGGCGGCACGCTCGCCAGCTTCACCTTTCAGGGCGCCGATCGCCTTGCGCAGGGTTTCGCTGTCGCGTGCGATGCGCGCCTCGCGCACGCGAGCGGCAGACCCCGGATCGAGGTGCGCGACAAAGGTCAGCGGCGGCGGCTCCGTGCTGCCATCCATGCACTTTACCAGCCAGTCGAGCGTCACCCTGATGTCGGCCTGCGGCGCCTGCAGATCGCTCAACGCCGCAGCGAGCGGTTCCGGCCAGGCGCCGCGCAATTCGGCAAGGCTCGCCCCGAGCCCCGGCAGGTCGCGGGCGACGCAGGCTTCAAGGCGCACCGCTTCGAGATGGGCCAGCCAGGCCAGCGCCTTTTCGCGCTCCGCCCAGCGCACCAGTTCCCCCTCGAGATCCATGTTGAACGTACCGTAGCGCGTCTGCGCCCACAGTTGCACCGCCAGGCTCTTGAACAGCTGGCGATTGCTTTGGGTGCTTTCGAAATGCGCAATGCGCTCGGGCAGAAATAGCGTTTCGGTGTCGGTCCACGGATAGGTATCGATCTTCAGCGCCAGCGGCCGGCCGGAAAGCCCCTGGACAAAGCGGGCGAGTCGCAGCTCGACCTCAGCGAAACGCGCGAACAGGCGCCCCTCGCGTACCGCGATGAAGCCGTCGACATCGCGCATGCGGGCGATCGCCGCGCGCAGGCCCTCGCTGTCGTACGCTTCGAGACCGGACAGCGCCCAGGCGTCGAAGCCGTGGTCATCGAGACGTTCCAGCGCCTTCGGCGCCAACGAGACGATCAGGTCGCCGAGTTCGCCATAATTCCGCGTCGCAACGTCGGCCCAATGCAGGACCCGATCCTGCTGGCGCCGCGCCAGCGGCGCCAGCAGGCTGGCCAGGCGCGCGGTGGAACGCGAAGGTGAGATGCACAGCAGCGCCTCGAGCCGCTCCTCGAGTTCATGCTCAAGTAGCCGCGAATCACCCACTAAAAGACGGCCCGCACCATGTCGTCGAGGGTCTGCGTCATGTCCGGATCGTCGGTCAGCGCGCGTGCCACGGCAGCGGTGCTGGCAACCGGCGCGCTGACGCCGGCGCCGATCAGTTGCGCGGCATGGACCAGCAGGCGGGTGCTGGCACCCTCGTCGAGCCCGGCGCCCTTGAGATTGCGCGTCAGTTCGCCGAGCTTGACGAGCTTTCTGGCGCTGACGAGGTCGATGCCGCCCTCGGTGGCAACGATCTGCGCCTCGACTTCGGCGCCCGGGTAATCGAATTCGAACGCGATGAAGCGCTGGCGCGTGCTGGGTTTGATTTCTTTGAGCACACTCTGGTAGCCAGGGTTGTAGGAAATCACCAGCATGAAGTCGGGCGGCGCCGGGATCAGCTCGCCGCGCTTATCGACCGCCAGCGCCCGGCGCGTGTCGGCGAGCGGATGAATGACGACGGTGGTGTCCTTGCGCGCCTCGACGATTTCGTCGAGATAGCAGATCGCCCCGGCGCGCACGGCGGCGGTCAGCGGCCCGTCGAGCCACACCGTTTCGTCGCCGACGATCAGGTAACGGCCGACCAGATCGGCGGTGGTCAGATCGTCGTGGCAGGCAACGGTGACCAGCGGGCGCTTGAGCTTCCACGCCATGTATTCGACGAAGCGCGTCTTGCCGCAGCCAGTCGGGCCTTTCAGCAGCACCGGCAGACGCCGGGCGGCAGACGCCTCGAACAGCGCCACTTCGTCGGCGACTGGCTGGTAATAGGGTTCGGCCGCAAGCATTTCAAGCTCGGGCGTGATGGTTCTGACTACTGCCTTGGTCATCGGTCGTGGCCTTTGGTTGTTGGCGCCGCCAGACCCCTGCTACCGCGCTTGTCTGCGGTTCGGCGCTGGCGGCAATCTTGGATTTTGCCGCCTTTCAGCGGTCGACCGCAACGGTCTCGTCCGGCAATAGCGGTTGCGGGCGGCTGATCACGTAGAGTACGACGGCGCAGGCGCCGAGAAAAGCGACGGCGGCCAGCGCGCTCGGCGTCCACGTGTCGGCCAGCCCGCGCTCTTTCCACAGCCAGATGAAGAGGCCGAAGGCCGGCAATGCCAGCAAGGCGCAGAACGCCGCGGTGGCCAGCGCCACCTGCTGGCCGATATGACGTTTCAAACTCATTGCACTTCCTCCACCTTGAACCTGACCAAGCGGGCGCATTTCGCACCACCGCCCCGATTATCCTTCGCTGTGCCACATTCGCGACAATTATCCGATACCCGTCCGTAGCGCTAGTGGCACAGGGCAATGCGGTGGAAATTGACGAGGTCGCCGGCGATCATGGCGACCACATCCGCATCGGCGCGCCCCCTGGCGACGCGTTCGTGCAGGATCTCCATGATCTTGTCCGGCGCCATCGGTTGCCGGTAGGGGCGCTCCTGCGCCAGCGCCTGGAAGGTGTCGGCGACGTTGATGATGCGTGCTTCGAGCGGCAATTCGGCGCCCCCGACATGAAACGGGTAACCCTGCCCGTCCGGCGTTTCATGGTGGTAATACGCCCAGCGCGCCAGATCGTCGATGGCTGGCAGGCGCTTGAGCACCTGGCGCGTCCCGAAACTGTGGCCCTTCATGACGTTGAATTCCTGCGCGGTCAGCGGATTGTGGCCCTCGACGATTTCGTCGGGAATCTGCAGCTTGCCGATGTCGTGCAGCAGGCCGGCGACCTCGATTTTTTCGCAGGTCGCGTTATCCAGCCCCATCTTGGCGGCGAGGTAACGCGAAAGCAGGGCGACGCCGCGCGAATGCTGTTCGGTATACGGCGACTTGGCGTCGATGATGCGGGCGAAGATCTCGGCACAACGCTTGAAATCGGCCCAGCCGATGATGCGCGGGTCACCGTGGCTCTCCATCTCGGTCTGGTACTGATGCACGGAATCGGGCTGCAGCGACAGCCAGAAGGCTTCGCCGGCCGAACAGGCGAGAAAGGCTTCGACCAGTTCCGGCGCGAACAGCCGGCCACCCTCGGCGGCCAGTCGAGTCCTGATCGCTTCGGCGTGGGCGAGTGTCGTCTGGTCGGCGTGATGGGGCGCGGCCAGGACATCGATGCGATCGGCAAGATAGATCAGGTTGGCAAAGCGCGCCACATCGGCATCCAGCGGCTGTTGCACCAGCCATGACCAGCGACTGTGGTGATAGCGGATGATTTCCGTCAGGTGTGCCAGCGGTGCAAAATCACGCAGCAGTTCCTCGCCGCGCAGGCAATGCTCCTGGGCGCCAGACCATTCGAGTTCGGCCACCAGGCGGCGATGGACACGGGTTGACGAGACGCCGCAGTCGTGCAGCAGGCCGGCATCGTAGAGCAGCAGCTGGGCCTTTTCGTCCCATCCGAGCTGGCAGGCCATTTCGCGCGCCAGCATGCCGACCCGGCGGCCATGCAGCACATCGTCGACACCAACCAGGTCGATGGTATTGGCAATCGTCATCACCAGCTGGCGCAGGTCGATCGCGAGGTCGGGCGGCAGCGCTTGTCCGGTCATGTCGGTCATCCGGCGATATGCGGCAAGGCGAGGTATTCGCGGGATTGCATTTCGGTCAGGCGGCTGACGGTGCGCAAGAATTCGCTGGACATCGTTCCCTCCCTGTAAAGGTCCTCGGGTGGACAATCGGCTGTAACGACAAGTTTCACCTTGCGGTCATAGAAAATATCGACCAGCCAGGTAAAGCGGCGCGCCTCCGACGCCTGATGCGACGTCATTTTCGGCAGGTGCGACAGCAGAACGGTGTGGTAGCTGCAAGCAATTTCCAGATAATCGTTCTGCGAACGCGGACCGCAGCACAAAGCCTTGAAATCGAACCAGATGACGCCGGGCGCCCGGCGTACTGCGTCGATCTGCCGGCCCATGATTTCGATATGGGTATCCGGCTCGCCCGCCGCACCCGCCAGCTTGCGGAAATCGTCGTGCATTCTCGCTTCGGCGGTCGCATCGGCCGGATAGTGATAAATCTCGACTTGTTCCATGGTCCGCAGGCGGTAGTCGGTGCCGGCATCGAGCTTGAAAATGTCGAGGTTTTTCTTGAGCAGTTCGATGGCCGGCAAAAAACTTTCCCGCTGCAGGCCATCCGGATAAAGCCTTTCCGGCGGGTAGTTCGAGGTCATGACGAGAACCACGCCCAGTTCGAACAGGCTGGCGAGCAGGCGCCCGAGAATCATCGCATCGGCAATGTCCGAGACATGAAATTCGTCGAAACAGAGCAGCCGGGTCTCGCGCGAAATCTGCCCCGCCACCCTCTGAAGCGGGTCCGCCTCACCACTGAAGCGTTGCAAGTCGCGATGGATGCGCTGCATGAAGGCGTGGAAATGGATGCGTTTCTTGCGCCGGTAGGGCACCGCATCGAAAAAACAATCCATCAGAAAGCTCTTGCCGCGCCCGACGCCGCCCCAGAAGTAGACGCCCCTGGGCGGCACCGGCGGCGCCAGCAGGCGGTTCAGCGTGCTGCCGCGCTTGACCTTGAACGTCAACAGACGCGAATAAAGTACCTGCAGCGCGCCGGCGGCAGCCATCTGGTCGGCGTCCGCGACATAGCCGCGTGCCTTGAGCAGCGCCTCGTAGGATTCCAGGAATCCCTGGGCGGAGACTTTCAGTTTTCTGTGCGGCATGGAACGGGGCGATGGTTCAGTCGGCGTCAGGCTGACTCGGGGCGACAACGGGAAGGATTATACGGAAACACGCCCCTTCGCCGGGCACGCTGTCTACGGAAATCGTTCCCCCGAGCACGACGTTTACGGTGTTCCAGACAATATGCAGGCCAAGGCCGGTGCCGCCACGCCCAAGCCGGGTAGTGACGAAAGGGTCGAACACGCGGTCGATCAATTCAGGGACGATGCCCACACCGTCATCGCAAACGCTCAGTGAAACCTGCTCATCGCCATAAGGCTCACCGGTGATTTCGATCATTCCGGTTTCCCGTCCCGCAAAGCCGTGAACCAGCGCGTTGGTCAGCAGATTGGTCAGCACCTGCCCGAGCGGGCCAGGATAGCTGTCCATCGCCAGCCCGGCCGATATCTGGCTGCGCACCCGGTAGGGCGTCCGCTTGAGTGTCGGCTGCAGTGTCACGAGAATTTCGTCGACCACTTCGGACAGGATGAACGGGCGGCGCTGCGCACTGGTCTGATCGACCGCGACCTGCTTGAAGCTGGTGATCAGTTCGTTGGCGCGCTGCAGATTGCGCACGGCAATTTCGCTGCCCCGCTCGACCCGATCGATAAAGGCATCCAGCGTCAACCGGCGCAACCCTCCCGCCATCTCGCGTCGGAAATCTTCAACCTGGTCGTGCAGGGTGGACACCGCCAACACGCCATTGCCGATCGGCGTATTCAACTCGTGCGCGATACCGCCGACGAGGTTGCCGAGCGCGGCCAGCTTTTCGCTGCGCACCAGTTCGCCCTGCGCCAGCTTGAGGTTTTCCAGGGCCGCCAGCAGTTCGCTGTTGGCCTGCGCCAGATCGGCAGTGCGCCGCCCGACCCGGCTTTCAAGGTCGAGGTTGAGGCGCTGCAAGGTTTGCAGGGTCTGCAACAGGCGTTCTTCACTCTGCTCCAGCTCGCTCTGGCGCTGCCTGGTTGCTTTTGCCATCGACTCCATGTCGGACGCCAGCTGATTGAATTCCTGGATCGGCCCGCGCTTCACCCTGCGCTCGAACTTGCCGCTGCTCAGCGCCCGCGTCTGAGCCATCAGGTCGCGCAGCGGCGCGTTCATCCGCGACGCCCAAAACGGCGCCAGGATGAGGGTAAGCAGCAATGACGCGATAAATCCGGCAAAAACGATGAGGACCGTCACCTTGACGCGCGGGTTGGCGAGCCCGGCCGGGTTGCCCACCATGAAGGTCCACTCGAGATTGTCCGAACCGGCGATCCCGATATCGTAGGATGCGCCGGCGAAACGCATCTCGCGAACCGCCCCGTCGGGCGTCAGGGGCTGTGCCCGCAGTTCGGCCGCCCAGTTGCGCAGGCGGTCGCTTTCCCCGATGTTCCTGCTCGCCACGCAGTCGCCGTTGCCATCGACCGCCAGCACCGGGTAGCGGATGCCTTCCGTATTGCTGCGCAGCACCCCCCGCGCAAAATCCGGTGCCAGCTGACCAAGCACGATATTGCCCCTGACCGGCATGGCGACTCCGACCGTGCCCTCGCCATTGAGCGCCGATATGAAGCGGTCGCTCCAGACACGCCTGCCCAGGTGACGCGCCGAGACGAACAGGGGATTGCGCGAAAAATCGGCGTCCCGCAGATTGGCTTCGGCAATCTGCGAACTTTCCGCCAGGGCGACATGGGTGACCCGCCCCCGGGCATCGAGCAGGTAGATCGCCGCGAATCCGCCTTCGGCAACAACGGCATCGAGCAGACCCTGCACCTGCACTGGCGACATATCGGGTTGCAGCGCCGCGAGCACGCCCAGCCGCGCTTCAAGTCCATTGACCATCTGCTCGAAATAGCGCGCCAGGCCAGCGGCGCGATCACGCACCATCTGGCGTTCTTCGTCCAGAATGTCCGGCACCCGATAAGCCAGGACGCCGAAAGCGATGAACCCGAAAATCACCATCGTCGCGATCACCAGAAGGACGATCAGCGAGGTACGAAGCCGCCACTCGCGTTCCATCAAGGGGGGCTTACCCGGCTTTTCAGACGTTGCGGTCGACTGCTCCGGGATGCTCAAAATCGCCCCTTAGCGAACGGCGGCAAATTTACCATCGCGAACGACGGCGACATGTGGAACACGGCGGCTGTCGCCGTTGCTGTTGAAGCTGATTCCGCCTTCGGCGCCGGTAAACGGTTCACGTGTCAGCAACGCTTCAGCCAGTGACTGCCCCTCCGTGCGGCGCGCCAATCCCTCAAGAACGACCTTGGTGGCATCGTAGGCGGCGATGGCGGCAAAGTCCGGGTCGCGCTGGAAGTGCTCAGCATACTTCTGGCGCAGCTGCTGAAGCTGGGGCACCTTGCTGTCGCGATCGAAATAGTTATGTAGAACCATGCCTTCGACTGCCTTGCCACCAAACTCGATCAAGCGGTCGGTACTCGCCCATTGCGTGGCAAACAGCAGAATCCCGGAATCACTGTCGCGAACTTTTTGGGCGAATCGCGCGGCATCGAAAGCATTGGAAATCAGCACGATGGCATCCGGGCGCTTGCCAAGCGCCTCGCGGATAACTGCCCCGCTGTCAACCGCAGGCCCGGATTCGAAAGCGACCGGGATGACATCGCCGCCGCGCCCCTGAAACTCCGCCATGAAATCGCGCAGCCAGCTCTCCGTGAAGCTGCGGTTCCTGGTGTCATGAATGGCCACGACGCGCCGCACGCCGCTCTGTGTGAAATGATAGTCGGCGCTCAATGCCGCCTCGTCCAGGGTGCTCGACATGATCAGGAAAAGGTGGTCATTGATTCCGAAAAAGTTGCGTGCTGTCACCGTCGGGCTCACCAGCACGACGCCCGCCCGCTCGGCAAGCGGCTGGACGACCTCAGCCATCGCGCTGGTCATCGGGCCAACGATGGCCTCGACGTGCGCTGCGACCAGATCATTCATCGCAGCAATCGCCTTCTCGGGTTGCTGCCCATCGTCACGGACAATAAGCTCGACCGGGCGACCGTCGATACCGCCTGCCCGGTTCGTTTCCTCGATGGCGATCTGCACGCCGTTGCGCCCCGACTCGCCCAGATCGGCAACATATCCGCTCAGGCCGCCGAGAAAGGCGATGCGTAACGGCTCGCGCGGAGAACAAGCACTCAGGACGCCAAACACAAGGAGGAATGTGCCGATCCTGAGCATTCCCGATCAGCGCTCCTGCTCCCTGAGCCAGATCAGAAGATCCTGCAGCGCCATAACCGGTGCATAGACCAGGCCTTGCGCCTCGCTGCAGCCGAGTCCGGTCAGTATCTCCAACTGCAGTGCGTCTTCGACGCCTTCGGCCAGGACGCGCATGCCAAGCTGCTCGCCGAGCCGGATGACCATCGCCGCGATGGGCGTGCCCGAGTAACGGTTGTCCAGCGCGTGGACAAAGCTGCGGTCGATCTTGAGACAGTCCGCCGGCAGGCGGGCCAGGTAGCTGAGCGATGAGAATCCGGTTCCGAAGTCGTCGATGGCGATCGAGACGCCCAGCGCCTTGATTGCCTGCAGATGCTCGGCAACCAGTTTCCGGCCCGACAGCGCGACGGATTCGGTGATCTCGAGTTCAAGCAGCGCCGGATTGATCCCCGAGTCGGCAATGGCGCTCTGCACCACATCCAGAAAACCGGGATGGCGGAACTGGACCGGCGACACGTTGACCGCCATGCGCAGTTTGAAGCCCTCACCGTCAAGTTCCCGTTGTGCCGCCAGCGCGGCATTCAGGACCCAGGCACCGATCTCGACGATCAGCCCCGACTGTTCGGCAACCGGGATGAACTGCTCGAGCGGCACATTCTCGCCGGCATCGTTGCGCCAGCGCAGCAGGGCTTCGACGCCAAGCACGCGGTTCGTGGCGAGATCGAACTGCGGCTGGAAGACGACGATGAGCTGGCGGCTCTCCAATGCCGCCCGCAGATCGTGAAGCAGGTGTACCCGTTGCCGGGTCAGGACGCCAACTTCGGCAGTGTAGTACGCGGCATTGCCCGGGCCATCGACCTTGGCGCGCTTGAGCGCGATTGCCGCGTTGCGCAGCAGGTCAACGCCGCTGCAGACGGCATCGCTGACAGAGACCAGACCAAGCGAAAACGAGATCGTATGCGACACGCCTTCGTTGTCGAACGGATCGAGCAGAATCCGCCGCAAATTCGCCAGGCTGACGACCTGGGCGCTGCCATAGACCCCGAACACGTCACTGCCGACCCGCGCCACATGCACATCGTCCGGCAACGAGGCACGCAGACGCGCGCCGACGGCCTGCAGTTGCTGATCGCCGAAACTGTAGCCGAAGGCATCGATGGTTTCCGAAAACTCGTCGATATCGATCAAGGCCAGGACACGATCGCCGGCACCGGCAACCCGTTTCAGATCGTCGATCGCGGCGACCTGGGCGGCGCGGTTTGGCAATCCGGTCAATGCGTCGACAAAGGCCGCCGTGCGCAAGCGTTCGACCAGCCCGACATTTTCGCCACAGATCGTGATGTTGGTGCAGAAGACGTCAAGGAGATGGCGATCCAGCGTACAGATCGGTGCGGTCGACTCGATATAGACGGCAAAATCGCGACCATGGCGACCGGAAAAATGCAGCGCCAGAGACCGCTCGCCTCGCCGGTTCGCTCGCTCGCGCAGGCAACGCGCTACCATCTCGCGAGCATCGGGATCGGCCAGCGCCGACAGCGGCTGATTGACCAGTGCCGCGTAGCGTCCGGCAGCCGCCAGAATCACTTCGTCCGCGCCATTCGCATTGCCCACATTACGCGCGCAGACGACACCTTCGGGAGCCAGGCCAAGCAGCGCGGCAAGTTGCTCGATGACCGTCGTGGCAAAGGTCGATAGCCCAAGTTCGGCATTGAACCGGCTGGCGCCGTCGATGATCAGCTCGAGACTGTTGCGGCTCTCTTCAAGCGAGCGGATCTGGTCGAAAGAACGAATTGCCGCGGTAACCGTGGTAAACAACTTGCTGCGGGTCAGCTCGGTCTTCGTTTTGTAATCGTTGATATCGTAATTGGCGATCGCATCGAGTTCCGGCGCGTAACCAGGCTGGCCGGTACGCAGGATGATGCGCACCGAAGCCATGGCAAGCTCGTTGCGAATGCGCTCGACGGCGACCAGGCCGGCGTCTTCGCGTTCCATGACGACATCGAGCAGAATGATGGCGATATCGCGATTGCGTTCGAGAACCGCGATTGCCTCGTCGGCACTGGCGGCATGCAGGAAGCGCAAAGGGCGACCGAGGACTCGCAGGTCATGCAGCGCGAATTCGGTCGCATGGTGAACATCTTCATCGTCGTCGACGATCAGGACCTTCCAGCATGCATCGGCTGCACACACGGATTGCAGCCCGGGGGCATCTTCAAGCAAGTCCAGGTGATCGTTGTCGTTGTGCATACCGCTAGTCGAATGGGGAGTATTGCGCGGGTCAGACCCTAGTATGGCGGGAAGCCCGACAAAAACAAAGAGCCCCGCGGGGCTCTTTGTCACAAATCAACCTGCACCGCTGGCGCGGCGTCCTGAAAATCAGAAATGCAGGGCGCGCTTGTCGCAAGCCAGTGCCGCTTCGTGCACCGCTTCCGACAGCGTCGGGTGAGCGTGGCAGATGCGCGCCAGATCTTCGGAAGCACCACCGAACTCCATTGCCACGACAGCTTCGGAAATCAGCTCGGAGGCATTGACGCCAATGATATGCACGCCGAGGATGCGATCGGTCGCCTCATCTGCCAGCATCTTGACGAAGCCGTTCGGTTCGCCCATGCCCAGCGCCCGGCCATTGGCCATGAACGGCATCTTGCCGACCTTGTAGGCGATGCCTGCAGCCTTGAGCTGCTGCTCGGTCTTGCCGACCCAGGCAATTTCCGGGGCGGTATAGATCACCCAGGGGATGGTGTCGAAATTGCAATGGCCGGCCTGGCCAGCCATCAGTTCGGCAACCATGACGCCTTCTTCGGACGCCTTGTGGGCCAGCATCGGGCCGCGCACGACGTCACCAATCGCCCAGACACCGGGCAAATTGGTCTTGCAATGGCCGTCGACCGCAACGAAGCCGCGCTCGTCGAGTTGCAGGCCGACCGCTTCGACATTCAGGCCGTCGGTATTGGGCGTACGGCCGATGGAGACGATCAGGCGATCGGCATCCAGCTTCTGTTCCTTGCCATCCTTGTCGGTGTAAGCGATCGAAACCGATTTTTTGGTCGTCTTGATGTCGCCGATCGTGACGCCCATCTGAATGTTCAGACCCTGCTTGGTAAACAGCTTGAGCGCTTCCTTGGCGACATCGACATCAGCCGCTGCCAGAAAGTCGGGCATGGCTTCGAGGACGGTCACTTCGGAACCGACACGACGCCACACCGAACCCATTTCCAGACCGATGACGCCGGCACCGATGATGGCCAGTTTCTTCGGCACGGACTCCTGATTCAGCGCGCCTTCGTTATCCATGACGATTTTCTGGTCGACCGGCAGATTCGGCAGGTGCCGTGCCTTGGAACCGGTGGCAACGATGACCTGCTTGGCCAGCACCTCTTCCGTACCAACCTTGACCTTCCACAGATCGCCTTCCTTGGCGACGAAAGCACCATGGCCGGCGAGGAAAGTGACCTTGTTTTTCTTGAGCAAGCCCTTGATGCCGGAAGTCAGTTGATTGACCACGCCATCCTTGCGTGCCTTCATGACCGGCACGTCGATCGTCGCCTTGCCGACCTTGATGCCTTGGGCTTCAAAGGAATGACCGGCTTCCTCGAACAGGTGCGAGGTATGCAGCAGCGCCTTGGATGGAATGCAGCCGACGTTCAGGCAGGTGCCGCCGAGGCGCGGCTCGCCCTTCGGGTCGGCGTAGGGGTTGGATTCGGCACAGGCAGCCGAAAAACCGAGTTGCGCGGCGCGAATCGCCGCGACGTAGCCGCCGGGGCCACCGCCAATGACGAGCACGTCAAATTGCTTGGACATAGGACAACCTTTCAGAATTCAGAAGTGCAAAAAGCGCCAGCCCCCGAACCTCGGGAACCGGCGCCAGGCAAACGTCGATCAGACGCCGAGCAGCAGGCGGGAAGGATCTTCCAGCGCTTCCTTCATGGTCACCAGACCGAGGACGGCTTCGCGACCGTCGATGATGCGGTGGTCGTAGGACATGGCCAGATAGTTCATCGGACGCACGACGACCTGACCGTTCTCGACCATCGCCCGGTCCTTGGTGGCATGAATGCCGAGGATCGCCGACTGCGGCGGATTGATGATCGGCGTCGACATCATCGAGCCGAAAATGCCGCCGTTGGAGATCGAGAAGGTGCCACCGGTCAAGTCTTCGATCGACAGCTTGCCATCCTTGGCCTTGGAACCGAATTCGGCAATTTTCTTCTCGATATCGGCAATGCTCAGCTGGTCGGCATTGCGGATGATCGGCACCACCAGACCACGCGGCGACCCGACGGCGATGCCGATGTCGATATAGCCGTGATAGACGATGTCGCTGCCATCGACCGACGCGTTGATGACCGGGAACTTCTGCAGCGCGGCACAGGCGGCCTTGACGAAGAAACCCATGAAGCCAAGGCGGACGCCATGGGTCTTCTCGAACTTCTCGCCATACTGCTTGCGCAGGGCCATGACCGGGCCCATGTTCACTTCGTTGAACGTGGTCAGGATTGCGTTGGTGGCTTGCGACTGCAGCAGGCGCTCAGCGATGCGGGCGCGCAGACGGGTCATCGGCACACGCTGCTCGGTGCGCGAACCGGCATCGACGCCAGTCGGCGGCGTCGGCAGCGACATCGCCGCGGCAGCCGGCGCAGCGACCGGACCGGACGGTGCGGCAGCCCTGGGCTGAGCGGCAAGGGCGTCTTCCTTGGTCACGCGGCCGCCACGTCCCGAACCGGCGACGTCGCCGGCGGCAACACCTTTTTCGTCGAGGATCTTGCGCGCCGCCGGGCTTGCCGTGCCGGCCGGCGCTGCTGCAGCGGGAGCAGGCGCAGCAGCCGCTGCCGCCACCTTCGGCGCCTCAGCCGCCGGCGCCGCGGCACCTGCCTTGGCTGCGGTGTCGATACGGGCGATCAACTCGCCCGAAACCACCGTTTCACCATCGGCCTTGACGATCTCAACCAGCACGCCGGCACCCGGTGCCGGCACTTCCAGGACGACCTTGTCGGTTTCGATGTCGATCAGGATTTCATCGCGCGCAACTGCTTCGCCGATTTTCTTTTTCCAGGAAGCGAGCGTGCCTTCGGCAACGGACTCGGAAAGCTGGGGAACTTGAACTTCGATAATGCTCATAGGGACTCCACTCTGCCTTATTTATTAGTAGTCGATCTTGCCCAGTGCGGACTCGACCAGTGCTTTTTGCTGCTCATTGTGCTTCGCCAGATAACCGACAGCCGGCGATGGCGATGCCGGACGGGAAACCAACAACAGCTTGCGCTTTGCCCCGATCGCGGAGTCAAGGTGATGGCGCGAGGCGATCCAGTACCAAGGACCCTGGTTGCGTGGTTCTTCCTGACACCAGACAATTTCCATGGCCTTCGGATACTTGGCGAGTTCGGCTTGCAGCGACTCGCGCGGGAACGGATACAGTTGCTCGATGCGGATGATCGCGATATCGGTGATCTTCCTTTCGCGCCGGGCGGCCAGCAGGTCGTAGTAAACCTTGCCCGAACAAGCCACGACACGCTTGACCTTCTTGGCGTCCAGCGCATCGATTTCGCCGATGACCCGCTGGAATTCGCCATTGGCCAGATCTTCCAGCGGCGAGGCCGCATCCTTGTGGCGCAGCAACGACTTCGGCGACATGACGATGAGCGGCTTGCGCTGCATGCGGACACCCTGCCGGCGCAGCATGTGGAAGACCTGCGCCGCCGTCGTCGGCACGCAGACTTCCATGTTCATCTCGGCGCACTGGTTCATGAAGCGCTCGAGACGCGCCGAAGAATGCTCCGGACCCTGCCCTTCATAGCCGTGCGGCAATAGCATGACGAGACCGCAGGCACGCCCCCACTTGGCCTCGCCCGAGGTAATGAACTGGTCGATGACGACCTGGGCGCCATTGGCGAAGTCGCCGAACTGGGCCTCCCAGATGACCAGCTCGTAGGGGTTGGCCGTGGCGTAGCCATAGTCGAAGGCCAGTACCGCTTCTTCGGACAGCACGGAATCGTAGCAATGGAATTCCGCCTGCTTGTCCTGCAGATTCTTGAGCGGGTGATAAGTGCCTTCGGCCCAGTTCTCGCGGTTCTGGTCATGGAATGCCGCGTGACGGTGGAAGAAAGTGCCGCGACCGACGTCCTCGCCGGAAATCCGGATTCCGTAACCGGAAACCAGCAAGGTGGCGTACGCCAGGTTCTCGGCCATGCCCCAGTCGACCGGCAACTTGCCCTCGCCCATCGCCGCGCGATCTTCGACAATTTTCTTGACCCGCGAATGCAGCGAATAACCTTCCGGGAAGGTCGTCAGGCGCTCGGAGAGGCGCTGGAGTTCGGCAGCCGGAACCCGGGTGTCGCAAGTCTCGACATAGCCCTTGCTCACGAACGGCGTCCAGTCGATGGTGTTCGGATGCTTGTAACCAGCCAGTACCGGGTTGTACAGCAATTCGCCCTTGTCCAGGTGCTCGCGATATTCCTGGATCATCTGGTCCGGCCCGTCCGCCTGCAGAACGCCTTCGGCGATCAGCCGATCCCCGTACAACTTCCGCGTGCCCGGATGCTGGGCAATCTTCTTGTACATCAGCGGCTGGGTGACCATCGGCTCGTCCTGCTCGTTGTGGCCGAGCTTGCGGAAACAGATGATGTTGACAACGACGTCCTTCTTGAACTTCTGGCGGAAATCGACGGCGATCTGGGTCACCAGCGCGACCGCTTCCGGATCATCGCCATTGACGTGGAAGATCGGTGCTTCGGCCATCTTGAAGATATCGGTACAGTAATGACCGGAGCGGTAGTCGCGCGGGTCACTGGTGGTAAAGCCGATCTGGTTGTTGACGACGATATGCAGCGTGCCACCCGTGCCATAGCCGCGGGTCTGGGCAAAGTTGAGCATCTCTTGATTGACGCCCTGGCCGGCGACCGCCGAATCGCCATGAATGAGAACCGGCAGAACCTTGGCCTTGCCTTCTTCGCCGCGCCGGACCTGGCGGGCGTAAACGGAACCCTCGACGACCGGATTGACGATTTCCAGGTGCGACGGGTTGAAGGCCAGAGTCAGGTGACAGGGGCCTCCCGGCGTCGACACGTCAGACGAAAAGCCCATGTGGTACTTGACGTCACCGGCCGTAAGATCGCTCTTCTTCTTGCCTTCGAACTCGGCGAACAGCATGGACGGTGCCTTGCCCAGCGTATTGACCAGCACGTTCAGGCGGCCGCGGTGCGCCATGCCGATAACGACTTCGTCGACACCCATGCCACCGGCGACACGCACCGCTTCGTCCATGGCGACGATCAGCGATTCTCCACCTTCCAGCGAAAAACGTTTCTGGCCGACGTACTTGGTGTGCAGGTAGCGCTCGAGCGTCTCCGATGCGGTCAACCGCTCGAGAAGGCGTTTTTTCTGTTCGACGTTATAGGTAGGCCTTGAGCGAACCGGCTCCAGTTGCTCCTGCAACCAGCGCTTTTCGACATAGTCGCTCATGTACATGTATTCGACGCCGACCGAACTGCAATAGGTCTGCCTGAGCGCGCCGACGATATCGCCGAGCGTCGCCTTGTCCGGAACCCCACGGAACGAGCCGGTGTTGAAAACCTGATTCAGGTCGGCATCGGTGAATCCGTAGAAGGAAAGTTCGAGTTCCTGAAGCGCAGGACGCGGCATGCGCTTGAGCGGATCGAGTTCTGCCCAGCGCGTGCCGAGGATGCGATAGGCAGTGATCATCTGCAGGACTGAAACCTGTTTCCTGTCATCACTGGCAGGGGCCTGGGCCACGGGCCGGAATCCACTGTCCTTGCCCAACTCGGCAAAGGCAGCGACGACGGGTGCATGGGGCACATCGCGGGCCGCAAAGCCCGGCATCTGGGCCAGACGGTCGAAATAGTCGCGCCATTCCGCGGGAACCGCGGTCGGGTTGACGAGGTAGTTCTCGTAGAGTTCTTCAACGAACGGGGCATTGCCCCCGAAGAACATCGTACTGTCGAAGAGCTGATTCATCGTAGTCATAGGCATCCCTCTTAGGGTGTTTTATTTCCCGGCAGTTCCAGACCGCAGGGTTCACAATGCGACATAAACAAAAAAGGCGGCCGCCTGGCCGCCTTTGCCCAGCGATCAGCGTTGGGCCAGCGGCACGACATCCCGCTTGGCAGCGCCGACGTACAACTGACGCGGACGACCGATCTTGTACTCGGGATCAGCAAGCATTTCTTCCCACTGCGTCATCCAGCCGACCGTGCGGGCCAATGCGAAGATGCAGGTGAACATCTCGGTCGGAATGCCGATCGCCTTTTGGACGATGCCGGAATAGAAGTCGACGTTCGGGTAAAGCTTTTTCTCGACGAAGTACGGATCCTCGAGGGCGATCTTTTCCAGTTCCATGGCCAGCTTGAACAGGCGATCGTTCTCCAGCCCGAGTTCTGCCAGCACTTCCCTGCACACCTTGCGCATCAGCGTGGCGCGCGGATCGAAGTTTTTGTAGACGCGGTGACCGAAACCCATCAGCTTGAACGAATCATTCTTGTCCTTGGCACGGGCGATGTATTCCGGAACGCGCGAAACGTCGCCGATTTCTTCCAGCATGTGCAGGCAGGCCTCGTTGGCGCCGCCGTGCGCCGGGCCCCACAAGCAGGCGACACCAGCAGCGATACAGGCAAACGGGTTGGCGCCCGACGAACCGGCCAGACGAACGGTCGAGGTCGAGGCATTCTGCTCGTGATCGGCATGCAGCGTGAAGATGGTGTCCAGCGCGCGCACCAGAACCGGGTTCGGCACATACTTTTCGCACGGATTGCCGAACATCATGCGCATGAAGTTTTCGGTGTAGTTGAGGTCGTTGTCCGGGTACATGAACGGCGCGCCGGTGTTGTATTTGTAGGCCATCGCAACGATGGTCGGCAACTTGGCGATAATCCGGTTGAAGCTGATATTGCGATGCTCGGCATCGGAAAAGTCCATCGCATCGTGATAGAAGGCCGACAAGGCGCCGACAACGCCAACGGTAATCGCCATCGGATGGGCGTCGCGACGGAAACCATTGTAGAAGCGGGTCAACTGGTCATGCACCATCGTGTGGTTCTTGATGGTCAGTTCGAAATTTTCCTTCTGGCTCGCAGTCGGCAGTTCGCCGTTTTTCAGCAGATACGCCACTTCGAGGAAATTGCACTTTTCTGCCAGTTGCTCGATCGGGTAGCCGCGATAAAGCAATTCGCCCTTGTCGCCATCGATGAAGGTGATCGTGGACTTGCAGGACGCAGTCGAGAGATAGCCCGAGTCATAGGTGAAAAGCCCGGTCTTGGCGCCCATCGTGCGGATGTCGACACAGTCGTTGCCATGCGTCGGGGTCATGATCGGAAACTCGACAGGCGCTTTTCCGTCAATGGTCAAAGTTGCTTTACGTTCGGTCGTCATTGTGTATTCCCTTTACAGGTATTGGTTATTACCACGGTGCAAAAAACAAGGCTCATAGTACTTAAACTAGAGGGCCAAGCTTACTTAACTCTTACGCAGCAGCGTCACGATAGGTGCCAGTCGGACATCGTCGATCTCGGCCTGGCCACTAATCAGCTGCCAGAGATCGTGATCTTCCATGTCTGCGAGTTCCACGAACGCTTGCTGTTCTTCATCGCTCAGGCTGTCAAATCCCTGGTCGAGAAAGCGGGTGAGCGCAATATCGACCTCGAGCAAGCCGCGCCGAATACAGCGCCAACGCAAACGTTCGTAGTCCGCCCTTTCCATCAGACCGCGCGACGAACCATCATGTCCTTGATCTTGCCAATCGCCTTGGTCGGATTCAGTCCCTTCGGACAGACATCGACACAGTTCATGATGCTATGACAACGGAACAGACGATATGGGTCCTCAAGATTATCGAGCCGCTCATTGGTCGCCTGGTCACGCGTATCGGCAATGAAGCGGTAAGCAGCGAGCAACCCGGCCGGTCCGACAAACTTGTCCGGGTTCCACCAGAACGACGGGCACGATGTCGAGCAGCAGGCACAGAGGATGCACTCGTAGAGGCCGTTCAGCTCCTCGCGGTCTTCCGGCGACTGCAGCCGCTCGCGCTCCGGCGGCGGGTCGTTGTTGATCAGGTAGGGCTTGATCGAGTGGTACTGCTTGAAGAACTGGGTCATGTCGACGATCAGGTCGCGGATGACCGGTAGGCCGGGCAGCGGACGCAGCACGATCGGCTGCTTCAGATCGGCGATGTCGGTCAGGCAGGCCAGGCCATTCCGGCCGTTGATGTTCATGGCGTCGGAACCGCAAATCCCCTCGCGACACGAACGACGATAAGACATCGTATCGTCCTTGGCCTTCAGCTTGGTCAGCGCATCCAGCAACTTGCGATCAGTCTGATCAAGTTCGACCGAGATGTCCTGCATGTACGGCGCATCGTCCTTGTCCGGATCGTAGCGATAAATACTGAATTGAACCGTGCGTTTGCTCATTCTGGACTCCGATTAATACGAGCGCGTCTTGAGCGCGATGGTTTCGACGGACAGCGGCTTCATGTTGACCGGCTTGTAGCTGATCGAATTATCAACCGGCGAGAACAGCGTGTGCTTGTGCCATTCCGCATCGTTCCGGCCGTTCGGGAATTCCGGAGTATCCGGCGCATCGTCACGGACATGCGCGCCGCGCGACTCCTTGCGCGCTTCGGCGGAAACCATCGTCGCCTTCGCAACTTCGATCAGGTTTTCCATCTCGAGCGCTTCGACCCGCGCGGTGTTCCAGACCTGTGACTTGTCCTTGATTTCCAGCTGGCGAGCAGCCTTCTCGACTTCGAGAATCTTTTCGACGCCTTCCTTGAGCATGTCACCGAAACGGAAGACGCCGGCATGATCCTGCATCGTGCGCTGCATGGCCAGGCGCGTTTCGTGAACGCTGGCGCCCCCTTTGCGATTGTCGAGTGCGCTAATCCGGGCCAGCGTCTTGTCCGCAACATCCTTGGGCAAATCGCGATGGGTGCGACCCGATTTCAGATCTTCCACAGCGGCATCGCCAGCCGATTTGCCGAAGACCAGCAGATCGAGCAACGAGTTCGTGCCGAGACGGTTGGCGCCATGCACCGAGGCGCAGGCGCATTCGCCGCCGGCGTAGAAGCCGGGCACGATGGCCGACATGTCGCTGCCTTGCGGCATGACGACACGACCGGAGTAATGCGTCGGGATACCCCCCATCTGGTAGTGACAGGTCGGCACCACCGGCAGCGGTTCCTTGATGCAATCGACGCCCGCGAATTGAATACCGATTTCACGGATGCCCGGCAGCCGCTTCATGATGATCGCCGGATCGAGGTGGGTCACGTCAAGCAGCACGTAATCCTTGCTGGGGCCGCAACCGCGACCTTCCTTGATTTCAGTCGCCATGGCGCGGGACACCACGTCACGCGAAGCGAGATCCTTGGCATTCGGCGCATAGCGCTCCATGAAGCGTTCCTTGCTGGAATTTCGCAGGATGCCGCCCTCGCCACGCACGCCTTCGGTGATCAGCACGCCGGCACCGGCGACGCCGGTCGGGTGGAACTGCCAGAATTCCATGTCTTCGAGCGGAATGCCGGCACGCGCCGCCATGCCCAGACCGTCGCCGGTATTGATGAAGGCATTGGTCGACGAGTAGAAGATGCGGCCGGCGCCGCCCGTCGCGAAAATGGTGGCGCGCGCGTGGAAGATCACGATCTGGCCGGTTTCCATTTCCATCGCGGTGACACCGAGAACATGGCCCTCTTCGTCACGGATCAGGTCGAGCGCCATCCACTCGACGAAGAACTGGGTATTGGCCTTGACGTTGCGCTGGTACATGGCGTGCAGCATGGCGTGACCGGTGCGGTCAGCGGCTGCACAGGAACGGCGCACCGGCTTTTCGCCGAAGTTGGACATGTGGCCGCCGAACGGACGCTGATAGATCTTGCCGTTGTCAGTCCGGTCGAAAGGCATGCCGTAGTGTTCGAGTTCGACGACCACTTCGTTGGCCTTCTTGCACATATACTCGATGGCGTCCTGGTCACCGAGCCAGTCGGAACCCTTGACCGTGTCGTACATGTGCCAGTGCCAGTGATCTTCCTCGGAATTGCCGAGCGAGGCGGCCACGCCACCCTGCGCCGCAACGGTATGCGAACGGGTCGGGAACACCTTGGACAGCACGGCCGTCTTGAGGCCGGCTTCGGACAATTGAATTGCGGAGCGCAGGCCGGCGCCACCGGCGCCAACGATGACCGCATCGAACTTGAGAATGGGAATACTCACGCTTACAGCCTCCAGAGAATCGCAGCAGCCCACGCGGTGTAACCCACCAGCGCGGTAGCGGTCAGTACGTGCAGGGTCAGGCGCAGGCCGACCGGCTGGATGTAGTCCATCCAGATGTCGCGAATGCCGATCCAGGCGTGATAGAACAGGCTGACGAAGAAAAGAAAGGTCAGGAACTTGATTGGGCCGTTGGCAAATACCCCTTGCCAGGCCTCGAACCCGGACGGGCGAACCAGCAGCAGAACGACAGCCATGATGACCGAATAAACGGCCATGATGACCGCCGTGGCGCGCTGGATGATCCAGTCCTTGAGGCCGTAATGGGCCCCGACAACGATGCGGTTGATCACAGCAACACTCCCAGGAGAATTAGTGTCAGCGGAATACTCACGGCAAACACGATGCCCGCAGATTTACGGGCAGCCTCTTTTTCGATGCCGACATGAATGTCAAGCAACAGGAAGCGGATGCCGGCGCAGAAATGGTGCACAAACGCCCAGATCAATCCGGCGATGACGACCTTGACCGGCCAGGCGGCGAACACCACCTTGAAGGTCGCGAAGGTTTCCTGGGAAGTCAGGCTGGCGGAAAACAACCAGAGTATGACGGGCAGGCAGAGAAACAGGCCAGCACCGCTGATCCGGTGAAAAATCGAAACCTTGCCCGGAAGCGGCAGATCGTACTGCCTGAGCAAGCCCAGATCGAGGTTCCGCGGTCGTTTTTTGATGGGTACTTTTGCCATGAAGGTCGTCCTTGCGAAATGCTGCGGTTTTCCGCTTCTAAGAAATTTGAAAAGAAACTAACTACACACTCAAATCTGAAGAAACCCAGCAAGCCGGGCCTTCTTCGGTTCAGCCAAGGTCATTTCGATAATGATGCCGTTTGGTACAGTAAAAGCCGCGCCGCCATTCGACCGGCTTGTTGCCATAACTGTAGGCGGTTCGTTCGACCAGAAGCAGCGGCGCCCCCGGCGCAACAGAGAGCAGTTCGGCACTGTGAGGATCAGCCGGCACCGCGCGCAACCGCTCTTCGGCATGAATCATGCGCACCCCGAAGTCATTTTCGAAAAGGCTGTACAGCGAGCGAGCTTCATTGGTCAGACGCTCCATGGTCAAACCCTGGAACAGATCGGCGACCAGATAGATCTGATCGAAGACCACCGGCTCATCATTGAAGCGCAACAGGCGTTCGACGTAAAGCACCGAATCACCAACGCCAACGCCAAGGACCCTGGCGACCTGATCGCTGGCGCTTTCCAATGAACACAAAAGCGGGACACTGACCGCCTCTTCGACGCTGCCATCGTCGGGAACGAGCCGCAGAAAACGGTAATAGGATCGCGGATCATCATGGCTGGCGACAAAGGTGCCCTTGCCCTGGCGCCGGGTGAGCAGGTTTTCCGAGGCCATCTCGTCGATCGCCTTGCGCACTGTTCCCTGGCTGACATTGAAGCGTGCCGCCAATTCACCCTCGCTGGGAATGGCATCACCCGGCCCCCACTCTCCGGCTTCCAGACTGCGGATCATGAAATCCTTGATCTGGCGGTAAAGCGGGCTGAACGTCGGCGCAGCGACGCGAAAAGCCTTGTGTTTGGGATCGTGACTCATCAGGGCGAATTTCAGCACATTTCATGGCCGCAGTTTACGAAAAGTTGTCTTATATAAGATATATAATCATTTGACAGAATTGGGCTTAACTTCTAACATTCCCAGAATCTTGCGCCCGCTCACGAAACAGGCAAATTTTCGCAGCAGGCTCTCGAGCAAGTTCGACTATTTCTCAACCGTACAGTTTCAAACAGGAGCGATACATGTCCAAAGCACCCATGCGCGTTGCCGTTACCGGCGCCGCCGGCCAGATCTGTTACAGCCTGCTGTTCCGCATCGCCGCCGGCGATATGCTCGGCAAGGACCAGCCCGTGATTCTTCAGTTGCTCGATCTGCCGCAAGCCCAGCAGGCGGTCGGCGGCGTCATGATGGAACTGCAGGACTGCGCCTTCCCGCTGCTCGCCGGCATGATTGCCACCGATGACCCGAATGTCGCGTTCAAGGATGCCGACATCTGCATGCTGGTCGGTTCGCGTCCGCGCACCAAGGGCATGGAGCGTGCCGACCTGCTGAGCGCCAACGGCGCCATCTTCACCGTTCAGGGCAAGGCCATCGCCGAAAACGCCAAGGAAAACGTCCGCGTTCTGGTCGTCGGCAACCCGTGCAACACCAATGCCCTGATCGCCGCCGCCGCGGCCAAGAAGGTTGGCCGTACCGACCCGAACAACTATCACAGCATGCTGCGCCTGGACCACAACCGCGCCATGTCGCAACTTGCCGCCAAGACCGGCCGCCCGGTTTCGTCGCTGCAAAAGCTGATCGTCTGGGGCAACCACTCGCCGACGATGTACGCCGACTACCGCTACACCACGTCCAATGGCGACAGCGTCAAGAACCTGATCAACGACCACGCCTGGAACAACGACATTTTCCTGCCGACCGTCGGCAAGCGCGGCGCCGCGATCATCGAAGCCCGCGGCCTGTCGTCTGCCGCTTCCGCTGCCAGCGCCGCCATCGACCATATCCATGACTGGGTCCTCGGTTCCGACCAGTGGGTCACCATGGGCGTTCCTTCCGATGGCTCCTACGGCATTCCGAAGGATCAGGTGTTCGGCCTGCCGTGCGAATGCAAGGGTGGTTCGTTCAAGATCATCCAGGGCTTGGAAATCGACGATTACAGCCGCGAGAAGATCAACATCACGCTCAAGGAACTGACCGACGAAGCCGACGCCGTCAAGGGCATGGGAATGGTCTGATCCAGCACCGGTTTCTGGTTTGAGCAAAGGGCCGCGGTAAAATACCGCGGCCCTTTTCTTTTGCAGCGAGCACAGCCATGCGCCACCCCAAGACCGTTCTCTTCGCCGGCGAAACCACCTTTCCCATCCTGCCTGCGGTCAACCATTACGCCGGGTCGGAAAAGCTGATGAAGAAGGCGTTGCAGTTGCAGAAGGAACTCGGCCCGATCTTCGATATCACATGCGACTGCGAGGATGGCGCCGTTGCCGGGGCCGAGCGCGCACATGCCGAGATGGCCGCCGGGGTGATCATGAGCGACGACAACCTGTTCAATCGCGTTGGCGCCCGCGTTCATGACGTGACCCATGCGCACTGGCGGCAGGACATGGAAATCCTGGTTCGCATCGCCGGTAGCCGCCTGCCCTTCATCACCCTGCCCAAGCCGTGCAGCGTCGGCGATGTCGAGGTGCAGATCGAGGCCCTGCGGGAAATCGAGCAACATTTCGGCGTCGACCGCAGGATTCCGGTTCACGTCCTGATCGAAACCCACGGCGCCCTGCGCGAAGTCTGGGAGATCGCCGCCCTTCCCGGCGTCGAGAGTCTCGATTTCGGCCTGATGGATTTCGTCTCCGGCCACCACGGCGCCATTCCCGGCAGCGCGATGACCAGCCCCGGCCAGTTCGAGCACCCGATGGTCGTCCGCGCCAAGTGCGAAATCACCGCCGCCGCGCTGGCCTGTGGTCGCGTCCCGACGCACAACGTGACCACCGAGTTGAAGGATATCGAGTACATCCGCAACGATGCCCGGCGTGCGCGCAGCGAGTTCGGCTACCTGCGCATGTGGAGCATCCACCCGAACCAGATCGTGCCGATCGTCGAAGCCATGCGCCCCGACTTCTCGGAAGTGTTGGCTGCCACCGAAATCCTGGTCGCCGCCCAGGACAAGGGCTGGGGGCCGATCCAGCACGCCGGCAAACTGCACGACCGTGCCTCCTACCGTTATTACTGGGAACTGCTCGAGCGGGCGCACGTCACCGGCATGGCGATTGCTGCCGCAGCGAAGCAGCGTTTCTTTGCCTGAAGCATTACCGATTCTCCATCGCGACGAGCATATCGTCGTCATCGACAAGCCTGCGGGGCTGCTGGTCCACCGCTCCGAAATCGACCGCCACGAAACACGCTTCGCCATCCAGATCCTGCGCGACCAGATCGGCCAGCGGGTCTGGGCCGCACACCGCCTCGACCGCGGCACCTCGGGCGTGCTGCTGTTCGGTCTGAATCGCGAGATCGCCAGCGTACTGGGGAGCCAGTTCGCAGCCGGCACAGTGGAAAAGCGCTATTGGGCGGTCGTCCGCGGCCATCCGCCACCTTCCGGGACGATAGACCACCCGCTAAGCCGTCAGCGCGACCCTTATCTTTTTCGCGGCGAGCAAAGCAGCAACGAGGCGCAGGACGCGATCACGAATTTCCGCAAACTTGCCGAGATCGAGTTGCCGGTCGCCGTCAACCGCTACCCGAGCAGCCGCTACGCCCTGCTCGAACTGGAGCCGCTGACCGGCCGCCGTCACCAGTTGCGCCGCCACCTGAAACACATCGCCCACCCGATCATCGGCGACTCGACCCATGGCAAGGGCCGGCACAACCGCTTCTTCGCGAACGAACTGAATTGCCAGAGGATGCTGCTGGCATGTACCGAACTAAGCTTCGACCATCCGGTAACCGGCCATCGTGTGGAGATCAAGGCGCCGGTGTCAGGGGAATTCGCCGCGACGCTGGCACGTTTCGGCTGGGCCGAGGCGCGCTAACCGGGCGAACTATTGCGACTTGATGACGACGATCGCGATCACGACGAAGATGATGACCAGGCCGATCAGTTCGACATTCACCGCCGGGCCACCGCGCGCAACATCAGGGTAGCGCGACCTTGTTGTCGGTGCTGAACTGGTAATCCTTGAAGATGTGTTCGGCGGACAACAGGTCGTACGTGCCGTCGGCCTGCCGATGCGTCGTGTCCTTGAGCCGCCAGGTCAACTGGCCGCAGGTCCACAGGTCGAAATTTCGCATGTGCGTACACAGGCAGGTCTTGTCCATGACCTTGACCTTGCGCGCCCCGGGGTGCGCCGCCACTTCGCGGTTGTAGGCGGTGATGTAGGAACACTTGCCATTGGCGTCGAGCAGGTAGCCGTAAGCCTCGCAGTTGGGACGGATGCCGTCGCCGATCGCCGGGCTGCTCTTGATCATGCGCATCGGGTAGCCGGTCGGCGAGATCTCGTTGACCACGATATCGTCCTCGTCGGCCTTGAAGTACTCCTGCTTGACATCGGCCGGCAGGCCGCACTCCTCGGAAACCGTGAACCGCGTCGCCACCTGCACGGCCGACGCGCCGTTTTCGAGAAAGGCCGTCGCATCGCTGCCGGTGAAGATACCGCCCGCCGGGATGACCGGAATATCGAGTTGCTCGGCCTTGAGGTGGGCAATGACCTCGGCGACTATGGTCGCCAGATCGTACTTGGCCCAATCCATGCCAAAGCCGAGGTGGCCGCCGGCCAGCGGGCCTTCGACGACGATGTAGTCGGGCAGGCGGCCGGTGCGGCTGCTCTTCTTGAGGAACAGCGACAGCGCGCGAACGGAAGAAACGATGATCCCGAGCTTGGCGTCGCGAAAGCGCGGATGATCCTCGATCAGCGCGAACGAACCGAGGTGCAGCCCGGCGGCCAGCGTGATGCCGTCGATGCCGCGATCCAGCGCGGTGCGCATGCGCACGCGCAGGGTTTCCTTCGGCGCATTCATCGTCAGCTTTTCCATGCAGTTGATGAACACCAGCCCCGAGCCCTGTTTGCGCGCCATCGTCGCGTCGATGTGCAGTCGGGTGGCCTCGACCACGGTACCGAGGTCGAACTGCACTACCGCCTTGTCCTCGTTCTTGACGTTGTATTTGTAGAGGGCGAGCTTTTCCTTGACGTACTTGGTTTCGTAGCGGCGGTCGGCGACGGTGTTGATCATCGCGTCCGAAATGTGGCCGACGCCACCGAGGCGGGCCGCTTCCAGCGCCAGATCGGCGGTCGAGATATCGACCCCCATGCCACCGATCATGATCGGTACAAGCTCATGCTTACCCAGCCGCAAGCGGAAATCGTCAACGCGCTTCATCGTCGCCTTTCAAAATGCACACGTGACAAAGTATCACGCGGCGGATTTCGGATTCTACGCGATTGCCGGCTGTCCTGCATGCCTTGGTGCCGCAACAGGCAACCTGAAGACCCGCCAAAGCCGAAAATTTCAGCAATGCCCGCTCCGCGAAAACGCTTGGCATCAGACTACTGAAACGCTCCCGGAGACAAGGCACTGCTGGCCCGAATCGGGTGCGTGCCCACCGGAAAGGTAAATTCGGCATCCGGCAGAAGGTCGACCGCACCGCTGCTCCCCGGTGGCCGGACCGACCCGCGCAATGGAGACATGTTGGTCAGGCGCAAGGGCAACCCGCCATACTCTATCAATTCCGAACGCGCCGCCGACCTGTTGCCCTCGAACCTGCCGCGCGCCGGACGATTCACATCGCCGTTACCCACAGTCAGGTTATTGATTGCCCAGACATCGACACCCGCCGGAAATTTTTCGTTCATCAGTTGCAGAAAGTTTCCCGTATGGTGGTCGTTGACCAGCGTGTTATGCGAGAGATAAAGCGCATTCTCCGGCCAGCGCTGGCCCTCGGCACCGTAGCCGACGATACTCGAGTTGTCCGTTCCCGCGCTCTGGGCGATCACATTGCCGATGACATAGGCGACCCCGCCATTGGGAAACTCCAGCTCATAGGAAGCCTCGCCGCTGAGCCCGTCAGCCAGCATGTTGTAGAGCACGTAATTTTCGCGCGCCCGCGATTTCACCAGATGGCCATGATAGCCATTGGTGAATCGGCTGCCACGCAGGACGAACTTGCCGATGGCGCCCACATAAAGCAGATGATGCACATCGCGGTCATCGCGCGGCGCGTCGGCAAACTCGCTGTCCGTGATGTCCAGCGAGATGCTTGCAAGGTTGCCCGTCATAAGGCCAAACTCGTTATCAACAAAACGGCAGGCATGGATGGACAAGTGGCCACTTTCCAGACGAATGCCAGCCCCGTTGGCCTCCCTGACCCTGGCACCCCGGAACTCGATGTTCTCGATCCGGATATTCCCGCCCCTGACCACCCAGAGACCCTTGTCCTCGGCACTGTTGCCATCGGCGATCATCACCGGCCGCTGCCCCGTACCGCGAATCAGCAGGTTCCTCTGTGTCCAGATCGCCGGTTGCCTACGATAATTTCCAGGCCGAATCTCGATCACGTCGCCATCCCTGGCCAGCTGAGCGGCCTCGGTCAGCGTAGCGACCTTTTCGTCGGGCCCGACAACCATCGTCGCTCTGGGTGCAGGGTCTCCCGGATTTATTAAGGCAGGCCGCTCGGCTTCCGGAATTACCATCAACTTGCCGTCCGCACCGCGGCGGATTTCCCCACGGTATTCCGGCACCTGCGGCAAATAGCCCTGCGCTTGCGCGGGCGCGTTGCCGGCAATCAGGCTGGCGAGAAGCACAATGGCCATTTCGGAACAGATCGTTTTTCCGGGCACGAAAACTCCTTTTGAGTGGGCATCAGGTTACGCAACAAACGATGCAGATTTATTCTAGCGCCATCTCGCGCCTAGCAATGACCTCGGCTTCGGCAACTGGAACCGTTGCGGTCGACGGCGAAAAGGCGGCAATTTTCAATGCATGATCTTGCACCAGGCGCCCCCCGGCTGAAGGTTCAGCGTCGGGCTGCAGGTCGCGAGAGTGTGTCTTTGAGCCCGCAACCGGCTGACAACTTGTAGAAATGTACGTCCTCCTCCGGCTTGTTGACCAGAATGAAGACGTTCAGGTAGGCGATGTAACGAAAGCGCCCGTAAGTACCATTGCCCACCGCCTGTGGTGGCGCCCCGCGCGCGCTGCCCCGCCGCCAGTGCCAGGTCGCCGGATCCATGATCGCCGGCGCGCCACCAGCCCAGGCCACCAGCCAACCATTCCTGGCTTCGACGTCCAGCCCATGTCCTTCGCTGGCAATGACGCTGGTGTCACCGGTCATCGGATACGCACCGGTGACGTCTCGCCTCCCGTCGAGATCGTAGATGAACACATCGGGCGCAGCAGGGTTTTTGAGCACCCCGCCAGCGGCCACGAAGAGCCGTTGCGCCTGCATGATCACCCCGCGCCGATAGTGGTAGGTCTGCATCCGCGGATAGTAGGGCGGGTTGCCGAAACTGACGATCGGCCCCGACCAGTTGTCGGCATCGGGATCGTAGGCGTAGAAGCCGTGCTGGTTGCGCATATAGACCTTGCGCGTCAGCGGGTCGTAGGCCGAGGCCATGTGGTAATGCCCAGCCCCCGTCAACGGCGCATTGGCCCTTGCGCGCCAGGTGCCGGCGGCCGGATCGAACATCCAGGCATTGTCCACCGAATAACCGTTGGGCGCCGTCGCGCCGCCGAACATGAAGACCCGGGAGAGATGGCGCAGGTAGGCGAGGCCATCATAGGTATGGCGCGAGACGGGATTGCCGTCCGGCATCGGTTCGCTCGGCGCGGGTGCGGTGCCGAGACCGGAAGCCGCCTTGACCATCGTCCAGGCGCCGGTGGCGAGGTCGAAGCCATAGACTTCATTGCCCCAGTAATCCATATGGCCGCCGCCGATGACCAGCAAGCGGCGCGCGTGTTCGTCGAAGACGCCGCCAGACCACGCGCCGATCACCATCGTGCAGTCACCGTTGGCCTGCAGGGCCATGTTTTCCCGCGCCTTGCAGAAAGTACGAAACGCCGTCCCGGGCAACGACAACCAGCTGTCGGCAGGCATCGAGACCAGCGCCCGTTCACTTGTCGACAGTTTTGCCCCGTCTGCGAGGCAAGACATGTCGGGCGGCCCGGAAACCGTTGCTTTCGCAGGAACCCCGACGTCCGTCGCCTCTCCCGATGCAACATTGCCGGAAGGCCGTTGGATCGCCGGCTCAGCCACTGGCAGTACCGTCAGTTTGCCGTCCGCACCGCGGAGGATTTCTCCCCGGTAACTGGACGCCCCGGGCAGACTATCCTGCGCCAGAGACGGCAGGTTGCCAGCCAGCAGATTCGCCAGGAGCATGAGGCATGTGTTGCAATGGACCATTTTCCTGAACATGGCATCTTCCCTCCCGATTGGGAACATGGGGCGCTGCATTCAATGTCATTTCATTCTAAGCGCATTTCATGGCAATAAAAAAACCCCCGCCAGTTTCCTGGAAGGGGCTTTTTTTGACTGCTATGACCATAGAAGCCGCGGCTGGCCCCAGGGTTGACCGCAAAAACCGGCCGATTTTCGTAACTTACATCTCGACCGTATCCGCCACTTCGACGAATTCGGCGATTTTGTCGAAGTTCATGTAGCGATAGACTTCGGCCGCCTTGGCATTGACCAGCTTGATCTGCTCCATGTATTCCGGCACCGTCACGATGCGGCCGGCCAGCGCGCACATGGCGGCCAGTTCGGCGGAGCCGAGGTAGACGCGGGTGTCGATGCCGAGGCGGTTCGGGAAGTTGCGCGTCGAGGTCGAGATGGCGGTGCTGCCCTTCTTGATCTGCGCCTGGTTGCCCATGCACAGCGAACAGCCCGGCATTTCCATGCGCGCGCCGGACTTGCCGAGGATGCTGTAATAGCCTTCTTCGGTCAGGATCAGCGCATCCATCTTGGTTGGCGGTGCGATCCACAGCCGGGTCGGGATGTCGGACTTGCCTTCGAGGACCTTGGCAGCGGCACGGAAGTGGCCGATGTTGGTCATGCACGAGCCGATGAAGACTTCGTCGATCTTGTCGCCGGCGACTTCGGACAGCAGTTTGACGTCGTCCGGGTCGTTCGGGCAGGCCAGGAGCGGCTCCTTGACGTCGGCAAGGTCGATCTCGATCACCGCCGCATACTCGGCGTCGTCATCGGGCTGCAGCAGCGTGCCGTTGGCGATCCAGTCTTCCATGGCGGTGATGCGGCGCTTCAGGGTACGGGCATCCTGGTAGCCTTCGGCGATCATCCACTTCATCAGCGTGATGTTCGAGTTCATGTACTCGACCATCGGCGCCTTGTTGAGGCGTACCGAACAGGCGGCTGCGGAACGCTCGGCTGCGGCGTCGGAAAGCTCGAACGCCTGCTCGATCTTGAGATCGGGCAGTCCCTCGATTTCCAGGATGCGGCCGGAGAAGACGTTCTTCTTGCCCTTCTTCTCGACAGTCAGCAGGCCGGCCTTGATCGCATAGTAGGGAATGGCGTTGACCAGATCGCGCAGCGTGATGCCGTCCTGCATCTTGCCCTTGAAGCGGACAAGTACGGATTCCGGCATGTCGAGCGGCATGACGCCGGTGGCGGCGGCAAAGGCGACCAGGCCGGAACCGGCCGGGAACGAGATGCCGATCGGGAAACGGGTGTGCGAGTCGCCGCCGGTGCCGACGGTGTCCGGCAGCAACAGGCGGTTCAGCCACGAGTGGATGACGCCGTCGCCCGGGCGCAGCGAAACGCCGCCACGGGTGCTGATGAACGATGGCAGTTCACGGTGCGTCTTGACGTCGACCAGCTTCGGATAGGCGGCGGTGTGACAGAACGACTGCATGACGAGGTCGGCCGAGAAGCCAAGGCAGGCCAGATCCTTCAGTTCGTCGCGGGTCATCGGGCCGGTGGTGTCCTGCGAACCGACGGTGGTCATCTTCGGCTCGCAGTAGGTGCCAGCGCGGACGCCCTTGCCTTCCGGCAGGCCGCAGGCGCGGCCGACCATCTTCTGGGCCAGCGAGAAACCCTTGCCGTTGTCGGCCGGGTCCTGCGGCAGGCGGAACAGCGTGCTTTGCGGCAAACCGAGGAATTCGCGGGCCTTGGTCGTCAGGCCGCGCCCAATAATCAGCGGAATGCGGCCGCCGGCACGGACTTCGTCGAGGATGACCAGGGTCTTCAGTTGCGATTCGGCGATCACGGTGCCGTTCTTGGTGGCGGTGACCTTGCCGCTGGCGGCATCGACCTGCAGTTCGATCTCGTCGCCCATGTCCATCTGGCCGGCATCGATTTCGATCGGCAGCGCGCCGGCATCTTCCATCGTGTTGAAGAAGATCGGGGCGATCTTGGAGCCGAGGCAGACGCCGCCGAAACGCTTGTTCGGCACGAAGGGGATGTCCTCGCCGGTGAACCACAGCACCGAGTTGGTGGCGGACTTGCGTGACGAACCGGTACCGACCACGTCACCGACGTAGGCGATCAGGTTGCCCTTGGCGGCCAGCGTTTCCAGTTGCTTGAGCGGACCGCGGGCACCCGACTCATCCGGCTCGATGCCGGCACGCGGATTCTTCAGCATGGCCAGCGCGTGCAGCGGGATGTCCGGACGCGACCAGGCGTCGGGTGCAGGCGACAGGTCGTCGGTATTGGTTTCGCCGGTGACCTTGAAGACGGTCAGCTTTTGCGCAGCCGGCACTTCCGGACGCGAGGTGAACCACTCGCCGTCGGCCCAGGACTGCATGATGGCCTTGGCGTTGGCATTGCCGGCCTTGGACAGTTCGGCGACATCGTGGAAGAAGTCGAAGACCAACAGGGTCTTTTTCAGGCCCTCGGCGGCAACTGCGCCGACGCCAGCATCGCCGAGCAGGTCGATCAGCGGCTTGACGTTGAAACCGCCGAGCATGGTGCCGAGCAGTTCGGTCGCCTTCTCTTTGGAAATCAGGGCGCAGGCTTCTTCGCCCTTGGCGACCTTGGCCAAGAACTCGGCCTTGACCTTGGCGGCGTCGTCGACGCCGGCCGGCACGCGATAGGTGATCAATTCGACCAGGGCGACTTCCTCGCCCTTGGGCGGATTTTTCAGCAGTTCGACCAGTTCGGTGGTCTGTTGTTTGGAGAGCGGCAGCGGGGGGATACCAAGGGCTGCACGTTCGGCGACGTGGGCGCGATAGGCTTCAAGCACGGCGACTTCCTTTCATAAAGGCTTGCTGTGGGGAAACGATGATCTTACGACAACGAGAGCGACCGTGTGGTTCGGCATGATTGCTTTTCCGGGGTCGGTTCCAAAGTCTTATATATTATATATTAACTGGCGCCATTGCCAGATATGGCGCCTCGCCAAATGATGAAATCAGGAAAATTGCCTGTTTTTTCGGCGTCGACCGCAACGGCCCCGTTTTTCGCCGATTCTTGCCACTTGTCCCGTGCTTATCCACAGGCTTGTCCGACCATTACGGGGATAAATCCAAACTACAGCGTCGGCAATCCGTGGCGGTGTCGGGCCCGCGCACAGGCGTCGTGGGAAGTGTCGAATTCGCGGCACGGCGATGGGCGCGCTTCGTAAATTGAGCAACGCACGGACTGGCCAATCCTTCCTTCCAGCGCCACGCAGCGTGGCGCGGCCGAGTCAGTGCCGCACAGGCGGACGATGGCCGGCGTCACCGGGACCGTCAATTCCGGCGGCACCCCCTGCCCCCAGGCGAAGGCGCCGCCGGCGAGCTCGGACGGATGAAAATCGACGCGAAAACTGGCGCAGCAGGCGCCGCAGGCCTGGCAAACGCTCATGGCAGGCTGGCCCGACAGCGCCACAGCTCATGGCCGGAAGCGAGGTACTTCTTCTCGAACGGCGTCAGCGGGTCATCGGTCGCGTAAGGCTCGGCCGCTACCGGCCGGCCACCGAGGATGGTCAGCGCCTGCGCCATTTCTTCGACATAAATGCGCCAGTTGCTGCGACATTCCAGTTCGCCGCCCAGCGCCAGCCAGGTCGGAAAGACCGCATGGCCATGCCAGCGCCGGGCCAGATGGCCGATCTTCGGCCACGGGTTCGGGTAGAGGATGTAATGGCGGGCCAGCCGGTACCAGTTTTCTGCCAGCAGCCGCCAGAAGTCGACCAGATCGGCGCGCACCAGCAGCGCATTGGCCGGCAACGGCAGGGGTTTTCCCCGACTGAGGCGGTCAACCGACTGATCGACGCCAAAAACAAAGTGATCGGGAAACGCCTCGGCGACGCGCTGCGTACTCCAGCCGACGCCACAACCGGCGTCGAGAATCAGCGGCGCGCCCACCTGCCACTGATCGCGGGCGGCGAGCGCGGCAGAGAACGCAGCACGGTTGCAATCAAGTATCGGTTTGCGGAATGGATGCGCGATGTGGCGGCGAACCAGCGCCTCCAGATCGCGATGCGGGCCGTCCTGTGCGCTGGTGATGAGGCGCGAGCTGCCGTCCATCAGGCGGCCAGCGGCAAGGTTTCGATAATGCCCGCGGCGACCAGCAGGCGGTCGATTTCCTCGGCGGACTTGACCGGGCGCAGACGCTGGTAGAGCACTTCGGCCTGCGGATAATGGCGACGCAGCAGCATCAGCCACTGCTTGAGGCGACCACCAGCATGGACCGGCAGCACCCTTTCCCGCACGCCATGCCAATAGGTGGCAAGCGAAGGAATCAGCGTGTCCCAGCCGCCGACCGCTTCCCCGCGCAGGCGCCGGGCGAGCAGCGGGTCAGCCAGGGCGCCGCGGCCGATCATGACGTCGGCGCAACCCGACTCAAGCTGGCACTTGCGGAAATCCTCGACGGTCCACACCTCGCCGTTGGCGATGATGGGGATGCTGACCGCCGCCCGCACGCGGTCGATCTGCCCCCAGCGCGCCGGCGGGCGATAGCCGTCGATCTTGGTCCGGCCGTGGACGATCAGCTCGTCGGCGCCGCCGGCTTCGATGGCGCGGGCGCAATCGACAGCCAGCGAATCGTCCTCGATGCCAAGCCGCATTTTTGCCGTAAACGGGACGTCGACCGGAACAACCGCACGCACGGCGCTGACGATGTCATGCAGAAGTTGCGGCTCGCCGAGCAGCGCCGAACCGCCGCGATGGCGGAATACCGTCGGCGCCGGACAGCCGAAGTTGATGTCGATGCCGGCCGGCCGGTGCCTGAGCGCACGCCTGGCGTTGGCCGCCATGAAATGCGGATCTGACCCGAGCAGTTGCACGCGCATCGGCGTTCCGCTGGCCGTCCTGCTGTCGTTGAGCAGTTCCGGGCAGGTACGCAGGAAGGTGCGGTTGGGCAGAACGCTCTCGGTCACCCGGATGAATTCGCAGATGCCCCAGTCGTAGCCGCCGATCGCCGTCAGCACATCGCGCATCAGCGGATCGGCAAGACCTTCCATCGGGGCGAGGAGAATACGGGACATCGGTAATCCGGGGCGCTGAAGAGGCGGGCATTATAAGTCCGCAGGGATTCAGTCGCGATCCTGCAGTGGATCGGTTGACAATGAGGGGCCGGACCCGACCGAGGTTGTGTAAAAACGCAAAATCCCATTCGTTTCTGGGGTGTCTTGACCATTCCCTGTGTTGATTAAAACGATTCTATAGCGATTGTGAAGGCCACCCTCGAATGGCATAGCAACAGTTGGACGTTTTTACACAGTCTGGACCCAAACCTGACGATCAAACTTTGAGGAAGCAGACTTTCAGCTTTGAAGTCCGGCATGTTGGGCACGCATCACGGATTTAAGTTACTTACGCCCCAAAGCAACAATGAAAAAACCAAGAGCACCCCGATGGGGGATGCTGCGTGCGCAAGAGCTGTTGCGTAGTGACCATTAAGCAACTGAGTTTTGTACTTTCCGGCGCTAATGAAGAATACCAACGGATAAGCGAAGTAGATTGCCATATATACGATTCGCGAAACTGTGGCTGCTTCTCTAGGGTCATCCAGCAAGAATGGCGAGGATAGAGTGGCAAGGGGCCATATAACGCCCAATATAAGGCCAGCTATAACTCTTAATAATGTGATTACAATTCCTGGCGGGGCAAGTTCTTCCGAGGCGCAGGCTGTTCCCTTGCTGACGGCTGTTTCACCAATGGGCGGCAATTGTGAGGCGCCGGGCTGCAATACAGTTTCGGCCGTTGCCCGCGACTCAGTGAACCAAACAATGAAACGTGGCAAAAGCAACGAAACCCCAATAAACATAAACGCAATTAGCAGAATAAAGAGGATTGTTCCCATACCCTTGATCGAATTATTAGATGAACGAGCCAGTCAGCATGATAGCGCCGATACCATGACATTTGTTTTCTTGATGCACCAACCGGAGGTCAATGGCCGCTATTGAAAAAACTCTCGACGGGCTGGTTGTGGCCGTAATGCGATCTTCGATCCGCCAACCCGAATCGGACCAAACCGGACTTTCTCCCTATAATCCGCGCCATGCTGCGCCTCGTCCTCGACACCAACGTCGTCCTCGATCTCTTCCACTGGAGCAACACCGACGCCGTGCCGATCATGGCGGCGCTCGAAGGCGGGCGGATCCAGTGCCTGGCCGACGACCGTACGCTGGACGAATTGCAGCGCGTGCTGACCTACCCGCAGCTTAAATTGACACCCGAAATGGTGGTCGACCGCTACAGTCGCTACAGACGCCTCGTACAGGTGGTCGCCGACGGCGAAGCGCCGCCACTGCCGCGCTGCAAGGACCGCGACGACCAGAAGTTCCTCGAACTCGCTGCCCGCTGCGACGCCAATCTGCTGGTCACCAAGGACAAGGCGCTGCTTCGCCTGCGCGGGCGCACCACCCTCGGCTTCAAGATTCTCAAACCGGCTGCTGCCTCGGCACTGCTTCTGCCCACCCCCCTTCAGGAAACGCCATGAGCGAAGCACTGCCCGCCGCCACCCGCCCCAAAAAGCCATTGCCACCCAAACCTGGCCTCCACCCGCGCAACCGCGACGTCGCCGGCTACGACTTTGCCGCCCTCGCCGCTGCATCGGGCGGCCTGGCGCGCTACGTGATCACGACTGCTGCCGGCACGCCCGGCATCGATTTCGCCAAACCGGCGGCGGTCAAGGCCTTCAATCGCGCCCTGCTCGTCCACCACTACGGCATCGCGGGCTGGGATATTCCCGCCGGTTACCTGTGCCCGCCGATTCCCGGCCGCGCCGACTATATCCACCACGTCGCCGACCTGCTCGCCACCTGCAACCGCAAGGCGATTCCGCGCGGCCCGGTAGTGCGTGTCGTCGATATCGGCGTCGGCGCCAACTGCATCTATCCGCTGATCGGCCACGGCGAATACGGCTGGCGCTTTCTCGGTGTCGAATTCGACCAGCCGGCACTCGACAACGCCCGGCGCATCGTCGCTGCCAATCCGGGACTCGCCGACGCCATCGAACTGCGCCACCAGCCGGTGCAGGAAAACATCTTCATCGGCATGCTGCGCTCGGGCGAAAGCTTCGATCTCAGCATCTGCAACCCGCCCTTCCACAACTCGCCAGGCGACGTCATGGATGTCGCGCAGCGCAAGTGGAACAACCTCGGCAAGGGTGCGCGCGCCAGATCAGTCGGCGCGCCGCGCCTCAATTTCGGCGGCCAGGGCACCGAACTGTGGTGCGAAGGGGGCGAACGCGCCTTTCTCGAACGCATGGTCGCGCAGAGCGCCGGCATCCCGAAGCGCTGCCTGTGGTTCACCAGCCTGGTCTCGAAGGCGGAAAACGTCGCCCATGTCGAAGCTGCGCTGAAGAAGGTGCATCCGGTAGAGACGCGGATCATTCCGATGGCGCAGGGTCAGAAGCAAAGCCGCCTGATCGCCTGGACCTTCTGTGGCAATGGCGAGATGGAGCGCTGGCGCAAGGCACGCTGGGCGGATCAGTCCTGACGGCGGCGGAATACCCAGCGCTTGTCGTCCGACGCCTCCGGCGCAAAGGCGTAGTCGTCGTAGGCGAACGCCTTCAGGCCTTCCGGTTCGTCCAGCCGATTGAGTACGGCATAGCGCGTCATCAGGCCGCGCGCCCGCTTGGCGAAGAAGCTGATGATCTTGTAGCGGCCTGACTTCCAGTCCTCGAACACGGGCTGGATCACCGTACCCTTGATCTTGCGTCCGACGGCGGCCTTGAAATATTCCTCGGAAGCGAGGTTGACCGCAACGGAGCTCGGCATCGCGTCGAGTTCGGTGTTGATCGCCTTGACCAGCCTCTCACCCCAGAAGGCATAGAGATCCTTGCCGGCCTTGTTGGCGAATCGGGTGCCCATTTCCAGGCGGTAGGGCTGCATCAGGTCGAGCGGCCTGAGCATGCCGTAAAGGCCAGACAGGATGCGCACATGCTGCTGTGCGAAATCGAGATCGGCCGCGCTCATGTTGCGGGCAGCCAGCCCGTCGTACACGTCGCCGTCGAAGGCGAGTGCCGCCTGCTTGGCGTTTTCCGGCGTGAACGGGAGCTTCCAGTCGGCGTAGCGGTTGAAATTGAGCAGCGCCAGCGGATCGGAAATGGACATCAGGTTGGCGAGGTCGGCCGGCGACAGCTTGCGCAATTGCTTGATCAACGTTTCCGACTGCTTCAGGAAAGCCGGCTGGGTGTGCGTGGCAACCTGCGGCGGCGTCGTGTAGTCGAGCGATTTGGCGGGCGAGAGAAAAATCAGCATGAGGGTAAATTCCTTATATTCCGGTGATGCGCTATGCCGGATTTTAGCGGCTGTTAAAATTCGTTCTTTGCTTTTTCAGGAATATCGATGAAACGTACCCGCTTCGGCGCTCGCGAGCGTACTTCGCGCGATGCCGCAGAACTGCAACGTCTGGCCACCGGCCTTTCCGAATCCGGCGGCAAGCTGGAGGACAAATTCTGGGAGAGCCAGCTTGGCGAACTGGTCGACAGCCTGCTGAAAAATGGCGCCGAAGACGACATCAACACCGCGCTCGACCGCCTGTTCGAAGCCAACCCGCGCGCCCACGACGAACTCGCAGACATGGTCGAATCATGTGCCGAAACCAGCCGCATGGAAGCACAGGGTCAGGAATTCGACATCCAATTGTTCGCAGCACCGGTGCTCGCCTGGTCGCGCTTCTCGATCCCCGCCAGTCCGCTGCCCAAAAGCACGGTGGAAGCGCTGACCGTGCAACTCGGCGCCCATGTCTTCGGCGCCGCCACGCGCGTCGCGCTGGCCGATTTCCTGTTCAGCCCCGATCAGCTGCCGCGCAGCTTCTGCGACACCTGGCAACTGACCCAGGCGCTCGGCAAGGCGACGCTGGCCGGCGAGCATCTCGCGGTCGATACTGCCGGCCTGCCTGAAACCAACCGTTTTCTCTCGGATGTACGCTACCTCGTCGGCAGCATTGCCGTTCCGCGCGGCAAGCCGCTGTTTCGCTGGAACGAGAAGGACAGCAACAAGGAGGGTGCGCTCAAGGAGTGGGTCAAGCAGGGCAGCCCCAATCTCGAACCGCTACTCACCGGCTGTGCCTGGCAGCCGCTGCTGCCGGACGCCTACCACGCCGGCTGCCGCAATGCCGACCGCCTGTCGCGCCCGTATTCGCTGAAGGCCTCGGTCGCCTTCCTGCAAACCATGCTCGGCCTGATGCCGGCCGACATCCGCGCCATCGTCGGCCCCTGCTACGACCGCCGCATGGAAGAATATCGCGTCGGCCTCGGCCCCAAGGACAAGGACGAAACCTATCACGGCATCGTCTGGCCGCTGCTCGGCGCCGAGGATGAAGCCACCGACGCCGCCGGCGAAATCGAGGCCGTACTGCGCGAAGCCGGGGTCAAGGACGTGATCTTCCTCGATCACCATTTCCCGCTGGAATTCTGCGACGACTGCGGCGCCCCGCTCTACCCCAACGCCGAAGCCGAACTGGTGCACGCCGAAATGCCGGAACAGCCGGCCGCGAGTTCGCAAGTCCTGCACTGATGGCGAAATCGGCGAACCAGGACTGGCTGGCGCGCAGCCAGGCCGCCGTCTGGCACCCGTGCACTCAGATGCGCCACCATGCCGACGCTGGCCCGGCGCACCTGCCGCTGATCCCGATTGCCCGTGGCGAGGGCGCCTGGCTCTACGATTTCGATGGCAAGCGTTATCTCGACGGCATCAGCTCGTGGTGGACCAACCTGTTCGGCCACGCCAATCCGCGCATCAACGCGGCGTTGTGCGAGCAACTGGACACGCTCGAACACGTCATGCTGGCCGGCTTCACGCACCAGCCGGTGGTCGAACTTTCCGAGCGTTTATCGGCGTTGACCGCAGGAAGCCTGGGCCACGCCTTCTACGCCTCGGACGGCGCCTCGGCCACCGAGATCGCGCTGAAGATGAGCTTTCACTACTGGCGCAACGTCGGCCGGCCCGAGAAGGCCGAATTCCTCTGCCTCGCCGGCAGTTACCACGGCGAAACGGTCGGTGCGCTGGCTGTCACCGACGTCGCCATCTTCAAGGATGCCTACGCGCCGCTGGTCCGCGCCGCGACGGTCGTTCCCTCCCCTGACTTCCGGCTGGCCGAACAAGGCGAAAGCCCGGCCGATGTCGCCCGCCGCACTGCCGCCGCGCTGGAAAATCATCTGGAGAAACATGGCGACCGCATCGCCGCCTTGATCGTCGAACCGCTGGTGCAAGGCGCCGCCGGCATGGCGATGTACGCCCCCGAATACCTGCGCCTTGCCCGCCAGTTGTGCGACCGCTTCGAGGTGCACCTGATCTGCGACGAAATCGCCGTCGGCTTTGGCCGCACCGGCACCTTCTTCGCCCATGAGCAAGCCGGCATACGACCCGACCTGATGTGCCTGTCGAAAGGCATTTCCGGCGGCTACCTGCCGCTGTCCGTCGTGCTCTGCAGCGACACGATCTACGAGGCTTTCCTCGACGATTCCGTCGCCCGCGCCTTCCTGCATTCGCACAGCTACACCGGCAACCCGCTTGCCTGCCGCGCCGCACTGGCGACGCTCGACATTTTCGAGCAGGACGACATCGTTGCGGTCAACCGCCAAAAGGCGGCAAAAATCGCCGCCGCCCTCGCGCCGCTGGCCGATCACCCGCAAGTCAAACACCTGCGCCAGCGCGGTATGATCGCCGCCTTCGACGTCGAAACCGACGACCCGTACTTCTCCCGCAAGTTTTACCGCGCTGCGCTGGACGGCGAGACGATGATTCGCCCGATCGGCAATACCGTGTACCTGATGCCCCCCTATGTCGTCAGCGACGCCGAAATCGGGCATCTCGGCGCAACCACCCTGGGCGCGCTGCTCGAGGCACTTTCGGAATAACAGTGAAAAACCCCCACCCGCTGAATGGTTTCGGGCAGGGATTTTGCCCCATAATTCACAGTCACCACTCGACAGCGGAGAACGAACAATGGCAACTCATGGCGAGAAACAAACCCCGGACGTTACCAATGAAAAAACGGTAACTCAGCCCTCGCAACCCCCGACTGCCGCTGCAGCGAAACAGGCTGCGGCACCCAAGGCGACCGTGGAGCAGACAACGCCAGCTGCGAAGAAGACGGAGACGCCGGCAAAGGGCAAGGCGAAGTCCGACGAAGGTGCGGGGAAGGCCAAGGACGCCCTTACCAAGGCCGCCCACGATGCCGTTAAAGCCATCAAGGCATCCAGAAAAGAGTCTGCTCGCTTGCCCTGCAGGGGAAGCGGCGAAGAAGTGACGGAAGAGGACACGCATCCGCACAAGCGCCTAAAGTTGAAAGAATACGAGAGGGCGATCGCCGGCCTGCATGTCGAGATGGTCAAGCTCCAGGAATGGATTAAATTCAAGAAGCTCAAGGTGGTCGTGCTTTTCGAAGGACGCGATGCGGCCGGCAAGGGCGGCAGCATCAAGCGCATCACCGAAAGCCTGAGCCCGCGCGTCACCAAGGTTGTGGCTTTGCCGGCACCGACCGAGCGCGAGCAGAGCCAGTGGTATTTCCAGCGCTATGTGCAGCATCTGCCCGCCGCCGGCGAAATGGTCCTCATGGATCGCAGCTGGTACAACCGCGCTGGCGTCGAAAAAGTGATGGGCTTCTGCACGCCCGAAGAGCACAGCGAGTTTCTCCGCAGCTGCCCGGAATTCGAGCGCATGCTCGTCCGTAGCGGCATCATCCTGATCAAGTACTGGTTCTCGATCAGCAACGAAGAGCAGGAACGGCGTTTCCGGAAGCGCATCCACCACCCCACCAAGCACTGGAAACTTAGCCCGATGGATCTGCAGTCGCGCGCACGCTGGGTCGAGTACTCCAAGGCGAAGGACGAGATGTTCGCCCATACCGACATCAAGCAGGCGCCGTGGTACGTGGTGCACGGGGACGACAAGGAACGCGCCCGCCTGAACGTCATGACCCACCTGCTGAGCCTGATCGACTATGAGGACCTTACGCCGGAACGCGTTGAGCTGCCGCCGCGCCAGGAAGACCACGGCTACGTGCGTCCGCCGATGTCGGACCAGACCTTCATACCGGAAATTTTCTGAGCTGGCGACAGGGAGAGCGAACAGGAATCCGGATTTCATCTCGCGACCAGGCGGCGCAAGAAAGCCTCTACCCATGATTGAAGACCACCTGACCGCCGAACTCGCCGAAATCGCCGCCACTGGCCTGACCCGCCGCCGCCGCGTGCTGGAATCGCCCTGCGGACGGATTGCCACGGTCAACGGCAAAAATGTGCTGAATTTCGCCAGCAACGATTACCTCGGACTGGCTGGCAATGCCGAAATCGTCGCAGCGCTGGCGGAAGGCGCTACCCAATGGGGTGCCGGCAGCGGCGCGTCGCATCTGGTCAGCGGCCATCTGGCGCCGCATGAAACGCTGGAACAGGAAATTGCCGCCTTCACCGGCTTTCCGCGCGCCCTGACCTTTTCCACCGGCTACCTCGCCAACCTGGCGGTGACGCCGACCCTGGCCGATCGCAGCGCCACGGTCTTCTCGGACAAACTGAACCACGCCTCGCTGATCGACGCCATGCAACTGGCCAAGGCCAACGGCGCCGAGGTGCAGCGCTACGCGCACTGCGACATGGCGGCGCTGGAGAAGATGCTCGCCACCAGCACCACCGCCACCAAAGTCATCGTCAGCGACGCCGTCTTCAGCATGGACGGCGACCTCGCGCCGCTACCGCTGCTCTTCGCACTGGCCGAACGTTACGACGCCTGGCTGGTGATCGACGACGCGCACGGCTTCGGCGTGCTCGGCCGCAACGGCCGGGGCAGCCTCGCCCACTTCAACCTGCCGGCCGCGCCGCGCATCCTGCTGATGGGCACGCTGGGCAAGGCGGCCGGTGTCGGCGGCGCCTTCGTTGCCGGCTCGGCCACCGCCATCGAATATCTGCTGCAGAAAGGCCGCAGCTACATCTTCACCACCGCAGCCCCACCCGCCATCGCCTGCGCACTGAGCAAAAGCCTGGACATCATCGAACACGGCGATGCCCTGCGCGCCAGCCTGTTCGCCCGCATCGCCCAGTTGCGCGACGGGCTGGGCGGCCTGCCGTGGCGACTGCTGCCCTCGCCGACCGCCATCCAGCCGCTGATCGTCGGCGAAAACGAAGCGGCGCTGGCCCTTGCCAACGCCCTCTGGGAGCACGGCCTGTGGGTGCCTGCGATCCGCCCGCCGACCGTCCCGAAAGGCACGGCGCGCCTGCGCATTTCCGTCTCTGCTGCGCACACCGAAGTCGATATCGCCCAGTTGATCGGCGCCCTCAAGTCACTGGCATGACTGCACCGCTCGTCCTCCTGCCCGGCTGGTGTCTCGGGCGCGGCCCGCTGACTGCTGCGGTCAACGCGCTGAACGGGCAGATTTTCGACCTGCCCGGCTATGGCGAGGCGCCCTTGATCAGCGACTTCAACGCGGCTGCCGACGACGTCGCCGCCCGCCTGCAACCCGGCACCACGCTCGCCGGCTGGTCGCTCGGCGCGCAACTGGCGCTGGCCGTCGCCGCCCGCCATCCGGAAAAAGTCGGCAAACTGCTGCTGGTGGCCGGCACCGCGTCGTTTGTTCAACGTAACGGCTGGCCACAGGCGATGGCGCCAGAGATGCTGGCCGAGTTCGCCACCAACGTGCTGGCCGATGTCGAAGCCATGCTGCCGCGCTTCGTCGGCGGCTTCAACCGCGGCGACGCCCGCAGCAAGGACGTGACGCGCCAGTTGCTCGCCCTCGCCGACCCGCGCCCGCCGACCGCCGCGCTGGCTGCCGGCCTTGACTGGCTGCGCGATGTCGATCTGCGCGCCGCTGCGCCGCAGGTCAATGTGCCGACCCTGATCATCCACGGTGCTGCCGATCCGCTGATGCCCCTGGCGGCTGCAGCGGCGCTGGCCGCGCTGATTCCCGGCGCCCGACTCGCCGCCTTCAACGGATGCGCGCACGCCCCGTTCATTTCCCGCCCGGCCGATTTCCTCGCCCGGGTGCGCGCCTTCCTGCATGAATAGACCGTCCAAGGCGCGCATCCGCGATTCCTTCGAGCGTGCCGCGGCGACCTACGATGCGGCGGCCGTGGTTCAGCGCCGCGTCTGCGACCTGCTCGCCACCGAGTTGCCGGCCGACCTTACAGCAAACCGGGTGCTCGACGCCGGGTGCGGTACCGGCTTGGCGCAACCCCTGCTCCGCCAGCGCTTCCCCGCCGCCCACGCCATCGCGCTGGATTTCGCCCCGGCCATGCTGTCCCGGGTCGGCCCAAGCTGTTGCCGCCTCGCCGGTGATCTCGAACACCCACCGCTGGCCGCGAACAGCATCGACCTCTACTGGTCGAGCCTCGCCGTCCAGTGGTGCGACCTGCCACGCGCGCTGGCCGAAGCGCACCGGGTGCTGACGACCGGCGGCGCCCTGGCCCTCGCCAGCCTCGGCCCGGGCACCTTCCATGAACTGCGCACTGCCTTCGCAGGCATCGACGCGCATCGCCATACGCTCTCGTTCCACACGGTGGAAGAAATCCGCCATCTGACAGACGCCGCCGGCTTCGTTGCGGTCAACGTCGAAAAACACGCGGAAATCGCGCACTACACCGACTTCAGGTCGTTGCTGCGCGCAGTCAAGGCGCTCGGCGCCAACCAGCTCGGCGAGGGACGGCGCACCGCGCTGCTGAGCCGTGCCGCCTTCAGCCGCGCAGCCGACGCCTGCGAGAAGCTGCGCACGGCCGCCGGCCTGCCGCTGACCTACGACGTCATCACGCTGCACGCCCGCAAATGAGCCAAGCCTACTTCCTGACCGGCACCGATACCGAAATCGGCAAGACCTTCGTCACCTGCGCACTGCTCTGGCGCGCCCGCCAGCTCGGACTCAAAGCCGCCGGCTTGAAACCCGTCGCCGCCGGCACCGATGACGCCGGCCGTAATGACGACGTCGAAAATATCCGCGCCGCCGGCAATGTCGCGCTGCCGTTGCAGGTCAGCAACCCTTATTGCTTCGCGCCGGCCATCGCGCCGCACCTGGCCGCCGCCGAAGCGAAGGTCAGCATCGATTTCGACCGCATCGTCGCCGCCTGCGCCGCTGCGCGCCGGCAAACCGACCTGCTCATCGTCGAGGGCGTCGGCGGATTTCGCGTGCCTTTGGGCGTCAACCGTACCCCAGGGGTACTTCCTGCGCGGCGTGACAGCGCCGATCTGGCCGTCGCGCTCGGCCTGCCGCTCATTCTCGTCGTCGGCCTGCGCCTGGGCTGCATCAATCACGCCCTGCTCACCGCCGAGGCCATTGCCGCGCGCGGCCTGATACTGGCCGGCTGGGTCGCCAACCGCGTAAACCCGGCAATGAGCCGCGCCGAGGACAACATTGCCACGCTGCGCGAACACATCGCCGCGCCGCTGCTCGGCAGCATCCCCCGCATTGCCGGCGGCGATCCGGCGCACGGCGCTGCCTTCATCGACCTGCCGCCAAAAAATTGATAGCGTCCGCCCGGCCAATCTGCTGCGGTTATAATCCTGCGCCATGAAACTGCTCTTCGATCTCTTCCCGGTCATCCTGTTTTTCGCGACCTTCAAATATTACGGCAGCAATCCGGAAGGCGCGGCCGCGCTGGTCGGCAGCCTGCTCGGCAGCGCCGTGCTCGACGTCAAGCAGGCACCGATCCTGCTCGCGACCATCGTCGTCATCGCGGCCACCGCCGCCCAGATCGCCTGGGTGCATTTCCGTCACGGCAAGGTGGACAAAATGCTGTGGGTCAGCCTCGTGCTGGTCTCGGTCTTCGGCGGCATGACCCTGATCTTCCAGGACGAAACCTTCATCAAGTGGAAGCCGACCATTCTCTACTGGGCGTTCGCCGTCAGCATGGCCTTCGCCTCGCTGGTGCTGAAGAAGAATCCAATGCGCGCCCTGCTCGGCGAGCAACTGACGCTGCCCGAACCGGTCTGGAACAAGGTGACGCTGTCGTGGGTCGGCTTCTTCCTGTTCATGGGCGTGATCAACCTGATCGTCGCCTTCAACTTTTCGACCGATATCTGGGTCGATTTCAAACTCTTCGGCGGCATGGGGCTGCTGCTTCTGTTCGTACTCGGACAAGGGCTCATGCTGTCGAAATACGTCGAGGAGAAACAATAGATGCTTTACGTCATCATCGGTGAAGACCAGCCCGGTTCGCTGGCCCAGCGCCTGGCCGCCCGCCCCGCCCACCTCGAACGCCTGCAGGCGCTGCAGTCGGAAGGTCGCCTGATCCTCGCCGGCCCCTGCCCGGCGATCGACTCGCCCGATCCCGGCCCGGCCGGTTTCTCGGGCAGCGTCATCGTCGCCGAGTTCGCCTCGCTCGAAGCCGCCCAGGCCTGGGCCGATGCCGACCCCTACGCAGCCGCCGGCGTTTACGCGAAAACCACCGTCAAGCCTTTCAAGAAAGTGCTTCCGGCATGAGCGGCGAAACGGCCGAATTGCTGCGCCAGCGCATGGCGGCGCTCGAACCGTCATCCCTCGTCATCGAGGACGAGTCGCACCGCCATGCCGGGCATGCCGGCGCCAAGGAGGGCGGCCATTACAAAATCACCATAGTCGCCGCCGCCTTTGCCGGCCAGAATACGGTCACGCGCCACAAGGCTGTTTATGCGGCGGCCGGCGACCTGATGCGCGGCCGGATTCACGCACTTGGCATCCGCGCGCTTTCACCCGACGAAGTATAATCGGCAAGTTATCATCCACACTCCCAAGGAAAATCGAATGATCAAAACCTCCCATCTGGCCGCCATGCTCGTGGCTGGCGTCATCGCTGCAGCCCCCGCAATCGCCGCCGAGAAGGGCGGCGCCGTCGCCACCGTAAACGGCCAGGCAATTCCGCAAAACACCTACAACGCCTTCATCGCCCAACAGAAGGCTCAGGGCACGCCGGATTCGCCGGAACTGCAGGCCGCCGTCAAGGAAGAATTGATCCGCCGCGAAATCCTCGTCCAGGAAGCCAAGAAAAAGGGCCTCGACAAGACCCCGGCAGTTCAGGGCCAGATTGAACTTGCCCGCCAGGCAGTGCTGATCCAGGCTTACCTGTCCGATTACGTGCGCGCCAACCCGATCAACGATGACCAGTTGCGGAAAGAGTACGACGCCATCAAGTCCAGTTTCGGCACGACCGAATTCAAGGCCAAGCACATTCTGGTTGCCAACGAAGAAGAAGCCAAGGCAATCATCGCCAAGCTTGAAAAGGGCGAGTCGTTCGCCGAACTGGCCAAGCAGTCGAAAGATCCGGGTTCCCGTGAAAAGGGCGGCGAACTCGGCTGGAATCCACCGACCGTCTACGCCAAGCCGTTCTCCGATGCGCTCACCAAGCTGAAGAAGGGTGACTACACCAAGACGCCGATCAAGACCGATTTCGGCTATCACATCATCTTCCTGGAAGATACCCGTCCACTGAATCCGCCGCCGTTCGAACAGATCAAGCCGCAACTCCAGCAGCGTGCCCAGCAGCAGCAGATCGAGCAATTGGTCAAGAAGCTGCGCGAGAGCGCCAAGGTCAACTAAGCACTGGCACCGGCCAAGGCAAAACGCCCGCCCGTAAAACGGCGGGCGTTTTTATTTCATCCCGCCATTTTCGTGCGCTTGCCCTACTCGACCCGGAACGGCAGGAACTCGGAGTTGATGCGTTCGTAGCTGCCGTTACGCTTGATCCTGTCAAGCGCCCGGTCCAACTCTTCCTGGAGACCTGCCCGGCGCGGATTAACCGCGAAACGGGCGTACACATCCAGCCCCGGTATCTGCAGCACCGTTGACTGGAGGGGCAGTGCCGCGAATTCCGGGTTCTCGCGCAAACCGATGCTGGTCATCAGCGGCACAATGGCGGCCTGCGCGACACCCGCCTTCAGTTGTTCGAGCATCTGACCGATATCCTGGGCGGCAATCGTATCCCAGTGTTTCGCCCGCGCATACGCTTCCTGCGCCGACCCCTTGAAAGTCGAAATACGGACCCCCTTGTGCCCTGGATTAACGCCAGGCCGTGCGACCCACAGGGTAATGGAACGATAGACCGGTTTGCTGAAGAGCACTTTCTGGCTGCGTTCCGGTGTCTTGAGCAGACCGGTTGCCACAAAGTCGAAACGATCGGCTACCAGTTCATCGATCAGGAAATCGAGCCTGGCGGGGTGAAACTCGCATTCCACGGCCATTTCTGCACACAAAGCCCGCGCTATGGCCGGGCTGAAGCCGCTCAGCGTGCCATCCGCGGCTTGGAAGGACATCGGCGGCGCACCAACCAATACGCCGACCCTGAGCAGCGGCCCGGCGGCGTTCGCCGTAACCGCCACGCCGCTCAACGAGAAGCTAAGGCACAATGCAACAAACTTGCGAGCGAAGACCATGTATCGCCAGTTATTTATATTGGGCGATCAGTATAGTTCACATCATCTGGCGTGCGCCAACTTGGTGCGCGAGATCGACTACTCGGGTACGTGCCGCGGGAAAAAATTGATTCAGGTTCACGCCAGTGCCTGTCCGCACGCGCAAAATTCGCGTCCGATGCGCTATTTTCGCCCCACTCTCCGCTTCGCCATCGCTTTCCTGAGCCACAGCCTGCCGGCGCTCGCCGCGCTGCCCCTGCAGCCATGGCTGGACGCGGCGCTGCCCGGCGCCCGCATTCTCCTGCCACCGGGCACCTACCAGGGGCAGGCCGTCATCTCCAAGCCGATCACCCTGGAGGGCAACGGCAAGGTCGTCATCGACGCCGGCGGCAAGGGCACCGTCCTGACCGTCAAGGCCGACCATGTCACGCTGCGCGGCCTGACCCTGCGTGGCAGCGGCGAGTCGCACGACAAGATCGACGGTGCCGTGATGGCCGAGGGCAACCACCTGCTGATCGAGAACAACATCATCGAGGATGTGCTGTTCGGCATCACGCTGCACAAGGTGAACGACAGCGTCGTTCGCGCCAACCGCATCCGCTCGCGCCCGTTCGACTCGGCCGACCGCGGCGATGGGGTGCGTCTCTGGTACAGCACCGGCAACCGCATCGAAGACAACGATATCGCGCAGATGCGCGACATCACGGTGACCAATTCACCGCGCAACCGGTTCACCGGAAATACGATCAAGGACAGCCGGCGCGCCTTCAACTTTCTTTTTTCCAATCGCAGCCTGGTCGACCGCAACATTCTGGAAGGCAACTCGACCGGCATCATCGCGCTCAATTCCGACGGCATGATCATCCGCAACAACCGCGTCATGCATGCCATGGACGCTTCCGGGGCCGGCATCGCGCTCAAGGAAACCTCGGCGGCGCTGATCTTCAACAACGAAATCGTTCATTGCGCCCACGGCATCATGGCCGACTCGCCGAGGGATGCGATCAACCGTATCGTCTTCATCAACAACCTCATCGCCAACAGCATTACCGGCATCTATTTCTACGGCGTCAGGGGCGGCCACATCGCCATCGGCAACACCTTCCGCGGCAACCTGTGGCCGGTCGCCGTCGTCGGCGACGGCGACCCGATGAACGATGTCTGGCAGGGCAATTACTGGGACGACTACGAAGGCTTCGACCTCGACCATGACGGCTTCGGTGACCGCCCCCATGAAGTGCTGGCCTACGCCGACCGGATCTGGATCGAGACGCCCGAAGCCAAGTTCTTCCGCAATTCACCAGTGCTTGAACTGCTCGATTTTCTCGAACGCCTGGCGCCCTTTTCGTCACCTTCGCTGATCCTGCACGACCCGGCGCCGCGCATGAGCCACGGCCACGGTCTCAAGACCTCATCACGCAGCGACTGAAATTTCGCCGCCATGGCGTACACTGCGCGCCTTAACCTTAAGGCAGGACGCCCGATGCAAAACGAACACTTTATTCCGGGCAAGGATGCCTCGCTCGAACACTCCATCGCTTCGATGCAGGCCAAGCTGGCCGCCCGCGGCTTCGACATCGAGGAGTGCTCGTGGCTCAACCCGGTCGACAACGTCTGGTCGGTGCATGTGCGCAACCGCGAATGCCCGCTGATGTTTACCAACGGCAAGGGCGCGACGAAGCTGGCCGCGCTGGCCAGCGCACTCGGCGAATACTTCGAGCGGCTCTCGTGCAATTACTTCTGGAACCACTATTACCTCGGCGACGCCATTGCCAACAGCACCTGCGCGCACTATCCGCGCGAGCGCTGGTTCCCGATCGATGGCACCGACTGGCCGCCCGAATTGCTGACGCCGGAACTGCAAGCGTTCTACAACCCGGAAGGCAGCATCCCGGCCGAGGCGCTGATCGACATGAACACCGGCAACTACGAGCGCGGCATCTGCGCCATTCCCTACGTGCGCCAACGTGACGGCGCCGAGGTCTGCTTCCCAGTCAATGTCATCAGCAACCTCTATGTCAGCAACGGCATGTCGGCCGGCAACACGCAGGCCGAGGCGCGCGCCCAGGCGCTGTCGGAAATTCTCGAACGCCACGTCAAGTTCAAGGTGATCGCCGAAGGCCTGTGCCTGCCGGATGTGCCGGAAGATGTCATCGTCCGCTATCCGGCCATCGCCGCCGGCATTGCCGGTTTGCGTGCTGCCGGTTTCGGCATTCTGGTCAAGGATGCCTCGCTTGGCGGCAACTATCCGGTCATCTGCGTGACCATGCTCAACCCGCACGACCAAGGGGTTTTCGCCAGCTTCGGCGCCCATCCGCGTTTCGAGATCGCCCTCGAACGCGCCCTCACCGAACTGCTGCAAGGCCGCGCACTAGAGGCCCTCGACGGCTTCCCGCCGCCCGGCTTCGATCTCGACGAAGTGGCCAGCGCACCGAACATCGAAATCCATTTCGTCAACTCCAGCGGCATCGTGCATTGGGACTACTTCGGCGAAACGCCGGATTTCGATTTCGTCAACTGGAATTTCAACGACCTGGAAAACGGCAGCACGACCGACGACTACACCTGGCTGGCCGGGCGCATTCACGCCGATGGGCATGACATCTATGTGGCCGACTTTGACCATCTGGGCGTCTATGCCTGCCGCATTCTGGTGCCCGGCATGTCGGAGATCTACCCGATCGACGATCTCGAATGGGAAAATAACAGCAATGGCGCCGCCATCCGCCCGGCCATCCTCAATCTCGCCGAACTCGACGACGACCAGTGCGGTCAGTTGCTCGATACGCTGAACGAACTGAACCTTGCCGACGAACGCCCGGTCGCCGCACTGATCGGCCTCGCGCCGGATGCCGGCTCACTGTGGGCCGATCTGCGCATCGGCGAACTGAAGACCATGCTGGCGCTTGCTGCCGGAGACCGCGATGCGACCCGCGAAGGCTGCGAATGGGTCCGCCAGTTCGCGCAACTCGACGGCGGCCGCCGCCGCACCTATCGCTGCATTGAAACCCTGCTCGAAATGGACGACCCGGATCGTCACGAGGCAGCGTTGCTCGCCCTCTACGGCGAAGAAACCCTGGATCAGGCCACCGACCTGATCGACGGCGACCTGCGCTTCTTCGGCCTGCCATCGCCGGGTCTGGACCTCGCGGGCTGCGCAACCCACCAGTGCCTGCTCAGGCAATACGAAAAAGCGCATGCCACGGCTAGCGTTGCGGTCGACGCCTGAAATGGTCAAAATTTGAGCGGCCCGCTTCTCGCCCGAAGGCACTTTCCAGGCAAGCTTCTTCAAGTACTCCCGGCACCTGCCTTGTCGTCATCGATTACCAGGTGTTCGGGAGCATCCTTGTCCATCGCGGCGACCGCCGACGCGTAGCGATTGATTCCCGGTACTGCGCTAAGGCCATGCACGAAGATGCTGAGCAACACCGTAGCGATGACCGCGAGCCGGATGGTCGGCTCGCCGGCAAGCTTCGATTCCGCTTCCAGGTAAACCAGCCCGAGCACGATGGACGCCAGCCCGCGCGGACCGAACCAGCCGACGAACAGCACAGTCTGGCGACTCAGGCCGGTACCGCGCAAGGCGATGGCCACCGGCAGCATGCGGATCAGCGTCAGGCTCAGCGCGCCGTAGAGCACGATGGCAACGGTGAAATCCGCCAAAGTGCGGGCGGCCAGCAGGCCGAAGACAAAAAAGATGAAGAAATCGAACAACCGCCCCCAGTCCTCGGCGAATTCGACACTATGCCTGCCCACCTCCCGGAAACCTGCCTGAACAGCAAGTCCGGCGACGAACGCGGCGATGAACATGCTGGCGTGTGCTGTTTCGGAAGCCAGCACGCAGGCCAGCGGCAATGCCAACACCCCGAGTTGTGCCATTGGTCCGTCCATCCACTGCCGGCGCCGGGCCAGCCCGAGCAACCAGCCGCCTGCCAGCCCCACCGCAAGCCCGATCAAGGTGCCATAACCCAGCTGTTCGACCAGAAACTGCATGAGCACACCCTCGATGCCCATGCCCTCCTCCTGGACCGCAGCCAGCGCGATGAAGAACATCAGGAAAGGAACCGCGAGTCCGTCATTGAGTCCCGCTTCGACATTGAGTGCCTCTCGTATTCGTTGCGGCACCCGCGGGCTGGTCACGATCACCTCACCCAGTCCGGCGTCAGTCGGCGCCAGGATGGCCGCGAGAATGCATGCCTCCCACCACGAGAGTTGCCCGAGAACCACCACACCGCATAGCGCACCAAGGGCGATGGTGAGCAACATGCCTGTGCTGAGCAGGCGCACCGGCAGATTGGCGTTCCCCTTCAACATCTGCAGACCGATGCGCGAAGCGTCCGTAAATAGCGTCATGACCAGACCCAGCTCCGCAATCAACAACAGGCGCGGCTTGTCGAGCAAAAAGTCGCCCATGGCTCCGGGCAGAAAATTTGTGAGCGCGCCGGCGACAGTGAACAGAATCGGTGCCGTAAGGATCGTCTTCTCCAGCCGTCGCGAGACAAGGCTATAGAGAAAGACGACCGCCACGAAAGCGGCGATGAAGACCATCGATCAGCCTCCGCTCATCCGTTTGGGTTCACGCCAGCCGCAATACCACTGCCGCCAGCGGCGGAATCGTGATTTCCAGATTGGCCGGACGGTTCATCCATTCGCCGACGCAGGCGTCGAGCGCCCCCCCGTTGCCGAGGTTGCTGCCGCCGTAGAAAGCCGAATCGGTGTTGATGATCTCAACATAGCGTCCGGCTGCCGGGACGCCGAGGCGGTAGGCCATTTGCGGTACCGGGGTGAAGTTGACCGCAACGACCACAAAGCTGCCATCGCGCCCCCAGCGCAGCCAGGACAGCACCGAATGTTCGCTGTCGTGGCAGTCGATCCACTCGAAACCAAGGCTGGTGAAATCCTGTTCGTGCAGCGCCGGCACATCGCGATAGAGCCGGTTCAGATCGCCGGCCAGCCGTTGCAGGCTGGCGTGGCCGGGATCGGCGAGCAGGCTCCAGTCGAGTTCCCGGGCTTCCGACCATTCGCGCTGCTGGCCAAATTCGCAACCCATGAACATCAGTTTCTTGCCCGGCGTGCAGGCCTGCCAGGCGAGCAACAGGCGCAGGTTGGCAAAGCGCTGCCAGGCATCGCCCGGCATCTTGCCGAGCAGTGAACGCTTGCCGTGCACGACCTCGTCATGCGAGAAGGGCAGCACGTAATTCTCGCTGTAGGCATAAACCTGGCCGAAGGTCAGTTCGTCGTGGTGCCAGCGCCGGTAGATCGGATCGCGCTGGAAGTAGCGCAGGCTGTCGTTCATCCAGCCCATGTTCCATTTCATCGAGAAGCCCAGGCCGCCGACATAGGTCGGCCGCGAAACCAGCGGCCAGGCCGTCGATTCTTCGGCGATGGTCAGCGCGCCGGGAAATTCGGCGTGCACCATGGTGTTGAGATCCTTGAGGAAATCGACGGCGTCGAGATTTTCCCGGCCGCCAAACTTGTTGGGCAGCCACTCGCCCGCCTTGCGCGAGTAATCCAGATAGAGCATCGAGGCGACCGCATCGACCCGCAGGCCGTCGAAATGAAATTCGGCGAGCCACCAGTAGGCCGACGAGAACAGAAAGCTGCGTACCTCGTGGCGACCGTAATTGAAAATGTGGGTTCCCCAGTCGACATGCAGGCCGAGGCGTGGATCCTGGTGTTCGTAAAGCGCCGTGCCGTCGTAACGGGCGAGCGCCCAGTCGTCCTGTGGGAAATGGCCGGGCACCCAGTCGAGCAGGACACCGAGCCCGGCCTGGTGGCAGGTGTCGATGAAGAAACGCAGGTCGTCCGGCGAGCCGTAGCGCGCCGTCGGCGCGAAGTAGCCGGTGGTCTGGTAGCCCCACGACTCATCGAGCGGGTGTTCGGTGACCGGCAACAGTTCGAGGTGGGTATAACCCTGCTCGACGGCGTAAGGCACCAGGCGCTCGGCCAGCTCCCGCCACAGGTAGGGCTTGCCGTCCGGGTGGCGCATCCAGGAACCGGGATGCAGTTCGTAGATATTGACCGGCGCGTGCTGCCAGTCCCATGCCGCACGCCGGGCCAGCCATTCGGCGTCGCCCCAGACGTGCTGCGAAGGGGGTGTAACGTAGGCGGCGGAACCCGGGCGCAGCTCGAAACCGCGACCATAAGGGTCGGACTTGATCAGCTTTTCGCCACTGTGGCGATTGATGATTTCAAAGCGATAGAGGCTGCCTGGCAGCGCGGCCGCAACCCTACCCTCCCAGACGCCCGATGCCCCAAGCGAACTCAGCGTGTCCACGCCGCCGCGCCAGCCGTTGAAGTCGCCGACAACCGAGACTTGTCCGGCATTGGGCGCCCAGACGCGAAACAGCGTCCCGCTATCCGACGGGTGGGCGCCAAGCAGGCGATAGGCTTGAAAATTCCGGCCCTCGTTGAACAGATAAAGCTCGTCTGATGGGTGCATTTTGTCTCCCTAACGTATTATCATAAACTTAAATTAAAGACAGGGAGGTTTAGCATGTCAAACATTACTCCATGCCCCAAGCAGGCATATTGCGAAATGCGCGACCAGACTGACATGCGTTATATCAGCCACCTTACCCGCAACACCTTCGCGATCATTCTCGCCGGGGGACGCGGCAGCCGTCTCAGGCAGCTGACGGATTTCCGCTCGAAACCTGCGGTGCCGTTTGCCGGGAAGTTCCGGATTCTCGATTTCGCGCTGTCCAACTGTGTCAATTCGGGCATTCGCAAGATCGGCGTCGCCACGCAGTACAAGGCGCACAGCCTGATCCGCCACATCCAGCGCGGCTGGAGCTTCCTCGATGGCCGTTTCGAGGAGTTCATCCAGTTGCTGCCGGCGCAGCAGCAGATCGACGAAACGCAGTGGTATCAGGGAACCGCCGATGCGGTCTTCCAGAACATGCATTTCCTCAAGCGCTACAAACCGGAACATATCCTGATCATCGCCGGCGACCACATCTACAAGATGGACTACGGCCGCATGCTGGCCTTCCATGCCAACCACCAAGCCGACATGACCGTCGCCTGTCTTGATGTGCCGATCGACGAAGCGCGCGATTTCGGCGTCATGGGCGTCAACGAAACCGGGCGTGTCGTCAACTTCGTCGAGAAGCCGGAAGATCCGCCGACCATTCCCGGCCAGCCCGACCGTTCGCTGGCGTCGATGGGCATCTACATCTTCAACACCAAGTTCCTCTTCGAACAGCTCCAGCGCGATTCCCTGACCAAGGGGTCGAGCCGCGATTTCGGCAAGGACATCATTCCCTACATCGTGCCGCGCAATCGCGTATTCGCCCACCGCTTCGCCGATTCCTGTGTCGGCAGCGACGACAACCACAAGCCCTACTGGCGCGACGTCGGGACAATCGATGCCTACTGGGAAGCGAACATGGAAATGACCAAGGTCACGCCCGAGCTCAACCTCTACGACAAGTTCTGGCCGATCTGGACCTATCAGGAGCAATTGCCGCCGGCCAAATTCGTCTTCGATGACGGCGACCGGCGCGGTACCGCCATCGATTCCCTGATCTCCGGCGGCTGCATCATTTCCGGCTCGACGGTCAAGCGTTCGCTGCTCTTCTCCAGCGTCGGCGTCCATAGCTGGGCCAGCGTCGAGGATTCCGTGATCCTGCCCGGCGTCATCGTCGGTCGCCACGCCGTGATCAAGCGCTGCATCATCGACAAGTACTGCCGGATTCCCGAAGGCATGGTCATCGGCGTCGACCAGGAAGCCGACCGCAAGCGATTCTTCGTCAGCCCCAAGGGAATCACCCTCGTCACCGCGGAGATGCTCGGCCAGGGCGCTGCGGCGGGAAGCTGATGGCCGATCTCGCCTTCCTCTGGCACATGCACCAGCCGGACTACCGGCACCCGGAAAGCGGCCAGTTCATCCTGCCTTGGGTGCTGTTGCATGCCATCAAGGATTACGCCGACATGGCGGCACATCTGGAGCACCATCCGAAAATACGGTGCACGGTGAATTTCGTGCCGGTTCTGCTGGACCAGATCGAGGATTACTGCGATCAGTTCGCCAGCAGCCAGTGGCGCGACCCCTTGCTGCGCATCGTCAGCGCCCCCGAACCGCACAGCCTGCCCCAGGCCGACCGTGACTGGCTGCTCGACATGGCCTTCCGTTGCCACGCGCCGACCATGGTCGAGCCCTACGCCCCCTACCGGCGCCTACGCGACACGCTGGCCTGCGTCCGCGCCCACGACGGCAACGGACTCAACTATCTGTCCGGCGCTTACATGGCCGACCTCGCCACCTGGTACCTGCTGACCTGGAGCGGCGAAAGCCTGCGCCGCGACGGCAAGGTCGTCCCCGAACTGATGGCCAGGGGCGTCAATTTCACGATCGCCGATCGCCAGGCGCTGCTCGACGAACTGGGCGCCATCATGGCCGGTCTGATTCCGCGCTACCGCGCGCTGGCCGCCCGCGGCCAGGTCGAACTCAGTTGCACGCCGGAAGCCCATCCGCTGGCACCGCTGCTGATCGACTTCAAATCGGCGCGCGAAGCCTGGCCGGAATGCCAGTTGCCCGCCGCGCCCGAGTATCCTGGCGGCAGTTCGCGGGTCGCCGCCCATCTGACGGCCGCCCGGGAAAGCCACCAGCGCCGATTCGGGACGCCGCCCGTCGGGCTGTGGCCGGCCGAAGGGGCGCTGTCGACCCCCTTCCTGAACCAGATCGCCAATGCCGGCCTGCGCTGGACGGCAAGCAGTCACAGCGTTCTCAAGCACTCCGCCGGCAGCGATGCCCAGACCACCGTGCCCTGGCAGGCACCCGCCGGCACCCCCGGTGACATCACGCTGTTTTTCCGCAACGAACAGCTCTCCGACCTGATCGGCTTCGAATACGCCAACTGGCACGGCCGCGATGCCGCCCATCATTTCATGGGCGAGCTTGCCGCAATCCACCACCAAGATCCGCACAACCTGATCCCGGTTTTTCTCGATGGCGAAAACGCCTGGGAGTACTACCCGTACAACGGCTGGCATTTCTTCAGAGATCTTTACGAAGAACTCGAGAAAAATCCCGACATCCGCACCGTCACGCTCTCCGAGGCAGCCACCGCACACCATGACCGGCGCGCCAGTTTGCCGCACCTGACTGCCGGCAGCTGGGTTTACGGGACGCTGTCAACCTGGATCGGCAACCCGGACAAGAACCGCGCCTGGGAACTGCTCTGCGATGTCAAGCAATGCGCCGACCGTGCGCTGAACACCAGCCGCCTGAGCGAAGCGGAACAGGAGGAAGTTCTCCGTCGCCTGACCAGTTGCGAGAGTTCCGACTGGTTCTGGTGGTTCGGCGACTACAACTCGCCGCAGTCGGTCGCCTGCTTCGACGACCTGTTCCGCGAAAACCTCAAGGCCCTGTACAGACTGCTCCGTTTGCCCCATCCCGATACCCTCGATCACCCGATCAGCCATGGCGGAGGCACGCCGGAAAGCGGCGGCACCATGCGCCGCGCGAATTGAAAAGCATTCAGATGACCCAAGCCGTTACCCTGCTCCTCGGCGTCCATGCCCACCAACCGGTCGGCAATTTTCCGGAAGTGATCGAGGATGCCCACCAGCGCTGCTACAAGCCCTTCCTCGAAACCCTCTACGCCTACCCGGACTTCCGCTTCGCCGCACATTTCTCGGGCTGGCTGCTCGACTGGCTACGCGAGCGCCATCCGGCCGACATGGCGTTGCTCGCCGCGATGGTCGAACGCGGCCAGGTCGAACTGTTCAGTTCAGGCGACACCGAACCGGTGCTGGCCGCCATTCCCCACCGTGACCGCCTCGGCCAGTTGCGCACGCTGAACCACAAGCTGACGACCTGGACCGGCGTTACGCCGAGCGGCGCCTGGCTCACCGAGCGCGTCTGGGAATCGTCGGTGGTGCCGGCGCTGGCCGAAACCGGCATCCAGTACGTGACGGTCAACGATTACCACTTCTTCTGTACCGGCAAGCAGGCCGCCGAACTCGACGGTTTCTTCAGCACCGAGGAGGACGGCACCCGGCTCGACCTGTTCCCGATTTCCGAAGCGTTGCGCTACCGTCTGCCTTTTTCCGAAGCGCACGACGTCATCGCCTACCTCGAGCATCTGGCCGACCAGGGCCAGAGTGCCGCGATCTATTTCGACGATATCGAAAAATTCGGCATCTGGCCGGAAACCTACGACTGGGTCTACAACCGCGGTTGGCTGAAGGCCTTGATCGAGGGCGTGCTGGCCAACCCGAAGATCCGCACCGCGACCTACGCCGACTTCCACGCCGCGCACGCGACGCGCGGTATCGTCTATCTGCCGACCACCTCGTACAGCGAGATGAACGAATGGACGCTGCCGATGCCGGCTGCCGGCATCTACGCAAACTTCGTCGCCGGCGAAAAAGCGGCCGGCCGCGGCGACCTGCACCGGCCGTTCATGCGCGGCGGCATCTGGCGCAACTTCCTGTCGCGCTACCCGGAAGCCAACTGGATGCACAAGCGCATGCAGGCGTTGTCGGCCCGGCTCGCCGCACTGCCCGTGGCACCGCCCGAGCTGACCGCCGACCTCTACCGCGCCCAGGCCAACGACGCCTACTGGCACGGCCTGTTCGGCGGCCTCTACCTGCCGCACCTGCGGCGCGCGGTATGGAACAACATCATCGCCCTTGAGTCCAGGCTCGATGCCGTTCAGCCACGCCCGGCAAGCGCTGCGGTCGACCTCGATTTCGATGGCAAAAATGAAGTTTTCGCGCATAACGCGCACCTGCAACTGGTCGTGCGCGACGACGGCCTGGGCGCCGCCCACGAATTCAGCAGCTACGCACTGATCCACAATTTCGGCGATACGCTGCGCCGTTACCACGAGCATTACCACGACAAGATCGGCGCGGCGCCGACCGAGCACCTCGGGGAAGGCATCGCCTCGGCCCATGACATCATCCGCTTCAAGCACCCGATAACGGCGCAGGACATCGTGCCCGATCCGTTGCCGCGCGCACTGTGCCTGGATCAACTCGATGGCGACGCCATCGACGACTACGCGCTCGCCACGCCGGCAACGCTGCATTTCGTACGCCCCGGCATCGGCAAGACCTATAACCTGGACGGCGCGACGGCAACGATTACCTGGCAGCTTACGCGCCTCGCGGGACATCGCCTGACAACCCGGCTCAATCTGGCAATGCCAAGTTGCGACGGGTTTCTCGGCCGCTACATGCTGGCCGACGGCAGCATTCCCGGCGGCTTCGGCCATGCGCTCGAACTCGCCGCGACAGATGCGCTGACCCTGGCCGACGGCGTTCTGGGCGGCAGCATCCGGGTCGGCAGTACATTTCCAGCCGAAATCCACGGTCAACCGCAACAGACCGTTTCGCAATCCGAAGCCGGATTCGAAAAAATCATGCAGTCCGTCGAACTCGACCTGAGCTGGATCATCCCGGACGATGCCTGTACTCTCCAACTTCAACTGACGATAGAGCCCGACCCGACATGACTGGAACCATCTACAAACTTGAAGTCAACCCGCGCATCCCGGAACGGCTGGCCCGACTGGAAGAACTTGCCAACAACCTGTGGTACAGCTGGGACCGCCCGACCCGTGGCCTGTTCGTCAGCCTGTCCGCACCACTGTGGCGGGCGAGCAATCACAATCCCAAGGCCTTCCTCAAGCGCGCCGACCAGAAGCGCCTGGAAGCCATTGCTGAAACGCCCATTTTCCTGGCCGCCCTGAACCGCGTTCTTTCCGCCTACGACACCTATCACGAGATGCCCAGCATGGCGCACGTGCATGGCCACCCGTTCAAGAAAGACGACCTGATCGCCTACTTCTGCGCCGAATTCGGCTTCCACGAAAGCCTGCCGATTTACTCCGGTGGCCTCGGCATCCTTGCCGGCGACCATTGCAAGGCAGCCAGCGACATGGGGCTGCCATTCATCGGCGTCGGCCTGCTCTATCGCCAGGGCTATTTCCAGCAGACGCTCGATGCCAACGGCCAGCAACACCCAACTTACAACGACTCCGATTTCGACGACCTGCCGGTTTCGCCGGTGCTCAACGCCAAGGGCGAAGACACCCTGGTCAGCGTCGAGTTTCCCGGACGCACCGTGCAGGCCAAGGTCTGGGAAGTCAGGGTCGGTCACGTCCGGCTCATCCTGCTCGACACCTGGCTGCCGCAAAACGCCGAGCACGACCGCGAGATCACCTACCGCCTCTACGGCGGCGACAAGACGACGCGCATCGAACAGGAAATCCTGCTCGGCATCGGCGGCGCGCGCGCCCTCGCCGCGCTCGGCCTCAATCCGACGGTCTGGCACGTCAACGAAGGCCATGCCGCCTTCCTGATACTCGAACGCATGCACAGCATGATCAGCAAGGGCATGCCGTTCGCCGCGGCGCTCGAAGCGGTCGCCGCCAATCTCGTGTTCACGACCCATACGCCGGTTCCGGCCGGGCACGACCATTTCTCCGCGGAAATGATTCGCCATTACTTCTCGAGCTGGTGCTACGACCTCGGTCTGCAGTGGGAGCAACTGATGGCGCTCGGTGCCGAACCGGGCAAGTCGGACTTCAACATGACTGCCCTGGCGCTGCGCGGATCGCGCCATCACAACGGCGTTTCGCGCATCCACGGCGATGTTTCGTCGGACATCTGCAGCCATCTCTGGCCGCAGATCGAGCCGGTTGAAAACCCGATGGACTACGTCACCAACGGCGTCCATCTGCAGACCTTCCTTGCCGCCGAATGGTTCGAGACCTTCGAGCGCTATCTCGGCATCGGCTGGCAGGAGCGGCAGAGCGAAGTCGCCAACTGGGCCGGCATCGACCTGATTCCCGACGCCACCTTCTGGAGCATCCGCCAGCAGCTGAAGTCGAAACTGCTGCAAGTGGTGCGCAAGCGCGTCACCGCACAGCACCTGCGCAATCAGGGTTCGCCAGCCCACCTCGACCGCATGCTCCGCTTCGTCGACCCGGCCAATCCCAACATCCTGACCATCGGTTTCGCCCGCCGCTTCGCGACCTACAAACGCGCCGCGCTGCTTTTCCAGGATCCGGCCTGGCTGCGCGAGATCATCAGCCACGCCGACCGGCCGGTACTCTTCCTGTTCGCCGGCAAGGCGCATCCGGCTGACCAGCCCGGCCAGGACATCATCCGCAGGATCGCCGAGATGTCCAAGCTGCCGGAATTCGAGGGGCGCATCCTGCTCATCGAAGGCTACGATCTGAACCTGTCGCGCTCCCTGGTCTCCGGGGTCAACGTCTGGCTCAACAACCCGATCTATCCGCTCGAAGCTTCCGGTACCTCGGGCATGAAGGCAGCAATCAACGGCGCCCTCAATCTCTCGGTACTCGACGGCTGGTGGGGCGAAGGGTACGACAACGGCAGCGGGGATGGCGAAGCGGCCAACGGCTGGGCGATCGAGCCGGCAGCAGCCCACCTCGATGACGCCCGGCGTGATGCCGAGGAAGCACGCACGCTGTACGAACTGCTCCAGAACCACGTCATTCCGACTTATTACCAGAATGGTTCGACCGGCTTCTGCACGATGGGCTACTCACCGGCCTGGGTGGCGATGTCCAAGCGCTCGATCGCGACCATCTCGCCGCGCTTCAACATGACCCGCATGGTCAGCGAATACGTGAACAAGTTCTACGCGCCGGCCTCGGCCGACGGGCGACGCTTCGCCGCCAATAATTTTGCCGTCGCCCATGAGGTAGCCCAATGGAAGTCGCGGGTGCATTCCGCCTGGTCCGGCGTTAACCTGCGCCGCCTGGACAATCCCGAACGCCGAATGAAGTTCGGCAGCAATCTGAAAATCGAGCTGGCGGTCCAACTCAACGGACTGGCGCCGGAAGACGTCATGGTCGAGGCACTGTTCGGACGCCCCAGCCACAAGAATTTCATTCGCCGGGCGCGCCGCTTCCCGCTGAAACATGCTGGTAGTAACGACCATGGTGAAGCGCTGTACACGCTGGAACTGACGCCCGAACTGTGCGGCAAGCTTGAATACCGGCTGCGCATCTTTCCGACCCACCCCGCCCTCATCCACCAATTTGAAACGGGTTTGATGGTCTGGCTATGAGCCTCGTTGACACCCCTGCCTGGCGGGCGCTTGCCGCCCACGCCGAGGCCCTTCGACCGCTGGACCTGCGCGCGCTGTTCACCGCCGACCCACTGCGCTTTCAACATTTTTCACTGCATCAGGATGGTTTGCTGCTGGACTTTTCCAAGCAACGCATCGACAGCGAAACACTGTCCCTGCTGCGCGCACTTGCGGATGCCGCCGACATCGACGGCTGGAAGAAAAAGATGCTGGCCGGCGACGCGATCAACCATACCGAGCAGCGTGCGGTTCGCCACATGGCGCTGCGCGCCGACAAGGACGAGCCGCCCGAAGTGCGCGCCGTGCTCGAACGCATGCAGGATTTCTGCGAACGTGTGCATGACGGCAGGTGGCGCGGTTTTGCCGGCGAGCGGATCACCGACATCGTCAATATCGGCATCGGCGGTTCCGACCTCGGGCCGCGCATGGCTGCCAGGGCGCTGAGCGCCCAGCACCTGCCGGACCTCACCGTCCATTTCATCGCCAACGTCGATGGCGCCGACATCGCCCCCCTGCTCGGCCGCCTCAACCCGCGCACGACGCTGTTCATCGTCGCCAGCAAGACCTTCACCACCCAGGAAACACTGGCCAATGCCCACTCCGCCCGTGCCTGGCTGCTCGCCGCGGCCGGCCGCGAAAGCGCCATTGCCAATCATTTCATCGCCCTGTCAACCGATCTCGAACTGACCCGGCAGTTCGGCATTCCCGCCGCCAATGTCTTCGAGTTCTGGGACTGGGTCGGCGGCCGTTTCTCGCTGTGGTCGGCTATCGGCCTGTCGCTGGCGTTGGCCATCGGCTGGCGCCAGTTCAAGCAACTGCTGGCCGGCGCCCGCGCCATGGATAAACACTTCGTCGAAGCGCCGGCGAGCGCCAACCTGCCGCTGACGCTGGCCCTGCTCGCCCTGTGGAATACCGACTTCCTTGATGCGCCGAGCATGGCGATCCTGCCCTACAGCCAGTCGCTCGCGCTGTTGCCCGCCTACCTGCAGCAACTGGAAATGGAAAGCAACGGCAAGCAGACCGACCGTGAAGGCCAGCCGGTCGGTGTCGCGACCTGCCCGGTTCTCTGGGGCGAAGCCGGCACCAACGGCCAGCATTCGTTCTATCAATTGCTCCATCAGGGCGGCCGGACCATTCCCTGCGACTTCATCGCCCTGCGCGAGAGCGACTTTCCGCTGCCCGGCCACCATATTCCGCTGCTCGCCAACTGTCTCGCCCAGTCCGCCGCCCTCGCCTTCGGCCAAACTGCTTCCGAAGCCCGCGCCGCCGGCATTCCTGAAGACCTGGTACCGTACAAGGTTTTCTCCGGCAATCAGCCGTCGACCACGCTGATCCTGCCTGCGCTCGACCCCTACACGCTGGGCCAGTTGATCGCCCTCTACGAGCACAAGGTCTTCTGCCTCGGCGTGCTGTGGAACCTCAATTCGTTCGACCAGTGGGGCGTCGAACTCGGCAAGCGGCTTGCCAGCAAACTGATACCTCTCCTCGAAGGCAATGCCGACAGCAGCGCCTTCGACGCCTCGACCCGTGGCCTGCTCGCCACCCTGAGGGCCTGATGAGCCGCCTTTCCATCCTTTTCGCCACCTCCGAAATGGCCCCCTGGGTCAAGACCGGCGGCCTCGGCGATGTCGCCGCCGCGTTGCCGGCGGCGCTACACCGCGCCCGACACGATGTCCGGGTGCTGATCCCCGCCTATCCGGCAATGCTCGCCGCCTTTCCGCAAGCAACCTTGCTCGTCGAACTGCCACCGCTCGCGCCGTCGCTGCCGGCGGCGCGCCTACTCGCCGCGGAGGCCGATGGTCTGCCGCTGATCCTGCTCGACTGCCCACCGCTCTTCGAACGCCCGGGCAATCCCTATCTCGACGCGCTCGGCCACGACTGGACCGACAACGGCATCCGCTTCGGCCTGCTCTCGCGGGTTGCCGCGCTGCTCGGGCAAACCGCCTCGCCGCTCGCCTGGCGGCCGGATGTCGTCCACGTCAATGACTGGCAGACGGCGCTCGCCCCTGCCTGGCTGCATTACGAAGGCGGTGCCGCCAGCGTCGTTACCGTGCACAACATCGCCTTCCAGGGCAACTTCGCCCCCGGCTACCTGTCGGCGCTCGGCCTGCCCGAATACGCCTGGCACCTCAACGGCGTCGAATACCACGGCCAGCTTTCATTCCTCAAGGCCGGCCTGCAACTGGCGACGCTGATCTCGACGGTCAGCCCGACCTACGCCCGCGAGATCCAGCACGAGCATTTCGGTTACGGGCTGGCGCCCTTGCTGCGCCACCGCGCCGGCGCGCTGCGCGGCATTCTGAACGGCGTCGACACTGCGATCTGGAATCCCGCCGACGACCCCGCGCTGGCCACCCCTTATGCGGCCAACCGGCTCGCCGCGAAGCGCGTGAACAAGCGTGCCCTGCAGGTCAGAGATGGGGCTGGACCCACTGGATGATCGGCCACTGTTTGGCATCATCAGCCGCCTGACTCACCAGAAAGGCCTCGACCTCGTGCTGACGCTGGGTGAGGGAATCACCCACCTGCCGGCCCAACTGGCCATCCTCGGCAGCGGCGACAAGGCGATGGAAGCCGGCTTCAGCGAACTCGCCGCCCGCCATCCCGGGCAGATCGCCGTTCACCTCGGTTTCGACGAAGCCCTTGCCCACCGCATCGAGGCCGGCGCCGACTGCTTCCTGATGCCCTCGCGCTTTGAACCCTGCGGCCTCAACCAGATGTACAGCCTGCGCTACGGCACCCCGCCCATCGTGCGTGCCACCGGCGGCCTCGCCGATACCGTGATCGATGTTACCGAGGCAACGCTGGCCGACAAGACGGGCAACGGGTTCGTCGTCAACGCGGCAACGCCACATGCCCTGTGGCTGACGCTCGAACGCGCCACCCGCTACTGGCACGACCGCAAGCTGTGGCAGCGCATCCAGCAGAACGGCATGCGCCGCGATTCTTCCTGGGAACACGTCGCCCACGAGTACGTCACCCTCTACCGCGACGCCATCGCGGCCCACGCCTGAAGACTTCAGTGCCAGAGATCGTCATCATCGCCGCCGTCGCGGGCAACCGCGTCATCGGCAAGGACAACAAGCTGCTCTGGAATATCCCGGAAGACATGGCGCATTTCAAGGCGCTGACTTCGGGCCACACGGTAATCATGGGCCGCAAGACCTGGGAATCGCTGCCGCAGCGCTTCCGCCCGCTGCCCGGCCGGCGCAACATCGTCATCAGCCGCCAGCCCGACTACGCCGCGCCCGGCGCCGAACTCGCCGACTCGCTGGAAAACGCCCTGAAACTGGCGTCGACCGCGGCAGCAGTATTCGTCATCGGCGGCGAGCAGATCTACACGCAGGCGATGGCCGTCGCTGACCGCCTGGAAATCACCGCAATCGACCTCGAGCCCGAAGGTGATGCGTGGTTCCCCGAGATTGCTGCGGTCGACTGGGAAAAAATGGCAAAAACCGAAGGGAACGGGTTCGCGTTCGTGACCTATAGCCGCCGGGTAGCTTGAGAAAAAATGTGACCCTGGTGCCTTCTTGAACGATATGGAGATCTAGCCCATTATCATATAATGACGGCTGAGCCTTTCTTATCAAAGGCGGATTCAAGTCTGAAGTGCAACGGCGTTATGACGAGAGTGTAGCTGTTTCATGAAGACCTCGTGAGGCGTCTTGAAACCAAGGCATTTTCTCGGTCGATGATTGAGGCGATGCATAGCGAATTTGATGTCTTTTCGGGTGATTGATTCGAAGCGCATCTTCTTCGGGAAAAACTGGCGAATGAGCCCATTCATGTTCTCGTTTGCACCGCGCTCCCAAGAGGCATAGGGATGGGCGAAGAAGAACTTTGCGTTGAGTTTCCCGGCGATCCGCTCATGCTGGGCGAACGCCTTGCCGTTGTCGGTCGTCAGAGTGTGAACGCAGGCTGCAAAAGGCGTCAGTAGGGAAATCATGGTATCCGAGACCGCCTGTGCTGTCTTGAACGGCACATGAGCCATCAGGGAATAGCGTGACTTGCGTTCGTTGAGTGTGACGAGCGCCTGTTGCTGGCCGGCACCGATGACCAGATCGCCCTCCCAGTCGCCGAAGCGCTTGCGGCAATTGACGATGGCTGGACGCTGCTCGATCGATACCTGGTTGGGAATGGTGCCGCGTCGCTCGCGCCCTCCGTAGCGCTTCCTGCGGGCCTTCTGACAGCGCAGGGCGCGGTACAGGGTGCCACCGGCGCGCTTATCGGCGTAGATGTGCTGGTAGATGGTTTCGTGGCTTGCCGAGGGCTGGCCCAGCTTCTTGAGGCGGCCGCAGATCTGCTCCGGACTCCACAGTTCGCCGAGGCGCTCGTCGACAAACGCCCACGTCTCATCAGCAACACGAGGGCCGTTCTCACAGGCCCGCATGCGGGCCTGTGAGAACTCATGCGCCTGCTTCGGACGATAGCCGCGCTGCCCACGATTGCGGCGGAGCTCACGGCTGATGGTCGATGGATGCCGATTCATCACTCGGGCGATCTCGCTCTGGTCATGTCCGGCTTTGTAGAGGATGGCAATTTGGTATCGTTCGGGTTGGGTGAGGTGTGTGTAGTTCATTCCAGGCAACTTTGACTTGGCGGTCGAGGGGCTCGGATGCTATCGCATCTCGCCCTCCCAACCCGTTAATCAGAGTTGCACTTCGAATTTGAACTCGCGACACCCCACACCAGCGGATTCGACATGACCCCCAAACCCTCGCAGCTTATCCTTCCTCTACTGCTCGGCAGCATCGTCCTAACCGGCTGCGTCTCCAGGGAAACCAAGCCGGCGGATGTCCCGCCGCCACAAGCGGCCGTTGCGCCGCCGCCCGCCCCAGCGCCGGCTCTCCCGGAATGCAAGGACGAACCGGGCAAAACCAAGGCAGCAGCAAAGAACAAGAAGAAGTCCAAGACAACAGAACCGGACTGTATTCCGAAAGGCACTGATAGGACCGTTGCAACTACACCTGCAGCGGTTGCGCAGGCACCCGCTAGTGCGGACGGCTATGACTTATCGAAGAACAAGCCGGTCACCGACTCAGCCAAGGCAGTCGCCGGCGAAGGCACGAAGGTCAAGGGCATCAACGACTGGCAGGGCGAAATTTCAGGCATTCCGGCTGCCAACAGTCGCTTCACCAAACTCAGGATCGGCATGTCGGAAAAAGAGGCAAAAGACCTCGTCGGCCAACCGACCGATGAGGGTCAGTATGTTACTGGCAAGGCGTTTATTCCCTTCTATTTCGGTAGTGACAGAATACGCTGGGAAATGGCTTACAAGGGCCAAGGCCGCCTGATCTTCGCTCAGCAGTCGGCCGGCAGTTCAGCGGTTTACCTGATCTGGATCATACATAACGCCAACGACAGAGGTTATCGCTGATCGACGATCTGCAGCGTCAAAAATGGTGTGCCGAAACCAATAAGATTCAGGCTATGTTAACGGCGGAAAATTTGGCGTGACCGCCTGATTCACTGCATTTCAAGCGACAGATCAGGCGTGGGCGATTTCTGGATGCAGTTTGATGCCCAGCGCGTGCAAGCTGCGTCATGCCTTTGGCGCGGGCAATGTCACCCAAAGCCGCGGCGATAAAGACCGCATCGTCTCCGGCCTCTTCCATGCAGGCTTCGAGGTACATCACCATATCTTCATCGGTCTTGAGGTAATCAACCGTGTCCCATTTGCGCAACTTGAGGGTTCCCATTTTCGTCTCCTACAGTTGCCGCGCCAGTTCCAGCGCGGCCTTGATGTCTTTCGACTGAGTGGACTTTCGCCGCTCGCCAGCAGAATCACGATTTCCATGCCACGCTGGGCAAAATACACGCGGTAGCCTGGTCAAGCTAACGGCTGCGGTCGACTGGGAAAAAACGGCAAAAACCGAAGGTGCCGGGTTTGTCTTCGTGAGCTATCGCCGCAAATAGCGACGATCAGCGCACGCAGTCCACGTAGTAGACCCCATCCTCACCCTTGATCAGGCCGTGCACGTCGGTCTCGAAGCCAGGGAACGCCGCGTTGAATTTGCGGGCGAACTTGAGATAGTTGCAGATCGTCCGGTTGAAACGTTCACCCGGAATCAGCAGCGGAATGCCCGGCGGATAGGGCGTCAGCAGCACCGCCGTGACGCGGCCTTCAAGCGCATCGACCGGCACGCGCTCGATCTCGCGGTGGGCCATCCGGGCGAAGGCATCAGCCGGGCGCATCGCCGGCACCATGTCGGAAAGGTACATCTCGGTGGTCAGGCGGGCCACGTCGTTCTGCTTGTAAACGCCGTGGATCTGCGTGCACAATTCGCGCAGACCGACGCGCTCGTAGCGCGGGTTCTTCTGAACGAACTCGGGCAGCACCTTCCACAGCGGATGGTTCTTGTCGTAGTCGTCCTTGAACTGCTGCAAGGCGGTGACCAGCGTGTTCCAGCGGCCCTTGGTGATGCCGATGGTGAACATGATGAAGAAGCTGTAGAGCCCGCATTTCTCGACGATGACACCATGCTCGGCAAGGTATTTGGTGACGATTGCCGCCGGAATGCCGAATTCGTCGGCAAATTCGCCATCGACGTCGAGACCCGGGGTGATGATCGTCGCCTTGATCGGATCGAGCATGTTGAAGCCATCGGCCAGATTACCGAAACCATGCCAGCGGTCGCCCGGCTTCAACATCCAGGCGTCGCGTTCCTCGATGCCTTCTTCGGAAAGGTCGTCGGGACCCCAGACCTTGAACCACCAGTCGACACCCCATTCCTGTTCTACCTTGCGCATCGCCCGGCGGAAATCGAGGGCCTCGGCGATCGACTCCTCGACCAGCGCAGTACCCCCCGGCGCTTCCATCATCGCCGCTGCCACGTCGCACGAGGCGATGATCGCGTACTGTGGCGAGGTGGAGGTGTGCATCAGGTAGGCTTCATTGAAGATATCGCGGTCGAGCTTCTGGTTCTCGGCATCCTGCACCAGGATTTGCGAGGCTTGCGACAATCCGGCAAGCAGCTTGTGCGTCGACTGCGTCGAGAAAATCATCGATTCCTTGCAGCGCGAACGGTCGGCACCGATGGCGTGGTAATCGCCGTAGAAATCGTGGAAGGCGGCATGCGGCAGCCAGGCTTCATCGAAATGCAGGGTGTCGATCCTGCCGTCCAGTTCGGACTTGATCTCCTCGACGTTGTAGAGGATGCCGTCGTAGGTCGACTGGGTGATGGTCAGCACCCGCGGCTTGGCCGTCTTGTCGGCGATGAACGGATTGGCCTCGATCTTCTTCTGGATGCTTTCCCAGGCGAACTCGCGCTTCGGGATCGGCCCGATGATGCCGAAATTGTTGCGCGTCGGCATCAGGAAAACGGGAATCGCGCCGGTCATCATGATGGCGTGCAGAATGGACTTGTGGCAGTTGCGGTCGACGACGACGATGTCGCCGGGCGCGACGGTCGAATGCCAGACGATCTTGTTTGACGTCGAGGTGCCGTTGGTCACGAAATAGAGGTGATCGGCATTGAAGATGCGCGCCGCATTGCGCTCGGAAGCGGCGACCGGGCCGGTATGGTCGAGCAGCTGACCGAGCTCCTCGACCGCGTTGCAGACGTCGGCACGCAGCATGTTCTCGCCGAAGAACTGGTGGAACATCTGGCCGACCGGCGACTTCAGGAAAGCGACGCCACCCGAGTGGCCCGGGCAGTGCCAGGAGTAGGAACCATCGGCGGCGTAGTGGGTCAGCGCGCGAAAGAACGGCGGCGGCAAGCTGTCGAGGTAGGCGTTGGCTTCGCGCTTGATGTTGCGGGCAATGAACTCCGGCGTGTCTTCATGCATGTGGATGAAGCCATGCAGCTCGCGCAGGATGTCGTTCGGGATGTGGCGGCTGGTCCGCGTTTCGCCGTGCAGGAAAATCGGGATCTCGGCATTCTTGTGGCGGATTTCCTCGACAAAAGCGCGCAGCTCGGCCAGCGTTTCCTCCGGCTCCTGCGCCAGCTCCTCGTCGTCGATCGACAGGATGAAGGCCGAGGCCCGGCTCTGCTGCTGGGCGAACGAGGTCAGATCGCCGTAGCTGGTAACGCCGAGCACTTCCAGCCCTTCCTTTTCCAGCGCCCCGGCCAGCGCGCGGATGCCCAGGCCGGAACTGTTCTCCGAGCGGAAATCCTCGTCGATGATGATGATCGGGAAGTGAAAGCGCATGTTGAATCCTTCAAATGCAGCGACCCGCCGCAGCGGGTCACAGAATACGACGTTCTCGTTACTCGGCTACGAAATGGCGGGCGTCAGATCGTCGGCAGGGTGACGCCGACCTGGCCCTGGTATTTGCCGCCTCTATCCTTGTACGAGGTTTCACAGATCTCGTCGGACTCGAAGAACAGCACCTGGGCGCAGCCTTCGCCGGCGTAAATCTTGGCCGGCAGCGGCGTCGTGTTGGAAAACTCCAGCGTCACGTAGCCTTCCCATTCCGGCTCGAACGGGGTCACATTGACGATGATCCCACAACGCGCATAGGTGGACTTGCCGAGGCAGATGGTCAGCACCGAGCGCGGGATGCGGAAATATTCCATGGTGCGGGCCAGCGCGAACGAATTCGGCGGAATGATGCAGACATCGGACTCGACCTCGACAAAAGACTTCGGATCGAAGGCCTTGGGATCGACCACGGTCGAGTTGATATTGGTGAATACCTTGAATTCGCGGGCGCAGCGGATATCGTAGCCGTAGCTCGACGTGCCGTAGGAAACGATCTTGTTGCCATTGACCTCGCGCACGAGCTGCGGTGAAAACGGCTCGATCATGCCGTGCTCTGCCGCCATGCGGCGTATCCACTTGTCTGATTTGATGGCCATTTTTACCTGCTGCGGTCGACAAAAATAAAGGCGGGATTTTACCCGCCTTTGTGTGTGGTCATAACAAAAAACTTAGGTGTTCTGGACAACGATGTTCGGGAACTTCGCAGTCATGTCCTTGGCTTTTTGGGCAATCTTGACTGCCACGCGCCGCGCGATACTGCGGTAGATCTCGGCGGTGCGCGAATCCGGGGCGCCGACGACGGTCGGCTTGCCGGTGTCGGTCATCTCGCGGATCGCCATTTCGAGCGGCAGGCTGCCGAGGAAATCGACATCGTAATCCTTGCCCATGCGCTCGCCACCGCCTTCGCCGAAGATGTGCTCTTCGTGCCCGCACTTGGAGCAGATGTGGATGCTCATGTTCTCGACGATGCCGAGGATCGGGATATTGACCTTCTCGAACATCTTGAGGCCCTTGCGCGCGTCGATCAGCGCGATGTCCTGCGGCGTGGTGACGATCACCGCACCGGTCACCGGCACCTTCTGGGCCAGCGACAGCTGGATGTCACCCGTGCCCGGCGGCATGTCGACGATGAGGTAATCGATGTCGCGCCAGTTGGTCTGGCTGATCAGTTGGTCGAGCGCCTGGGCGACCATCGGGCCGCGCCAGACCATCGGCGTTTCGACATCGACCATGAAACCGATCGACATCGCCTGCAGGCCGTAGGCTTCGAGCGGCTCCATGTTCTCGCCATCCTTCGATTCCGGCTGCTGGCCGGCGAGGCCGAGCATTTGCGGTTGCGACGGTCCATAGATGTCGGCATCGAGAATGCCGACGCTGGCGCCTTCCTGGGCCAGGGCCAGCGCCAGGTTGACGGCGGTCGTGCTCTTGCCGACGCCGCCCTTGCCGGAAGCCACGGCGATGATGTTCTTGACGCCCGGCACCAGTTTGACGCCCATCTGCACCGAATGCGCGACGATCTTGGAGAACACGTTGGCCGATACGTTGCCGACGCCCGGCACGGCGCGCACGGCAGCCAGCACTTGCTTGCGGATGACGTCGATCTGGGTCTTGGCCGGATAGCCGAGCTCGATGTCGAAGGAAACGTCGTTGCCGTCGAACTTGATGTTCTTCACCGCCTTGCCGGCGACGAAATCCTTGCCGGTATTGGGGTCGACCACGCCAGCGAGGGCGGTTTTGATCTGCTCTTCTGAAATACTCATGAAAACTCCGGGTTGGGTTGGATGGATTGATCAGCCGGGTAATACCCGAGCGATTTTGTCTAGTATACCGCAAACCCCGCTTCTCGTTGCGCTCGCGGTAAAATTGCGCTTTTACTCATGTTTGGCGACACCATGCCGCGCAAGATCCTCGTCACTTCCGCCCTGCCCTATGCCAACGGCGCCATCCATCTCGGGCATCTGGTCGAATACATCCAGACCGACATCTGGGTGCGCTTCCAGAAGATTTCCGGCAACGCGTGCTGGTATGTCTGCGCCGACGACACCCACGGCACGCCGATCATGCTGCGCGCCGAGAAGGAAGGGATCTCGCCGGAACAGCTGATCGCCCGCGTCCACGACGAGCACGCCCGCGACTTCGCTGGCTTCCACGTCGGTTTCGACAACTACCACACGACCCATTCCGAAGAAACGCGCGACTGCGCCAACGACATCTACCTGAAGCTGCGTGCCGCCGGCCTGATCGAGACGCGAACCATCGAGCAGTTCTACGACCCGGTCAAACAACTGTTCCTGCCCGACCGCTTCATCAAGGGCGAGTGCCCGAAGTGCCACGCCAAGGAGCAGTACGGCGACAACTGCGAAGTCTGCGGCGCCGCCTATGCACCGACCGACCTGATCGAGCCGTACTCGGCCGTTTCCGGCGCCAGGCCCGAACTGCGCAGTTCCGAGCACTATTTCTTCAAACTCTCCGACCCGCGCTGCGAAGCTTTCCTGCGCCGGTACACGAGCAAGGAGAATGGCGCGCTGCAGAGCGAAGCCGCCAACAAGATGCAGGAATGGCTGGGTGCGCCCGGCGAAAACAAACTGACCGACTGGGACATTTCGCGTGATGCGCCCTACTTCGGATTCGAGATTCCCGATGCGCCCGGCAAGTACTTCTACGTCTGGCTCGACGCGCCGATCGGCTACATGGGCTCGTTCAAAAACTTGTGCAGCAAGAATGGCCTCGACTTCGACGAATACTTCAAGCCGGACTCAGCCACCGAGATGGTTCACTTCATCGGCAAGGATATCCTCTACTTTCATGCACTGTTCTGGCCGGCTGAACTGCAGCATGCCGGCTACCGCACGCCGACCAAAATTTTCGCGCACGGCTTCCTGACGGTCAACGGCGCCAAGATGTCGAAATCACGCGGCACCTTCATCACCGCGCAAAGCTACCTCGACACCGGCCTCAATCCGGAATGGCTGCGCTACTATTACGCCGCCAAGCTGTCGGCGAGCATGGAGGACATCGACCTCAACCTCGAGGATTTCGCCGCGCGGGTCAATTCCGACCTGGTCGGCAAATACGTCAATATCGCCAGCCGCTCGGCCGGGTTCATCGCCAAGCGCTTCAACGGGCAACTGGCCCCCGCCGCAGCCGGCCTGCCGGCGATCAAGGCCATTCAGGAAGCTGCCGAGCGCATCGCCGAACTTTACGAGGCCCGTGAATTCGCCAAGGCGATGCGTGAAATCATGCTGCTGGCCGATGGCGCCAACCAGTATGTCGACAGCGTGAAGCCCTGGGAACTGGCCAAGCAGGAAGGCAAGGAAGTCGAATTGCACGCCGCCTGCAGCAATGCGCTCAACCTGTTCCGCCTGCTCACCGTGCTCCTGAAACCGGTCCTGCCGGCAGTGGCATCGAAGGTCGAGACCTTCCTCAACATCGCCCCGCTGATCTGGGCCGATGCCCGGACCCTGCTCGCCGCCGGTCACGGCATCAATGCCTACGAGCACCTGATGACCCGCGTCGATCCCAAGCTGATCGAAAAGCTGGTCGCGGCCAACAAGGAATCGCTGGCGCCGACGCCGGAACAGCAGTCGCCGCAGCGCCACGCCCAGCACCAGCAGGCCGAAGTGCCGGCCACCAGCCCGTGGGAACCGTTCTGCAACATCGACGATTTCATGAAGGTCAACCTGCGTGTCGTACGCATCGTCAATGCCGAACAGGTCGACGGCGCCGACAAGCTGGTGCGCCTGACGCTCGATGTCGGCAACGACGAATCGCGCAATGTCTTCGCCGGCATCAAGTCGGCTTACGACCCGGCGCAACTGGTCGGCCGCCTGACCGTGATGGTTGCCAACCTGGCACCGCGCAAGATGAAGTTCGGCCTGTCTGAAGGCATGGTGCTGGCGGCGTCGGACAGCGATGGCAAGGCACCGGGAATTTTCCTGCTGTCCCCGGATTCCGGCGCGCAACCGGGAATGCGCATCAAATAAAAATCGCACCAATTTGGCGGTTGACCGCGGAAGCCTCCGGACTGGACACGTACTAGCCGCGGTGATGCCCATGTTTGCTATCATCGGGCGCAAGGGGGGCACCACCACGCTGGCGCGTGCCGCGCTTCAGGTCAATCTGGCGAGAGGATCAAAAGCATGTCCAAGCTGAAAACAGGCGCAAAGTGGGTACTGGTCTCGGCCGTCGTCGCCGCCATCACGTTTTTTGCGGTACGCACCTTCGATATCCGGCACATGCCGCCGCTTCAACTGTGGCACACCTATGTTCCTCATGAACCCAGCATCAGCTCTCTGGATGCGGGCAACTGGGCGGGCTATCTGAAGGCTGAAGAAATCATCTTCAACGAGTTGCGCGCCAAGGTCAGCGACAAGCTCCCAGCGAATGTCCGCACACCGCTCAATCGCTATTACCCGGACAGCCTCATTTACCCGGGGCGCTACAACCAGGACTGGAACCGCTCCTACATCCTGGAACCCACCGGCAAGCCGGTCGGCGCGGTTGTCCTGCTGCATGGCCTGACTGACTCCCCTTACAGCCTGCGCCACATTGCCCGCCGCTACGCCGCCGACGGTTTCGTCGTCGTGGCCATCCGGCTGCCAGGGCACGGTACGGTGCCCTCCGGCCTCAGCAATGTCACCTGGGAAGAATGGATGGCCGCCACGCGCCTCGCCATCCGTGAAGCCAAGCGCCTGGGCGGGCAGGCGGCGCCGCTGCATCTGGTCGGCTTCTCGAATGGCGGCGCACTGGCCGTCAAATACGCGCTGGATGCCATCGAGAACCCGCAACTGGCACGCCCGGACCGCCTGATCCTGCTGTCACCGATGATCGGCATCACCCGCTTCGCCCGCCTCGCCGGTCCATCAGGGTGGCCGGCAATCCTGCCGCCGTTCGCCAAGGCGGCCTGGCTTTCCATCGTGCCTGAATTCAACCCGTTCAAATACAACTCCTTCCCGGTCAATGGCGGGCGCCAATCCTTTCGCCTGACGCAGTCCCTGCAGGATCAGCTCTCGCGCATGGCGAATGCCAACGAGCTTCTGAACCTTGCGCCCATCCTCACCTTCCAGTCGGTCATGGATTTCACGGTCAGCACCCGTGCCATCATTACATCGCTCTACGCCAACCTGCCGGCCAATGGCAGCGAACTGGTGCTGTTCGACGTGAATCGCTCGGTCAAGATTGGCCCGCTGCTGCGTCGTTCTTCCGAAACGGCGCTGTCGCGCGTCCTGCCCGAGTTTCCGCAGCGCTACCGCATCACGATCGTCGGCAACGACGCCGCTGATCCCGGGGCCACCTTCGCCCGCATCATCGACGTCGGCAGCACAATGGAGCGAATCCGCAACCTGGGAATACACTATCCGCCCGAAGTATTTTCCATGTCGCACGTCTCGATTCCGTTTCCGATGAGCGATTCGCTTTACGGCATGCACCCCGATAGCACGGAGGAGAATTTCGGCATCCATCTCGGCACCCTCGCTCCGCGCGGCGAGCGTGGCGCCCTGATCGTCGATATGGACTTTCTCTCCCGCGTGGCCTCGAACCCCTTCTTCCCGTTCATGATGGAGCAGATCGAGGAGGGCATCCGCGACCCGCGTCCCATCGCGCCGCGTCCGGTGCCGGGAATGGTTTATGCCCCCCGGAAGACGCAAGCACCAAAGATTGGCGAACTGGAAGAGCTCTTCCCGGACCCCACCTACACACCACAGGAACTACCGTAAGACGGCATGCAGCATTAACATGGAAACAAAGAAAGGCCCCGAACGACGGGGCCTTTCTTTTGCTGCAACCTGCCGAGGTTCGCTCTCAGAACGAGCCGAACACCCCGCCCAGAACGATGACGGCGATCAAGGCCAGCATCGCACCGACGACGCAGCACATGACGATATCGAGATAGCTCTTGCTGTGCGTCGACCCGCAGACCGCGAGCAGCGTGATGACGGCGCCATTGTGCGGCAGGCTGTCCAGGGTACCGGCGCCAATCACCGCGATGCGGTGCAACAGCGCCGGATCGATCCCTTGCTCCGCTGCGATCTGGAGATAGATCGGACCGAGCGACTCGAGTGCAATGGTCATGCCGCCGGAGGCAGAGCCGGTAAGTGCTGAAAGGATATTGGTGGATATGGCCAGCGACACCAGCGGGCCACCTTCGATCGACAAGACCCAGTCGGCCACCGAGGTAAAAGCGGGTAGCGCCGCGACAACCGCACCGAAACCAACCAGGCTGGCCACACTCAGAATGGGCAATACGGAAGCGTTCGCACCCGCGTCAACCGTTGCGCGCAAATCGGGCAGGCGCTGGCGATTGAGTGCAACCAGCACCAGAATGGCGGCAATCAGCGCGACGATGACCGACCAGATGCCACTGACCGAAGCGATCGTGATGCCGCCCCATTGCGGCTCACCCAGAAAACTAGTGTCGAGGCGCGGAATCACCAACATCGACATCGTCAGATTGACGAGGACGACAACGATCAGCGGCAATGCCGCGACCAGGACACCGGGCTGCTCCTGGCTGTGTTGACCGTGCTTGATCTCCGCCGGATCGAAGGTGCTTGAGCTTGTCGCGCGCTCGCGAACAACCTGATCTTCCGACGCCGACTCAACCACCCCGCCAATATCGCCAAAACCTTCGCCGGCCAGACGGGCTTTGCGCTCGGCGCGCATCAGCCACCAGAGGCCGAAACTGAACATGATGACCGACGCGATGATTCCCAGTCCCGGCGCGGCAAACGGCGTCGTACCAAAAAATGGCATCGGGATGGCATTCTGGACGGCTGGCGTGCCCGGCATCGCCGACATCGTGAACGTCATGGTCCCCAGCGCGACTGCCGCCGGCGTCAGACGATTCGGGATGTTTGCGGTACGGAAGAGGCCCTGCGCCATCGGCACGATCACGAAAAGTGCGACGAAGAGACTGACGCCGCCATAGGTGACAATGGCGCCTGCCAGAACAACAGCCAGTATCGCCCGCTTGGCGCCCAGCTTCTCGGTCATGAATGCGGCGATGGTGTTCACCGAACCACTATCGTCCATCAGCTTGCCAAAAATCGCTCCAAGCAGGAAGAGCGGGAAAAACTGTGCCACGAAACCGCCCGCTGCACCCATGAAGGTCTGTGTCCAGTGCGCGAGGAGTGGATCACTTGCGGCTAGCGCCGCGACCAGGGCGGCCAGCGGCGCCAGTACCAGCACGCTCCAGCCACGAAACGACAGGCCGATGAGCACCGCCAAGCCAAGAAGAATTCCGAGCAGCCCCATGGTGTCAGACCTCGGTCAACAGACGATCGATATCCAGAGTAGAGCGCACGCCGACGTCCGCGCCGTGGGTTTCGAGGAAGGCCTCGGCAGCACGCCGGCCTTCATCGCGCAACATCTGGAAGAAAGCCCACTCGGCGAGCAACTTGGACGAATAGCCCAGTTGCAACATGATTTCCTCACCCGCCACCCGGTGGATGCGCATCTTCGCCCACACCGCACCCTCACCGGTGCCCGGGTCGGCCACCTGGCGCAACAAGGCAGCCATGCGCAACTCCTTGATCAGCGGCGAATTGAACGAAATTTCGTTCAGGCGGTTCTGGATTTCCATCGCCGTACGCGGCGTCCCCGGGCGCGCGATCGGGTTGATCGAGATCAGAATCGTGTCATGCGAATCACATTCGCGGACCAGCGGCGTGATCGTCGGGTTGCCGGTGAAGCCGCCATCCCAATATGGCTCACCATCAATCTCGACGGCCTGGAACATGGTCGGCAGGCAAGCCGATGCCATCAGCACTTCCGGTGTAAGTTCGGCGTTGCGGAAGACCCGGCCACGGCCGGTATGGACATTGGTGGCAGTGACGAAGAGCTTGGGCCCGGCCGTGCCCAGGCTGGCGAAGTCAACGGTTTCCTCCAATATCTTGGCCAGCGGATTGGCGCCGCCGCCGGGGATGCTGTAGGGAGAATACAGACGCGCCGCGATGTCCGCGGCGACGAAGGCCGGCGAAAAATCGAGCGTCCATTTTCCGGTCAACATCTCCAGCGGGCCGCGCCGGAACGGGCTGAGCAAGGCCGCATCGGCGACGCGTTTCCAGAACTGCTCAAGCGCCGCCTTGGCCCCTTGGGGGCCGCCTTCGACCAATCCATGGGCCATCACTACCGCGTTCATGGCCCCTGCCGACGTGCCGGAGATGCCATCAAACTGCAGCCAGGACTCGTCGAGCAAGCGGTCAAGCACACCCCAGGTATAGGCGCCGTGCGCGCCACCGCCCTGCAATGCAAGATCGACCAGGACAGGCTTTCTGGCCTGGCGCCTGGTTGGCGTTTTTGCTTTTGAATCAGTCATTCCACATACCCTTCAAATGAAAACCACAAATTTGTCTGGTGCGGTCGACGGCGAAAACGGCCGTATTTTCGATCCCGCTCCCGAATACCAGCCAATCAGGCGAGCGCCTTTGCCTTGAGCCTGGCGAACTCTTCCTGGGTGATCGTACCGGCATCGAGCAGCGCCTTGGCATCGGCGATCTGGTCTGCCGGCGATTTTCCGGCAACCTGCCGGATGTAGTTATCCGCCTCGGCTTTGGAGCGTTCCATGGAAGCCCGCTGCCGTTCCGCCATGCCCTTGCCTCGCGTGAGAACATAGACCAATGCAGTCAGCATTGGCAGGAAAACCAGGCAAATCAGCCACAATGCCTTGGACCCGCCTCCGAGTTCGCTGTCGCGGAAGAGATCGGCAATCACCTGAAACAGGATGAGGAGATAGGCGACAAACATGAAGGCCGAGAAAATCAACCAGATAAGATCCCAAAAATTACTCATTTCAAACTCTCCTGAATATCAAACAAAAAACTCCCGCACCGGGATTGCGGTCCGGGCTCATATCCCGCGCGCGCCTTTCACCCAGCCACGAACGAGACTCAGCAAGGCACTGCCAGTCAGCATGCCGAGGATGTATACGCCAATGGTGAGCAGCAAGACAGACATGGTCAGACTCGCACCGAACAACGAAACAGTAACCTCCGTGAGGTTCTGGATTTTGAAGGCAAAAACAACCACGGTTACAGCAACAATCAACAAGATGTAAAAATAGCGCATACCAACTTCCGGTTTATTACAATGTACGAGGACGATCAAACATTCGGGGTGCGACTACCCGACAACTCAGCCGGTTTCAGCGTTCGCCGCAGCAACATGTAGCACACCACGAAAGCAGCGGCTGCTGCTGCCAGATGCTTGAGCGTGTGCCCGCTGACTATGTGATTGATGGCGAGCACCTGGCGGTCGAAAGTCTCGAGCAACTTGCTCAGCAAATACCATCCGAATACCCAGAAGATATCGTTGCCGCGTGTATAGCGCGACGGACTCATCCAGGCCAGCAGGAGCAGGACGAACACTGAATACCCCTGGAGAACCGCGTAGGGCATGACATTGCCTGCCCCCATGCGCTCCGTCGCCCGCCAGTAGATGACCGAAGCGAGGCCGAGCAGCACCGCTGGCAGCAGCACAAGCAGACCGGCCCGCACGCTGATGCGGTCGACAATCTGGCTGGCGACCAGCCCCATGAAGGCGATCGTCATTGGCAGTCGATCCCAGAACAGGGTTTCGTTGTCCGGTGCAAGGTGGTAGTAGCCAGACCCGAGAGCGGTCAGCAACACCCCGGCAAAAAAAACTGCGAATGGCCAACGTTCACTGGCGAACTCGAACCGGGTGCGCCCGGCGAACACAATGACGAATCCCATGACCCCGGCAAACAGAAAGCCGAGGTTCGAAACGACGTCGAGAAAATTCTCGATCCCGTACGCATGTCGATGATCGGCGAAATCATGGTAATCAAGCGGTTGCCGCATGGGGGGCAAAAGGACTGCCGCGACAAAGGCAAGCAGGGTAAAAGCAGCAATCCACCGTGTGCGCGCAGTCATAAGCACAAGCTCCATAAAAAATGACTATTGGGCGAACTATGCAGCACCGACGTTACACCCATGTTGTCGGGCCTACCGTCGGCCAGCGCAGCGTCTACGGTGCCAGCATGCCGTGCAGCGATCATGCCGGGGCGCCGAAAATCAGGAGTCCGCCCACCAGCGCTACCAGCATCAGCAGGCTCATGCTCGCGAACTGCCAGCGCCGGATGACCCGGTCGGCCAGCTCGAATGCCTCGCCCACCACCACCGCCGAACGACGCAGCAGGCCACCATCCGCGCCAGCAGCAAGCTGCGCGGTAGCGAATAACGACCGACGGGACAAGCCGAGCGCCAGCAACGCACCGCCCAGAACCACCGCCAGAAGCGTCCCCAGTTCCTTCGGCGCAAACGGGTTGGCCAAGAGATTACCCGGAACCGGCCCCAACGCGGAGAACGCGAGCAACAGGGAACTCATCGAGAGCGCCAGCGCGGCCAGCTCAGACAGTCGGGAGACGCGCTTTACCAAAGGCAGTGGTCCGGGGCGACTGCGCATGACACTGACCAGCACCAGCACCACATACCCGGCGGTGAACGCCGCGCCGCCTTGCAACACGATCATCCACCACCACTGCCCGGAGCCATCGGCAGCATCGAGCATGAGCTTCTTCGCCAGATAGGCACCGCTGGGCACGACACCCATGAGGGCGAGGCCGGCCAGCGCAAACGCCAGCACGGTGACAGGCATCGCCCGGGCTACGCCAGCAAGGTCGGCGATGCGATCGTGACCAAGCGCAGCATAGATGAGGCCGGCAGCCATGAACATGCCGGCCTTTGCAGTCGCATGCGATACGACTTGCAAGAGTCCGCCGTCCAGAGCAGCACCGTGCACCGGCGCATTGCCAGCGGGATCGAAGGCGAGCGGGAACATGAGAAACAGATAGCCGATCTGCGCCATCGTCGAATAGGCGACGAGCAGCTTCAAGCGCTCCTGCCGAAGCGCGACGACACTGCCGACGACGATGGCCGACGTTCCAAGCGCCGCGAGCAGTTGCGCTGCGGGTAGCGTCACCACACCCGGCATCACGTCGAACCACAGCCGCACAACGAGGAACCACGAACCCTTGACGACCAGCGCCGACAACACCGCGCTGGCTGCCGCGGGCGCCCCGGCATGGGCCGGCGGCAACCAGAGGTGAAGCGGGAACAGCGCCGTCTTCGCCAGCAACCCGACGGTCATCAGTGCGGCGGCCGCGATGACTGCCGGCACTGGCCGGACACGTTCGGCCAGCAGCGCGATGTCGAGGGTGCCGTAGGTGCCGTAGAGCAAGACGGCGCCCAGCATGTAGAGTACCGAGCCGAGCAGCGCGAACAACAGGTAGCGCAATGCGGCCTGCACCGTCTCCGGGCTGCCGCCGAGGCTGACCAGCGGCACCCCGGCGAAGGTCAGGAGTTCGAGCGCGACATAGAGCGTGAATAGGTCGCCCGCAAGAAACAAGGCATTTAGCGCGCCCCAGACGGCGAGCAGCAATGTCCAGAACATGAACGGTGCGCGAGCCTCGTCGACGCCCGCCGGCATCTGAAAATCAGCTTGTCCATAAACCGCCACCGCCAGCAGGATCAGCGCCGTCGTCAACAGCATGACCACCGACAGCCCGTCGGCACGCAATGCGATGCCGAGTGGCGGCGCCCAGCCGCCGAGCACATAGACAAGCGCCTGGCCGGAATGCATCAATTCGATGCCCGCCGCAGCCGCGAGAACAAGCCCCAGCGGAATCGCCAGCATCGCCACGCGCCGGGCATTGCGCCCGCCCAGAGTCAGCGCGGCAAGAACGCCCAGCAGGGGCAGGACGAGCGCCAGGACGAGCAGAAAGCCGCCCGCCGTGGTCACTGCCGGAATGCCTGCTGCGGACATGCTCATACGTCGGGCTTCGCTGGCGGCTCCGGCGCGGCCAGCGAAGCCGAACCAGTGGCATCGTGTAGACGCAGGAGCAAGGCGACCGCCAGAGCAGTGGCCGAAAAAGCAACGACGATGCCGGTGATGACGAGCGCCTGCGGCACGGGATCACCGCCCATTTCGAACGCCGCACCACGCCGGGCGACCACGCCGAAGAGAAGGAAGACGCCGCTGCCGACGAGATTGAAGGAAAGAATCTTGCGCAGCGGCTGCGGATTCACGATCAGGCCGTACAAGCCGAGCCCGACCAGCGCAGCCCCGCACAGGCCGTAGAGAGTGACCGCATTCATGAGTGTTCGCTCCGCTCCGGCGGTCCGAGCACCAGCAGCCCGAGGGTAACGGCGATCGACACCATCGATGCCGCCTCGATGATCAGGATCAGGGGCTTCGCAAACCCATCCGGATAGGACAGGAAGGCTCCCGCCAACGGCACGCCGGCAAAGCCGATCGCCAGAAACACCATGCTACCGGCCACCAGCGCAACGCGCAGCCAGCGTCGGCTGATCGGCGGCGCGTCGGTCAACCCGGCCATGATGGCCAGCAGCCACATCGCCGCCAGCAGCGTGCCAGCCTGGAACTTGCCGCCGGGTAGGTCGGCGCCGACCCAGAAAACGTAGATGGCGACAATGATGCCGAGCGGCGGGAGCAGGCGCGCCAGGTAAGCCAGCATGCCGTTCGGATCGGCATCATATTTCTGGCCCGGGCGCCCGCCCCAAACGCGATCCGGCGTCAGCGCCCAAACTGCCACTAGCGCATAGACCAGCACCACCGCTTCAAGCAGCGTGTCGGTGGCGCGGAAGGCGAGCAGCACGGCAGTAACCGCATTTCCAAGGCCGGTGCTGGCGATGTGCTCGGCGACTTGGGGCGCCAACGAAGGCGCCGGATCGGGCAGCGCCAGAACGATCGCTCCCAGCGCAACGGCAAAGGCTGCGGACAGCATCGCCGCCAGAATCCGCTGCGGCCGGCCCGGGGTTTCGGCCTGGGTGGACGCTTCGGTGCTGCGCAGCCGCACCACGGCGCGAATCAGCAACACGCTGGTCAAGCCGCCGCCGATGGCGGCCTCGGTCAGTGCGGCGTCGATGGCCGCCAGACGCACCCAGGCGAAGCCCAGCAGCAACCCGTAGCAGGCGTAGCCGATGACGGCTGCGAACGAATCGCGCACCACGATCGTCCACAGCGCAACCACGACGATCATGGCCAGCAAACTGCCGTCGACGAGGAGCGAAACATTCATTCCGACGGCTCCGAACGCCGCGCCACACGCGCGATCAGTTGGGATGCAGTGGCACCTGCTAGCATCACGAGGAGCCATACGCAGATCAGCTTGAGCGCCGCCAGCGGGCCGCTGACGCGCGGCAACAGGCCAAGCACGACCAGGCCGAGGCCCAGGTTGTCGGCCTTGGTCAGCGCGTGCAGCCGGGTCAACGTATCGGGAAAGCGCAGCAGGCCGATGGTGCCGGCAAGAAAGAAAAAGAGGCCGGCGGACACTGTGACGATAGTCCACGCGTCGAGCAGCAGGCTCATTCACCGTCCTTTTGGCCTGCGCCACGCTGCCGGCCGAACTCGCCGCCATACTTGACGAAAGCCACCGAGGCAAAGGCCGCCAGCAGCGCCAGTGTCAAGGCGGCATCGGCAATGGACGGATCGAGAATCGTCGCCCCCAACAGCAAGGCTGCGATCCCGCCGGTGCCGAGCAACTGGGCTGCCATCATGCGTTCGGCATCGCCAGGGCCGCGCAAAAGGCGGATCAGGCCAAGCGCAGTCGATAGAAGCACGAAAAATGCGGCAACGGCAAGGAACTCAGCCATCGCCGGGCGCCTCCTCAAACACTCGAGCCAGCACTTTTTCTTCCGCCGCCAGTTGCTCCAAGATGGGTTGCCCGACATCAAGGCAGTGGAAAATGATTTCGCCCCCGCTCTCGCCACACGGCAAGGTGCCCGGCATCAGGCTGGAGATGGTGGCGAAGGTGTTGCGCAAATGCCCTGGCGCATAGGCGCTGGGAAATGCCACGAAACCGGGGCGCAAGGGCAAGCGCGGGTCGAAGGCACGGCGTGCGACATCCCAGCCGGCGAGTAGCGACTGCCACAGGAAACGCGGCAGCAACACAACGAGCGCGCCGAGTCGCACATGCTGCGGTCCGGGCGGCAGCAAACGCAGGCTGGCCCACGTCGCACCGGCCGCGGCAATGACGCCGACCGTCAGCGCGGAGAAAGACAAGCCGATCAGCGCGCTCCAGAACACTAGGAACAAGAACCAGCGAACCAAGGCCGTACGCATCGCGGGGCTCATTTTGCAGCGGCCGCCTCCGGTGCCGGCGGCTGGCCGCCGAAGACCGTCACATAGAGCGCCGGCAGGAAGATCAGCGTCAGCAGCGTCGCCACCAACAGGCCACCCATGATGGCGAAGGCCATCGGCCCCCAGAACACGGTCGGCGCGATCGGCAGCAGACCAAGCACGGTCGAGATCGCCGTCAAGACCATTGGCCGGAGCCGCGAGGTCGCCGAGGCGAGTACCGCCTCGAGAACGTTCTTGCCTTCCGCGCGGTCGGTCTCGATCTGCACGATCAGGATCACCGTGTTCTTGGCAATCATGCCGATCAGCGCGAGGACGCCGAGGATGGCCACGAAGCCGAGCGGCCTGTTGAACAGAAGTAGCGAAAGGACGACGCCGATCAGCCCGAGCGGTAGCACGGCGACCACCATCGCCAGGCGGCGGAAGCTCCCCAGCATCACCATCATCGTGGTCAGCATCAGCACGATCATCAGCGGCACAACCGCGAATACCGAGGCGCTCGAAATGGCGCTTTCCTCGTACATCCCGCCGGTTTCGATCTTGTACTGCAACGGCAGGCTGGCGTTCAATTCGGCAATCTTCGGCGCCAGCGCGCCGACTACCGCATCGGGCAGGACGCTGTGGTCCACGTCGGCGCGCACGGTAAGGGTGGGCAGCCGATTGCGACGCCAGACAAGTGGAAATTCCTGCTCCTCGACCACCGTCGCAAACTGGCTCAAGGGCACCATGCGCCCGCTCGGCGTCGGCACCTGAAGCGACGCCAGCGATCCGAACGAGGCACGCTCCTCTTCGACCGCGCGCGCCACGACATTGACCAGGTAAATATCATCGCGCACCTGCGTTACCGTCGAGCCCGTCACCTTGGCGTTGAGCACGGCGGCCAGGGCCGCAGAGCTGATGCCAAGCTGCCGCGCCTGATCCTGGTTGACGCTAACGCGCAATTGCCGGGCCGGCTCCATCCAGTCGTAGTTGATGTAACGTGTCCGGGTATCGGAACCCATCACCTGGGCCAGTTCGAGCGCTATTCTGCGCACCTCGTCCTTGTCCGGGCCGGTCACCCGGTATTGCAGCGGCCAGCCGACCGGCGGCCCCAGTTCAAGCGGCGAGACGCGCGCGACGACCTCGGGAAACTCCTCGGCGAGCACTTTCTCCAGCTTGGCCTGCACCCGCTCGCGCGCTTCGAGGTCCTTGGTGACGATCACGAACTGGGCAAAGAATGGGTTGGGCAGTTGGACATCGAGCGTCAGTATGAAACGGATCGCACCACGGCCGACATAGGTGCTGAAGTGGTCGATGTCGGGATCGTCTTTCAGGAACGCTTCGAGGCGCTTGGCCTGTGCCTCGGTCGCGTAGATCGAGGCGTTCTGCCGCAACGTCATGCCCACGGTCAATTCGCTCCGGTCGGAGGACGGAAAGAACTGTTGCGGCACGTAGCGCAGGAGAAACAGGGCGGCGACGAAAGCGGCCAGCGTCAGGGCGATGGTCAGCCATCGAGCGCGGATCGCGCCCAGCAGGAAGGTGCTGTAAACAGCGACCATCTTGCTCGGTTTTGGCTCCGCCTCGACCTTGGGCGCTTTCAGGATGGCCTTTCCGAGCAGCGGTCCGAAGACCACCGCGACCAGCCACGACGCGATGAGCGAAATGCCCACCACCGAAAAGATGTCGAAAGTGTACTCGCCAGCGTTACTTCTGGCGAAGCCGATCGGCACGAAGCTTGCGATTGTGACCAGTGCGCCGATCAGCATGGGGGCCGCCAGCGTGCGGTAGGCGAAGGTAGCCGCATCATCCATGCTGTCGCCCACACCGAGGCGGCGGAGCATGGCATCGACAGTCGTCATCGCATCGTCGACCAGCAGTCCCAGCGCGATGATCAGCGCACCGAGCGAAATGCGGTGGAGATCGATATTGGCAATATTCATCACAGCGAACACGACTGCCAGCGTCAGCGGAATGGCCAGCGCGACGACGGCGCCGGGCCGTCCGCCGAGGCTCACGAAGCTACAGACGAGGATGATGACGATCGCCTGCCAGAGCGAGGTCATGAAATCGTTGATCGCGACGTTGACGCTGACGGCCTGATCCGCGACCAGCGTCGGCTCGATACCGTGCGGCAGGTCGGCGCTGACGTCCGCCATTACGCTGCGAACGTTGCGGCCGAGCGCCAGGATGTCGCCGGCGTCACGCATGGCAATGGCGAGGCCGATCGCGGGCTTGCCATTGACGCGGAACATCGGCTGCGGCGGATCGGAAAAGCCGCGCTGCACCGTGGCAATGTCGCCAAGTCGGAAGATGCGGTCGCCGGCGACGAGATTGACGGACTCGATGTCGCGTTCCGAATCGAAGGAACCGCTGACACGCAGGAACACGCGCTCCTGCCCAGTCTGGATGGTGCCCGCCGGCCGTACGAGATTCTGCGCCTGCAGCGATGCGAGAATTGTCGGGTAGTCGAGACGCAGTGCGGCCAGGCGCTCGGTCGAGAACTCGATGAAGATTCGCTCCTCCTGCGCGCCGAGCACTTCGATTTTCGACACATCGGGGACGTGCAGCAGGCGCGAACGCGCCGCTTCGACATAATCGCGCAGCTCGCGGAAGCTGAAGCCGTCGGCGGTAAAGGCATAGATGATGCCGAAGGTGCTGCCGAAGTCGTCGTTGAAACCTGGCCCGATGACGCCAACCGGCAGCGAGCCGCGCATGTCGCCAATGTTCTTGCGCACCTGATACCAGATGTCGGGCACCTTGTGCGGCGGCGTCAACTGCTTCAGATCGACAAAGATCGTTGTCTGGCCGGCCGTGGTGTAGCTGCGCACCCGGTTGAGATAGTCGGTTTCCTGGATCGTTCGCTCAAGACGTTCGGTGACCTGATTCAGGGTCTCCTCGACCGTAGCGCCCGGCCAGGCGGCGCTGACCACCATTGTCCGGAAGGTGAAGGCGGGATCCTCGCCACGGCCGAGACGCTGAAAAGAGAACGTTCCGGCGACCACCGCGACGATCATCAGGAAGATGACCAGTGAGCGGTTGGCCAGCGCCCATTCCGACAGATTCGGGCCGATCATGGCTGCTTCTCAAGCAGGCGGACCTTCTGACCCGGGCGCAAGGCCTGCACGCCCGCGGCAACGACAATCTCGCCCTGGTTCAGGCCCGCCGCCACCCTGACCTTCTCCGGGTCGGAGGCCTGCAGTTCGATGGTGCGCAAGGAAACCGTCATCGCCTGCGGGTCAACGACCCACACCGCCGACCGGCCTTCGGTGCGGACCAGCGCCGACGCGGGAAGCTCGATTCCCTGCGGTGCGCCGACCTGCATGTGCCCGGTTACGGTGGTTCCCAGTCGCATTGCGGTCGGCGGGTCGATCAGTCCGACGCGGACCGCGAAGGTTCCCGTCACCGGGTCGGCGCGCGGCGAAACCTCGCGCACCCGACCCTTGGCCTTCACCGCCGGATCGGTCGACAGGGTTACGGTAATTTCCGGATTTGCCGGCGCGATGTCCTTTAAGCGTGCGGACACGTCAAAAACCGCGTCGCGACCATCCTTGCGCGCAACCTGAACGACCATGCGCCCTCCCTGGACAACCTCTCCTGGCTCGGCGCCAACCGCGGTCACCACGCCGCCGGCATCGGCCAGCAGCCGCGTGTAACCGAGGCGGTTGCGAGCGATGCCGACCTGCGCCTGCGCCGCATCGACCTGCGACTGCGCACTTTGTGCGAGCTGCGCGATCCTGTCGAAAGCCGCTTGGGAAATGAAGTTCTGGGCCAGCAACGAGCGGTTACGGGTCTCGTTGGCGCGCGCCTCGATGAGTTGTCCGCGGGCTCCCTGCAGGGTGGCTTCCGCCGCACGCAGACCGTCTTCCTCGTTTTGCGGATTGAGTCGCGCGATTTCCTGGCCGGCCGCGACCGTGTCACCGACATTTACCGCCCGGCTGACCATGCGCCCGTCGATACGAAACGCCAGATTGACTTCCGATTCCGCCTGCACCCTGCCGGTGAGCGACACCGAATCGCCACCGTTCCCTGACTGGATGGTGACTACCCGCACCGGCCGGATTTCCGGGGCAACGGCCTCCTCTGCCGGCCGGCAGGCGACGAGAAGCGTCAGAGCCAAGCCGACGACCATCAGATTCAATTTGCCCAGAGCCAGTTTCCGGTCAGTCAATGACATGCTTCATCCCCATAGAATAAACAGGCTTGATCAAAACGGACAGGCCACCGTGAGTACCGCCGAAGTTCTACCTGAATGGCGCGATTATATTCGAACGGATGTCATTGATTAACCTTTCCGGTTCGATCTCAGCAAACGCTTGAAATTGCACGATCGATTGTGTTCATGGCGCGTCAGAAATCCACGCGAAGGTTGACCCAGGCCTCGGTTGAACTGTAATTGAAGGCGATCGCGTTGCTTTGGTCGCGAATATAAAGAATCTCCGGACGCAAACTCCAGCCCGGCATGAAGGTCCAGGCCAGGCCAGCGCCGACTTCGTACAGATTGTCCTGACGCGTCAGGTTGACGCTCTGGTCAACGGCATCCGGATGAAAATGGATGCGATCCGTATCGTAAGAATCGTGCTCCCACGAACCGAACACGAACCCTCCCAGCGTCTTGCTCAAGGTGAAATCGTAGGCCGCGGCCAGGCCATAGACCACGGAGTCGCCATCAGGCCGGTTGGTGGCGAAATTGTAGCCGCCATGGGCGACGAGCGAAATCGTCGATTCGCCCCCTTGTAACGCATGTACCCAGCCGACATTGGCGAGCGCAGACGAAAAGGTCCGGTCACGCGACGGGCCGACCGGATAACGCCGCCGCTGCAATTCGAGACCGCTGGTCAGTTGGTTGTCGGGATCAAGCCGGTAACGGTAATCCGTGAATAGCCCGTAGTCGTTGCGATAGATGCCGTCGCCGCGATAGCTCGTCCGCCCACGCACCCCGAGCGCCAGGTTGTTTTCACCGAACGAGCGACTGCCGGCAGCGCGCCAGCGCAGATCGGAATCGTTGCGGCTGTCCGGGTTGTCGTAGTAGCGAAAGCGATAATCGAGACCGACATCGAGGGCGTAGTTGTCCTGAAGCGCATAATTCAGGCCGCCACCGACGCGGGCATTGTAGAAAGTGTCGCGACGATCATCGCCGCCCAACGCATTGGTGCCGCTTGTCGAATTGACGCGATACTGCCCGATGCCGGTCTCCGCGTAACCATTCCCGACCAGGCGAGCGCCTTTTTCAAGGTAAGACTCTGCCGCGCGGGCGTAGATTAGCACCTGTGACACCAGATCAGGTGGCAGGTTGTCGAAACGAAAAACCGTCTCGAAGGCTATTTTTGCCTCCGCGTACATGCCGAGTTCGAAATAGGCACGCCCCAAAGCCAGGCGCGCCGCAACCAGATCCGGTTGCAGTTCAAGGCTTCGCGTCAATAGCGCTTGCGCCTTTGCTGCCTGTTGGGTGCCTAACGCCGCGCGACCCGCCAGATAGTTGAAATTGCCGCTGCCCGCCATGCTCTCCCGGAACGGTTCGAGCAGATCATAGACCTCCTGATAGCGCTTCTCGGCAACCAGGCGTTCCGCGCTCGCAAGATCGGGTTCCGCCGCAAGCGCCACATTGCCCAGCGCCAAGACGAGGGCTGCGGCGCTCACCTTCCCCCATGCCGACATTCCCCCCATGGGTTGGCCGTCTATTTGCCCGCCAGATTGGCGGTCAAGGCCCGCTCGCCATCAGCCCGATGCATGTCCAGCATGCCATCCCGGATTGTCCACACCGTCACGCTCTCGAGCGCCGCCAGGAATTCCCGTTCCTGCTGCATGAGGCCTTCGGCGGCACACGCCATGCGCGTCGTGGCCAGCGGCGCGATGGTCAAGCGGTCGCCTTCGCGCTTGTAGCTTGCGCGAAACTTGTTGCAGCCGCTGAACCCCTGCACCATGCCATCCTTGAACGACAGATTCAGCCTGGTGCCGAGCAACGGGCTGACAACGGCCTGCCGCCCATTATTGAAGCCGGTGACATCCCAGGTAACGCCGTCGAGCTCGGGTTCGGGCGCAACCTGGAACTCCAGTGGGGCGCCGGCCGGCGGCGTCAGGGTCAGGCGATCTTTGCCGATCAGAAAACGGAAATCGCCATTCAGCGCGCTCTTGAAGACATTCTCGATCTTCATTGCCGGTCCGGGACAGGCCATCATCGTTCCGGCCAGTCGCCCAAGAACCAGTTTGTCGCGGTCCACGGTGTAATTGCCGAATAATCGGTTGCAGCCGGAGAAGCCTTCGATTCGGCCCTCGGCGAAACGCAGCGTGACGGGACGCCGCAAAGCGGCGAGAGACCCCGCGTCATACCCGGCCAGGGCTGCAAGCTTCCATGTCGGCCCCTCAAGCACGGCCGGCGCCGGCGCTGCGGGCGCTGCGGGCACGCGACAGCAACCGGCGAGAAAGCGGCCGTCCGGCAGCGAAACCCGCGCCAGCAACGGATGCCTGATTTCGGACATGCCATCGCTGCAAGCCACTTCGCGCAGAAAGGCTACGAGACTGTCGCCCTTGCCGTCCGCCGTCTTGCCGCGCCAGGCGCGTTCGCCGAGAAAATACAGGCGCGTCTCGCTCCCCTGGTAGCCCACCGGCTTTTGGTCCGGAAGCACCAGCCGCGCCGCAGCGGGCCCCGAGAAATCCAGATGCCACGACGGCTCGTTGCCAAAACAGATCAATGAAGGCGTCTCGGCACCCGTAGCCACCGTTGAAGCGGCCAACGCGACCACTCCCAGGAAGTTCCTGATCAAACTCATGTCTCGCTCCTTGTCCAATAAACGACATCGCGCGCACAGTATAACAACCAGCCCCACCCAACGCATGCCGGCCGTCCGGCTGCAAAAGCCGCTATCATAGGCAGCCCGAACCTTTCACGCCCACCATGCACGACGACGATTTTTCCGACAGCCAAGAGCGGCCCTCGAAGACCAAAAAGAAAGCGGCCATGCACGAACTGCAGGACCTGGGCGCCGAACTGGTCGAGCTTTCGGCTGGCCAGCTCAAACGCATCAAGCTGCCGGAAAATATCTATGAAGCGGTGCGCGATTGCCAGAAAATTACCGCGCATGGCGCACACAAGCGGCAATTGCAGTATCTCGGCAAACTGATGCGCAGCGCCGACGACGAACCGATTCGCGCCGGACTGGCGCTGGTTCGCGGTGAATCGTCCGCCGAAACCGCGCGCCTGCATCGCTTGGAACGGCTGCGCACCCGCCTGCTCGAAGATGAGTCGGCGCTGGCCGACATCACCGCAACCTGGCCCGGCGCCGACCTCCAGCAACTTCGCCAGTTGCGGCGCAACGCGCTCAAGGAGCAGGAAGCCAACAAGCCGCCGAAGAGTTTCCGTGCCATATTCCAGATCCTGCAGGAACTCGACCAATTGGGAGCACCCAATGCCGCAGAATGAAGAACTGGTCATCGGCCTGGTGTCGATCAGCGACCGCGCCTCGACCGGAATCTATGAAGACAAGGGCATTCCGGCCCTGCAGGAATGGCTGGACCGCGCACTGACCACACCGTGGCGCGCCGAAACCCGGCTGATCGCCGACGAACGGGAAGCCATCGAAAATGTGCTCGTCGAACTGGTCGACCGCAGCAATTGCCATCTGGTGCTGACCACCGGCGGCACCGGCCCGGCCCGGCGCGACGTGACGCCGGAAGCGACACTGGCGATCGGCGACAAGGAAATGCCCGGCTTCGGCGAGGAAATGCGGCGCATCAGCCTGAATTTCGTGCCGACCGCCATCCTCTCGCGCCAGGTCGCCGTGATCCGCAAGCAGGCGCTGATCATCAACCTGCCCGGCCAGCCGAAATCGATCAAGGAAACACTGGAAGGCGTCCGCGATGCCGAAGGCAAAGTGACCCACGTCGGCATCTTCGCCGCCGTGCCTTATTGCATCGACCTGATCGGCGGCCCCTACGCGGAAACCGACGCGGCCGTCATCAAGGCCTGGCGTCCGAAAGCGGCGATCCGCCAGTAGGCATCAGGCTATCGTCCCCAGACGATAGCGCGCCACCTCGTAGTCGTCGCCCTGTTCGACAAGGGCGACCGGGCTCAACTGGATGCGTTTGTCGCCGTCGTTCCACTCCAGTGTCGCGCGCAGGTCGAACGAAGCGAAGAGCATGACGGCGCGCACTTCGCCCGGCGCGTTGCCGTCACGGATCAGCAAGGTACGGATACCCGGCAGCGCCGCATAGCTCGAGGCGGCGCGCGGCTTCAGCTCGGCCGGCGTCGCTTGGCGCGCGAGGGTCTCGACCCCGACATGCGCTTCCGACTTATTGCTGCGATGATAGCGGCGCACGACGCCGAGCACCCAGTTGTCGCCGCCCTCCAACTGCATGGCAACCAGCGCGCCGATCTTGAGCCACTCGTCACCTGGCAGGATATTGAGTACAGCCCCGAAGCCGCCATGGCTGACATCCTCGACGACCCAGTTTTCCGTCGCGGCACCGTCGGCAAGCCCGCGCGACTGTCCGGAAAACGCCATGTAGGCGCTGGCCAGGCCGTTGAGAACGATCGCGCGCTGCTTTACGCCATGCCGGTCATGACGCCGTTGCGGCGGAACCGGCGCCAGATAGGCAGCAAGATGGCGCAGCACCGGAAGCAACCCCTTGGCGAAGTACTGGCCGCCGAGGTTGATGTCGCCGGGCAGGTCATGGCCGCGCTCGAGATCGTCCAACAAGGCAGCAATTCCGGCATGCGCGCTTCCCGGTTTGAAAAAGCGCTGGCTCGGTGTCGATTGGGCCGGCATCCGGGCCATGCGTAGCGGCGGTTGGGCAATTTCGAGATCGACCCAATAGACGCTGTCATGCTCGGTCAGCGCAGAAAACACGAAGCCTGGCAGGAAGTGGGCAATCAGCCGTTCGGCCAATTCGATTTCCAGCGGCAAGAGGCTGTCCACCGAGGCCGCATGCAAAGCCACCAGCTTGACGAACTCCTGCTGCGCGCTACTGACGCCGGAGACGTTCGCATGCAACTGGATGGAGCGCGTCGCGACGCCGGCATTTTCGGCGAACATAAGGGCCGACCCGAGGCGCTGCCAAAGCACACCCAGCGATGGTCCATAACGAAACCGCTCCCACTTCAGAACCGCGCCAAGTGCTGCGATCAGCCGTGCCGTCAGGGCCGGCAGCAATACTCGAATCTGCTCGCCAGCCCGGCCCTTCTGGCCCGCAGCAGCCAGGCAGCGTTCATAGCCGGCGGCGAGCACGGTCCAGAATCCATGGCAGATGGTCCACAATCGCCGCTCTTCAGTGTGCGAAGCGCGCGGTGCATGCAGGTAATCCCATGTCAGTCGCTTGATGTGCGGCTGCGCTGCGTCATCGAGCCGGCTGATCGCGTCGTAGAGGCGGTCTTCCGGAAAATCGCGGGCATCCTGCAAGGATTCGAGCCAGCCAACCACTTCGTCGAGCGCCTTGAATGCGTTGTCGCCCGGAATCTCGTCGACAATGCGCCGCAGCTCCCTGGGGTCGCCCAGCGGATGATCCACCTTCGGCCCGACCAAGCCGCCCAGCCCTCGCAATTTATTGAACACGCCCTTGTCTCCTCCCGACGATCGCCAGTTTACCCTGCGATTCATGATCGCGGCACATCGCGAGTTATGGGTGCAGTAAAATTGTGTCTCTATTTTGCTCGGCAGTCTCCGCCCATGCAGCAATACCTCGACCTGATGCGCCACGTTCTGGAAAAAGGACACGACAAATCCGACCGCACCGGCACCGGCACCCGCTCTGTTTTCGGCTGGCAGATGCGCTTCGACCTCGCGCGCGGCTTTCCGATGGTGACGACCAAGAAGCTGCATCTGAAGTCCATCGTCCATGAACTGCTATGGTTCCTGCAGGGCGACACCAACATCGCCTACCTGAAAGAAAACGGCGTCCGCATCTGGGACGAATGGGCTGACGAGAACGGCGACCTCGGGCCGGTCTACGGTAAACAGTGGCGGCGCTGGGAAACCGCCGACGGCCGCGTCGTGGACCAGATCACCCAACTGGTGAGCAGCCTCAAGAACAACCCGGATTCGCGGCGCCACATCGTTTCCGCGTGGAACCCCGGCGACGTGGACAGCATGGCGCTACCGCCCTGCCACTGCCTGTTCCAGTTCTACGTTGCCGACGGCAAACTGTCGTGCCAGCTTTATCAGCGCAGCGCCGACATCTTCCTCGGCGTCCCGTTCAACATCGCTTCCTACGCGCTGCTGACCCTGATGCTGGCGCAAGTCTGCGACTACCAGCCCGGCGAATTCGTGCACACCTTCGGCGACGCCCACATCTACAGCAACCATTTCGATCAGGCCAGGCTGCAGCTTTCCCGCACACCGCGTACCCTGCCGACGATGTGGATCAACCCTGCGGTCAACGACATTTTTTCCTTCAAATTCGAAGACTTCCGGCTCGACGGTTACGACCCGCATCCGCATATTGCCGCCAAGGTCGCGGTCTAGCGATGATTCTCGGCGGCGACCTCGGCGGCACCAAAACCCTGCTGGCGCTGGCCGAGAAGGATGCGGCCGGCAGCATCCGCATCGTCCGCCAGCAACGTTTCGCCAGCGCCGACTACCCGACCTTCGATGCGTTGCTGGACGAATTTCTCGCTGACCGCCCATCGATCGCCGCCGCCTGCTTCGGTGTCGCCGGGCCGACCGATGGCCAAAGCGCCAAACTGACCTACCTGCCATGGTCACTGGTAGCCAGCAATTTGGCTCGCCGCTTCGCCATACCGAAAGTCTCGCTGGCCAACGATTTTGCCGCCGCCGCCCATGGCCTGGCGCTGGTCGATGCCGAAAATATCGTCACGCTGTACGCCGGCCAGCCGATCGACCATGCGCCGCGCGTCATTCTCGGCGCCGGAACCGGACTCGGCGTCGCCGGACTTGTCTGGCAAGGTGACCGCTACCGCATCATCGCCGGCGAAGGCGGGCACATGGGCTTTGCGCCGCAGACCGCCGAACAGGGCGAACTCTGGCGCTGGCTACTTGATCAGAACGGCCGTGTGACCACTGAAGATATCGTCTCCGGCCCCGGCCTGGCGCGGATTTATGCATTTTTTGGCGGTCGACCACAACGAGCGGACGAAATCGGCAGCGCCGCCCTCGTCGGCAGCGACCCGCTCGCCGTGAAGACCTTGCGCCTGTGGCTTGAATGCTACGGCGCTTTCGCCGGCGACCTCGCGCTGCACTGGCTGTCCCGCGGCGGCGTCTATCTGGCCGGTGGCATCGCCGCCAAGCTGCTGCCCGGCAGCGATGCCGAACCCTTCATCGACGCTTTCCTGGCCAAGCGCGAGCACCGCCACCTGGCGCAGGACATGCCGGTCCACCTGATCACCGATGAAACGCTGGGCCTCCGGGGAACGCTGGCGCTCGCTGCCGGCTAAGCGCGCAATCGCCCCATGCGGGGCGCCGACCGCTATTCGAGGTGGGCAATCGCCGGCAGGAAAACCTCGGTCACCAGCACTTTTTGCCCGCCGAGGCGATGCCACGAGCGCCGTGCCCACAGGTATTTTCCGTGTTCACCGTGCTCCGCCGCCCGGCGGAACAACGGATGTCGCGCATCGAGCCGGCAGTATTCGATCATCCCGCGCCGGATACCTGGCCAGGAAAACAGCAGCGAGCCCAGCGAACGGCTGCCGAGGCGCGCCAGCCAGCGTGTGAGACGGCCTCTGCCGGCGGTCAACAGCGTGGTATGGGCAAAAATCACTGGCACCCCGTCACATTCCAGCACTACCTCGCGAACCCAGGCATTGCAGTGGCCCGGCGCCTCGTCGGCCAACGGCGCCGCCTTGCCGTAACTCAGGACGCGCACGCGAAAATCGCGGCATGCCGCCTGGCAGCGCGCCGTCAGCGAACCCGGCTCGACGAGCCAGCCGCGCAGAACCCGATTCACATCCCAAGCCACAAGGCGCGGATGCCAATGGCTGCGGGCCATTATTGCGGACGCGGCGCTTTGTCGAGGCCGCCCAGCCTGACACCGGGTTTCAGCCCGCGTTGCGCGAACCAGCCGAGATTCATCTCCAGCGCATAGCGGGCCGGCACCCTGGCACAATGGTTGTTCTCGGTCTGTGGCTGCATGTCTTCGATATTGATAATGTAACCATCATCGTCGATGAATGCGACCGACAGCGGAATCAGCGTGTTGCGCATCCACATGCAATGGGTGTTTTTCTGTGTGAAGACGAAAAGCATGCCGTGCTGCGCCGGCATTGTCTGGCGATTCATCAGGCCGATCTGCCGGTTCTGGTCGCTGGCCGCCACTTCAGCTTCGATGCGATGGAATCCTGCGCTTAACTCGACGACCGGCATCGAGCCTTGCCCCCAGGCGGCGGCGCTCAGCACCAATCCGAACCCGGCGGCGATCACTGTCTTAAACATTGGATTTTCCTTGTAAATTTACTTGGCCGCCGGCACTTTTTCGCCACTCGCCGGGCGCCAGGCCATCCAGCGTGAATGGCCCGACAGCCGCCCTGATCAACCGCAGCGTAGGATAACCGATTGCCGCTGTCATCCGCCTGACCTGACGATTCTTTCCTTCGGAAATGCGGATTTCCAGCCACGCCGTCGGAATCGCCGCCCGGTAACGAATCGGCGGGTCGCGCGGCCACAGTCCGGCCGGCTCTTCGATCAGCCGCAGCTTGGCGGGTTGCGCGGTGAAATCCGAGAGCTTGATGCCGTGCCGCAGCCGATCGAGCGCCCCCTCGTCGGGCACGCCCTCGACCTGTGCCCAGTAAATCTTTTCCAGCTTGTGTTTCGGATCGGCGATCTTTGCCTGCAGGCTGCCGTCGTCAGTCAGGATCAGCAGACCTTCGCTGTCGGCATCAAGGCGTCCGGCGACATACACATTCCTGACCGGAATGAACGTGTCCAGCGCCCGCCATTTGCCCTCCGGCGTGAACTGGCTGAGAACGCCCCACGGCTTGTTGAAAAGGACGATTGTGGACACGCTTGAAAGTTTTCGAAAGCAGGCAGATCTGCAATTTTCACCGATTTTCCCGGTTGACCGTAACGCTCTGCCAGTCGAATCCCGGCATTTATTTCAGAAGGATTGAACGACGATCTTGCCTTTTGCCTTTCCTGTTTCGATGAGCGCATGGGCGGCCCGGATGTTTTCGGCGTTGATCGGCGTCAGGACTTCGCTGAGCGTCGTGCGAATTCGTCCAGCGTCGATTTCATTTGCCACGTAGGTCAGCAGTTTGTGCTGCTCGATCATGTCAGGCGTCTGGTGCATGGCGCGGGCGAACATGAATTCCCAATGCAGGCTGGCCGCCTTCATCTTCATGCCGGCCATCGGCATCGGCAGGTCGGTGGCATCGATCGTGACGATCCCGCCCTGCGGCCGGATCAGTTCAACCGCCGCTTCCCAGTGGCGCATGTCGTTGAAGATCGCGATGTAATCGACATGCCGAAACCCGAGGGCACGCACCTGTTCAACCATCGGTTCGCGGTGATTGACAACGTGATCTGCGCCAAGCGCTGTGACCCAGTTTGCCGTCTCCGGGCGCGAAGCCGTGGCGATGACGACAAGTCCGGCGGCCTTGGCAAGTTGAATGCCGATCGAGCCGACACCCCCGCCTGCGCCGATGATGAGAATCGACTGCCCTTTGTCGGCACCATCACGATCAATGCCGAGACGATCGAAGAAGGCCTCGTAGGCGGTGATCGTTGTCAGCGGCAGCGCTGCGGCTTCGGCAAAGCCGAGGCTCTTCGGTTTGAAACCGACAATGCGCTCATCAACCAGCTGAAACTCGGCATTGGAACCGGACCGGGTGATATCACCGGCGTAATAGACTTCATCCCCCGGTTTGAAGAGCGTGACCTCCGGGCCGACGGCTTCGACAATCCCGCTGGCATCCCAGCCAAGAACGCGAGGCGTAGTCTCAACTTGATCCTTGGGGGCGCGGACCTTCGTATCGACCGGGTTGATCGACACGGCCTTCACCGCGACCAGAAGATCGCGACCCGTAGCGGTCGGCTTGGGCAGATCCACGTCAAGAAACGCATTCGGATTATCGACTGAAAGGTAATGGGTAAGTGCGACTGCTTTCATTGTTAAATCTCCTGGCCTGCTGGGCTGGTCAACCGATCCGGGTCATTTCGTTCACGACGAATTCGGCAACGGCGCCGTCGGTAGCTTTCATATAGGCTGCAAGATGCGGGGCATCCATGTGAGTCTGCCACAACTCGCGTGATTCCCAATTCTCGCAAAACATGAAGTGCGCCGGATTGTCGTTGTCGCAGTGCAGGTCATACTGGACGCAAAGTGTATTACTCGACTAATTATCAATAACTTGATCCGGGTCACAAAACCATTGGGTGGCACGACGGATCCGCGGCTGCAATTTTTCGCTACTTTTCCCGGTCGACCGCAACCATTGGCCAACGCTCCATGATGGCCCACCGCAAGCGGTATAATCGAACGCTTATAAATAGCCGGCCGGCACCAAAGTTCCCGGCAAACGGATGCACCCCATCATTCCTGTAATCGCCGCTCCCTTGCCGGCAGCCCGCCGCATGCAACGAAGACGGCGCCTGATGCAGGCCACCTTCTACCTGTTGTTCATTTTCGCGCCGGTTTTCAATCTATTTCGGGTCAACCTGTACGCCGATCATGCCTGGTTGCTTGGATTCGAGTGGCGACTGGGGCTGGATGCCTTCCAGGGGCGCGGCGCCAATGGCATCGAAGCCGGGCTTAACATTGTCCTGCGCCTGATCGTTCCGGTATTTGCACTGGGCGGCATGCTGATTTTCGTCGCCATGAAGTGGGGGCGGCTGTTCTGCGGCTGGGTGTGCCCGCACTTTCCACTCGTTGAGTGGATCAACGCGCTGGTCATCCGCGCCAGCGGCAAGGCCGGCGTCTGGGAAAGCCAAAGCCTGCCGGCAACGACCGCCGATGGCCGAACCCGGCAGCGCGACTGGCGCTGGTGGCCGGTTGCGATAGTGCTCGCCATTGCACTGGCCTTCAGCTGGGCAGTCGTGCTGTTAACCTATGTGCTGCCGCCGGCCGAAATCTACGGAAATATCTGGCACGGCACGCCGACTCGCAATCAGGCAGTATTCCTCGGCATCATGACCTTGCTGCTGAGCCTCGATTTTCTGTTCGCCCGCCACCTGTTTTGTCGTTACATGTGCTCGGTCGGTCTGTTTCAAAGCCTGGCCTGGATGAAAAACCCGCGGGCACTTGTCGTCGGCTTCGACCGTTCGCGTGCATCTTCGTGCAGCACCTGCCTGCCGGAGCGCGAGGCGGCCTGCAATGCCGTCTGCCCGATGCGCCTCAAGCCGCGCAGCATCAAGCGTCACATGTTTTCCTGTACCCAGTGTGCGCTGTGCCTGGGGGCCTGCGCAGAAACCCAACAGAAAAATCCCGATGGACCGCTATTGAAATGGGTATCCGGCAAGTCGGCGCGCCAGAACGAGGCAGGTTTCAGCGCGAGCGGGACATCGCCGAAGGATTGGATGTAGGCAGTCCCGAATGGCTACCCTTCAATGCTTGCGCCATTTCGCCGGGCACAACCGTCAATGAAAAATGACTGTTCCTTTTGTCCAACTGGCCGCCAAGCTCGTAGCCTCCAAAACCTGCCGTGGGGTTAGGGCTGCTTCCAGTCCTTGACGCTGCTTTTCCGCCTCCTCATTTCCCGTGGCTGAAGCAACCATAAGCCAAGCGGCCGCCAACACTGGATCATAGTGCTCGCCACCTTTTTCGCCATATATTCTTGCGAGACCCTGCTGACTGGCTATGACCCCATGGGCAGCGGCTGGCTTGTATAACTCGAGCGCTTTGGCCCTGTCTTTACCTACAGCTTCACCTTTCTCATAAAACTCGGCCAAATTGCTTTGGCCATCCATATTTCCCTTCGCCGATGCCCTTTGTGCCAGTTCGAATGCCTTGAATGAATCCCTTGGTACGCCGTCACCTTTCTGATAAGCCCACCCAAGACCAACCATGGCACGAACATGCCCTTGTGCAACAGCTTTTTCGAGCCAGTCAAGGCCCTTCGCGGAATCTACGGGCACATCTACTCCTACCTTTTTCCCATAAGTGTAGGCCATGCCCAGGTTGAATTGTGCTTCAGCATTCCCCTTGCCGGCGGCCTTCTCAAGCAGCTCGAGTCCTTTGAAAATATCTTTCGGAACACCGTCTCCTGCGAGGTACAGGATGCCAAGTTGAGTTTCCGCTACGGCATCGCCTTGGCTCATTCCCTTGACAAGCCATTCGACCCCTTTGGGCGCATCTTTGGGAAGTCCTATGCCATTCCTGTACAAGTGACCTAAATAGGCTTGCGCAAATGGCTCCCCTTGTTGGGCTGCCTTTAGTACCCATTCAGCGCCACTTTTCTCGTCGCCAAGATCTATAAGCAAGATGCCGAGTGGGAGTTGCGCCCGAACACTACCTTTCCGCGCTGCATTCTCCAGTAACTGCTTCGCACGCACTCCGTCCTTAGTCACACCTTCGCCAACAGCATAGAGCCGCCCTAGTTCCGCCTGCGCGTCCGTGTCACCTTGATCTGCCGCCTTCTGAAACCAATAGACAGCGTTGTGCTGGTTCTTCGGCACCTTGTCTCCCTTCAGGTAGCGTATGCCCAAGGCAAGCTGAGCTTCGACACTTCCGGCTTCCGCCTTCGAATTCAAATCCATTATGGATAATTCTGATGGCTTGGAAGCTGATACCCGGATGACTGCCTGAACAATGAGCACTGCAGAAAGAAGCGCAATCAAGACAATAATGAAATGCCAAATCGGAACTTTTCCTGATCGGCGTTGGCCCCCCTCACGTGCGAGTTTCTGACCCCCTGCTTCGGACTGGGCAATCTGGTTTTGGGTGGCAACACGCCGCTGTTGTTCCAGTTTCGCTTCTTCATGCGCTTTAAGGAGAACCAATTCGGCTACTCGCTTTTTGCTCCGTTCGCGCTGTTGCTCTGCTTTCAACGCTTCACGTTTGGCAACGATTTTCCGTCTGTCCATATAATCTTCAGCGACAAGACGTTCAACCCGCATTTGAATGTACAACGCTTTCGCTTTGCTTTCGTGGCCCCCTGATTTTGCGAACGCCCTTGTCCAAGTGGCCTTGTCTGGACTTTTTTTATCCAATTCATTCGCCACGGTGGCATAGGCCCATTCGTCCGTCGGCCTTGCAGTGTTCGGCTCCAGCTTTATCCTTTGTGATACGACCTGGGCATTTTCGAAAATGTCACGTTGGCAAGAGGCTACCCTTGTTCGCATTCTCGCTTCGTCGATAAGACGTTCAACCCGCATCTGAATATATAAAGCTTTCGCTTTTTTTTCATCGCCCGCAGATTCTGCGAACACCCGCGTCAAAATGACCTTGTCGGGACTGTTTTTCTCTAGCTCATTCGCCACAGTCGCATAGGCCCAATCGTCCAAAGACCTTCCGGTATCTCGCTCGGCAGTCGGATTGGATAATCTCAGAACTACAACGTCTGTGGAAACCTCTTGCGCTTGCCCAAAAGCCACTTTCCTTTGATATCCGGCACTGGTCGCGTCCTCTGTGCCCTGTGATAAGGCTTGGATATTCTCCAGATCGCTCGAAGAACGCAATGGCGTTCGCAAGAACAGCATTTGCGTCAGACGATTGGCAACCACAAACCAAAGCTTCCTTGCGCTTTCGAATTGTTCTTTGCTCATAGCGATATAGCTATTCCAGAACCAAGCCGTTGAGAATCTGATGACGGGCAGATTTGTTCAACCGTACAACCGCACCAGCTTTTTGCGCTTGATCTGCCCCGAAGTCCGGCAGACATATCAGGGCGCCTCGAAAGACCTATAAGTCTGATAGATGCTTAGTAGATTACATTATCCCGAGCCAATAGCTTAAGTTCCTGACGAAAATGCCAAGTGCCATCAAGGCTGGGCTGTCTCGCTGTTGGTATCGCCTGAAGAATTGCGCGCTGACTGGAATTCAGCCAAGCATCGTCAATAAATATTGATGAAACCGGACGACTCAATTTACGTGGTGTGTATCAAAATTACAACAGCATCCGCCAAGGTGCAGCATGTTTGCGTTTTATCAATAGGTTGCAGAGTAGTATTAACGTTGTTATTGAAGTTATGAGGGGTTTCGAAATGCCAATCAGTCAACAACGCAATCGGCAATTACCGATTCCATTCCGGCTTAGCTGCATGGTCGGGGCAATGGCAATAGTATTCAGCGGCTTCGCCCAAGGGAGCGAGATCTCTCCAACTGAGGCCAAGGCGCTAAAGGCACAAATCAGCGCGCAGGCCAAACGGATGGAGGCCCTCCGGAAACAACTGGCGGAAGCCGATGCCAAGCTGCTGCAAATGCAGAAAGTTCTCGGTGTTGATGATACGACCAAGACTGCTGCAACCGCAGTTGCCACGGAAGCGAAGGGCAAGGAAACCCAGCCCGCACAGGTGGCCCAGGTTGCACAGGTGGCGCCGGTTCCGCAAGCTGCCGCTGCTTCGCAACAACCCTCTACGGTTGGAGCAAGCCGGCCGGAGCGCGTACAGCAGGTGGCACAGATATTCGAACAACCTGGAGTGCTTACGCCTGCCGGTCAATTCTCGTTTGAGACCGGACTACAGTACGCGTACTCTTCAAGCAATCGGGTATCCCTCGTCGGCTACACCATCATTCCGGCCATAACGATCGGCCTTATCGATGTGCGCGAGGTCAGACGCAATTCGACAGTCGCCAACTTTACAGGTCGTTGGGGCGTGACCAATCGCATGGAGCTTGAGGCCAAGGTCCCGTATGTCTATCGCTCAGACGATCAACTGACCCGCCCCCTCAATATCGGCGCTGGCCGTGATGAACTCTTCACAAGCACCGGACAAGGCATCGGCGATGTCGAGGCAACAGCGCGTTACCAATTCAACGAAACCTCGGTAGACAAGCCGGTATATATCGGTTCCCTGCGCTTCAAGAGTCACACGGGTAAGGATCCGTTCGAAGTATTGACGGACACCACCCTGGCACCAGAGTTGATTACCAACCGGCTTGAGACGGAGTTGCCAACCGGTTCTGGTTTCTACACCCTGCAACCGGGTGTAACCATACTTTACCCAACGGATCCCGCTGTCTTCTTCGGTGGTTTGAACTATCAGTACAATTTCGCGCGCTCTGACGTAACGATGAATACCACCCAAGGTGACGTGGATATAGGTGACGTGAAGCCAGGCGATGTTATCGGATACAACTTCGGGATGGGATTGGCGCTCAATGAAAAATCTTCGTTCAGCCTTGGCTACGATGGCGCTTCGGTGGGCAAAACCAAGATCAACGGGTCGGACGCCATAAATTCTTCGCGTATCCAGCTTGGAACATTGCTTCTCGGTTATTCCCAGCGTGTATCCCCATCCACCTCGGTTGGCCTTACCGTCGGTGTCGGCGTCACACGGGATACGCCCGATGTAACCCTTGGGCTGCGTGTGCCAATGGCTTTCTGACGGCGCGTACTACGCGCTGGCAGTATAGAAAACGGGCCTGTGCAATGGCCCGTTTTCAATTTAAATCCGCCTTGGCGAGACGGCTAGCCATAGTCGTTGTCAGCGACGCAACGAACTGACAATGCCGGTCTGGATTGCGTTTTGGAGGGAGATTGCGCGCGCCATTTGCATGCTGTTGACGTTTGCGTTGATGGTCGTGACACTCTGGATCCTCTGGTCGTTCAGAGTGTTCTGAATGACCGTTGCTGCCGGATTCTGGCGGACCTGTGAGGCCACGTAGTTTTCAGCTCCATTTTGAACGATCAGCGCACCTGTTGAAGATACTGTCGGCACGGCACCCGCCGCGACGCTGGCGCCGCCGGCGACCGACTGGAGATCCTTTAGATTCAGCACGTTGGTGGCTATCAAGTTACCGTTGATGAATACCGCCCGCTCGATACCAATTGAGAACTGGAGCCCGCTTCCTTTCATTTCAAAACCACCACGGATTTCGTCCAGCGACGCCGTGTCGACCGCAGCAATCTGCTGCCCCAACGGATGTGATTGATTAACTACATTACGCGGCTGGACTGGTGGTGATTTCATTGCCACAGGTGCGTCTTCGCCAAACACAGAAGCCACTACGGTAATGACAGGCGGCACATCCGCGATCTCGATTGCTTCTGGCAGCGGATCGTCGATTGCTGCCAAGGACTCACCTGGAACACTCATGCACTCTGCCGGGAGATGCTCATCCAGCGGCCAGTCGGCGAGCGACAAGAGTTCCGGTGCTACCTCCAACGCGTGGCGTTTGGCAGCTTCGCATGCACGAGTGCCCCGCCCAGAGCGCGCCATATTGTCTTTGTCAGCACCAACCGCGATCTGGATGACATTACCAAAAATCAGTGTTTCGAGGCTGCTCGCCAGGAACTGTACGGACACCCCCAACCCGCACGCGAGCAACAAACCGGAAAGCTTGAAACGGGAGGAGAGTATCGCCATCACGGTCAGAAATCCGAAGGCCCGCGCTTGGCCAGATTGTAGTCGGCGGTACCTCGATGGTAGCCGGCAGAGATCGGGCTACCCGGAGCAGCATGCCAATCGCGGTCAGTATTGAATCGGGCCAGATCCAGCTTGTTCTTGATCACGAACAGAATCTGGTTCGCCCAGATTTCGGTGAATCGGCTCTTCGAAATGGACCGGGTACCTGAAGACGGGTCGCCAATCAGAACCCGGCCATTGCGCAAACCCTTGATCACCACGAAATGGTAATAGCCTTGTTCCTTTACCAGAACGATGGCCGGGACCCCTGCAACGGGAAGTTTGTCAACTTCGGCGATGTAGCCGTCAGCATCAAAACCATGGTTAGCCAGATAGTTCTTGATATCCAGTAAGGAGAATCCCTCCTTCTTGATTTTCGCCTGATCACCGCGGGCGAACATTTCGCTGAAAACGTCCTGCTCACTTACCGGAAAATCGTAATGGTGAGTCAGCAAAGTGGCCAGTGCGGCTGAACCGCAACTGAAGTCGTATTTCTGATGAATGGTCTTCTGGAAGCGCTGTTCCTTCATGCTGTAGACCGGAACGGAAAAATTGCCACCCGCCTGGACCGGGATTTCCACCAACCCCCCGGGACCTGCCCAAACTCCAAGACTGCCAACGAGCAACGGGAGAAGGCAAAGATGCCTAATGGCAAAGGAGGGCATTATTGAACGCGCACATTGATGATGGTCGCGTTCTGAATCAATACGTTGTTGCCAGAATTCTGCACCACTGTAGAGAATCCAGTCGCACCTGCGAACGAACCATCAGTGACAAAGTTACCGCCCGTTACCAAGTTGGAAGCATGATTCTGACTCACCTCGCCAACGCTCTTGAGATCGTTAAGGGTGACTTCGGCGCCGCCACGGGAAAAAGCGAGATCCTGACTGTTGACCGCAACATTGCCAAAAATCTCGGTAGCGCGCACCGTTGCCGCCTGCTCAGCCTCTTCAGCACTTACCTGAGCGGGCAGGTATGCACCGCCAAGCAAGGTCATGACAACCAGCCAACGGGAATGCGTAGTTGCTTTCACGTCACTTCCCCTTTCTTGCAAAGCAAGAAGTCCTGGGGCCGGTTGGCCCCAGGACCGATTACGGCTTACTTGCCGACGTTCAGGTTGGCCTGGACGTTGACCGCTTGCTGAACCATCGCGTTCATGCCGCTGTTCTGCGCTGCCACCATGACACCGGCGGCAGATTGACCAACGCTGCTCATGTTGTTGGACATGTTGAACGTACCCGCGTCGAGGGCGATAGAGCCGCCCGCACCACCGGCACCACCGACAGCGCCGTTGCCGACTCCGCCAGCACCACCTTGCCAGTACCGCCAGCACCACCGACAGCGCCAACTGCACCCTCGCCACCAGAACTGGAGCCACTCGCCCCACCGGCTGCGCCAGCTGCACCAACCGCACCATTGCCTGCCGTCGCGGTGGCGCTACCGTTCGAAGCCAGGTCGAAGCACTACCATTGGTCGCCGATCCACCAGCACCACCAGCACCACCGTTGTTGGTCGCTGTACCGCCATTGCCACCAGACGCCGTCGCGGTACCGGTTGAAGCGGAAGATGTGCCGCTACCCGAACCACCCGTGCCCGTCAACGCACCGGTCGTTCCACCACCACCCGTACCGCATACCGCACCGCTGGTAGCGCCACCGCCATTGGCGTTCGCACTACCGCTACCTGCACCACCGCTATTGGTTGCAGTCTGATTGCCACCCATAAGCCCCTTGGCCTTGTCCTGGTCTGACCCGGCGATCCCACCGAGGCCCGCGCCCATCGCGCCGGCAGATCCGCCGCTGGTCGTATCGGAGGCTCTCGCTGAGCCACCCTTGCCTGCGCTGCCTGCGAGCGTGCTACCGCCCGCGCCCAAGCCCAATGAACCGCTGCTGCCGCTCGCGGCCCTATGTCGCCGCTGTTGGTGCTTCTCGCACCCTGGCCTCGCCACCAGCGCCACCGTCCCCAGCCGTAGCACTGCCATTGCGGGCCGCTCCAGCCGAGGCACTGCCATTCAGGATGCAGCATAACCACCGCCACCACCAGACCGCCGACCCCCTGCGCCGCAGCGCCAGTGGTTGCCAGCATTACCACCGCGCCACCAGAGCCGCCATTGCCGCCGTTGCCACCAGTGCCACCAGTATCCTCACCGCCGTAGCCCTTGCCACCCTTGCCGCCAGCAGCGCCATCGGCAGTACCGCTATTGCCGACAACGTTGCCGATCCCGTACACCGTGTTGCCGGTAACAGTACCCGTCAAGTCGACCTTGGCGATCGCCTTGCTCTCGTTGAACGAGTTGGAAAAGTTGGCGTTTGCAGTCGAGCCATTATTGGCTGCTGCGTTGCCATACCCACCCAGATTCTTGGCGTTTCTCTCGCCGTTATCGTGGCGGTTGTCGCTGTTGGTGCTGTGGTCGTCAACGGCCAACTGAAGCGATGGATCTGATTCTCCGCCGCCCCGCTGTTGCTGTGGTTCAGCCGCCCATGCGGAAGTCACACTGTAGGCCAACGCAATGGCCACTGCCAAAAGAGTCTTGTTCATGGTAAGTCTCCTATCAAGATTATTTGAAGTGGCCGCAGCCTTGTGCTACGCCCTCCGATTACTCAATAGCAATGACCATGCCATAGTGTGTTTAAAGTTATAACATACGGATTAAAAACGAATTTAATAGAATTTTGCAAAAACCCCACAAGACCGCTCCATGCAACATGTGTAAACAATACGAAACACCTGTTTCGCAATAGATCTTCACGCAACTTGGCAAAAAGGAGCCCTTGTTTTATGAAAATAAAAGGAATTTTTCTCTTCTGGCGGCTGTATCAAACTTGATACAACGAAGTGACGGGCAATGACATTGCCCTTTGTCCGCTTCAGGGAGCGGCTTCGCTTGATAGATACCAGGCTAAATCATGGATCCAGTTCTTGGCATAGTTGCGCAGCACAGAACGCCAAGAAGAATCGGTAGACGTGACCAGTGCTTTGACGCTCGAAAAATCAGAGGGGGCTTCTTACAACTCGATATTCAGTTTGCTAATCACCCGGTAAAGCGTGACACGGGAAACGCCTAGTTGACGGGCAGTCTTGGCCACATTGTTGCCATTGGCGCGCAGACTTGTTTCGACAATATCCCGTTCGAATGAAGCACGTGCTGCCTCCAACGTCACCGTGTGCTGCTCCACGGCATAAGTTTCAAAGCCCAGATCAACGGCGCTGAGCAACTTGTTATCGCTCATGATGACACCGCGATGAACCCGGTTGATAAGTTCGCGAACATTGCCCGGCCAGTGATAGGCGTTCATCGCGCGCATGGCGTCTGCACTGAATCCGGTCACCGGCGAATTTCGCTCAATCGACACAAAATTTTTAAGAACGGCATCCGCCAGTATGCGAACGTCGCCATCACGCTCCCTCAGCGGTGGCAGTTGCAACTGGATGACGTTCAGGCGATAGAACAAATCTTCGCGAAAGCGCTTGGCGCGGATGGCTTCCTGCAGATCGACATTAGTTGCCGCAACAAGCCTGAAATCGACCGGAATCGCGCGCGTTGCCCCAAGGCGGGTAACCTTGCGCTCCTGAAGAATCCGTAACAAATTTCCCTGCAAATCCAGTGGCAGATCGCCGATTTCATCAAGAAACAGTACCCCGCCGTTCGCCGCCTCGATGCTCCCGATCTTGAGCTTATCCGCACCCGTAAACGCGCCCCGCTCATGCCCGAACAACTCGGACTGGATCAGCGCGTCAGGTATGGCACCGCAGTTCACCGCGACAAAGGGTTTTTCCGAGCGTGTCGAATGGTCATGTATCGCCTGTGCCACCAATTCCTTGCCAGTACCCGACTCGCCGCCAATTAGAACCGGCAGGTCCGCCTGGAGCACTTTTTCAAGTTGGCGAAAAAAGCTCACCATGATCGGGCTGGCACCAAAAATCCCGAAACGCCCGGTTACGTTGCCTGGATTGGTCAGGGCAAGGCGCAACCTCGCCTTGCCGCAAGCATGACCAATGCCCATTGCAAGCCGTTGCGGCTCGATCGGCAGGGTATGGTAGTCATGGAAGGCGTTCAATATGAATGACTGAAATGCTTTCGCCTCCAGTATTTTTGGCGAAACAAGTGCAATCCACTCGGTCAACGGGTTAGCCGCGATCAATAGCTCGATGTCGTCCTGAAAAGTTGGCGCCAATGACTCAAACACAACCAGCCCAACACTGCAGTAATTCTTGGCAAGAACCTTTTTTGCCGCGACTACGGAGTCCACGCAGTGGACGGTTTGGTCGTCAGCAGCCATCTGGAGAGGCTGGTTACTCAGATGACCTTGCGGATCAATCGCTAGCAAATGCCGTGTTTTCATCTATCTGTCCCATTGTTTACATGCGGCACCTGTTCCCGCATGAATACCAAGGCGTCCAGAATACGAATATTCGGGCTGACACAGCACCAGGCGGTGCTGCCTACACTGAAACACACTCGTTTCAGAAATATCAATGTGTCATCACATCATATAATGCCTGCATGCGCAAGCTCATGCAGGAATCGGCGCCGGGCATCAAGAGTGCGGGACCGGAAAGATCGGAATAATGTCGTATCAAAATACGATAGAGGAATACCCCGGCAATTTTGTTCCTTCAGAGACACGATTGCGGAAGCTGTTGTTGCGGTCAACCGAAAATTTTGCCCAAAAATCGAGTCCTCTCCCGGCAGATCAGTGGCTGGTGCCTTCCGACTTGGTGATCTTGTTCCTGACGTTGTACTTGCCAACCGGCTTCTTCATCGGCAGGCGCTTCACTTCCTTCAGCGTCTCGGCATCGTAGATGATCAACGCGCCATCCATGTCCCACAGGCTGGCCAGCACGTACCTGCCGTCCCGGGTGAATTCGACGTGGGCAAAGGTCTTGCCCGGCACCGGCTTCAGTTCGGCTGACGATTTCCAGGTAATCGGGTCAATTCCCATTGTCACCCTTTATCCTCCATCGCCAATATCCCATTCGCCCGTGCCAGTGCGACGATCACTTCTCGCGCCACCTTGCGCTGCGGCACCGGCAGCTTGAGGAACAGCTCAAAAATCTCTCGTTCCTGATAGCCGATGCCCTCGTCCCATAGCTTGCGGCGGGCGCGCACTGCCTTGGGCATTTCATCTCCATAGCGCAGGACTGCTGGCTCAACACCCAGCCATTCAGCCAGGCACAGCAACTTGTCGTGGGTAGGTATGGACTCGCCGAGTAACCAACGCCGCACACCGTACAACGTTATCGGCTTGCCCCAGTAGCGCTGGTTGAATTCCCGCTCCAACACGGCGGGCTTGGCGGGCACCCCCGCAGTTTCCAGCGCCCCGTGCAGACGCTTGGCGAATTCGGCCTTGGCATTTTCCATGCCATGAAATTACGTAGATTGCGTGACATTCACTTACTAAACGATCATCGTCTCATAATACGCGTGACTATTTGTCACGTTCTCAACTCTTGGGGCGCTGTCTGGAATCTTCTCGCGCGGTTCACGGCAAGTCCAACACCGACTACGACGCCATCCTATGATTCCCGACTTCCCCGAATTCAAGCCACTGGAACTCACCGACCGTGCGGCCATCGAGGCGGTGGTTCATGCCTTCCCGCCCTATTCGGATTTCAGTTTCACCAACCTGTATGCCTGGAACGCGCAGGTCTAGTCCTTGCACGGCAATCTGGTCGTCCGGTTTACCGACTACGTCCAGGAATCCACCGTCCTTGCCTTCATTGGCCGTCACCGTCTGGCGGAAACCGCCATGCAACTGCTAGGCATGGCCAAGGCGCAATACCATCCTGCCGTCCTGCGTTTGATTCCCGCATGCGCGGCGCACGCGCTTGCCGAGGCCGGCTTTGCAGTCACAGAAGATGACGCCGCCACCGATTATGTTTATGCCGTCGAACACATCGCCAACATGCCCGAATGGGTGGGACACAGCGTTCGCCGGCCAGTATCCGTCAGTTCGCAGCTAAACATCCGACATACGCGGTACGCCATGCGCCTTTGCATGCCATCGACGCCGATGAATTCCGCGCGTTATTCGCGCTGTGGGCAGCGCGCAAAGGCTACGCTTCGCCACAGGCCTGCCATGAGTACCACGCCTTCGAGCGCTTTCTGGGGTCGGCCGATCCCCGCATCGAAACCATCGGGCTTTATGTCGACACCCAACTGGTCGGTTTTTCCTCCTTTGAGTTGCTGCCCGGTGAAATGGCCATCGTTCATTTTTCAAAAACCAACCATACCTTTCATGGCGGCGTCTGCGACGTTCTCTACTGGGAAGAGGCCAGACTACTGAAGGCGCGTGGTATCAGGCACTACAACTGGGAACAAGACATCGGATTGCAGGGCCTGCATCAGTCGAAGCAGAAATATCAGCCCTGCGATTTCCTGAAAAAATTTACCGTGAGCGAGTCCTGATGTAGCTAATGGATGACGAACCGATGGCCAACAACGACTACCCATTTCACTGGCTCCACCCGAACGCCGCCGCGCGTCGGGTGGCCCAGGGCCTGATCGACCGATCGTTCTGCCGCACAAGTTTTACCGCACTGATATCAGCGAACGCTACGCGCCAATATGGAGCGTTGCTGAAACAATGGGGATCGCTTTGAAAGCCGCCCCAGTCAAGCATTGGGCAAGAAGGAGGTTTCACCTCGCTGTAAACGTGGTGTCTGCATTTTTCGACATTCGCGCCGACGACACCCTCCTCTCCAAGACCGGCAAGGTCACAGCCACCGCCGCAAGACGAACGCTCTATGTCGTCACAGACTACTGGGTCGCCATTCTTCTTGCGACGATGGTCGCCTTCATGAAGTACCGCGGGCACGACTATTGGAGCATTTTCCTCGCCACATGGGCCTACGACTTTGTAGCCGCCGTCGCCTTCTACCTCGTGCAGATAAAAAGCGGTCAAGACATCACGCTGGGCGAGGCGCTGCGGCGTTCCGCCGACATCATCCATGGCGAAAACCGGATAGCGGGCTACCTGACCTTTCTGCTCGTTTCGGTCAAGGCCATCATATGGGAAGGCCCTGAGCAGATCGTCATCTTCTTTCGGCTTGCCGGCGTTACCCGCATCATGGTTTCCCTCGTGGCCTTGTCACTTATTCAGGGCCTGTTCGGCGCCTGGCTTTACAGCACCGGCTATGACGGCGTGGCTGCCTTGGTCGGATCATGAGTCGGATATTGTCGATGAAGCCGGCAATCGATCTTCAACCCGACCTGCAAGTGGAACGGCTGACCTCTAGTACAGCCAATCTGGCGGCCATATTGACCATCGAGGCGGGGTGTTTCCCTGCTGCTTGGCAGTATCCGGATGCCGAAGACTTTTTTGCAAGGGCGTTGCACGACCCGGACAACCTGACCCTGGGGCTCAAGGCAGGTCAAGTCATCGTGGGTTACCTGCTGGCGACACCCTATGACGCAGCGCTGAGCTGTCTGCGGGATGCTGATCCCAAGATGGTCGCCAGCAATGCAGGGCAGCAGTATTACGTCGATACCATCGCCGTCCTACCAGAGTGGAATGGAAGGGGTGGGGCGACAGCACTCATGCGGGAACTGGAGCGAGAAGCCGCCGCACGCGGACTGCCATCGCTGGCGATCCATGCGCGCACCGCAAACGGCCTCAATGTGCTGGTACGACGTTTGGCCGAGGAGCGACTGATCCGGACTCGCTGGCTGGACAACTGGTCCTGGGCAGACGGCGAACCCTATGAATTCATCGAATGGTGGTGTGATCGATGAGGCTCGACGACCGCCGCTACGGTTGGTTAAACTCGGCGCCGAACAGGCTCTGGATCAAGATGTCCTTGATCGCGGCGGTGCTGATTCTTGGCGGCCAATTTGCTCACGCAGAAGGTGTCTCAGGCGAAATACAAGTAGTGGGTTACATCAGCAAAGACAAAAGTGTTCAACGGTCGCTGTCTACAGTTATGGCCTACCTTGAATATGAAATAGCCGATGAGGTTTCCGCATTTGTTGTCGGATACCTCGATCAGGAATTCAGAGAAGTGGCAGTTGGCTTGGCCAAGAAAGTGGGTGATCTACAACTTGGTTTGGGCGTAGGGCAAGCAACCTTTGATGAAATGAATCATTTAGTGCTGAACCCCTGGGCATATTACGCAGATGATCACTACAAGGGGTATCTGCACTATGAGCTTTACAGAAATGGCAGTACGTATTCGGACTTCATGAAGGGTTATGCACTGAAACACTTCGACGTGATATCACTAGATCTTCATGCCGAAACGGATTTTGGATTAGGCCCCCGCGTTGAAGCCAAGTTGGCATACGGTCTTAGGCTCTGAGGCGTCGTTCCGGTTGCGCTTCAACCAACAGAAGGTGCAATGAAGGCCATGATCGGTTTGACCGCAGAGTTTTAATCACGGTGTCGCCAAAAACAGTTAACCGACCACGTCTTCGATCATGCCGCCGCCCTGATCGCCTCCGGGTTCTGCGAGGCAATGCGCAGCAAGGTCTTCGCGGCGCCAGAAGGCTCGCGCCGCCCCTGCTCCCAATCCTGCAGGGTGCGCACTGAAACACCAAGCAGCCTGGCGAAATCACTTTGCGACATGCCGACGCGGTTGCGCGCCTCGGTTGCGGCCGACACTTCGACGGTTGTCACCCGTACCGCCTTACCGGATTTCATCTGGCGAACAGACGCCAGCAAGTCGTTCTGGAATTGCTCCATTTCCTTATCCATGTTCCACCTCGGCTTTCAGTCTGGATAAAAACCCGGCTGGCAGGTTGTCGAACCTGGCTTTCGCGTAAGCAATCAGCAACCAGATTCGACCATCCAGCACGTTAAAATAAATTACCCGCGCACCGCCACGCTTGCCCATGCCCGCGCGAGTCCATCTCACTTTCCGGCAACCGCCCGATCCGGGAATCACGTCACCCGCCAACGGATTGGCGGCAATCCAGTCGATGAATTCGAGGCGCTCACTTTCCGACCAGATGGATGCTGCGTAACGCTGGAATATCTCGGTTTCGGCAACGGTATTCATGGGCAAATAATACGGCAATGCCGTATGTTGTCAAGGCAACCATGCGAAAGGCTGCTGCTACGGTCGACCGGGATTATCGGCCGAAAACCAAACGGCCATCCTCAGTGACTGGTGCCTTCCGACTTGGTGATCTTGTTCCAGACGTTGTACTTGCCAACCGGCTTCTTCATCGGCAGGCGCTTTACTTCCTTCAGCGTTTCGGCATCGTAGATGATCAAAGCGCCGTCCATGTCCCACAGGCTGGCCAGCACGTACCGGCCGTCCCGGGTGAATTCGACGTGGGCGAAGGTCTTGCCCGGCACCGGCTTGAGTTCGGCGACGACCTCCAGCGTTTCCTTGTCGATGACTTGCATGGTGTCCTTGTACTCTTTGCTCATCATCGAATCGGTCCACGCGTAGCGGCTGTTTTCGTGGCTGCGCATGAAGAAACCGGGACCGCGTGTCTTGATCTGTTTCACCGTTTGCCAGGTCTGCATGTCGATGACGCTGATCAGGCCTTCGTTCAAGTTCGGCGTCGCCATCACCGGGCGTCCCTGCCAGGTCCAGCTGATTCCCGAGCCGAGGTGCGGCATGCCGGGGAGTTCGAGATCGGCAATTTTCTTTCGGGCATCGAGGTTGACGACCTGGCCGGTGACCGCCGCCTTGGCATCGTTGCGCGAGGCACCCATTACTTCGTCGTAGCCCTGTGTGAAGTAGAAGTCGTCGAGATAATCGTCGAGCTGGGTACGTTGCGGGTTCAGGAAACCGGGCAGGAAAGTCCCTTCGCGGTACTTGAAATCGTGGATCATGCCGTCCGGAATATCCGGCGCCAGCGGATTGTATGAAACCTCCCACACTTCCTTGACGTCTTTCAGCGCCACCACGAAGCTCTGGCGCGGTGAGGCATCGTAGACGGCCGAAACGCGCGAGCTGACCTTGCCGTCCTTGTCGGTCACCGGCAGGATTTTCTTGAGGTTGAGGTCGGCGTCAAGGATGACCAGGCTGTGCGGCAGGTAGTTGGCCACCGCCACCCACTTGCCGTCGCCGGAGACCGCTGCGTTGCGCGTGTTGATGCCGGCGCGCACTTCGGCAACCACCTTCAGATTCCACAGGTCGAATTTGGTGATCCAGCCGTCGCGCGAAGCGAAAAAGACGAAACGCCCGTCCGGCGTGAATTTCGGCCCGCCGTGCAGGGCGAAGCGCGACTGGAAACGGTGGATCGGCTCCAGCCTGTCGCCGTCGAGGATGGACACATGATGGTCGCCGCTTTCGACGACGATGAACAGGTTCAGCGGATCGGCGCTGAACTGCGGCCGATCGGGCAGGCTGCCCGGCGCGAAATTGACGATGCGCGAGGCATTGATTTCCTTCTCGCCCCAGACCGGCATCGGCTTTATCGGCGTGTAGGCGAAGTCGACCAGCGCCTTGATTTCAGCCTCGTTCAGTTGTTTGCCGAAGCCGGCCATCTGCGTCGCCGGGCGGCCGTCACGGATAACTTTCTCGGCTTCCGGCTTGCGCAGGCGGGCCAGGTTTTCCGGGACCAGCGCCGGGCCGATGCCGCCGAGGCGGTCGACACCGTGGCAGGACGAGCAATGCTGCTTGTAGTTGGCGGCAGTTTTGGCAAATTCGTCGGCTGCTTCGGCCAGTTGCGCCATGCCGAACAGGAAGTAGGCGGCGAAGCCGGCCGGGATCAGGATTTTCCAGTGGTTCATAGTCCGATTTCCTCGTCGGAAAGGTAGCAGCCGGGGTCTTCGGCCCAGGCGTCGCCGGTCATCTGTTGCGCCCGGACGCGGGTGTTGCCGTTGCAGATCGCGAAGTAGGCGCATTGGCCGCAACGCCCCTTGACCGTTCGCGGATGCTGCTTCAGGCCGGCCATCAACGGGTCGCTTGTATCCGGCCAGATCTGCGAGAACGGTCGTTCCTTGACGCTGCCGAGATTGTGATGCCACCACATCGTGTCCGGATGCACATTGCCCAGGTTGTCGATATTGGCGACATTGACGCCCGACGAATTGCCGCCCCACTGGCGCAGCTTGGCTTCGACATGGGCGGCCTGTTCCGGAAAGCGCCGGCGCACCCAATACAGGAAATAGACGCCGTCGGCGTCGTTGTTGCCAGTGGTGAACTCTTTGTGCAGGCCGCGCTGCTGGTATTCCCAGCAGGTATCGAACAGCAGGTCCATCGCCCAGCGGGTGAGTTGATGCTGCGCATCGTCCTTGCGGTTCTTGTTGCCGCGCCCGGCATAGTTGAGGTGCGAGAAATAGAAGCGGTCGATGCCTTCATCCTCGACCAGCTTGAGCAATTCCGGCAGGTCGTGGGCGTTGTCCTGCGTCATCGTGAAGCGGACGCCGATTTTCAGGCCAAGATCGCGGCACAAACGTATGCCTTTCAACGATGCTTCGAAAGCACCTTCCATTCGGCGGAACTTGTCGTGCGTTTCGCGAATGCCATCAAGCGACACGCCGACATAGTTGAAATCGCATTCGGCGATCTTGTCGATATTGTTCTTGTCGATCAGCGTGCCGTTCGACGACAGGCCGACATAGAAACCCCTGGCCTTGGCACGCTTGGCGATGTCGTAGATATCCGGCCGCAACAGCGGCTCGCCGCCGGACAAGATCAGCACCGGCACGCGAAAATCCTTGAGATCATCCATCACCGTGTATACCTGCTCGGTCGTCAGCTCACCGGGGAAGTTCGTGTCTGCCGAGATCGAGTAGCAATGTTTGCAGGTCAGGTTGCAGCGCCGGATCAGGTTCCAGATGACCACCGGGCCGGGCGGATTGCGCTTTGGACCGAGCGGTGTCGGCGCGGCGATTTCCTGCATGTACTGAGAGATGCGAAACATGAAGTTCCTTGTTTTGGGTCAGGCCATATTCAACGGCAGGTGACCATCCTACGCCTTGACGTGAGTCAATCGCCGGAAAACTCGGGCGTTAAGCCGCCAACCCGAGCCTTGCGATATACTCCGCCGATGACCCACAGCGCACAAAATCGCGTCGGCACCGAGCCCACGCTTCCCGGCCACTGGTCCGCCGAAGTCGAAACCTTGCTGACCGCCGCGGAAAAAATGCAGGCCTGGGTCGAAATCGACCTCGATGGGCGCCTGCACTTCGCCGACGGCTTGGTCGTCATCACCAACCAGCGCCTGCTGGCCCGCGCCCCGGGCGGAAGCGAATGGCAGCAGTGGCCGCTGCGCAGCGGGCTGGAGCTCAAGCACCTCGACCATGCCGGGGTCGGCACGCTGGAACTGATCGACGACAAGGGCCGGCTTGCCTGCTGGCGCTACACGCTGGGCAACAATCTGGCGGCCCTGCGCCTTCTCTCGGAATTTGAGCTGCAACTGAAGAGCCTTGCCAGCGGTCAGCCTGTGGTGCGGTCGACCGAGGATTTCTGCCCAAAATGCAAGGCGCCGCTTGAGCCCGGCATGGACGAATGCCCGATCTGCACCCACGAAACCGCGACGCCGCCGTCAACTTGGACCCTGTTTCGCCTGTGGCGCTTCGCCAGACCATATAAGTTGCAGCTGCTGGCCGGATTTCTGCTCGCCCTGGCGTCGACTGCGGCAACCCTGGTCGCCCCCTACCTGACCATGCCCTTGATGGACAAGGTGCTGATCCCGTTCCAGAACGGCCAGCCGATCGACTGGAGCCTGGTCGAACTCTACCTCGGCGGCCTGCTCGGCGCCTCGCTGCTGGCCTGGGTGCTCGGCTGGGCGCGCACCTACATCCTGGCGCTGGTTTCCGAGCGCATCGGCCGCGACCTGCGAACGACGACCTACGAGCACCTGCTCGGCCTCTCGCTCGAATACTTCGGCGGCAAGCGCACCGGCGACCTGATGGCGCGCATCGGTTCGGAAACTGACCGCATCAACGTCTTCCTGTCGCTGCACCTGCTCGATTTCGCCACCGACGTGCTGATGATCGTGATGACCGCCGGCATCCTGTTCTCGATCAATCCCTGGCTGGCGATCGTCACGCTGGTCCCGCTACCCTTCATCGCCTGGATGATTCATGTCGTGCGCGACAAGCTGCGCACCGGTTTCGAGAAGGTCGACCGCGTCTGGGCCGAAGTGACCAACGTGCTGGCCGACACCATCCCCGGCATTCGCGTGGTCAAGGCTTTCGCCCAGGAAAAGCGCGAAGCCGAGCGTTTCCGCGAATCGAACGGCCGCAACCTGGCGATGAACGACAAGCTGAACAAGACCTGGTCGCTGTTCTCGCCAACTGTCACGCTGCTTACTGAAATCGGCCTGCTGGTCGTCTGGGCCTTCGGCATCTGGCAGATCTCCAAGGGCGACATCACGGTCGGTGTGCTGACCGCCTTTCTCGCCTATATCAGCCGCTTCTATACCCGCCTCGACTCGATGAGCCGCATCGTCTCGGTAACGCAGAAGGCCGCCGCCGGCGCCAAACGCATCTTCGACATTCTCGACCACGTTTCCAGCGTGCCCGAGCCGGCCAACCCGGTGCACCTCGACAAGGTCGAGGGCCGCCTCGAATTGCGCAAAGCCAGTTTCCGCTACGGCACGCGCGCCGTCACCCGCGACGTCAACCTGACCATCGAACCGGGCGAGATGATCGGCCTCGTCGGCCATTCGGGTTCCGGCAAGAGCACGCTGGTCAACCTGATCTGCCGCTTCTACGACGTCACCGAAGGCGCCGTCTTCATCGACGGCGTCGATGTCCGCTCGCTGCCGGTCGCCGAATTCCGGCGCCACATCGGCCTCGTGTTGCAGGAACCCTTCCTCTTCTTCGGCACCATCGCCGAGAACATCGCCTACGGCAAGCCCGATGCGACGCGCCAGGAAATCATCGGCGCCGCCCGCGCCGCGCACGCCCACGAGTTCATCCTGCGCCTGCCGCACGGCTACGACTCGCTGGTCGGCGAACGTGGCCAGGGTCTTTCCGGCGGCGAACGCCAGCGCATCTCGATCGCCCGTGCCTTGCTGATCGATCCGAAGATCCTGATCCTCGACGAAGCGACTTCCTCGGTCAACACGGAAACCGAGAAGGAAATCCAGAAGGCGCTCGACAACCTGGTGCGCGGCCGCACGACGATCGCCATCGCCCACCGCCTGTCCACGCTCAGGAAGGCCGACCGGCTGGTCGTCATGGATCGCGGCCGGCTGGTCGAACTGGGCAACCACGACGAACTGATGGCCGCCGAAGGCCACTATTTCAGGCTCTATCAGGCCCAGGCGCGCAACGTCGATACCGAGGCGCCGGAGCCGCTGATCAACATCATCCCCAAGGCACCGACCGCGTGAAGGTGAACATGTCGAACACCAATTTCCAGCTGCAACGCGACCCCTACGGTCAACTGGTTTTAACGGCAAAAAATGGCGATGTGCATCACGGCGTCGTGCCCGTGCGCACTTTCCCGATCGCCGCACCCGACGAGGGCATCTCGCTGGTCAATGGCGAGGGTCATGAAGTCGGCTGGGTCGAGCGCATCGCCGACCTGCCACCGGCCAGCGGCCAGTTGCTCGACGAAGAACTGGCGAGCCGTGAATTCGTGCCGGAAATCGAGAAAATCATCGAAGTTTCTAGCTTCGCCTGCCCAAGCACCTGGCAAGTTGCCACCAATCGCGGCAAGGCCGCGCTGATACTCAAGGGCGAGGAGGATATCCGGCGCCTGTCGCAAACCCGGCTGCTGATCGCCGACACCCATGGCATCGAGTTTCTGATCCGCGACACCGGCACTCTCGATCGTCACAGCCGCAAGTTGCTCGACCGCTTCCTGTAACGCCGCGTGCCAGCTTGTGACATTTTTTTGACGCGGGTCAGCCATCAAGCTACGAAAGCGTTAATAATCACCAACTGCCCCATAATTTTTCATACAGCGAGACGGAGCCGGGCGAAGCAAGCATGACGAAAAAAGACATCATCATCCGGGACATCGTTTCCCTGCGTGGCCCGAACATCTGGACTTACCGCCCGGTGCTCGAAGCCTGGGTCAACATCGGCGAACTGGAGGACTTTCCCTCCAACAAGATACCCGGCCTTTACGAACGCCTGACCGCCTGGCTGCCTTCGCTGATCGAGCATCGCTGCAACATCGGCGAGCGCGGCGGATTCTTGAAACGACTGCAGGAAGGGACCTGGGCCGGGCACATTCTCGAACACGTCACGCTTGAACTGCAGAATCTGGCCGGCCTGCCCGGCGGCTTCGGCAAGGCGCGCGAAACTTCCGAACGCGGGGTTTACAAGGTTGCCATCCGCGCCTGGCACGAAGAAGTCACCCGCGCTGCGCTGATCAAGGGCCGCGAGCTGATCATGGCGGCAATCGAGGACCAAGCTTTCGATGTCAACGCCACGATCGAAGAACTGGGTGACATGGTTGATTCCAAGTGCCTCGGGCCGTCAACCGCAAGCATCGTCGATGCAGCCGATGATCGCGACATGCCCACCATCCGCCTGCTCGAGGATGGCAACCTGGTCCAGATCGGCTACGGCGCCGCGCTGCGCCGCATCTGGACGGCCGAAACCGACCGCACCAGCGCCATCGCCGAAACCATTTCACGCGACAAGGACCTCACCAAGTCGCTGCTCGAATCCTGCGGCGTGCCGATTCCCGAAGGTCGCGAAGTCACCAGCGCCGAAGATGCCTGGGATGCCGCCGAAGATATCGGCCTGCCAATTTGCGTCAAGCCGGTCGATGGCAACCACGGGCGCGGCGTGTTCATCGACGTCAAGACCCGCGAAGAAGTCGAAAAGGCGTATGCGATCGCCGTCGACGAGGGCAGCGGGGTGCTGGTCGAACGCTCGATCCCCGGCACCGAGCATCGCCTGCTGGTCATCGGTGGCAAGCTGATCGCCGCCAACCGCGGCGACATGGTGCTGGTCACGGGCGACGGAAAATCGACCGTGCGCGAACTGATCGATATCCAGATCAATTCCGATCCCCGACGCGGCCCGACCGAATTGCACCCGCTGTCGAACATCCGCATCGACTCCGCAGCCCGCATGGAACTCGAACGCCAGGGCCTGTTCGCCGATGACGTTCCGGCCAGTGGCCGTGAGGTATTGATCCAACGCAATGCCAACCATGCCTTCGACGTTACCGACGAAGTGCACCCGGAAACTGCCGAACTGGCCGCGCTCGCCGCCCGTATTGTCGGCCTCGACATCGCCGGCATCGACCTCGTCGCCGAAGACATCGCGAAACCACTGGGCGTGCAGGGTGGCGCCATCGTCGAAGTCAACGCCGGCCCCGGCCTCCTGATGCATCTGCGTCCGGGTGTCGGCAAGCCGCGCCCGGTCGGCAAGGCAATCGTCGACAGCCTGTTCGCCGCCGACGAAAGCAGCCGTATCCCGGTCGTTGGTGTCACCGGCACGCGTGGCAAGACCGCCGTCGCCAAGCTGGTAGCCCACCTGATCTATTTGTCTGGCAAGCATGTCGGCCTGGCTTGCAGCGACGGCGTCCATCTCGACCGTCGCCATGTCCAGAAAAGCGACGCCGCAACCTGGAATGGCGGCCATCGCCTGCTGCTCAACCGTGCCGTCGAAGCCGCTGTCATCGAGAACGGCGGCCGCACCATACTCGGCGAGGGGCTCGCCTACGACCGCTGTTTGGTCGGTATCGTCACCAACATCGACCCGGCCGTAGAGGACCTCGCACGCTGGGATGTGCAGCCTGATGGCGGTGAATACTTCACGACTTTCCGCAACACCTACCGTACCCAAATCGACGTTGTACTGCGCAATGGCTACGCCATCCTCAATGCGTCCGATCCGACCGTCGCGGAAATGGCCGAACTGTGCGATGGCGAAGTCATCTTCTTCGCCGCCGACCCGGCCTGCCCGGCCATGGCCGCCCAACTCACGGATGGCGGTCGCGGCGTTTTCGTCCGTGACGGGCGCATCACGCTGGCCACCGGCAACGACGAAATCCGCCTCTGTCGACTCGGCGACGTGCCGGCGATCGGCAAACAGAAGGACCCCGCCACCATCGCCAACGTGCTGGCAGCCGTTGCCGCAGGCTGGGCCCTCGGGCTGACGCAGGAGGTGATCAGCACTGCGGTCAAGACCTTCGGCCTTGAATTGCCGGAACCCGCCGCCCTACCCTCACTGCGAAGCAAGAACGCGCAACCGGCAAACCGCCGGTAGCAGTCAAGAAATAACAAGGACCCAGCGTCATGGAAGTTTCCCGTATTCGTGCCCTGCGCGGCCCCAACTTGTGGAGCCGGCACACCGCGATTCAAGCCATCGTCACCTGTGAAGGCGCCGAGAGCGCCATCGTCAATCTGCCGGGCTTCGAAGTCCGCCTCCGTGAGCGCTTTCCGGAACTGGGCGATCTGATCCCCGCCGACCATCTCGATACCGTCTCGATGGCGCACGCGCTGGAATTCGCTGCCCTGGGCCTGCAGGCCCAGGCCGGTTGCCCGGTGACCTTCAGCCGCACGGCACAAACCATTGAAAGCGGCGTCTATCAGGTCGTCGTCGAATACACCGAGGAAGATGTCGGTCGCCTCGCCTTCGACCGCGCCGAGGAACTTTGCCGGGCCGCGCTCGCAGACACTCCCTTCGACCTCGATGGCGCCCTGACGGAACTGCGCGAACTCGATGAAGACATCCGCCTCGGGCCATCCACCGGCGCCATCGTCGCCGCGGCCTTGACCCGCGGCATTCCCTATCGCCGCCTGACCCAGGGCAGCCTCGTCCAGTTTGGCTGGGGCAGCCGGCAACAGCGCATTCAGGCAGCCGAAACCAGCTTCACCAGCGCCATCGCCGAAGCCATCGCGCAGGACAAGGAGCTGACCAAGACCCTGCTGCACGCAGCAGGTGTTGCAGTCCCGCGCGGTCGTCCGGTCGCCGATGAGGACGATGCCTGGGCCGCCGCCCGGGAAATCGGGCTGCCGGTCGTCGTCAAGCCACAGGATGGCAATCAGGGCAAGGGTATCTCGGTCAACCTGACCAGCGAAGAACAGGTGCGCCACGCCTACCGTGTCGCCATCGATTATCGCGACGACATCATGGTCGAGAAATTTCTTCCCGGCCACGACTGGCGCCTGCTGGTCATCGGCGACAAGCTGATCGCCGCCGCCCGCCGCGATCCGCCGCTGGTCATCGGCGATGGCGCCCATACCGTGCGCGAGCTGGTGGACATCGTCAACAGTGATCCTCGACGCAGCGATGGCCACGCCACGTCACTGACCAAGATCCGCTTCGACGAGATTGCGCTCGCCCGTCTGGCCGAGCAAGGCCATGACGCCGATTCGATCCCGACGCGCGGCGCCCGCGTCGTTCTGCGCAACAACGCCAATCTATCCACTGGCGGCACCGCTACCGATGTCACCGATGATGTGCACCCTGAGCTGGCAGCTGCCGCCATCGCCGCCGCCCAGACTGTCGGCCTCGACATCTGCGGCATCGATGTCGTCTGCGACACCATGCTCAAGCCGCTCGAGGAACAGGGTGGCGGCATCGTCGAAGTCAACGCGGCACCTGGCCTGCGCATGCATCTCGACCCGTCATTCGGCAAAGGCCGTGCGGTCGGCGAAGCCATCGTCGGCATGATGTTCCCGGATGGCGACAATGCCCGCATCCCGGTCGTCGCGATCGCCGGCACCAACGGCAAGACGACGACCAGCCGCCTGATCGGCCGCATTTTCGAAAGCAACGGCCTGCGCGTCGGCATGACCAGCACCGACGGCGTCTACATCCAGGGCAGGCGCACCGATGACGGCGACTGTTCCGGCCCGAAGAGTGCACGCAACGTGCTGCTGCATCCCGACGTCGACGCCGCCGTCTTCGAAACCGCGCGCGGTGGCGTGTTGCGCGAAGGGCTCGGCTTCGACTTGTGCGACGTTGCGGTCATCACTAATATCGGTATCGGCGACCACCTCGGGCTGAATTTCATCACCACGGTCGATGAGTTGGCGGTCGTCAAAAGAGTGATCGTCGAAAACGTTGCGCCTGACGGCAGTGCCGTTCTCAACGCGGCCGACCCGGTCGTCGCGGCGATGGCCCAGCACTGCCCGGGAAACATCATTTTCTTCGCCCAGGATCGCATGAATCCTGTGCTCGCGACGCATCGCGCGCAGGGCCGGCGCGTCGTCTACGTTGAACGCGATGCCATCGTCTGCGGCGAAGGGCGCCGCCAGCAGCGCATCCCGCTGGCCAAGATCCCGCTCACGCGCAACGGCACGATCGGGTTTCAGGTCGAAAATGCCATGGCGGCGATCGCCACCGGCTGGGCGCTCGCCTATTCATGGGAAGTTATCGAGCGGGCGCTGGCCGGCTTCGTCAGCGACGCGCAGACAGCACCAGGGCGGTTCAACGTCTTCGACTACAAGGGTGCAACGCTGATTGCCGACTACGGACACAACCCGGATGCCATCCAGGCGCTGGTCGAGGCCATCGAGAATATGCCGGCGACCCGCCGTTCAGTAGTCATCAGCGGCGCCGGCGACCGCCGGGACGAAGACATCCGTCAGCAAACTGAAATCCTCGGCGACGCTTTCGACGATGTGATCCTCTATCAGGACGCCTGCCAGCGCGGCCGCGAAGACGGCGAAGTCATCGCGCTGTTACGTGACGGCCTGGTCAATGCCAGACGCACGCAGCGCATCGATGCCATCGATGGCGAGTTCATCGCCATCGACTTCGCCCTGGAACGTTTGCAGGGTGGTGATCTCTGCCTGATCCTGATCGACCAGGTCGAGGATGCGCTGGCCCACATCGCCATGCGGGTTGCCAGCGCGTAACCTTCGCTGGCGCGCGTGGCGCTTTCGGGCGCTGGCCATTACTCGGCCAGTTCGTACTGCTTGATCAGGCGATAGATGTTGCGTTCGCTGATTCCCAGAACCGCAGCCGCGCGTGCCCGGTTTCCGCCATGCCGCTGCAAGGTGCTGCGCAAGTAGTCTTTCTCAACTTCGTCGAGACGCGGCTCATGCGCAAAGGAAAGCACTACGGCATCGTCTCGGCGCGAGGCCAGGTTGCCGAAATATTCGGGGCTGATGCGCCCGCTCCGACCGGCAAGAATCACCGCGCGCTCGAGCAGGTTGCGTAGTTCGCGGACATTTCCTGGCCAGTCGTAGGCCATCAGCAGCTTGACCGTCTCGGCAGTCATGTTCCGCTCGACGCCGCGGGAAAAACGCTGGATAAAATGCTGGGCAAGCAGTGGAATGTCGTCGCACCGCTCGCGCAGCGGCGGCACCTTGACGACGAAACTGGCGAGCCGAAAATAGAGGTCGCTGCGAAAGTCTCCGGCCCGGCTCATCTCGGCAAGATCACGGTTACTGGCGACGACGAAGCGCACATCGGCATGCAGGCTTGCGGTGCCGCCGACCCGGCGAAAGGTGCCGGTTTCCAGGACGCGCAGCAGCCGGGCCTGGTTGGCCAGCGTCGTTTCGCCAATTTCGTCCAGGAATAGCGTGCTTCCCTCGGCCGCCTCGATCAAGCCTTTCTTTTGGCGATCGGCGCCGGTAAATGCACCGCGTTCGTGACCGAACAATTCGGACTCGAACAAGGTTTCCTGCAAGGTACTACCGTCGACCGTCACCATCTCGCGGCCGCGGCGGGAACTGCCTTCATGGATGGCCTGCGCAACCATCTCCTTGCCGGTGCCGGACTCGCCCTGAATCAGGACGGTCGCATCGGTCGGCGCGACGGCCGCGATCAGGTCGAGCAATTCCTGAATCGGCGGCGAATTGCCGACCATCGGGCCGGGCCGACGTGATTCCAGTTGCCAGCGATAGAAGGCATTGCGGCGCCGCAACTCGGCGTTTTCCAGCTCGCGCCGAATGGTGATTTCAAGTTCATCGAGTCCAACCGGCTTGGTCAGGTACTCCACCGCACCCGCCTGGATCAGGCTGACCGCATTGCGGATCGACCCGTAGCCGGTAAGTATCACGACCGGGAATTGCGGCGCCAGCGATTCGACCAGTTTCGGCGTGTCGGCATCGGGCAGCTTGAGGTCGAGAAAAATCAGGTCGGGCTCGGATTCGACAAGGATTTCCGATGCGGTACGCCAGTCGTTGGCGCCAATCGCCGTCAGCCCCATGTCCCTGATCTGCTCGACCAATATCTGGTTGAACACCCGATCGTCATCGATAACCAGAATCGATTTGCTCACTTTTCAGCTCTCCTTGAGCGGCAGGAAAACCCGGAATACTGCCCCGCGCCCTGGTTCGCTCACCACCTCGATGGTGCCGGCATAGCGTTCGACGATAGTCTTGCAGATCGTCAGCCCCAGCCCGGTCCCCGCTTCGCCGTCGGCCCGGTGACTGAAAAACGGATCAAAAATCCGCTCGATATCCGCCTCGGAAATTCCTTTTCCGGTGTCGCTCACCTCGATAAGCGCACGCCGCCCGTCCCTTGCGGTTCGGACGATCAGTTCACCGCCCCCGGGCATCGCATGGTGCGCGTTTTGCATCAGGTTCAGAGCAAGCATGCGCAGGTCGCTGTCGTCGGCCAGCACCGTCAAATCGTTCGGCTCTAGGTTCACGTTCTGCACGATCCCGCGGCTCTTCGCGTCGAATTCGAGGAGTTGCAGCGTATCACTGACCGCCGGATTGAGCTTGACGATCTGGGCCTGCGGCTGCGGCAGCCGGGAAAGCAGCAGTAGGCGCTGGGTCACGCCGGTACAGCGATCGATTTCTGCGCTCATCATTTCCAGATAGCCGACAATGCGTTGCTGGCCGTTCTGGCCGCTGCGCAGATTGCGTAGCAGACCATCGACGGCAAGCCGCATGGAACCGAGCGGATTGTGTATCTCATGGGCGATTCCCGCCGCCAGCAGGCCGAGTTCTGTCAGACGCTGCTCCTGCGACAGGCGGGCGACCTCCGAAAGATCGCTGATCGCTTCGACGATCAGCCGCTCGGTTCCCTGCCCACCCTGACGTTCGACCAGCACGGCATGAATCTCGACAGGAATCTCGCGCCCGCTGGCCGCATGGTGGTAATGGCGGCACTTCAGCACCTGCCCCGGCTCCTTGAGTTCGACAGCGGGGCAAATGACCATCGTCGCCGGACAAGGCCTCACGAGTCCATGGCTGGAAAGATGGCAGAACTGGTTTAACGCCTGTGCCTCGGAAACCCCCAGTTGCGAGCAATAGGAACGATTGACGGCGACGATGCGCAAATCGGCCTGCCTGATTACGCGGACCCCGTCGGGCAGCCCGTCAAGGAGTTCCTGCAGGTAGGTTTGCTGCGCTTCTGCCTGCCTGATGTGATTTGCGAGGCCCTCGGCCATGCGATTGAAGCTGCCGGCGACCCGGCCGGGTTCATCGTCAGCCAGGACGGGCGCCCGGACTTCAAGATCACCTGCAGCCAGGGCGCATGCGGCCTCGTCCAGTTTGCGCAAAGGGACGATGACCCGCGAGCGTAGCAGCCACCACAACACCCCCAGCGTCAAGGCCAGCACCACGGCGCCGGCCAGCGCGAACAGCGCGGCACTGCGCCAGGCTTCTTCCTTGATTGTATTGGCATCGTAGTCGACGATCAGGACGCCATTTATCGGGTGTTTGTCGAGTTGACCGTGACAGCCGATACAGGCCGGCTGATTGGGGACCGGATTGATGGAACGCAGCACCTCACCCTTGCCCTCGCTGGCCAAAAACTGGCTTTCCGGCTGCCCGAGCCGTTCGACACGAACCAGTTCAGGCCGCTGCTGCCCGAGGCTTTCCGGATGCGCTGCAAAACGGACCTCGCCACTCGGCGCCAAAATCATCACATCGCGAATGCCTTGCTGCCGCCCGATGCGCTCGACAATTTCCCGTAGCCCCGGCACATCCCGCTTGAGCATCGCATTCTCGAGCGCCAGCCGCAGCACATGGTTGATCTGGTTCGACGTGGCAGCTCGTTCGCGCTCGAGCCGATCGCGATAGAGTCCCAGAAAAAGCAGCCCAAACAACAGCGAAGCGCCACCGGCCACCAGGAGTACCTGGCGCAGCATGCGCCGCTCTAGCGAAAGCGATGATTTTCCTGCTTTACTGAACATTACCGTGGGGGATGCTGAAATGAATACGCCGACCGTATGCCCCGGCCGGCGTATTATGCCCTACTGCATGCGCGAGAGACCGATCAGCTGCGATCACCCCCCACCGACCCGTCCCTTGCTGTGGGGAACGAAGCCAATCGACGGCTTGGTCAGCTCCGGGTTGGCCATATTCTTAACCTGCCTGACTGTCTTGTCATCAGGGCCCAGCGCCTTGGTCTTGAGCGTGCTGTTCCAGATCTCTTCGATCGGCCCGATATCCAGCACGCGCATCATGCAGGCCTGAACGCAATAGGGCGAGCGACCGGCTTCCAGCTCATCGATGCACATGTTGCACTTTTTGATGATTTGCGCCTGCGGGTCCCACTGTGGCGCCCCATAGGGGCATGCCGCCTCGCACTTGCGGCAACCGATGCACAAGGTCGAATCAATATCAACGACGCCGTTGTCGGCGCGCTTCCAGATCGCACCGGTCGGGCACGTCGGCAGGCATGCCGGTTCAGCACAGTGGTTGCATGACATGTTCACCTTATAGGCAAACACTTCCGGGTAGCTGCCGCCTTCGATGTACATCACGCGCCGGAAGCGCGGGCCGGGCGGCAACCCGTTCTTGTCCTTGCAGGCGATCTCGCAGGCGCGGCAGCCGATGCAATCGACATTGTGATGGACGAAGCCAAGCTGCTTTGCTGGCTTCACAGGTTCATAGGTCTGCGCCACCTTGCGGCGGATGGCCTGCTCAAGTTCCTGCTTGTCGACTTTGGTGACCATGATTCTCACTTGTCCCTTCTGAAGATCATCGAGCGCGAGCTCGCCTGGACGTCCCAACCCGGCCGGTGATCCAGCGCCGTCTTCTTCATATCGACGAGAATGGTGTTGTAGGCAAAGGCTCCCGCCGGACTGGGCTCATCGAGGGTCAGGAAGTCGGGGTTGCCTGCCCGGTCGGTGCCGTCCTTCGCCAGATCCATCCACGCTCCCTCGAAGAGCACGACGACATTGGGCATGCAACGTTCGGTGACATAAGCGGGAACGACCACCTTGCCACGCTCGTTCCAGACTTCGACAATGTCGCCGGTCTTGATGCCGAGTCGCTCGGCATCCTTGGTATGGATCGTGACTTCCTGCTGGTAGGTTTCACGCAACCAGGGAATGTTGTGGAAGATGGAATGGGTACGCCAGCGCGGATGCGGCGTGATCATGTGGAAAGGATAGGTCTTTGCCTTCTCGTGGTTCAGCGACTCGAAAGGTTCGATCCACTTGGGAATGTAGGGAATTTCGTAACCGTACTGGGTCTTGGTCCAGTCCTTGACATTGGCCAGCGTCGTGGACAGGATTTCGATCTTGCCCGACGGTGTCTCGAAAGGCACCCCCTGCCCGATCTGCTCCTCGAACGCGACGTGTGGCTTGTCGAAAGTGAACTTGTAAACGCCGTGTTTCTTGAAGTCCTCCCAGGACATCGTGACGCCCTGATGCTTCTGCACCTTGTCGACCCACCAGGCGGTGAGATATGCCTCGTCGGTAACTTCGTTCTTGTGAAAGTAGTCACGTTCGGCTTTGGGGTTGTAGCGCTTGCCGAAATCCTTGACACCGGGGTCGAGTTTCTCGAGGCGGTAGGCCAGCTCGGTAAATACCTGAAAGTCGGTTTTCGATTCGCCAAGCGGCTCGATGACTTTGGGCCGGTGAATGTAGTAGTGCCCCTTGTACCATGGCAAGGCAACATCATGACGTTCGAAGTGGGTGGCGATCGGCAGCAGCACATCGGCCCACAAGCCCGATGGCGTGATGGTCGAATCCATGCAGACGACCAGTTCCAGCTTCTTGATCGCCCGGATCTCCTTGTTGACGTTGGTCAACTGATTGAACCAGTCGGAGCCGTGCCAGAAGATCGCCTTGATGTTCGGTATTTTGCCGTCGAGCTCGTCGCTGCGAGGCCACAGACCGACCTCCTCGCGCTTGACGTTGGGGTAGTTGAGCACGCAATGCGCCCAGCGGTCGGACTTGATCGAGCCATACCAGACATTGGCATACTCATCGTAGGGATAGGCCACCGCTTCGGCATGCCAGCCCTTGCCGACGCCTTCGGCGCAGCCGCCGAGGATGCCGATGTTGCCGGTCATCGCCTGCACAGCCGCCGCCATCCGGTTGTATTGCTCGCCGTAACTGGCACGTCCCGGCGCCCAACTGGCTTTCAGCGCGGCAGGCTTCGTCGTCGCATACATTTCGGCGAGTTTCTTGATGTCCGCCGCGGGAACGCCACAGATTTTCTCGGCCCACTCCGGCGTCTTCGGCGTGTTGTCGTACTTCCCGAGAATGTAATCCTTGAAATTTTCCCGGTTCGCGAACTGATCCGGCATCGTGCCCGCATCCATGCCCTGGCAGAACTTGTCGATGAACTTCTGATCCTGCAAGTTGTTGACAAAGATGTGGTGTGCCATCGCAGCCAGCATCGCGGCATCGGTGTTGGGCTTGATGGGAATCCACCAAGCATCGTAAGTGGCCGCCGAGTCGCTGTATTGTGGATCGATGACGACGAACTTGCAGCCGCGCTGCTTGGCCAGCCGCATGTAATAGAAGGTGTTGCCGCCATGGAACGTGTAGGCCGGATTCCAGCCCCACATGATGATCAGCTTGGAGTGCGCAAAGGCATCATCCTCGTTGCCGTCGGTGATCGTGCCGAAGGTCATCCGCGAACTGAAGGTCGTGCCCTGATAGCTCGGCACCGACCACGAATTGGTGCGGCAACCGAACATGCCGAGAAAGCGGGCGAGCAGGCCTTCAATCTGGTCCGACTTGTGCAGCACGCCATATGAGGTGCCCGCGTAGGCCTGGTCAAGAATCGCGGTCGGGCCGTATTTCTGCTTGAGTTCGACCATCTTTTTCGCGACATGATCGAGGGCTTCATCCCAGGAAACACGCTTGAACTTGCCCTCGCCCCGTTCGCCGACCCGCATCATCGGATACAACAGGCGCTCCGGAGAATAAAGGCGCGAGCGGTAAGAGCGGCCGCGCAGGCAGGCGCGCAATTGCGGCACCTCCTCGGTATCCTTGCCGAAGTTCCCACCCTCCTGATAGCTGCCGTTGTCCGTCAACAGGCGGACGATGACGTCACCTTTCTTGTGCGCGACCAGCATGTGGCGCGAGCCGCAGTTATGGTCGCATGAGGTGACGACCGTCGTCAGTTGATCGTCGGTCGGATAGGGTTCGTAGGCGAAGGCCCTGGCCTCCTGTTCGCCGAGTCCGAGTTCGACGAGGCCGCTGGTCGTGGCGACTGCGGCGCCTGCCCCGACGGTCTTCAGGAAATTGCGGCGGCGGGGGTTGAGGATATCCAGCCAGTTACGTTTGATGTCCATGAGGGTTCCTTAATTCTTGGGCTGGGTAGTAGCCGGCAGCGCAAAGCGTGCCTCGCTGGTGGTCGGGCGATCCTTGGCCCAGTCCGGGACTTCAGGCGACATGCCTTCCCATGCATGGCGGGGATAGGGATATTCGATGCGATACCAGGAGCGGCCGCCATGGCAGCCATAGCAGACATCGGCATTATTGGCGCCAGCCGCCTCGATGGCCTCGGCCTTGAGATAGTTGACCTGATGGCGGTTGGTGCGAATCGCGGCATGGCAGGTCAGGCACGAATTGCCGAACATCTCCTTGCTTTCCGGCCATGGGCTGGGCAACCCCATGACTGGCGTATTCATCGGTCCGTGGCACTTGAGGCAGACCGCCTCGGTATTGACCGCCTTGCGCAGCGTGAATCCGTCATCGGTCTGCGGCGTTCCAGTCGCCGATGTACCCTGCGCTTCGTCGCGCGGATCGTTGCCCTGATGACAGGTGTTACAGGAGAGATTCATCAGCTCCTTGGCCATCGGCGTCGCCAAGTGGCGTCGATGAAACGTGTCCTGGTCGCCGGCGTAGGTACTAAGTCGCTGATACCAGGCCTTGCTGGTACTGGCTTTGACGCCGGCCGGCGAGGATTCACGAACCTTGTCGGCGAGCACTTCGCCATGGCAGACGAGGCACTGCTCGTCACGCGCAGTTTCGATGGCCGGCCTGAAATGGATCGGGTCGTAGGTAGCGCGCAGGAGATTCTTGTCTGTAGCGGGAACCGGAGTTGCCGGTTGTTGCGCTACCGGTGCGGCGACCGGAGTTGGGTCTTGCCAGAGGATCTGCCAGCCGGCAAAACCGCCCACTGCAAGGGCGCCGACAACGAGAAAAAGAACGATCTTCGAGCTTTTCATGCTCACTCCTTGCCAGGCGAGCTCGCCTGGTAGAGCCCGCGAATATCATAGGGGACAGGCATATTGCGATAATTGAAAGGGGTATACCAGGCGCCTTGGTCTTTAAGAAATTCAACGCCGGTCGGCGGCGGATCGATCCCGCGCAAGGCCTCTGTTTTCCAGCTTGCGGTCTGCTCGAATTGATTGATTACCGGCGCTCCCGCAGGACGGGTATCAGGCTCCAGCCCGCCGATATAACCTGAATCTTCGGCGATGGCTGCGCCACAGGCCGTCAGGAGTCCGAGCAATAAAAAAATTGGCTTGTTCATGTTTTCTACCGCCATGTTTATTTGAAATGGGGCGGGCAGACCGGCCCGCCCCATGCAGCTGAAAGGCTGTTACTTCTTGCCTTCCATGCCGCCCATGCCGGACATACCCTTCTGGCCTTCCATGCCAGACATTCCGCCCATGCCGGACATGCCTTCCTGCTTGGACTTCTTGGCGTTCTTGCCTTCCATGCCTTGCATGCCGGACATACCCTTCTGGCCTTCCATGCCTTGCATGCCGGACATGCCCTTCTGGCCTTCCATGCCCTGCATGCCGGACATACCCTTCTGGCCTTCCATGCCCTGCATGCCGGACATGCCCTTCTGGCCTTCCATACCCTGCATGCCGGACATGCCCTTCTGGTCAGCAGCAAAGGCGCTGGTAGCAGCGGAAACGATAATCAGGGCAGCAATTGTCGAAAGCTTCTTCATATATTACCTCACGAATTTTTGGGTTCACCGTGTCCACCGCAAAGGCAGAAACGACCCGGACACCTGCCCAGGTGAAGGAACTCAAGCATGCTCCATGCCATGCATCGCAATTCTTTGTAACCATATGATTATAAACACGAACATGACATAACCAAAACTCTGCCGCTCAATGCTAAACCTGTCATTTTGGCATGCAGTTTCGGGCCGCTGGCGGCAACCATTTGATTTATATCAGAATATTTTACTGCCGTTTTGGCATACCACCTGCCAACAGGGCAGGGTGCCTGCTCGGGAATCTGGTTCAGATTCGCAAACCGGCCTTCTTGAGAATGCGCGTCGAGAACAGCACGTCGCTCCCCTGGCAGTTCTCGCCCAGCAGTTCGGCGATTACCGCAGCTTTTTCCCTGACTTCATCACGCGAGTTGCCGTGCACCATCGCAAACAGGTTGTACGGCCACGCAGGCAAGGCGCGTGGCCGACGGTAGCAATGGGTCACAAACGGCAGGCCGCCAACGCTGGCGCCGAGTTCGTCAATGTTCGCGTTCGGCACGTCCCAGACGGTCATCCCGTTGGCTGTCCAGCCGATCGCGTAGTGGTTCGGCACGGCGCCGATGCGCCGTATGATGCCGGCTGCGAGCAGGGCCTGCAGACGGCGCATGACCTCTTCGCCGGCGATTCCGATCTGCTCGCCGATACGCTGGTAGGGTCTGGCCACCAGCGGCAGCCCACCCTGGGTGGCAACGATCAGCGCGCGGTCGATGGCGTCAAGCTTTGGCCCATCGCTCATACCCGGGTTTCCAGCTTCATTTCGACGAAATACTCGCGTTCCTTGGGAAAAGCGAAGACCTGCAGGCCGGTATCCGTTTCGATCGTCGCAATGGCATCGGCAATACCCTGCGGCGTTTCGGTCGCCAACACGAACCACATGTTCAGCGCATGCTCGCGCCGGTAGTTGTGGGCGACCTGCGGCAGGGCGTTGACCAGCGCAACTACTTCATCGTAACGCGCCTCCGGCGCCTGAAGCGCCGCTAGCACGAAGGCGCCGCCCATGCGCTCAATCTGCACCATCGGTCCGAAACGGGTCAGCACCTTGTCGTCGAGCAGGCGCTGCAGGCGGGCCATCAATTCATCGCCCGAGATGCCGAATTGCTTGGCTGCCGCCGCGTAGGGCTCGTCGCAGATTGGAAAATCACCCTGCAATTTATCGATGATCAGCCGGTCGACCGCGTCGAGTTCAGGCATAACGGGCGCCATTCTGCTTGAAGCGGGTCAGCGAAAACAGCACGTCATGAGCGCAGTCATCCAGACCGTGCCGACGGCGCAGATCGGCGATGACGCCTTCCACTTCGCCGCGTTCGCGGCCGTGGATCATGCAGAACAGGTTGTATGGCCAATCAGGCTGAACGCGCGGCCGGCGGTAGCAGAGCGTTACGGCCGGCTCCTCGGCCAACGCGCGACCGAGTTCCGCGACCTGCTGGTCGTGAATGTCGTGCACCAGCATCGCATTGGCCGTATAGCCGAGTTCGCGATGCCTGACGACGACGCCAAAACGCTTGATAGCACCGTCTTCGAGCCAGCTACCGATGCGCCCCATGACCTCGTTTTCCGAGGCACCGACGCGTTCGGCGATCAGCGCGAAAGGCCGCATGAACAACGGAAGCCCTTCCTGCAGAACGGACACCAGACGCCGCCCGGCTTCGTCGATGGGTACAGCGGGCTGCACGGCGCGCGCCGTCGCCCGGGTCTTGCATGCCCGACCATGCAGCGGAAAACCCAGATCAATGTGAAACTCTTCAAGTAAAGGCAGCGCCAGCAACGCGTGGCCGGCCGCTTCTTCGACCGCCTGCAGCGTCGACTGCAGGCGCCCTTCGCTGGCGGCGGTGACGACGAACCACAGGTTGTAGCGGTGCTCACGCTCGTAATTGTGATTGACCTCGGGGAAGCGGTTGACCGTGGCGGCCACCGCCGCGAGCCGCTCCGGAGCAACCGCCATCGCGGCCAGAGTCGAGGCACCGATGCGTTTTGGCGCGAAGACCGCGCCGACGCGCGAGATCTTGCCTTCGCGCCGCAGTTTTTCGAGACCGCCGAGAACCGTACGTTCGCCGACACCAAGGCGCGCCGCCAGTTCGGCGTAGGGTGCCGGACAGAGCGGAAAATCGCGCTGGAACTCGTTGAGCAGTCGGAACTCGAGCGCGTTGTCCATCAGAAACCGATCCGGTGCGCGCGCGAGGTGAAGAAAATCCCGGACGGGCTGTCTGCGGCAATCTGGCCCAGCAGCGCAAAGTTGGCAGTGTCGTAGATCACCACCTTGTTGTCGTCGCGGGCCGAGAGCCAGACGTTTTCGCCGCGCGGCGCGAACTCCATGTGCAGGATGCCCTTGCCCGGCTCCATGCGATGAACGACCTTGCCGGCCAGCGTATCGATGACGTCGATCTTGGCGTTGTCAGGGAAGGCGAAATTGACCCAGACCTGGCGCCCATCCGGGCGCGCCATGACAAACACCGGCTGGCCACGTACCGCAATACGGCCGACTTCCTTCCAGGTGCCGACATCGACGACCAACACCTCGTGGCGGCCGACTGCCGGCAGGTAGGCCTTGCCCTGCGCCACCGACCAGCCGCGCAGGTGTGGCATCTTGAACACCGGCAACTTCTCCTGGCCGCGGCCGTAGTTTTCGAGAATCTTGCGTGCGCCTTTGTCCGTCTGCCAGAGATCGAGCATGGCCACGCCATCCTCGCCGAACAGGCCGGCCAGATAGAAGCGCCCATCTGGCGTCACCAAGCCATCGTAAGGCTGAATCCCGGCCGGAAAACGTTGGGTCACCGGCTGCCGCGGATTGCTGAAATCGCTGACCCAGATTTCGCCGGCATCGAACAACGCGTAGGCGAACTTTTTGCCCGGCACATCGGCAAGACCGACGACCTTGGAGAACTTGCCCGGCGCGTACTCGGCGGGCACTTCGGAAAGCAGTTCCAGCGTATCGGCATCGAAAGCCTTGATGCCGCCAGGCGTGTAGTTCTGGGCGACAACGATGCGACCGTCCTGCGAGATCGAACCACCGATGGCATTGCCCGACTGGATGATGCGCTTGACGATGCGTCCTTCCAGCATGTCGATCTTGGTCAACCCGCCATCGCGCCCGAAGACGAAGGCATATCGGCCGTCGCGCGAATAGACGACGGAAGCGTGCGAGAGGTCACCGAGCCCGCCGATTCGCTCGTAGGCCTGGCGCGACGTGGTATTGACCAGCGTCACATTGCCGCTGGCGCGCTCGATGATCAGGCCAAGGTCACCGGTGCCGCGCATTTGCGGGCTGGCGCAGGCGGCCAGCAACAGGGTGAACAGAAAACTCAGAATTAAACGCATCGCAACCTCAGTCCGGGAAACCACTCAACAATTTTTGCACGATCCAGCCCGCTTCGGCTTCCGACATGAACTGTTTCCACGGCGGCATCGGCGTACCGGGGCGGCCGTAATAGATCGTTGCCACCAGCCCTTCGGCGGGCTTGTCGTGCAGGGTCGTCGGCAGCAGCGCCGGCCCGAGGCCGCCATGCAGGGTCATCCCGTGACATGATCCGCAATCCTGGCGAACCAACCGCACCAGTTCCTTTTGCCTTGCCGTATCGGGCTCGGCGGCAATTACCGGCTCTGCGCTGCCTGCCGTCGGCTGTGCATTCCCTAGCGTCACGGTCAACGCCAAAAAAAGGGCAAAAACCAGCCTACTCGCCAACAATGACCAGACCTTCCATTTCCGGATGCGGACCGCAGTGGTAGGGATAGCGCCCCGGCTGCGTAAACTGCCGCTCCCAGCTTTCGTCGGGGAAGAAGCGATCCGATTCGCGCCCGCCTTCCTGCGGAAAAACTACCGAATGGCTGGTCCGCTTTTCGCGATTGACCCACTTCACCGTATCGCCGACATGGATGCTGACTTCCTGCGGTGTGTACGAATATTTTTCGACAACGACCTCAATCGTTTGCCCGGCCACGGCAGTAAAAGAAACGAGCGTCAGCAACGCTGACGCCTGTTTCAGTCTCGATTGCACCATGACGCGGACAGGACGTCCGCTTACTGCTTCACGGCCTTCACATCGCCATCGGCGCCAAGACCGATGGTGTGACCGAACGAAACGTGGTGGAATCGACCGCCGGCATGGTCGGCGTGAACCGCAACGCCGAACGGAACCGCCTTGCCTGGGGCAAGATTGACGCCACCAGCCAGCTTGCGGGTGAAGGTCACGGTATAGGTGTCGCCTGACTTGCCACCTTCGGCCGTCACGCCCGCCTTGCCGCCTTCCATGCTGCGCTTGTCGGTCACCGAACCATCGGCCACCTTGCCGCTGCTGGACCACTGCATCAGGTCCATGGCACCCGCGGTCACGTACTTGGTCTTCTTGTCATCGGCACCGGGCATCGTCCGGACATCCTTGTGGCAGGCTGCCCAACAACCCACTTGGTCGCCCATCTGCACCTTGTCGTTGGGGAACATGACCGTTGCCTTGACTTCGTTGTCCTTGTCGGAATGATCGAAGCCGCCAGCCGGGGCCTTGAAGGTCAGGCGCACGTAGAGGTTACTGGCATCGTAGGCCGACTGAACGCCGACCGGGAAGGTCATCGTCTTCGGTGCACCTTTCGGCTCCATTTCCTTGCTCGCCAGGCGCTTGAGATCGATATCCAGCTTGCCGCCATCGTTGTGGCAACCTGCACAGCTCTCGCCCTTCTTCAGGCCGCTGGCGCCGCTATGATCGCGGCTCATCACCCATTCGACCGGCGCAACCCCAGTGTGGATGACAGGAATGGCTTTGGTCGGCACCTTGCTCCAGTCCGGGGCCGCAAGCGCTGTTTGCGACCCGATCGCCAGCAGCGCACCCATAACAAACAGCGAAGTCAATTTCTGGTTCATTGTTCTCTCTCCATTCTTTCATGTAAGACGGGGGCTTGCGCCCCCGTTCGATTTACTTGCTCAGGCTGATGCCAAATTAGTAAATATCGTGCTGCGTATTGTAGACATTGAACTTGCCGGTCGGGGTGATCATCTTCGGATCGGTGATCACCTTCTTGACCTTCAACGTTGCATCATCATAAACGACAATGGCGGACTGGTCGGTCTTGCCGCCCCACAGGGAGATCCAGACTTCCTTGCCGTCGGCGCTGTATTCCGGATGCACGGCACGCTTGGTCGCCTTGGTCTCCGGCAGTCCGGAATCCTTGGCAACGTTCAGCACGGCCTTGGGCTTGGACAGGTCGGCCATATCCCAGACGGCAACCGATTCAGCCAAGGTCTTGTCCGGGTTCTGCGGCGAGTCGGCCCACAGATTCTTGGACTTCGGATGCGTCTTGACGAACAGGTTGCCCGGCACGTGCTTGACTTCCTGCACGACCTTCCAGTTGTGCTCCTTGAACTTGGCATTCTTGGCTTCATCAGACGGTGTCGAGATCAGCGTCAGGACGTCGGCGCCCAAGTGGCCCGTCGTCCAGACCGGACCGAACTTGGGATGCGTGAAGTTGGCGCCGCGTCCCGGGTGCGGAATCTTTGCGACATCGACCAGCGCAGCCAGCTTGCCCGTCTTGGTGTCGACCGCGGCGATCTTGTTGGAGGCGTTTGCCGCCACCAGGAAGTAGCGCTTGGAAGCGTCCCAGCCACCGTCATGCAGGAACTTGGCGGAACCGATGGTGGTGGTCTTCAGGTTCTTGATGTCCGAGTAATCGACCAGCAGGATCTGGCCGGTTTCCTTGATGTTGACCACCCATTCCGGCTTGGTGAAGGACGCGACGATGGAGGCGACGCGCGGCTCCGGATGGTATTCGCCATCGACCGTCATGCCACGAGTAGAGACGACCTTGAGCGGCTTCAGCGTATCGCCATCCATGATCGTGTACTGCGGAGGCCAGTAAGAACCGGCAATCGCGTACTTGTCCTCGAAGCCTTTGAACTTGGACGTATCGACCGAGCGCGCATCGAAGCCGATCTTGACTTCAGCCACAACAGCCGGCTTTTCCATCCAGAGGTCGATCAGCGACAGACGACCGTCGCGGCCAATCACGTAAACATAACGCCCGGATGCGGAAAGACGGGAAATATGAACCGCGTAGCCGGTCTTGACGATGTTGACGATTTCCTTGGTGTCACCATCGATCAGTGCCACTTCGCCGGTATCGCGCAACGTCACCGAGAAGACGTTCTTGAGGTTCAGCTTGTTCATCTGCTTCTTCGGCCGCTGATCGACCGGCACGATGACCTTCCAGCTGTCCAACTGATCCTTGAGGCTGAACTCCGGCGGTACATCCGGGGTGTTCTGGATGTACTTCGCCATCAAGGCGATGTCATCCTTGGTCATAATATCGTCGAAGTTCACCATGCCACCGTCGGTACCGTAGCCGATGATTTTTTCCAGACGGCTCTGGCCGAGCTTAAGCGTGCCGCCCTCGGTGACGTTGCCGTCCTTGTCCTTCTTGGACCAGTGCGGCTCGAGGTTTTTGCCGGTCGCACCTTTACGCAGTACGCCGTGACAACCGGCGCAACGCTCGAAATACATTTTCTTGGCTTGCTCTTTTTCGGCAGCGGTCAGCTCGGGCGCCTTGGCAGCGTCCTGAGCGAATGCAGAACCCATGGCAAAAGCCATGACAGTCATCGACAACATCCCCACAACGGTCTTTTTCATCTTCTCTCTCCTAGAAATAAATGGAACGCGCCCACCTCCCAGCGCGATGGGCGTCAGGTTGAAGCACAGGCGAAAAGACATCCTTGATGCTTATCAAGCTTTCGCCTAATTAGAAAACCTTCATATTCAATAGGTTGTAGTCATTTAGAACTATGTTTATATTACTTTTGGCCTATCTTTCGCCGCTTCGCACCTGCCATCTATTGGCAGGCGCCGATTCGCGCATTAGGATGGGCGCCCGAAGGAATAATTGGTGCCATGGAAACGCAAAACAATATTGAAACAGGCAAAGTCTGGCTGATCGGTGCCGGTCCCGGCGACCCGGACTTGCTCACAGTCAAGGCGGCACGCCTGATTGCCCAGGCCGACGTGCTGGTATTCGACCATTTGGTCGGCGATGGCATCATGGATTTGGCGCGCGCCGATGCCCGACGCATCTATGCCGGCAAGGAGGCTTCCAAGCACACGCTGCCCCAGGAAGCGATCAACAAGTTGCTGGTCGATCTGGCACGCGAAGGTCTTGAGGTCGTTCGCCTGAAGGGCGGCGACCCCTTCATTTTTGGGCGTGGCGGCGAAGAACTGGAAACACTCGCTGCATCCGGCATTCCTTTCGAAGTCGTTCCCGGCGTCACCGCCGCATCGGGTTGCGCCGCCTACTCGGGTTTTCCGCTGACCCATCGCGATCACGCTCAGGCTGTTACTTTCGTCACCGGGCACCTCAAGGACCACACGGTCAATCTCGACTGGCCGGCACTCGCCCGCCCCAACCAGACCATCGTCTTCTACATGGGCATCGGCGCCGCCGCGGAAATCTGCCGGCAGATGATCAAGCATGGCCTTCCGCCACAGACGCCCGCCGCCGTGGTACGCAACGGCACATTGCCAAAGCAGCAGACCCTGCTCGCCACGCTCGAAACCCTGCCGCAACGAATCGCGGAAGCCGGTGTCACGCCGCCAGCACTGATCGTCGTCGGCAGCGTCGTCAACCTGCACACCAAGCTCAGTTGGTTCGAACAAGCATGAATTACTTATTCCAGTGCTTAGTTCTTTTTGCAGCGCTTCTCACCTTCCCGGCGCACGCTTATTCCGGCAAGGTGCTGCGCGAGGACTGCCAGGCCGCCGAAGACTCCTACGCCAAAAGCGGGCGTCTCGACCCCTACCAGTCAGCCAAGGGCGCGCGCTGTATTGCTTACGTCGAAGGCTTTGCCGATGGCTATGCGGTCAGCGATTTCCTGGCCGACTCGGTCGGCGTCAAACTCAATGCCTTCTGCCTGCCGGCTGGCCGCGACCTCTCCTACCGCCTCGTGCGCGCCGTACTCGCCCACCTCGAACGGCAACCGCCGAATCCGGAAACCGGCACGGCAACGCTGGTCGCCGCAGCGCTATCCAAAGCCTTCCCGTGTACCGAGCCGCTTGAACCAAAGAAGTGATTCGGGGATAATCCGGCCTCCATTCGCCCCGATGGCGGAATCGGTAGACGCAGCGGATTCAAAATCCGCCGCCGAAAGGTGTGCCAGTTCGAGTCTGGCTCGGGGCACCAGTAGCGACAAACCGGCTTTCCTGATGGAAGGCCGTTTTTGTTTATCAATTGCGGATTCCTGCCCATGTCGTTGACCGTCGACGACTTCGACTTTTCCCTTCCTCACGAACTGATCGCCCAGCACCCGGCCAGCGAACGCACCGGCAGCCGGCTGTTGCATGTCTGCGGTCAACAGCATTTCGACCGCAAATTTGTCGATTTGCCGGGATTGCTCAAGGCCGGCGATCTGCTGGTATTCAACGATACCCTGGTAATCAACGCCCGCCTTTTCGGCCGGAAGGAAAGTGGTGGGCAGGTGGAAATCATGCTGGAGCGTATCGTCGACGCGACACATGCGATCTGCCAGATTCGCGCCAGCAAGGCGCCCAAAGCGGGTTGTCTGCTCCGGCTGGCCGACACCTTCACGGTCAGGATGACCGGGCGAGCCGGCACCAATGGCGATTTTTTCGCGCTGGAACTGGTCGACCGCGACAATTTCTGGGAAGTCGCCGAACAATTCGGCAAGCTGCCGTTGCCGCCCTATATCGAGCATCCTGCCGAGGGCGCCGACCAGACCCGCTACCAGACGGTCTATGCCCGCGCTCCGGGCGCCGTTGCCGCCCCCACGGCCGGGCTGCACTTCGATGAGGCGATGCTCGCCAAACTGTCGGCCATGGGCGTACGCACCACCTTCCTGACCCTGCATGTCGGCGCCGGCACCTATCGGCCAATGCGGGTCGAGAAGATCGCCGATCACCGCATGCACAGCGAGCGCTTCGAGATACCGACGGGCACCGCAGAGGCCATCGCAGCTACCCGCGCCGCCGCCGGCCGCGTCATTGCCGTTGGCACGACCAGCCTGCGGGCGCTCGAATCGGCGGGCAATTCGGACGGCTTGGTGCGAACCGGCGCCGCCGAAACAGACATCTTCATCACGCCCGGCTATCGTTTCAAGGTCGTCAACCGACTGATCACCAACTTCCACCTGCCGAAATCGACCTTGCTCATGCTTGTTTCGGCCTTTGCAGGCTACGACAACATCCGCGCCGCCTATGCTCACGCCGTAGCCGAACGTTACCGCTTCTTCAGCTATGGCGACGCCATGCTTCTGGAAAAATCCGATGCAGTTTGAACTCCTGAATACCGACGGCGCTGCCCGCCGTGGCACCCTGACGCTGGCCCACGGCGTGGTCCAGACCCCCGTCTTCATGCCAGTCGGCACCTATGGCACGGTCAAGGCGATGACACCGCAGTCGTTGAACGACATTGGCGCCCAGATCTGCCTCGGCAACACTTTCCACCTGTGGCTGCGCCCTGGGCTGGAGGTGATCAAGGCGCATCGCGGCCTGCACGACTTCATGAACTGGCAAAAGCCTATCCTCACCGATTCCGGCGGCTTTCAGGTTTTTTCGCTCGGCGCGATGCGCAAGATCACCGAGGAAGGCGTCAAGTTTTCATCGCCGCACGATGGTGCCAAGCTGTTCCTGACGCCGGAAATCTCGATGCAGATCCAGCATGTGCTGAATTCCGACATCGTGATGATTTTCGACGAATGCACGCCCTACCCGGCCAGCCGCGACGAAGCAGCCAAGTCGATGCGGATGAGCATGCGCTGGGCGCGCCGCTCGCGTGACGAGCATGACAAGCTGGAGAACGGAAACGCGCTGTTCGGCATCGTGCAGGGCGGCATGTACGAGGACCTGCGCGACGAATCCGTGGACGGACTATGCGACATCGGCTTCGACGGCATGGCCATCGGCGGCCTCTCGGTCGGCGAACCCAAGGAAGACATGGCGCGCATCCTGACCCACACGGCCCCGCGCCTGCCGACCAACATGCCGCGCTACCTGATGGGTGTAGGCACGCCGGAAGATCTGGTTTATTCCGTCACGGCCGGCATCGACATGTTCGACTGCGTGATGCCGACCCGCAACGCCCGCAACGGCCACCTGTTCACCCGCTTTGGCGACGTCAGGATCAAGAACGCCCGCTACAAACTGGATACTGGCCCGCTCGACCCGTCGTGTTCCTGCTATACCTGCAGCCAGTTCACGCGCGCCTATCTGCACCATCTGTTCCGCAACGGCGAGATTCTCGGCGGCATGTTGAATACCATCCACAACCTGCATTTCTACCAGACCATCATGACCGAAATGCGCTCCGCCATTGAATCCGGTTCGCTAAATCAATGGGCCGGCAGCTTTGCGCATGATCGATCGTCCGCCAAGTGATAGAATTGTACGTTTCGCTTTTCAGCTTTCAGGAGTTTGAACCATGATTAGTCTCGCCCACGCCCAGACCGCTGCTGCTTCTGCCGATCCGACCAGCGGGATGATGCAGTTGCTGCCGATGATCCTGATGTTTGTCGTGCTGTGGTTCCTGATGGTGCGCCCACAGATGAAGAAGGCCAAGGAACACAAGGCGCTGATCGCCGCGCTGGCCAAGGGCGACGAAGTCGTCACTCAGGGCGGCATTCTCGGCCGCATCGTCAAGGTCGACGAAAGCTATGTGACGGTCGAAATCGCCGCCGGCACCGAAGTCATCGTACAGAAGGCGTCCATCGGCCTGGTGTTGCCAAAAGGCACGCTGAAGACACTGTAATCATCCACGAAAAGCGGCCACTGGCCGCTTTTTCGCTTTGAAGACATTATGAATCGCTACCCACTCTGGAAGTACATCATCGTCGCTATCGCGCTGGTGCTGGGCTTCGTCTACACCCTGCCCAACTTCTTCGGCGAATCGCCGGCAGTTCAGGTTTCCAGCGCCAAGGCGACGATCAAGGTCAACCAGAAAACGCTGACCCGCGTCGAGGAAGCGTTAAAAGGGGCCGGCATCACACACGACGGCATCCAACTCGACCTCAACGGCGTCAAGGCCCGTTTCACGACCACCGACATCCAGCTGAAGGCCAAGGACATCCTTGAAAAGACGTTCAATCCGGACCCGGCCGATCCGCAGTATGTCGTTGCACTGAACCTGCTTTCCGCTTCTCCGCGCTGGCTGACCGCGCTGCACGCCCTGCCGATGTACCTCGGCCTCGACCTGCGCGGCGGCGTGCACTTCCTGTTGCAGGTGGACATGAAGGGCGCGCTGACCAAGCGCCTCGATTCAATTTCGGGCGACCTGCGCACCGTGCTGCGCGACAAGAACGTCCGTCACACCGGCGTTTCCCGCGAGGGCGACCGCCTGGTCATCAAGTTCCGCGACGCCGAAACCCGCGACAAGGCGCGCAACGCCATTGCCGACACCCAGTCCGAGCTGATCCTCGGCGAGCAGGGGGAAGGCAGCGACCTCAAGCTGGTCGCCACCCTGAAACCAGAGGCGCAGAAGCGCTTCGGCGAACTGGCGCTCAAGCAGAACATCACGACGCTGCACAACCGGATCAATGAACTCGGCGTTGCCGAGCCGGTCATCCAGCAACAGGGTGCCGACCGCATCGTCGTGCAGTTGCCCGGCGTCCAGGATACCGCCAAGGCCAAGGACATCCTGGGCCGCACCGCCACCCTCGAAATCCGCATGGTCGATGACTCCCCCGGCGCGCTCGACGCGGCGCTCGCCGGCAATCCGCCATTCGGCACCGAAGTCTATAACGAGCGTGGCGGCCAGCCGCTGCTGGTCAAGAAGCAGGTGGTGCTGACCGGCGACCGCCTGACCGACGCCCAGCCCGGCTTCGACAACCAGACCCAGGAACCGGCCGTCCACCTGACGCTCGATTCCGCCGGCGCCCGCATCTTCAAGGACGTCACGCGCGACAATGTCGGCAAGCGCATGGCCATCCTGCTCATCGAAAAGGGCAAGGGTGAAGTCGTCACCGCCCCCGTCATTCGCACCGAAATCGGCGGCGGTCGCGTGCAGATTTCCGGCCGCATGAGCTCCATGGAAGCCACCGACACCGCGCTGCTGCTGCGTGCCGGTTCGCTGGCGGCACCAATGGATATCATCGAAGAACGCACCATCGGCCCCAGCCTCGGCGCCGAAAACATTCGCAAGGGTTTCCACTCGACGATGTGGGGCTTCGCCGCCATCGCACTGTTCATGATCGCGTATTACCAGATGTTCGGTGTCGTCTCGGTGCTGGCGCTGGCTTCCAACCTGCTGCTGCTGGTCGCCCTGCTCTCGCTGCTGCAGGCCACGCTGACGCTGCCCGGCATTGCCGCCATCGCGCTGACGCTGGGCATGGCGATCGACGCCAACGTGCTGATCAACGAACGCATCCGCGAGGAACTGCGCGCCGGCATGCCGCCACAGGGCGCCATCGCAGAAGGTTACGAACGCGCTTTCGGGACCATTCTCGACTCCAACATTACGACGCTGATCGCCGGCCTTGCCCTGCTCATTTTCGGCTCCGGCCCGGTGCGCGGCTTTGCCGTGGTCCACTGTCTCGGCATCCTGACTTCGATCTTCTCGTCGGTGGTCATCTCGCGCTCGCTGGTAAACCTGATCTACGGTCGTCGGAAGAAGCTGGCCAAGGTGGCCATCGGCCAGATCTGGAAGCCAGGCACTGTTGCGGTCAACGGTCAGAAATAAGGAAAAGCGGCCATGGAATTTTTCCGCATCACAAAAGACATCCCCTTCATGCGCCATGCGCTGAAGTTCAACATCATTTCGCTGGTGACTTTCCTGCTCGCCGTGGGGTTCCTGTTCGGCAAGGGCTTGCACCTGTCGGTCGAGTTCACCGGCGGCACGCTGATCGAGGTCAGTTACAAGCAGGCCGCCGATCTCGAAAAGATCCGCGACGCGCTCGGCACTTCAGGCTTCAGCGATTATTCGGTGCAGAACTTCGGCTCGTCGCAGGACGTCCTGATCCGCCTGCCTCTCAAGGGCGACCAGAACACCTCGCAACTGGGTGAGTCCGTGATGAAATCGCTGGCAACCGAAGCGCCGGGCGCCGAGCTGCGCCGCGTCGAGTTCGTCGGTCCGCAGGTCGGCAAGGAACTGGCCGAGAATGGCGCGATGGCCCTGCTCGTGGTCATCACCGGCATCATGATTTATCTCGCCTTCCGCTTCGAGTGGCGCTTCTCGGTCTCGGCCATCATCGCCAACCTGCACGACGTGATCATCATTCTCGGCTTCTTCGCCTTCTTCCAGTGGGAATTTTCCCTCTCGGTGCTGGCCGCGGTACTTGCCGTGCTGGGCTATTCGGTCAACGAATCGGTCGTCGTCTTCGACCGCGTCCGCGAAACCTTCAAGAAGTCGCGCGGCCTGACGACGCCGCAGGTGCTCGACCACGCCATCACCAGCACGATCAGCCGCACCATCATCACCCACGGCAGTACCCAGATGATGGTCCTGTCGATGCTGATCTTCGGTGGCGAAACGCTTTACTATTTTTCGCTCGCGCTGACCATCGGCATCCTCTTCGGCATCTACTCCTCGGTACTGGTCGCCAGCCCGCTGGTCATGTGGCTCGGCGTGTCGCGCGAACAGTTCATCAAGCAGAAGAAGGTCATCGAAGGCGCCAACGAAGAAGGTGCCGTGGTGTGAAGCAGGTTCTGGTCTGGGACCTGCCGACCCGCCTGTTCCACTGGCTGCTGGCACTGGCCTTCGGCGCCGCCTACATCAGCGGCGACACCGGCGGCAACTGGCTCGAATGGCATGGCCGCATCGGCCTGTTCATCGTTGGACTAATCACCTTCCGCCTGGTCTGGGGCTTTGCCGGCTCGACCTATGCCCGCTTCGCCACTTTTGTTCGCGGCCCGTCGGCAATCAAGGACTACCTTGCCGGCAAGTGGCATGGGCTCGGCCATAACCCGCTGGGCGCACTCTCGGTGCTGGCGCTGCTGGCGCTGATTTGCCTGCAGGTAGGCAGTGGGCTTTTCGCCCAGAACGACGACACCGGATTCGCCGGACCGTTCTATGCGCTGGCCAGCAGTTCATTCGGCGAACTGGCGACGAAACTTCACCACAAGGTCATCGATGCGTTGCTGATCCTGGTCGGCCTGCACGTACTCGCCATCCTGTTCTACGGCCATGTCAAGAAGGACAAACTGCTCAAGCCGATGCTGACCGGTTACAAGGAAGCCGGCGCCGGCGAAAACGCCCGCGGCGGCGGACTCCCAGCCTTCGTCGTCGCGCTGGTCATCGCCGTTGCCGCCGCCTATGTGGCATCCGGAGCATGGGTGACGAAGCCGCCGCCACCGCCACCAGCCGCAACGCCGGCCTGGTAGGCAGGCAACTTGCACCAACAATGAAAAGGCCACCCAAGGTGGCCTTTCTTTTGGAAATGTGGACGATCAATGACGGCTGCAAAACATCCATATCGACTTCGTGTCAGGCAGCCCGGACCAAGGTTTCGACCTTGGCCGATTTAGGCGCCGCCGCCTCTTCCGCCATTACCAGCTTCTGGATCATCACGGTCAATTCGGCAATGCGCTTCGACAGCTTGTCGATATCCTTCTTGCTCGGGACGCCGAGGCTCGACAGGGTACGTGCTACGCGGTCTTCGAATCCCTGCCCAAGGCGACCCCAGCCGTCGCTGACCTTGGTCGAAACGAGTGCAATCCGTTCTTCAGCCACCTTGCGGTTCTTCTTCTGAATACGTTCACCTTCCTTGACCAGCGCGACGAAGGCCTTGTTACCTTCCTCCTGCGCCTTGACGAAGGCACCGAGGCCAGCCAGCCAGATTTGCCGAGTCGACTTCGCCGCAGATTTGGCGATACTGATTTCGGATTGGGTCTTGGTTTGATTCCGGGCCATGATGACCTCCTCTGTAGAGTAAAAACCGGCGACTGCGAAAAACATTTCCGCTGCCTTCAATTCGCACTCTAGCGAGATCATTTAGAGGAGACACACCAATAAGCTAGGGGTTTCCTTCTAGAAACCCCTGGATCCCGAATGACAAGCAGTCGACCCGGTCGCTATTTCGCAACCATCGCGTAATTGCCATCCCCGGAAAACTTGATTTCGGCATCGATGAATACCGCCTGCACATCACCAGCCAGTAACTTCACCATGTCGTAAGCCTCGCCGGAGCGTGCACCTGTGCCGCAAATGAACACTACCGGCTTGTCTTTCGGAAGAGTGTTCACTTTCTTTTCCAGATCGTTGATCGGAAGATTGACCGCCCCCCTCATGGTGCCGGTAGCGAACTCTTTCGCATCACGCACGTCGACCAGCAGGATCGACGAAGGATTTTCCTTCAAGACCTTCTCGAAGGATGCCACGGTCACCGTTCCCTTCTCCTTGCCCGGAACCAGAGCCGACGAACCCGCTACCGCCGCCCCCCCCTTCGCTGATGTACCTGCCGCTGCCAGCGCTGCACCATGCAACTTTTCCCACTCCGGATAGCCTGGGGGATAAGTGAGTACATTGGTATAACCGAGATTGCGGGCCTTGCCCGCCGACTTCTCGGAAAGCACGCACTCCAAGCCTCCGCAGTAATAGATCAGCAACGCCGCCTTGTCGGCGGGCAGTTTGTCGACGTTCTTGTCAAAATCCGTATCGGAAATGTTGATCGCCGTCGGAATCATCCCCTTGTCGGCAACCCGCTTCGGCCGCGCATCGATCAAGGTATAGCTCGTCTTGTCGTCGATCTGTTTCTTGACGAAAGCAGCCGATACCGATACCGGCCCCCCCCTGGTTTTCCAGTCAGGCATACCGTCGGCATAGACCTTGATGTTGCTGTAGCCGAGCTTCTCGGCCTTGAATGCGGAATTGTGGCTGAGCATGCATTCCAGCCCGCCGCAGTAGAAGACGAGTTGCGTCGCCTTGTCTGCCGGCAAACTGTCCACCATCTTGTCGAATTGCGAGTCGGGAAGGCTGATGGCGCCCGGGATATGGCCGGGATCGTACTGCCGCGCTTTCGGCCGCGAATCGATGATGACAACGCCCTTGACCGGCGGAATATCGACCAGCGGGCGAAGCGCATCGTACGCAACCAGTTTGCCGTACCAACCTTCCTTGGGCTGCACTACCGCCGAGTCAGCGGCGTGGACAGTCGCCGGATAGTAGAGAATCTGAGCGGAACCCAAACCTGCCAAGACCGCCGCGAGCAGCGTGAGACGCTTTGCTTTCATGACAATATCCTCCTTGGAAAATCAGAACAGGGTGAACTTCTCCGTGCTTTCGTTATAGCGAACCAGCACGTACCACATCAGCAGCAGCCCCCAGCCAAGCAGCAATGCGACCCCCCAGCCGCCAGCAAGCATCTCGGGCAGGTAGGCCTGAAAGCCGACACGCGTCTTTTCGAATGTTTCGAGATTGGTTTCGTCGATGGCAGTGAGACCGAATTTCTTGAACAGTGCGCTGGCGATGGAACCGATCCAGGCGAAGAAAAACATCGTCACCCACAATTTGTAATGCCCTTCGCCCATGCGCCAAAGGCTGCCCGAGGCGCAACCGCCAGCGAAGATCATGCCTATGCCGAAGATGAAGCCGCCGATCAACGAACCGATCCAGAAAGTCGGCGGGATGGCGACGTAAGGGTCAATGACCTTTTTCTCGAACAGCAGGGCGGCAATCGGGATTCCGATCGCCAGCGCCAGGAGCACCGCCTTGGTCATGTCACCCTCGGCCGTAACGAACGGTTCGCGGAAGGCACGGGCAAAGCACAGGCGGGAGCGCTGCAGGATGAAGCCGATCAAAAATCCGGCCAGCAACACAAGGGCGCGGACGGCCAGTTGCTCGTTGCCTGACCTCAACCAGATAACGGCCCACGCCACGACCCCGACCACGAGGGCAAAGCCGATCACGGGAAAGGCATTTTTCAGCGCGGGCGGCACATTCAATATTGGTGGCGGCGCCATCCCCCACTCGACATTTTCCAGCGTCCACAGCAACAGCTTGACCCCAAGGGCGGCGCCAAGCAGCAGCCCAAGCCACATCGTCCAACCGGCAGGCGATGAATGCAATACCGGGCTGAAGAATCCACCTACGGTGCACCCGCCGGCCAGCGCGGCACCGACCCCCATCATGCTGCCACCGGCGGCAGCCCACAGATATTCCAGTTTCGGCGGGCGATTGGGCGCAAACTGGCGCGACAACAATGCCGCGGTAAACGCCCCAAGCACCAGTAGAATGTTCATCAGCGAGATTCGATGCGAGAGTAGGCCGTCAAGTTCCTTTTGGATGCCGAGCAGCGGACCAAGGCCGATTAGATTGTTGATCCAGTCGCCCCACAACCTGACGCCGCCGAATACCCCCCAAAAGAGGCCGCTGGCCATCATGCCGATAATCAACAACACCAGAAGTATGGCACCAACGAACGGCGACCACTCCTGTACCAGAATCCGCTTGTAATCAGCCTTGAAACCCGCCGCACAATTATCGGCACGCATTACCATCCCCAGCATTTCCTGGACGGGAAGCCTAACCAACGAGCGACCGTGCACTCCGAAACCCCCGTCCACCACGGAATTATTATGCGCGCCCGAATGACAATGATATTGACTTGGGTCAATTCTCCAGTGCCTCCCGCCCGGTCGCCGCCTGACCATGCAGCCCGGATGCCGGGCAAGAAAAAGGCCGCGAACAGCGGCCTTTTCGTTGAATCTGCGGCAGACTATCAGTCTTCCTCACGGAACTTGTCGTGGCAACCCTTGCAGGTTTCGCCGACCTTGCCGAACTGCACCTTGAGCGCAGCCGCGTCGCCTGTAGCAGCGACCTTGGCCAGTTCGTTGGCTTCCTTGTTGAAGGCCATCGCCACCTTGCCGACGCCTTCCTTGTCGGTGAACAACTCGGGCTTGACGCGGGTTTCCTTCCAGCCCTTGCCCTTGTCGCTGCCCGGCACATAGAGTGCGCCCATCCCGGAGTTGGCGGTCGCAGCGATCACATTGGCGGCAGCGATCGCCTGTTCCTTGTTGAACGTGGACGGATTATCGACCAGCATTCCCTTGAGCTTGCCCATGTTCCAGGACATGAAGGCATAGCCGGACTGGCGGAACTTGATCGCGTCCTCGGTCTTGAGTTGGGCTGCCGCAGTACCGGCCAGCGTAACGGTCAGCAACGCGACGACGAGTCTTGATTTCATGGCTTTACTCCTTTTTAGATGATCGAATCGGGATCAAAAATGCGGCCGGTATTATTCCATAGAAGAATTAGCCGCGCCACTCACACGGCGAACACGTGCTTGACGCGCAAGGCAGGCGAACCCTGCTCGATGGCAAGCAGGCGGTCGATATTCGGATGCTTGCCCGGGTTGGCGCGCGCATCATCGGTGTGCTCGGCAAAGATTTCCAGACCTTTTTTTGCCGCCTCGAGGTTGATCGAGCCGTAGGTCTGCGCCAGGTGGTTGTAGACCGCCAGCGAACCCTGGCTACCCGACTTGTTTTCGATGGTGGCAACCACGTTTTCCTGCTTGTCGAGCAGGTTGACCGCAGCGATATGGGAAATCCCAGGCAGTTTTTTCAGGTTTTCGGCGAAAGTCATTTATTTCCATTCCCGTTTGGCTTTGACCAGCCCGATGATCAGGCCGGTGGCGAAGGTGCCGATCGGCACGACCAGCACGATTGCCTTGATGCCGCGCTCAAGGTCGTAAAAAGCCAGCACCGCGGTGACGATGGCGAGGCCAATGCCAAGGCCGATGGTGCCTCCCTTGAGGCCACCGCGCATGACATCGCCGTCGCTCGTCTTGCGCTCGCCGGTGCAGTGCGGGCAATAGATTGCATCTTCGGGCACTTCCAGCCCGCACTTGGTGCAGCGCATCAGATGCGCTTCGCCAGTTCGGCGGCCTTGCCGGTGTAATCCCACGGCGTCAGTTTGAGCAGCTCCGCCTTGGCCGCTTCCGGGATTTCCAGCGTCGCAACGAAGGCCTGCATGCCTTCACGCGAAACGCGAGTACCGCGCGTCAGCTCCTTGAGCTTTTCGTAAGCATTCGGCACGGCGTAGCGGCGCATCACGGTCTGGATCGGCTCGGCGAGCAGTTCCCAGTTGGCGTCGAGATCGGCCTTCATGGTGTCTGTATTGACTTCCAGCTTGCTCATGCCCTTGAGCAACGAATCGTAGGCGAGCAGCGAATAACCGAGGCCGACGCCCATATTGCGCAGTACGGTAGAGTCGGTCAGGTCGCGCTGCCAGCGCGAGATCGGCAGCTTTTCGGCGAGGTGCTTCAACATCGCGTTGGCCAGTCCGAGATTGCCTTCGGAGTTCTCGAAATCGATCGGATTGACCTTGTGCGGCATCGTCGACGAGCCGATTTCACCGGCCTTGACCTTCTGCTTGAAGAATCCGAGCGAGATGTAGCCCCAGACGTCGCGGTCGAGGTCGATCAGGATGCTGTTGGCGCGGGCGAAGGCATCGAACAGTTCAGCCAGCGCATCGTGCGGCTCGATCTGGATGGTGTAGGGGTTGAAGCTCAGGCCGAGCGATTCGACGAAACGTTTGGCGAAGCCCTCCCAGTCGTAGCCTGGATAAGCGGTCAGGTGGGCGTTGTAATTGCCGACCGCGCCGTTGATCTTGCCGAGCAATTCGACCGCGGCGATCCGGGTGCGGGCGCGCTGCAGACGCCAGGCAACGTTGGCCATTTCCTTGCCGAGCGTCGTCGGCGTCGCCGGCTGGCCGTGCGTGCGGCTCATCATCGGCACCTCGGCATTGGCGTGGGCGAGTTCGCGCAGCCGGGCGAGCAACTTGTCGATCATCGGCAGCATGGCCTGCTGGCGGGCGCCCTGGCACATCAGCGCGTGCGACAGGTTGTTGATATCTTCCGAGGTGCAGGCAAAGTGGATGAACTCGCTGACCTTCGTCACCTCGGCATTGCCCTTGGTATTCTTCTTGATCCAGTATTCCAGCGCCTTGACGTCATGGTTGGTGACCGCTTCCTCGGCCTTGACCTCGGCCGCCTGCTGCGGGCCGAAGTTGGTGACCAGTGCGTCCAGTTCTGCCACGGTCAACGGCGAAAAAGCCGGAATTTCCGCAAAGTGCGGCTCGGCAGCGAGTGCCTTGAGCCATTCGATCTCGACCCTAAGGCGGGCGCGAATCAGGCCGAACTCGGAAAAATGCTCGCGCAAGGCATCGACCTTGCCGGCGTAGCGGCCATCGAGCGGGGAAAGTGCAGTCAAGGGATCGAAGGTCATGAAATCATCCTTTTCGGTAAGTCGGCAATTTTACCCGCCCGGCCAAGCCCACGCTATAATCGGATTTCCAAATTGCGAGAGTTAGTGATGAAGCTGATCGGCTCCTATACCAGCCCTTATGTGCGCAAAGCGCGCATCGTGCTGGCCGAAAAGAAAATCGAATACGATTTCGTCCTCGACTCGCCCTGGCTGGCGGACACCAAGGTACCCAACGTCAACCCGCTCGGGAAAATCCCGGTACTGGTGCTCGACGACGAAACGCCGCTGTTCGACTCTCGGGTCATTGTCGAATACATCGACAACGTCACGCCGAACAACAAGCTCTTCCCCACCCCCAATCGCGACCGCGCCGAAGTCAAGCGCTGGGAAGCCGTCGCCGATGGCATCTGCGACGCGGCTGCAACCGCCTTCCTCGAAGGCAAGCGTGCCCCCGCCCAGCGCAGCGACGACTGGATCGCCCGCCAGCGCGGCAAGATCGCGCGCAGCCTGGAGTTCATGGCCGAAGAGTTGGGTGAGAATGCCTACTGCATGGGCACCCATTTTTCGCTGGCCGACATCGCCGTCGGCAGCGCGCTCGGCTATCTGTGCTTCCGCTTTGCCGACATCGACTGGCAGGCAGCACACCCGAATCTGGCCCGGCTTTACGTCAAGCTGACGCAGCGTGCGTCGTTCGCCGACACCGCGCCTCACGATTGACCAGGTCGTCGTAAGCAACAAGGGGCGCCGCTGGCGCCCTTTTTATTGCGCCGTCGCCCCCATCGCCTCGCCGAGACGAATCGTCTGCGCGGACGCCCAGCCTGGGTTGAACTGCAGCACCCCTTTGGGAAAGAGCATGACCACCGTCAACCCGAGCAGGAAGCGACCCATTTCGTCACCTTTTTTGAAGTCGAGCTGCTGATCGCCGTAATGCCATTCCCGGAGCTGTCCGGGACGCGGCGGATTGACCACGCCATGCCAGACCGTCGCCATGCTGCCAACGATGGTGGCGCCGACCAGCGCCATCACGAAGGGGCCATGCGCCGATTCGAAGACGCAGACGACCCGTTCGTTGCGCGCGAAGAGGCCGGGCACGCCGCGCACCGTGACCGGATTGACCGAAAACAGCGCGCCGGGTACGTGGATCATGCGCGTCAGGCGACCGTCGCAGGGCATATGGATGCGATGGTAGTCGCGCGGACTGAGGTAGAGCGTCGCAAAGCTGCCATTCTCGAAGCGGTCGGCAAGTTCACGGTCGCCGCCGACCAGCGCCGTCGTCGAATAGCTGTGGCCCTTGGCCTGGAAAATCTGGTCGCGCTCGATGGCACCGAACTGGCTGATTGCGCCGTCGACCGGGCAGATGAAGTCAGCCGCCGCCAACGGCCGGATCCCTTCCTGTAGCGGACGGGTGAAGAACTCATTGAAAGTGGCGTAGCTGGCGATCTCCGGATTGGCCGCTTCGGTCATATTGACGCCGTAACGTGCGACGAACCAGCGTATTACCGACGTGGTCAGCGATCCGGCGCGGACGTTGGCCAGTTTGCCGGCGAGGACGGTAAGTACCTGCTTGGGAAGCAGGTACTGCGGCAGGACTGCGAGACGATCGGACACTTTGAACCCCGTTAATCAGTTTGCAGGTGGATAACCGGACGCGCGGCAATCATCGGATCACCCCGCCGCCAAGACAGACGCGGCTCTCGTAGAGCACCACCGACTGCCCCGGCGCCAGCGCCCATTGCGGCTCGGCGAATCGGATCTCGGCGCTATCGCCATCGACGCGCTCGATCTCGCAGGCCTGGTCGGGCGTCCGGTAGCGCGGCTTGGCAGTGTATACCCAGTGCGTATGGGGCCAGTTGTCGGCAGTCTCGCCGGCAACCCAGGAAAGCTGTTCGGCGACCAGCGACGCCTTGAACAGCGCCGGGTGGTCGTGTCCCTGGACGACATGGAGCACGTTTTTCTCCATATCCTTGTTGGCCACAAACCAGGCATCGTGGTCGCCGCCGCCGGGCTGACCCTTTTCCCTGATGCCACCGATGTGCAGCCCCTTGCGCTGGCCGACGGTATGGAACATCAGCCCGTCGTGTTCACCCATGAGCTTGCCGTCGTCGAGGCGGCGGATCTCGCCCTTTTTCGGCGGCAGATAGCGGGCGAGGAAATCCTTGAACGGCCGCTCGCCGATGAAACAGATGCCGGTCGAATCCTTTTTCGCCGCAACGTGCAAGCCTTCCGCCACGGCGATTTTGCGCACGTCGCGTTTATAGATGTCGGCCAGCGGGAACAGTGTTTTCGCCAGCTGCGCCTGATTCAACCGGTAGAGAAAGTAGCTCTGGTCCTTGGTGCCGTCTTCGGCCTTGAGCAACTGGTATTGGCCGTCGAATTCGCGCACGCCGGCGTAATGGCCGGTGGCGATCCGGTCGGCGCCGAGTTGCAGGGCATGATCGAGGAAGGCCTTGAACTTGATTTCGGAATTGCACAGGATGTCCGGGTTCGGCGTCCGCCCGGCCTGGTATTCACGCAGGAATTCGGCAAAGACCCGTTCGCGGTATTCGGCAGCGAAGTTGACCACCTCGACGTCGATGCCGATGCGGTCGGCAACGCTCATCACGTCGATCAGGTCCTGGCGCGACGAGCAGTATTCCTCGGTGTCGTCGTCTTCCCAGTTCTTCATGAACAGGCCGATCACTTTCCAGCCCTGGCGTTTCAGCAACAAGGCCGCGACAGCGGAATCGACACCGCCGGACAAGCCGACGACCACGGTATTTTCAGACATCGGGACCAGCCCCCTTCTTCCATTCTTCCAGCGGCAGAATCACCGCCGGCTGACCATTATCGACAAACCAGCTATCGACGACAAAGTGCACCGGTTCGCGATCCGTTTTTTCCTCGATCACTGCCGACCAGTGCGCAGGAAAGACGAAAGCCCAGTTGCGCACATCGGGTTCCAGCACGCGATGCCAGCGCAGGGCATGGCGCGCTTCGAGCAGGCGCAGCAGGCGCGTGGTCAACGTCGAATGATCAATGCAATCCATCCTTCCCGGCACGCCGGCATCGGCATAATTGCCGCCGCGATCGTTGCGGATGTCCGACTGCTCGCCCGCCCAGCCATAAAGGCGGCCAATTACGACAGCCAGTATTTTGCGCTCATTTTCGGCGTCAACCGCAACAGCCAGTTCGCGGTCGATTTCACGCAGGCGCGCCTCGCTGAAGCTGACTCCGGCTTCGACCAGGCAGCCGTAGCCGTTACAGATGCGCACCGCCTCGTCGGCCGCGGTCAGCCCGGAACAAAGCAGGGCCAGAACGACAAGGCAGCGGCGCAACATCAATCGTAATGCACCAGCAGGTCGAGCGGATAGGACTTGCCGGCCAGATGATCCTCGATGCAGCGCAAGACCAACGGGCTGCGATGTCGTTCCTGCGTCGCCCGCAATTCGTCCAGCGTCAGCCAGCGGGCGCCGACGATGCCGTCGTCCAGTTTGCGTTCGGCCTCCCAGCCGCGCAATTCGCCGGCGAAGGCAAAGCGCAGGTAGGTCAGATCCTTCGCCGGATGCCGCCAGTTGTAGATGCCGACCAGATGGGTCGGCTTGAAGTGATAGGCAGTTTCTTCCAGCACCTCGCGCTCCACGGCGGCGACCAGCGACTCGCCCGGTTCGAGGTGCCCGGCCGGCTGGTTGAAGGCGAGACCGGCATCGGTTTCCTCCTCGACCAGCAGGAATTTGCCGTCGCGCTGGACGACGGCAGCGACAGTGACATTGGGTTTCCAGACCATGAAAGGCTCAAACAGGCAAAGGCGTTATTTTACCCGTTGATTTGGGCTAGAATTGTGGGCTTTCAGACGCGCAACACGGAGAATCGATCATGTCCATGTCGGACCGCGACGGATTTATTTGGCAGGATGGCAAGCTCGTGCCCTGGCGCGAGGCGACCACCCACGTCCTCACCCACTCGCTGCACTACGGCATGAGCGTCTTCGAGGGCGTCCGGGCCTACAAGACCGAACGCGGTACGGCCATTTTCCGTCTTGAGGACCACACCAACCGCCTGTTCAATTCGGCCCATATCTTCCAGATGGCCATGCCCTATGACAAGGCCACCATCAACGAGGCGCACAAGGAAGTGCTGCGTGCCAACGACCTGGAGGCCGGCTACCTGCGGCCGATCGCCTTCTACGGTTCGGAGAAGATGGGCGTTTCGCCGAAGGGCGCCAAGGTGCATGTCGTCATCGCCGCCTGGCCGTGGGGCGCCTATCTCGGCGAGGATGGTCTGGAGCGCGGCATCCGCGTCAAGGTGTCGAGCTACACCCGGCACCATGTGAATATCTCGATGGTGCGTGCCAAGGCGTCCGGCCACTACATCAACTCGATCCTGGCCAACAACGAAGTGACCAACGAGGGCTACGACGAGGCCATGCTGCTCGACCCTGAGGGCTACGTTGCCGAAGGCGCTGGCGAGAACCTGTTCATCGTCAAGCAGGGCAAGCTGTACACGCCTGACCTGACCTCCTGCCTCGAAGGCATCACGCGCGCCACCGTGTTGCAGATTGCCGCGGAACTTGGCCTTTCGGTCCAGGAAAAACGCATCACCCGCGACGAGGTGTATTGCTGCGACGAAGCCTTCTTCACCGGCACCGCCGCCGAGGTGACGCCGATCCGCGAACTCGACGGCCGGCAAATCGGCATCGGGCGCCGCGGCCCGATCACCGCCCAGATCCAGGCCAAGTATTTCGACGTGGTCAATGGCCGCTCCGCCCAGCACGACGACTGGCTGGCCTACATCTAAGCCCCGGGGAAAAATGATGTCCGACAGCAAAACCATCGAAGTCACGGCCCATGATCTGCCACTGCACTGCCCGCAACCGAGCGCGCCGTTGTGGAGCCAGCACCCGCGCGTCTTTCTCGACGTCCTCAAGACGGGCGAAGTGGTCTGCCCGTACTGCAGCAACCACTACGTGTTCAAGGGCGACGCGCCCAAGGGCCATCACTGAACCCGTGGCGGGCGCCAAACCCGCCACGGTCGCACGATGAAAGCACTGATCGTCGCCCCCTCGTGGATTGGCGACACCATCATGGCGCAGCCCTTGTTCGCACGACTGCACGCCAGGCATCCGGGCCTCCAGCTCGACGCCCTGGCGCCGCGCTGGGTGGCGCCGGTGTTGCAGCGCATGGACGAAATTGCCGAAGTCGTCGACAGCCCGTTCGGGCATGGCCAGCTCTCCATCAAGTCGCGCTGGCGCCTGGCGCGGCAACTGGCGGCACGCGGCTACGACGCCGTCTACGTCCTGCCCAATTCGCTGAAGTCGGCCATCGTGCCGTTCATGGCCGGCATTCCACGACGCATCGGCTTCACCGGCGAATCGCGCTACGGGCTGATCAACGTGCGCCACACGCTTGACAAGCAACTCCTGCCGCTGATGGTCGAGCGTTTCGCCCAACTGGCCCAAACACCCGGCGCGCCGCTGGCGAAACCGATTTCTCACCCGAAAATCCGGTCAACCGCAACAGACCAGCGAAAGACCCTGGCCGAACTTGGCCTGGCGAAACCAGAGCGCATCGGCGCCTTCTGCCCGGGCGCCGAATACGGGCCGGCCAAGCGCTGGCCAGCCGCCCACTTCGCCACATTGGCGAAGAAGCTCGCCGCCGATGGCTACACCATCTGGCTGTTCGGCTCACCGAAGGATCACGCGGTCGCCGAGGAAATCGCCCAACGCGCCCCTGGACTGTGCCGCAACCTGTGCGGCACCACCTCGCTCGCCCAGGCCGTCGATCTGCTGGCGCTGGCCGATCTCGTCGTTTGCAACGATTCCGGCCTGATGCACGTCGCCGCCGCCCTCGACCGCCCGCTGGTCACGCTGTACGGTTCGTCGTCGCCGGGCTTCACGCCGCCGTTGTCGGACAAGGCCGATATTCTCAGCCTGAACCTGGACTGCAGCCCCTGCTTCAAGCGCGAATGCCCGCTCGGTCACCTCGACTGCCTCAACAAACTCTCGCCCGAACAGGTCTTCGCGGCCTGCCTGAAACGGAGCCCATCATGAGCAACCCCGCCAATTTCGCCACCCCGGAAGACGTCGAACAGGCGTTCTACGATGCCGTCCTAAAGGGCGACGCCGACCTGCTGATGAATCTGTGGGCCGAGGACGAGGAAACCCTGTGCGTACACCCGACCGGCGTTCGCCTGAACGGCATCGTGCCGATCCGCGAAAGCTGGCGCGGCATCTTCGCCAATGCCGCGCTGCGCGTCCAGGCCGAGCCTCTGACCCACTGGCAGTGCTCGGTGCTGGCCGTCCATCACCTGACCGAAATCCTGTTCGTCGGTGACGATCCCGGCCCGCACGGCCCCTTGCACGTCACCCACGTCTATGCGCGCGGCGCGCACGGCTGGCGCCTGGTCAGCCGGCACGCCTCGGCGGCCGACGACAGCCACCAGGCGATGGCCGACGCCGTGCCGCACACGCTGCACTGAGATGCCCGGCAAGCCTTACCGGGCGCCGGCCTGGCTGCCCGGCGGCCACGCCCAGACCATCTGGCCGCTGCTGATCAAGCCGCGCCCGCTCAAGTTGCGCCGCGAACGCTGGGAGACGCCGGATGGCGATTTCATCGACACCGACTTTCTCGACGGCCCGTCCGCTGCGCCGCTGCTCGTCCTCTTCCACGGTCTCGAAGGCAGTGCCCGCAGCCACTATGCCCTGGCGACGGCGCACGCCTGCAAGAAGGCCGGCTGGCGCCTCGCCCTGCCGCACTTCCGCGGCTGCTCCGGCGAACTGAACCGGCGGCCGCGCGCCTACCATTCGGGGGATTCAGCCGAGATCGACTGGATCCTGCGCCGTCTGCACGCCACCAACAGCGGAGCACCCCTGCACGCGGCAGGGGTGTCGCTCGGCGGCAATGCCCTGCTCAAGTGGGCCGGCGAACAAGGGTCCGCCGCCAACGAAGTGGTCACCGGCGTCGCCGCGCTGTGCGCTCCGCTCGACCTCGCCGCCTGCGGCCACCATTTGGCGCGCGGTTTCAACCGCGTCTATACGCAGCACTTCCTGAAGACGCTGAAGGCGGTATCGACAAGCCGCATCCGTCAGTTCCCCGGCCTCTTCGACGAGGCACGCATGCTGCAGGCGATCAATCTCTACCAGTTCGACGATGCCGTCACCGCGCCCATTCACGGATTCGCGGGCGCCGACGACTACTGGCAGCGCGCCTCGGCCAAGCCGTGGCTGGCATCGATCACGGTGCCGACCCTTGCGGTCAACCCGAAAAACGACCCGTTTTTGCCGGCTTCCGCCCTGCCCGAAGCAGGCGACGTCAGTCCGCTGGTGCGCCTCGAACAACCGGCCGGCGGGGGCCACGTCGGCTTCGTCAGCGGCCCCTTCCCGGGAAATCTGGACTGGCTGCCGCAAAGGCTCTTACACTTCTTCCTTCACGAAACGTCATAGAAAAACGTCATGACCCAACTTCCCGCTGAAATCTTCAAGGCCTACGACATTCGTGGCATCGTCGATAAATCGCTGACCGCAGATGTCGTGCGCCGGATCGGCCATGCGCTCGGCTCGCTGGCCGCCGAACAAGGCCAGAACGCGATCGCCGTCGGCCGCGACGGCCGCCTGTCCGGCCCGGAACTCGCCGGCGCGCTGATGGACGGCATCTGCGCCACCGGGGTTGACGCCATCGACGTCGGCTGCGTGCCGACGCCGGTGACTTATTTCGCCGCCTTCGAACTCGGCTGCAATTCCTGCGTTTCGGTCACCGGCAGCCACAACCCGCCGGACTACAACGGCCTGAAGATGGTCATCGGCGGCACGACACTGGCGCTTGAAGCCATCCAGAATCTGAAAAAGCGTGCCGAAAGCGGCGACCTCAAGCACGGCGATGGCCAGCGCCGCAGCGCCGACATCAAGTCCGCCTACATCGACAGGATCGTCGGCGACGTCAAACTTGCCCGCCCGATGAAGATCGTCATGGATTGCGGCAACGGGGTCGCCGGGGCCATTGCCCCCGAGTTGTTCAAGCGCCTCGGTTGCGCCATCGTGCCGCTGTTCTGCGACGTCGATGGCCATTTCCCCAACCACCACCCCGACCCGTCGAAGCCGGAAAACCTGGCCGATGTCATCCGTACGCTGAAGGAAACAGATGCCGAACTCGGCATCGCCTTCGACGGCGATGGCGACCGCCTCGGTGTCGTCACCAAGGACGGCGAAATCATCTACCCGGACCGCCAGTTGATGCTGTTTGCCGCCGACGTGCTGTCGCGCGTGCCGGGCGGCCAGATCATTTACGACGTCAAATGCACGCGCCTGCTGGCGCCTTGGATTCGCCAACATGGCGGCGTGCCGCTGATGTGGAACACCGGCCACGCACTGATCAAGGCCAAACTGAAGGAAACCGGCGCCCCGCTGGCCGGCGAGATGTCGGGCCACTGCTTCTTCAAGGAGCGCTGGTACGGTTTCGACGACGGATTGTATACGGGCGCACGCCTGCTCGAAATCCTGTCGCGTGCGGCCGATGGCAACGCCATACTGAAAAACCTGCCCAATTCGCCGTCGACCCCGGAACTCAACATCAAGATGGCCGAAGGCGAGCCGTTCGCATTGATCGACAAGCTGAAGGGCGAGGGAAACTTCCCCGGCGCCGACGAAATCATCACCATAGACGGGGTGCGCGTCGAGTACCCGGATGGTTTCGGTCTGGCCCGTCCATCCAATACGACGCCGGTCGTCGTGCTGCGCTTCGAGGCCGACAACGCCGCTGCGCTGGAGCGCATTCAGGCCGGATTCCGGCAGGCACTGAGCGCGGCCTGGCCAGGCATAAAGCTGCCGTTCTGAAGTCCGCACGGCATGCTGTCGTTACAAAAAGACGACAGTTGCGGAACAGACCGGTAGCGCCGGAGGCGATAATATTGGCGTGTAACGCTTATTTTTGGATCATTCGCGGGCGACCCGCAGGCAGGAGTTCGATGAGCACAAGTGAAGAACAATTGAAATTCAGGCAGTTTCAGGCCGCCTTCGGCAAACAGCCGCAAACCGTGCTGGGCAGGGTGCTGACCTTTGCAGTGGGCGCCTCGTTGCTGGTGCTGGCTTTGATGTTCTCGCTTGTCGCCTTTTCGGTCATCGCCGTCGGTGGCGCGATTGCCGGCACATGGCTGTGGTGGAAGACGCGCGATGTGCGCAAGCAGATGCAGGAGCAGATGCAGCAACAGGCCAGCCAGCGACCAGCCACCGGCTACATCATCGAGGGCGAAGTCATTCGCGACGACGAGCCACCGGCGCAATCCGGCAAGCGGCCGGACTGACTCAAGCCGTAGCGCCGGTCCGGCCTGCCGGCCAGAACCACTACCAACTCCGAAACGCCGTAATCCCTACAAGCGGCCGGTTACCCACTCCGTAACCGAGGCCAGCGCTGCCGCCAGATTCTCCGGCTGCGTTCCGCCAGCCTGCGCCATGTCCGGGCGACCGCCGCCCTTGCCGCCGACCTGTGCGGCGACCATGTTGACCAGGTCGCCAGCCTTGACCTTGCCGGTCAGATCGGCCGTAACCCCGGCAATCAAGGTGACCTTGCCGTCGACGACCGAGGCCAGGACGATGGCTGCCGACTTCAGCTTGTCCTTCAGCTTGTCCATCGTCTCGCGCAGCGTGTTGATATCGGCTCCTGCGAGTTCGGTGGCCAGGACTCTGGCGCCCTTGACGTCCACAGCCTGTGCGACCATATCATCGCCCTGCGCCGAAGCCAGCCTGCCTTTCAGGGCCGCCAGTTCGCGTTCCAGCCGACGCACCTGATCGAGCACGGCAGCCACGCGCGCCGGCACATCCTTGGGCAATACCTTCAATGTACCCGCGACGCCGCCGAGCGCGGATTCCATGCCCTGCATGTAATGCAGCGCATTGTCGCCGGTTACCGCTTCGACGCGGCGCACGCCGGCCGCCACGCCACCCTCGGCACTGATGCTGAAGAGCCCGATGTCGCCGGTGCGGCTGACATGCGTACCGCCGCACAGTTCGCGCGAAGTACCGATATCGAGGACGCGCACGCTGTCGCCATATTTTTCACCGAACAGCATCATGGCGCCCAGTTTCTGCGCCTCGGCGATCGGCAACACGCGGCATTCGTTGGCCGTGTTGGCGAGGATCTCGGCATTGACGATGTTCTCGACGCGACGGATTTCGTCGTTGCTCATCGGCTGGTTATGGACGAAGTCGAAGCGCGTCTTGTCGGGATCGACCTGCGACCCCTTCTGCTGGACATGGTCGCCGAGCACTTCGCGCAGCGCCTTGTGCAGCAAGTGGGTGGCCGAGTGGTTGCGCATCGTGCGCATGCGCGCCAACAGGTTGACCTTGGCATTCACGTTGTTGCCGACGCTCAGCGTACCGGTCTTGACGACGCCGTGGTGGCCGAAAACGGTGGCCTGAATCTTCTGCGTATCCTCGACGGCGAAGATGCCGTGCACCGACTGCAGCACGCCGCGATCGCCGACCTGGCCGCCGGATTCGGCGTAGAACGGGGTGTCGTCGAGCACGACGACGCCAATTTCGCCCTCGTTCAGCTGGTTGACCGCAACATTGTCCTTGTACAGTGCCAGCACGTTGCCCTTGAATTCGAGCGCATCGTAACCGTGGAAATTCGTCGCCGGACCTTCGTACTCGAGGTTGGCGGCCATCTTGAACTTGCCGGCGGCGCGTGCCTGCTCCTTCTGATGGGCCATCGCGGCATCGAAGGCAGCGGCGTCGACGGTGATGCCGTGTTCGCGGCAGATGTCCTGCGTCAGGTCAAGCGGGAAGCCGTAGGTATCGTGCAGCTTGAACGCCGTATCACCGTTGAACACCGGGTTGCCGGCGGATTTCAGCGTCGCCAGTTCGGATTCGACGATGGCCATGCCGTGCTCGATGGTCTCGAAAAAGCGATCTTCTTCCTGCTTCAGCGTCGCCATCACACGCGCCTGGTTCCGGGCCAGCTCCGGATAGGCCATGCCCATTTCTGCGACGAGATCCGGCACCATCCTGTAGAAGAAGGCAGCGCGGGTACCGAGCTTGTAGCCGTGACGGATGGCACGGCGGATGATCCGGCGCAGCACGTAGCCGCGCCCTTCATTGCCCGGAATGACGCCATCGGCGAGCAGAAAGGAACAGGCACGGATATGGTCGGCCAGCACTTTCAGCGAGGGGCTGTTCATGTCGGCATCGCTGGTTTCGCGCGCCGCGGCCTTGATCAGACTCTGAAACAAATCAATTTCGTAGTTGGCATGCACGCCCTGCAGCACGGCGGAGACACGCTCCAGCCCCATGCCGGTATCGACCGACGGCTTGGGCAACGGATGCATGACGCCCTGCTCGTCGCGGTTGAACTGCATGAAAACGTTGTTCCAGATTTCGATGAAGCGGTCGCCATCCTCTTCCGGCGATCCCGGCGGGCCGCCCCAGTGCTGCTCGCCGTGATCGTAGAAAATCTCGGTGCACGGACCGCAGGGTCCCGTATCGCCCATCATCCAGAAATTGTCGGAGGCATAGCGGGCGCCCTTGTTGTCGCCGATGCGGATGACACGCTCGACCGGTACGCCGATTTCCCTGGTCCAGATGTCGTAAGCCTCGTCGTCCTCGGCATAGACGGTAACGGTCAGCTTGTCCTCGGGCAGTTTGTAGACGTCGGTCAGAAGCTCCCAGGCGTACTTGATCGCGTCGCGCTTGAAGTAGTCGCCGAAGCTGAAGTTGCCGAGCATTTCGAAAAAGGTGTGGTGGCGCGCCGTATAGCCGACGTTTTCCAGATCGTTGTGCTTGCCGCCGGCACGCACGCACTTTTGCGAGGTCGTCGCACGGCTGTACGGCCGCTTGTCGAAACCGAGGAAAACGTCCTTGAACTGGTTCATCCCGGCGTTGGTGAACAGCAGGGTCGGATCCTCGTGCGGCACCAGCGAACTGGAAGCAACGATCTGATGGCCCTTGGAGGCGAAGAAGTCGAGGAACTGCTGGCGGATTTCGGCGCTTGTCATAAGCTGGCGGCCTCTAAAGCATGAAGTGCGAAGCCGCTAATTTTAAAAGAAAATCGGGCAGCTCATGCACCCGACAGCGCCACTAACCGGGAAAAAGATCGAGACGGTCGGTAAACAGGCTGCTGACGCCGCGCGCAAACAGCATTTTTGCCTGTTTTTCAGAATTGACGGTGTAACACAGCACCGGCACATCATGCGCCTGCGCTTCGGCCAGCACCTCGTCGTTCAAAAGTTTGGCGTCGCAATGCAGCGAGAAGGCCCGGAGATGCCGCAACTCGGCCAGCCAGTCGGCTGGCGGCGCTTCGAACAGGATGCCGCTGCGGATTTCCGGGGCCACGTCGCGCGCCACTTCAAGCGCGACAAGCGAAAACGACGACAGCAAGGGCTGTACCGCCGCCCCGCGCCACAAATCGACAGTCAGGCGCGACACGACTTCGGCTGTCGCGACGTCATGACCGGTAGCCGGCTTGATCTCAACATTGGCCAGCAGGCCGAGTTCGATGCACAGGGCCGCGGCATCGACAAAACGGGGAATGCGCTCACCCTGTCCGGCATCGAGCACGAACAATTGCGAATCAGGTGTGGCGCAAACACTGCCACCTCCATTGGTCGTCCGTTCCAGCGTTTCGTCGTGAATCAGCACCGGCGTTCCGTCCGCCGTGAGCATGACGTCGAATTCCACTGCCTTGTACCCCAGGCTGGCCGCCAGACGAATCCCGGCCAAGGTGTTTTCCGGGGCCAGAGTTCCGCCGCCGCGATGGGCAATCCAGCGCGGCAACGGGGGACGCATCAGAAGGGCTGCGCCTTCTTCAATGCCGGCTTGGATGCCAGCGCAGCGTTGCCGCGACTGACCGCAGTATCGAGGGCTTCCTTGGAAGGTTTCTTCTCGGCCCACACCGCCTCGAGTTCCTCATTGGCGATGATACGAGCCAGATCAATATCGGCGACGTGCCGATCCTGCTTCGAATTATCGCCCTTCAAGGTGTTATAGGCCACCTCCAGCGTACGGTCGCCGTTATCAGTCAAGACCTTGCTGCGCGCCGCCGAACGCGCTGCCGACGTCATCGGCAGGCCGCCATAAACTCGAACCATCTCGACCTGCACATCCGGTGCCAACATGTAAGAAACGAACTTGGCTGCCTGTGCGTATTCGGCCTTCGAGCGACCGGCACCGATCCACATGGCGGCGCCATCTGCAAGCGCCGTCTTGCGACCACCGTAGACGTCTTCGTGATAGGGCATCATCGCCACACCGAGGTCGATGTTCTTCGCCTGGCTGAATTCGATGTGCTCGCGCGAATCGGTGGTGATCATCGCACACTCGCCAGCAGCAAATTTCTTGCTCGCTTCGTCACGACGACCAAAGTGGCGGAAATAATTCGCCTTGGTCCAGGTGGCCATCATCGCGATGTGCTTGACCTGCGGCAAGCCGTTGAAGGCCAGAACGCCCTTGTCGCTGATCGATGGCAAACCGGAAACGGCACTTACATTGTCGATATGCACCCAGACCGGCCATGATGTCGTATAAGGGCAGGCATAACCGGCATCCTGCAACTTGTCGAGCATCCCCTGCATCTCGAACCAGGTCTGGGGCGGCTTGTCCGCATCCAACTTGGCCTTGCGGAAAGCATTCTTGTCATAGAACAGAACCGGCGTCGAATAGACCAGCGGCAAGGCCACCAGGCGTCCCTTGGCATCGACGACACCCGCCTTCAGGTCGCTGGTCAGATCGAGTCCTTTCAGCGGCTTGCCAGCCTTGGCCATCATTTCGTGCAAGGGAACAAAATTCTTTGCATTGCTCAGGACTTCGCTGATTTCGTAGGGACGAACCAGATTCAAGCCCGCCGGCTTCTCGCTTTTTTCCAGCCTCACCAATTTGAGGTTGCCATTGGTGTCTTTGTTGAAACGATCTACAAATGACTGCAACGCTTTTTCGCTCTCTGGCCCCAGATTATGTGCCAGTTCGAAATCGCCGGATTCCGCCAAGGCAACCTCCGGTTGTTCAACGGCTTTCGCAACGGGCTTCTTGGCAGATTTTGGGGCGGACTTGGCTATCGGCTTCGCAACAGGCTTGGTTGCTTGCTTGGCAGCAGTTTCGGCAGCCAGCGCCGGGAAAGCCAGTGCCAGAGCAAAGGCAATAGCCAACGGACGGATTGAATAATGCATGTTGTTCCCGAAATACGAAAAAGATGCAGGATTATAACCTTCCGTCAGTGAGCGAAAAGTAAGGATGCCGACGGTAAGCGTATAATTCTGCCCCATGTCTGAAATCAATACGTTAGCTGGCGACACAGCCAGCACTCCGGTGGCCGCACCGCCTGCCGACACCACTCCCGAAATCACGTTTGCCGACCTCGGCCTGGCGCCCGAGCTGTTGCGCGCCGTGCTCGACGAGGGTTATACGAAACCGACGCCGATCCAGGCCCAGGCCATTCCGCTGGTCATCAGCGGCAAGGACATCATGGGCGGCGCCCAGACCGGCACCGGCAAGACGGCCGCCTTCGTGCTGCCGATCCTGCAGCGCATCCTGCCTTTTGCCAGCAGCAGCCCGTCGCCGGCCCGGCATCCGGTGCGTGCGCTGATCCTCGCGCCGACCCGCGAACTCGCCATGCAGGTCTTCGAGTCGGTCAAATCGTACAGCAAACACACGCCGATCCGCGCCATGTGCGCCTTCGGTGGCGTCGACATCAGGCCGCAGATCGCCGAACTCAAGAAAGGCGTCGAGATCCTCGTCGCCACTCCCGGCCGTCTGCTGGATCACGTCGAAAACAAGAGCGTCAGCTTCAATTCGGTGCAGGCACTGGTCCTCGACGAAGCCGACCGCATGCTCGACATGGGTTTCGTGCCCGACGTCACGCGCATCCTGAACATGCTGCCTGAGCAGCGCCAAAGCCTGCTGTTCTCGGCCACCTTCTCCGAGGAGATCAAGCGTCTCGCCGACCGTATGCTGAAGTCGCCGGTACTGATCGAAGTCGCCCGCCGCAATCAGGTTTCCGAGAACATCACCCATCGCGTCCATCCCGTATCCGAATACGGCAAGCGCGGCCTGCTGACCAAGCTGCTGAAATCCAGTGAAATCCGCCAGTGCCTCGTCTTCATGCGGACCAAGCAGGGCTGCTCGCGGCTGACCCGCGAATTGCAGCGCGCCGGCATCCACGCCGACGCCATCCACGGCGACAAGAGCCAACTGGAACGCATCAAGGCGCTCGAAGCCTTCAAGGATGGCACGACGCACGCGCTGATCGCCACTGACGTCGCCGCGCGCGGTCTCGACATCGACGACCTGCCCTATGTCATCAACTACGAACTGCCGCATACGCCCGAAGATTACGTGCACCGCATTGGCCGTACTGGCCGCGCGGGCAAGACCGGCAATGCCATTTCGCTGGTCAGCGCGCACGAAGTCGGTTATCTGGTCGATATCGAAAAACTGATCAAGCGCCCGATCGAGCAGGTCGAGGTTGCCGGTTTCGCGCCGGAACCGGAATACGAATACCCGCCGGGCAACAAGAAGCGGCGGAGCGCCCCTGCTGCACCACCGCCCAAGGCGCCGCTGGCCAGCAAGCCTGAACGTCACGAACGCAGCGAACGCCGCCCGGCGCGACGCAACCCGATGATCGCCGCCGACGGTTTCGATTTCAGCAAGCCCTACGAAGTAAATTCACCCAGCAGCGAGATTCCGGACTCGCCGAAGGCCCCTGCAAAACCCGAACCGCACAAGTCGAAACGCGTCGTTGCCGCCTTGCTCGGCGGCATGGGTAAGCGCTAGGGACGGGCTCCGCGGGACACCGTTCAGCGGTGCCCTGCTGATGCCGGCTAACCCTCGTCCAGTTTGAGAAGCACCAGCGACAGATTGTCACCGCCGCCCGCGGCCCGCTTGCGGGCTTGTTCGATGAGTATTTCCGAGGCCTTGTGGGCGGAATTCCCGGCGATGACCGCCCCCATTTCCTCATCTTCGAAATAGGCCCACAGGCCGTCCGAACAAAGCAGGAAACTGTCGCCTTCGGCGAGATCACCGGCCCCGCCGAAATCGAATTTCGGCTCATCCTTGCCGCCCAGCGAGGTGACCAGCACATTGCGGTTGGGGTGGGTTAATGCCTCTTCCGCAGTAATGCGCCCGTTGGCGATCAGGTGCTCGACATACGAGTGGTCGACGCTGCGAAAAACCGGCCTGCCATCGCGAAAGCGGTAAATACGACTGTCGCCGCAATGCGCCCAGGACACCTGTTTCGCTTGCAGCAGCAACATGACCGCCGTGCTGTGCGGGTCCTTTTCGTTCATGAAGCGCGACGCCTTGATCATTGCATGCGCTTCGAGCATGCTGCCTTCGAGCAGGCGCAGCGGCGATTCCTCGCTCGGTGAAAAGTGTTCGAGGCAGGTCTTGGCGGTGTGCACCACCTGCTCGGCAGCCAGCGCCCCGCCGGTGTGTCCGCCCATCCCGTCAGCAACGACAGCCAGCGCCACGCCACGCTGGCGCGCATGCGAAAGGATCGCCACGCGATCCTGCTGTTCCTTGCGATCCCCCTGGTGCTGTGCGGCGCACGCATCGACTCTTATCGGCATTGGTTCCCCTTGTCGGGCGCAAGGTTAGCACGAAAGAATTGGCGCCGGCAGCGCGAAGCCCCATCCGCCGCCGTTTACGGCCGAAATCTCAGCCCAGCGCCTCGTCGATCAGTTCGATCCAGTGCCTTACCGGCAAAACGCTGCCGGCCTGCAAATGCGTCATACAGCCAATGTTTGCGCTGGCGATGGCGCGCGGCGACCCGGCGGTCAGTGCAGCAAGTTTGTTGTCGCGCAGGCGCAACGACAATTCCGGCTGCAACAGCGAGTAGGTGCCGGCCGAACCACAGCACAGATGCCCGTCGGCAACCGGAACCAGATCATACCCGGCAGCCGTCAGCAGGCCTTCGATCCCGCCCCGGATCTTCATGCCATGCTGCAGCGTACAGGGCGACTGAAAGGCCAACTTGCCGCGCGCCGCGCTTCCGGCTTCCAGCAAGCCTTGCAGGCCGGCCTGTTCGGCGCCGAGCACTTCCGAAGGATCGCGACACAGGGCGCTGATTTTTGCTGCCTTTTCGGCGTAGACCGCATCGTTTGCCAGCACATGCCCGTAGTCCTTGACCTGTACCGCGCAACCTGAAGCGGTCACGATAATCGCCTCGATACCGGCTGCGACATGCGGCCACCAGGCATCGATGTTGCGCCGCATGTCATCCTTGGCCGCGTCCTGATCATTCAGGTGAAAACGCACCGCCCCGCAGCAGCCGGCCCGGCTTTCCTCGAACAGTTCGATGCCCAGGCGATCCAGCACGCGCGCCATTGCGGCGTTGATATTGGGCGCCAGCGCCGGCTGCACACAGCCAGCCAGCACCACCATGCGCCTGGCATGGCCACTGCGGGTCGGCCACGGCCGGACATCACCGGCAGCCTCCGGTGGCAGCTTGTCGGCCAGCGCGGACGGGAGCAGCGGACGTACCAACTGGCCGAGTTTGACCGCCGGCCCGAACACGCCTGGACGCGGCAAGGCAGTACGCAATGCCCAGCGGAACAGCGCGTCGCCGCCCTTGCGCGGGAGTTTCTCCTCGACCACCTGGCGCCCGATGTCGAGCAGATGGCTGTATCTGACGCCGGACGGGCAGGTTGTTTCGCACGAACGGCAGGTCAGGCAACGGTCGAGATGGAGGCGGGTCTTTTCGGTTACCGGATGGCCTTCGAGCACCTGTTTGATCAGGTAGATGCGGCCGCGCGGCCCGTCGAGTTCGTCGCCGAGCAACTGGTAGGTCGGGCAGGTCGCGGTGCAGAAGCCGCAATGCACGCAGGTCCGCAGGATCGCCTCCGCCTCCTTGCCGGCCGGTGTATCGCGGATGAAATCGGCGAGTCGGGTATCCATCAGCTCAGTCTCCTCAGAATTCCGCGTAGAAGCGGCCAGGATTGAGGATTCTGCGCGGATCAAAGGCGTTCTTGAGCCGGCGATGCAGGGCCAGCATGGCCGGCGCCAGTGGCGCAAAAGCACCTTCCCGGCAACGCAGCGACTCCGGCGCATGATAAAGGACGGCATGGCCACCAAGGCGAGCCGCCGCGCCGCGCACCGCATCGAGTTCACCGGTGTACCAGCGCAAGGCACCACCCCATTCGATGGCGCGCAATCCATCGAGGCCCGGCGACGGTGCGCCGGATGGCAGCGCCAGGCGCCACAGTACGTCGCCGGCAAAGGCCGGATGGGTTTGCTCGCGCACCGAAATCCAGTGTTTTTCGGCGTCGACCGCAACGCTTCCAGCGAGCTTGCCGACCGCCGCCGCGACGGCGGCCTTGGCCCCGGACAGGCGCAGCCACAGCTTTCCCTCATGCCAGAACGACGCCGAAATCGGTAACGGCTGCCCACCCCATTGATTGAGCCGCTTGACCGCCTCGCCTTCGTTCATGTCGAAGACCAGCGTCTGTTCTGCGACCGGCTGTGGCAAGACCTTTAGCGTCACCTCGGCCAGCACACCGAGGGTGCCGAGGCTGCCGGCAACTAGGCGCGAGAGGTCATAACCGGCGACGTTCTTCATGACCTGGCCGCCGAAATCCAGCATCTGGCCGGTCCCGTCGATTAGTTTCACACCCAGCATGAAGTCGCGCACCGCGCCCGCCTGCTGACGACGCGGACCGGACAGGCCGGCGGCGACACAACCGCCGACAGTGGCGCCGGAGAAATGCGGGGGCTCGAAGGCCAGCATCTGCCCCTTGTCGGCCAGTGCCGCCTCGATCTCGGCCAGCGGCGTACCGCATTTCGCGGTGATGTAGAGCTCGGTTGGTTCGTAAGCGACGATCCCGGCATGTGCCGCGACATCGAGTACCTCGCCGGCCAGCATGCCGCCGTAGAAATCCTTGCTTCCGGCGCCGCGAATACGCAACGGCGTGCGGCTGTCATGGGCGCCCCTGAGGGCCGCAGAGAGATCATCGAGCGTCATCAGAAGCGCTCCAGTTCGGGAAATTTCACCTCGCCGTGATGGACGTGCATGCGCCCGTATTCGGCGCAGCGGTGCAGGCTGGGCACGGCCTTGCCAGGATTGAGCAGGCCGCGCTCGTCGAACGCCGCCTTGACGCGGTGGAAAGTCTCGAGTTCCGGGGTCGTGTATTGCACGCACATCTGGTTGATCTTCTCGATGCCGACGCCGTGTTCGCCGGTGATCGAGCCACCGAGCGCGACCGAGAGCTCGAGGATTTCGGCGCCGAAGGCTTCGGCGCGTTCCCATTCTCCCGGTTTGGCGGCATCGTACATGATCAGCGGATGCAGGTTGCCGTCACCGGCGTGAAAGACGTTGGCGCAACGCAGCGCGTATTTCTTCTCCATCTCGACAATCGAACCCAGCATTTCAGCCACCCGCTTGCGCGGGATGGTGCCGTCCATGCAGTAATAGTCCGGCGTGATGCGCCCGACCGCGGGGAAGGCCGCCTTGCGCCCGGCCCAGAAACGCAGGCGCTCGGACTCCGATTGCGAAACGCGAATGTTGCCTGCTCCGGCGGCTTTCAATACCTCGGTCACACGGGAAATCTCCTCGGCGACCTCTTCCGGCGTGCCGTCGGATTCACAAAGCAGGATGGCGGCGGCGTCCAGGTCGTAGCCTGCCTTGACGTAAGGCTCGACGGCTGCCGTCGCCGGCTTGTCCATCATTTCCAGCCCGGCCGGGATGATGCCGGCGGCGATGATCATGGCTACCGCGTCGCCGGCCTTGCCGACATCGTCGAAGGAGGCCATCACCACCTGCGCCAGTTCAGGCTTGGGTACCAGCTTGACCGTAACCTCGGTGACCACCCCGAGCATGCCCTCCGAGCCGATGAGCAGCGCCAGCAAATCGTAGCCGGGAGAATCCGGCGCTTCCGAGCCGATCTCGAACACCTCACCCTCGATGCTGACGACGCGGATACGCAGCACGTTATGGACGGTCAGCCCGTACTTCAGGCAATGCACGCCACCCGAATTCTCGGCGACATTGCCGCCCAGCGTGCAGGCGATCTGCGACGAGGGATCAGGGGCGTAGTAGAGATCGTACGGCGCCGCCGCTTCGGACACAGCGAGGTTGCGCACCCCCGGCTGGACGACGGCGATGCGGGCGCTGCGGTCGACGCGCAAAATCTTGTTGAAACGCGCCAGCGAGAGAACAACCCCCTGCGCATGCGGCATCGCCCCGCCGGAGAGGCCGGTGCCGGCACCGCGCGCAACGACCGGCACACCGAGCTGGTGGCAGGTCCGCAACACATCGACGACCTGGCCTTCGGTTTCCGGCAGGCAGACGGCCATCGGCAAGGCGCGATAGGCAGTCAGGCCGTCGCACTCGTAAGGGCGCAGATCTTCAGCATCCACCAGCAGGCAGTGCGCCGGCAAGATCGTCTTGAGGCGCGCCGCGAGGGCGGCTCGATTGGTAGCGAAAGCAGGTTCGGGCGTCATCATCGGGGCATTCTACCCCCATGAACATGGCGCGCGCTACGATGATTAGCGCTGTGCTGCCCGTCGCCAGTTGGCCGGTTTCCGACGACCTACCAGGACAGCGTGGTCAGCCCGCGACAGCAGGGGTGATCCGCCTTTGGGTTGTTTTGCCACTTGAAACCGCGACTTTCATAGTGCTGGCGCAGGGCGCGCCGCTCTTCCGGCGTGATTTGGTATTTGACGCCGTCGCATAGATGACCGGATTCCGGATTGGCAATGCGCGACTGGCCGCTACGTGCAGCCTCCGCGATGCGCTCGTCGATCGTTTCGACCAGTGCGTCGATATCCGGATGGAGGTGTGTTTCCGTCAGTTTGCGTGCCTCGATGGCATTCATTCTCGACTCCAATGTAGAAAACGCCGGCAGTACGGCAGCCGGCGATTCATACAATAGACCCGGCCCATGACGGCGCCGAGCCTTTCTTCCACAACTTAGCCCTGACGCTGCGGCTGTTGCAGAGCTTGCTTCTGCGCACTTTGCATGCGCTCCGACTCATGGGCACGCACCTGGGCGTCGAACAGCTTGTCGTTCAGCGCGGAAGCCAGCATCGGGTTGCCTTCGATGATCGCCGGGAACAGCGCTTCGGCAACTTCGATCTGGTTCTGCTCGATCGCCAGGCTGGCGGCCTCGAAGTACGACTGTGACGCTTCGGAAACTGCACCGACGGTATACAGCACATTGCCGAGTTCGCCACGTGCCGCAATATCGTTCGGATTGGCCGCGATGATCTCGCGGTATCCGGCAACGGCACCATTGATGTCGCCGGCGGCAAAGGCGTCGCGAGCCATCGCCAGCTTGTCCGCGGCCTTTTGGGCCGGAGCGGATGTGCCGAACGAAGGCGTCAGCTTGGCGATGGTTTCGCCAGCCTTGCTGCCGACATTCTTGAGGTAGCCGCCGTTGTAGGCGAAGAGCGCGAGCGCCAGCAGCGGAACGCTGATCACGACCCATTTCGGGGTGCGCTTCAAGAAGGCAAGACGGCCCTTCTTCTTTTTCGGCTCGGCAGCCGGAGCCGCCGCTACGGGTTCGACGAACTCGACGTTTTCCGTACCTTGATTTTCAGTAGTTTGATTTTCCATCTTCAGTTTCTCCTATGCGTTGATTACCAGCCCCAGCCATTGCCACTGCGACCGTTGTAGCCGTTGTCACCGTATCCGCGACCATCGCCACGACCAGAGCCACGGGCATCGCCGTAACCGTCGTAGCGGTTGTCGCCGTAGCCGCTCATGTCGCCGCCCATGTTGAAACCGAAGTTGCCACGGGCATTGCCACGGCCAGAGCCATTGCCACGGCCAGAGCCGTAACCGCGACCATCGCTGTAGCCACGGCTGTTACCATAGGCATTGCCGCTACCATTGCCATAACCGTCGTAGCGGTTGTCGTTGTAGTAACCAGGACCAGAGCCATAAGGGCCGGCCGGACCGTTGTATTGCGGCGCGTTGTTTTGCGGGGCATTTTGCGGACCCTGCTGGGCAAAAGCCATGCCGCTGGCGATGATGGCAACGGAAGCAGCCAGAACCTTGAATGTCGTTTTCATTTCAGTTTCCTCCAATGTGCAACTTGATTAAGTGAGTGAATTATTTACATCTACCGCTTTCTCGATTGCAGTCTGCTTGGTGAAAACCGGGCGGTTGGTTTTTTTGATACCGCCGAAAAAGCATCAGCAGGTGCTAATGTACCAGCATCCGTAAGTATAAATATACTTATATTCTAATTGGCCGATGCAATATTTTTATGGGTCGATCAAATACCTGTCTATGCGGACGATCCCGGCGATTTATGACCTGGTTTCGGACCTCGGCAGCCAGCCCAGCCCTGCTTCGGTTGTCGTCAGCGGCTTGTATTCGCAACCGACCCAGCCGTCGTAACTCAGCCGGTCGAGCAGATCGAGCAGGAACGGGTAGTTGATCTCGCCGCTACCCGGCTCGTGGCGCCCGGGATTGTCGGCAATCTGGATATGGCCGATACGGTGGATGTTGGCCTCCAGCGTGCGCGCCAAGTCGCCCGCGATGATCTGCGCGTGGTAGATGTCGTACTGCAGTTTGACATTGTTGCGGTCGACTGCCTCAAGCAGGCGAAATCCCTTGCCGATGTCGTCAAGCCAATAGCCGGGCATGTCGATGCGGCTATTGATCGGCTCGATCATCAGCGTCGCGCCGATAGTCGCCAGACGGCCCGCGGCCAGGCGCAAATTGGCAACATAGGTTTCCGTCAACTCGTCATCGCTAACCCCGGCTGGACGCAGGCCGGCCATGCAGTGCAGGCGCTTGCAGTCGAGCGCCACGGCATATTGCAGGGCCAGCTCGATGCTCGCGGCGAACTCGTCTTCACGTTGCGGCAGGCAGGCCAGCCCGCGCTCACCGGCTGCCCAGTCGCCAGGCGGCAAGTTGAACAGCACCTGCTCGAGCCCCGCAGCCTGCAGCCAGGCCGCAACCTCGTCGGCCGGGAACTCGTAGGGAAACAGGTATTCGACGCCCTTGAACCCGGCTGCCGCAGCGCGCCGGAAGCGCTCGGAAAAAGCTGCGTCGGTGAATAGAAAACTCAGGTTTGCGGCGAACTTTGGCATCGGAATGGCGGTCTCTAGCGCGGGGCGCTCAGTATAATCCGCCCACATTCAGGAGAAGAACACAGTGAGCACCAGCGACAAAGAACGCAAAGGCAATCGCCTGTCCAGGATCGTCACGCGCACCGGCGATGCCGGCACCACCGGCCTCGGCGACGGTAGCCGGACAACCAAGGACGGTCTGCGCATCGACGCCATCGGCGAGATCGACGAGCTGAATTCCAGTCTCGGCGTATTGCTCTGCGAGGACCTGCCGGATACCGTGCGCAGCGCCCTGCTCGACGTCCAGAATGACCTTTTCGACCTCGGCGGCGAGCTTTGCCTGCCGGGCATGGAAGTCGTCAAGGAAATCCAGGTCACCCGCCTCGAGGCACTGGCCGAGGAATTCAATGCCGACCTGCCGATGCTCAAGGAGTTCATCCTGCCCGGCGGCACCCGCCCGGCCGCCCTCGCCCACCTTAGCCGCACGGTCTGCCGCCGCGCCGAGCGGGCAATCGTCCGCCTGGCAACCGCCGAAGCGGTTTCCGGCGCCGCGCGCCGCTACATCAACCGCCTCTCCGACCTGCTCTTCATCTTCGGCCGCGCGCTGAACCGTGCCGGCGGCCGCGGCGACGTACTGTGGCAGAAAGGCAAGACCGCCACATGAGCGCCTGTGTCATCGGCCACATTACGATCAGGAATGCCGACAAATGGGCGGAATACCGCGCCCGGGTGCCGGCCACACTGGCGCCCTGGGGCGCCGAACTGTTGTTTCGCGGACAACTGGCCGCCGTCCTCAGCGGCGAGCACGCGGCGACCGACACCGTCGTCATCCGCTTCCCGGATGCCGCCGCCGCGGATGGCTGGTATCGGTCCGACGCCTATCAAGCGCTGATTCCGCTGCGCGAACAGGCCGCCGACCTCGTCCTGCTCTCCTTCACCGACCGAAACAGCTTTTAGGCAGTCGCCTCTACCCGCGACTGCGGCGTTCCGGCTAAGCTCACCGGCACACATGCCCGGAGCCACCCCATGAACCGTCCGAATTTTTCCACCCTGTCATTAAGCCTTGAACAGGGCATCGCCGAAGTCCGCCTCAACCGGCCCGACAAATCCAACGCGATGACCGAAGCCATGTGGCAGGAAATCCGCCTGGCCTTCGAATGGGCGGACACAACACCCGAGGCGCGCGTCGTCATCCTCTCCGGTTCCGGCAGGAATTTCTGCGCCGGCATCGATCTCGCGCTGCTCGCCGGCATTCAGCAGCGCATCGCCCATCCCGACGGCGCACGCAGCCGGGAAGCCCTGCGCCGCCTGATACTCGACATGCAGGAGTGCCTGAGCAGCGTCGAACGTTGCCGCAAACCCGTTCTGGCGGCCATCCACGGCGCCTGTATCGGTGGCGCGCTCGATCTGGTGACCTGCTGCGACATGCGCTACGCCACCGTCAACGCGGTTTTTTCGGTGCGCGAGATCGACGTTGGCATGGTTGCCGACGTCGGCACCCTGCAACGCCTGCCGCGTCTGATCCCGGAAGGCGTGGCCCGCGAACTGGCATTCACCGGACGCAATTTCCTTGCCGACGAAGCGGAACGGGTCGGCCTGATCAACCGGATTTTCGCCTCCCCGGAAACGTTGACCGCAACAGTTCTCGAACTGGCACAAAGCATTGCCGTCAAGTCGCCGCTGGCAATTCGCGGCATCAAGGAAGTAATGAACTATAGCCGCGACCATTCGGTTGCCGACGGGCTCAACTTCGTCGCCACCTGGAACGCCTCGATGCTGCTGTCCGGCGACCTCGGCGAAGCGATTGCCGCGCAGCGTGAAAAACGCCTGCCCCGCTTCGCGGATTAGCTGCACCACAAAAAAAACTCTTGGTCGGTCGACTTGAAATTCGGGAGTACCGTCCTTATTATTAGCACTCACCGGTAACGAGTGCTAATAACAGGCTTGTCCGATTCCGGGGTTGCCCGGCCAATTTCAATTTGTGAACAACGAGGAGTCCTCTCTATGAATATCCGTCCTTTGCACGACCGTGTGATCGTCAAACGCGTTGAAGCCGAGCGCACCACTGCTTCCGGCATCGTCATTCCCGATTCCGCCGGCGAAAAGCCGGATCAGGGCGAAATTCTGGCCGTCGGCCCAGGCAAGCGCGACGACAACGGCAAGCAGATCGCACTCGACGTCAAAGTGGGCGATCGCGTTCTGTTCGGCAAATATGCCGGCCAGGCCGTCAAGGTCGATGGCCAGGAAGTCCTGGTCATGCGCGAAGAAGACATCATGGGTGTCGTGCAGAAGTAATTGCTGCACGCCCGGAGCGCGTCCCGCGGGACGCGCTCGACGTTCAAAACAGATCAAATTTCAGGAGCTATATAAATGGCAGCTAAAGAAGTTAAATTCGGCGACTCCGCTCGCTCGCGCATGGTTGAAGGCATCAACATTCTGGCCGACGCAGTCAAGGTCACCCTTGGCCCCAAAGGCCGCAACGTGGTGCTCGAGCGCTCCTACGGCGGCCCGACGGTCACCAAGGACGGCGTTTCTGTCGCCAAGGAAATCGAACTGAAAGACAAGTTCGCCAACATGGGCGCCCAGATGGTCAAGGAAGTTGCTTCCAAGACCTCCGATATCGCCGGTGACGGCACCACCACCGCCACCGTGCTGGCACAGGCCATCGTCCGCGAAGGCATGAAGTACGTTGCAGCCGGGATGAACCCGATGGATCTGAAGCGCGGCATCGACAAGGCGGTGATCGCCACCCTCGAAGAGCTGAAGTCTTTCTCCAAGCCCTGCACGACGACCAAGGAAATCGCCCAAGTGGGGTCTATTTCCGCCAACTCTGATGCTGACATCGGCGAAATCATCGCCAATGCCATGGAAAAGGTCGGCAAGGAAGGCGTCATCACCGTTGAAGATGGCAAGTCCCTGGCCAACGAACTCGATGTCGTCGAAGGCATGCAGTTCGATCGTGGCTACCTGTCACCGTACTTCATCAACAACGGTGACAAGCAGCAAGCGCTGATGGAAAATCCGCTGGTCCTGCTTTACGACAAGAAGATCTCCAACATCCGCGACCTGCTGCCGATCCTTGAGCAAGTTGCCAAAGCCGGCCGTCCGCTGCTGATCATCGCCGAAGATGTCGATGGCGAAGCGCTGGCCACCCTGGTGGTCAACAACATCCGTGGCATCCTGAAGACCGTTGCCGTCAAGGCACCGGGCTTTGGCGATCGTCGCAAGGCCATGCTGGAAGACATCGCCATCCTGACCGGCGGCACCGTAATCGCCGAAGAAACCGGCCTGTCGCTGGAAAAGGCTGTCCTGAAGGATCTGGGCCAGGCCAAGCGCATCGAAGTTTCGAAGGAAAACACCATCATCATCGACGGTGCCGGCGAAGCCGCTTCCATCGAAGCACGCGTCAAGCAGATCCGCACCCAGATCGAAGAAGCAACCTCTGACTACGACAAGGAAAAGCTGCAGGAACGTGTGGCCAAGCTGGCTGGCGGCGTTGCCGTCATCAAGGTTGGCGCCGCCACCGAAGTCGAAATGAAGGAAAAGAAGGCCCGCGTTGAAGATGCCCTGCATGCGACCCGTGCTGCGGTTGAAGAAGGCGTTGTCGCTGGTGGCGGCGTTGCGCTGATTCGTGCCCGTGCTGCCGTTGGCAAGCTCAAGGGCGACAACCACGATCAGGATGCCGGCATCAAGATCGTTCTGCGCGCCATGGAGCAGCCGCTCCGCGAAATCGTTGCCAACTCCGGTGACGAGCCTTCAGTCGTTGTTGACAAGGTTCAGCGCGGCAAGGGCAACTACGGTTACAACGCTGCCACCGGCGAGTACGGTGACATGGTTGAAATGGGCGTGCTCGATCCGACCAAGGTGACCCGCACCGCACTGCAAAATGCAGCCTCCATCGCCGGTCTGATGCTGACCACCGAATGCATGGTTGCCGAACTGGCTGAAGACAAGCCGGCCGGCGGCGGCATGCCCGACATGGGCGGCATGGGCGGCATGGGTGGTATGGGCGGCATGGGAATGTAATTCCCGAACTACTTTAGTACCTCGAAAACCCCGCGTAATGCGGGGTTTTTTTTGGCCGATCGATGAGTCACCAGAAATTCTGTAACCGTCTGTAAGGCATTCGTCAGGACCCGCGTGTATATTTCGCTGCGCGGTAATCCCTCTACAAACAGACACCGAGGAACAATTTAATGAAATCAAATATATACGAGACAATTCGGGCCAACCCGAAGTACCAGAACCTGGTCAAGACTCGTAATAGCTACGGCTGGATCATGACAGCGCTGATGATGATCGTTTACTACGGCTTCATCGGCCTGATCGCTTTCGACAAGGCTTTCCTGGCCAAGCCCCTGAGCAGCACCGGTGTAATGACGGTCGGCATTCCGATCGGCCTCGGTGTCATTCTTTTCACCATCATCATTACTGGCATCTACGTCCGTCGCGCCAACAACGAATTCGACGTCATCAAAGAAGAAATCATCAGGGAGGCCAAGTAATGGCGAAATTCAGCAAGCAATTGACTGGCGCGTTCGCGCTGCTGGCAGTGGCAGGCGCCGCCTGCGCAGCCGGTGCTGACCTCGGCCAGGCTACAAAGCAGGCGACCAACTGGACCGCCATCATGATGTTCGTTGCCTTCGTGGTCGGGACCCTGTTCATCACCAAGTGGGCAGCCTCCAAGACCAAATCGGCAGCCGACTTCTACACCGCCGGCGGCGGCATCACCGGCTTCCAGAATGGCCTGGCCATTGCCGGCGACTATATGTCCGCCGCGTCCTTCCTCGGTATTTCGGCCGCGGTCATGGCCAACGGCTACGACGGCCTGATCTACTCGATCGGCTTCCTGGTCGGCTGGCCAGTCATCACCTTCCTGATGGCCGAACGTCTGCGCAACCTTGGCAAATTCACCTTCGCCGACGTCGCCGGCTATCGTTTTGCCCAGACGCCGATCCGCACCTTCGCCGCCACCAGCACACTGATCGTCGTCGCGTTCTACCTGATCGCGCAGATGGTCGGTGCCGGCCAGCTGATCAAGCTGCTCTTCGGCCTCGACTACTGGATGGCGGTTGTCATCGTCGGCGCGCTGATGATGGTTTACGTGCTTTTCGGCGGCATGACGGCAACCACCTGGGTGCAGATCATCAAGGCCGTACTGCTGCTCTTCGGTGCTTCGTTCATGGCTTTCATGGTGCTCGCCAAGTTCGGCTTCAGCCCGGAAGCGATGTTCGCCAAGGCGGTTGAAATCAAGACGGCCATCGCCTCCAAGGGCTTGCTGGCTGAAGCACTCAAGACCGATCCGGCAGCAACTGCGGAAACAGTCGCCACTGCTGCGGCAGCGAAAGGCCTGTCGATCATGGGCCCGGGCAACTTCGTCAAGGACCCGATCTCCGCCATATCCTTCGGTATGGCGCTGATGTTCGGTACCGCTGGCCTGCCGCACATCCTGATGCGCTTCTTCACGGTGCCGAGCGCCAAGGAAGCCCGCAAGTCGGTTTTCTGGGCCACCACCTGGATCGGCTACTTCTACATCCTGACCTTCATCATCGGTTTCGGCGCCATCACCTTCGTCATCACCGATCCGCAGTTCCTGGACGCCAAGGGCGCGCTGCTCGGCGGTGGCAACATGGCCGCTATCCACCTGGCCAACGCAGTTGGCGGCAACGTCTTCCTCGGCTTCATCTCCGCGGTTGCCTTCGCCACCATCCTGGCCGTGGTTGCCGGTCTGACGCTGTCCGGCGCTTCGGCCGTGTCGCACGACCTGTATGCCACGGTATTCAAGAAGGGCAATGCCGATTCCGCTTCGGAACTGCGTGTCGGGCGCATCACCACGTTGTGCCTGGGCGTGATTGCCGTGGTTCTGGGTATCGCCTTCGAAAAGCAGAACATCGCCTTCATGGTGTCCCTGGCCTTCGCGATCGCCGCTTCCGCCAACTTCCCGGTGCTCTTCATGGCCGTGCTGTGGAAGAACTGCACCACCCGTGGCGCAGTGGTCGGTGGCTTCCTCGGTCTTGCCTCTTCGGTGATCCTGACCATCCTTTCCCCGTCGATCTGGGAAGCGGTCATGGGCAACCCCAAGGGCTCGGCCTGGTTCCCCTACACCTCGCCCGCACTGTTCTCGATGACAATCGCCTTTGTTGGCATCTGGCTGTTCTCGATCACGGATAGCAGCGCGCAGGCCAAGAAGGAACGCGCCCTGTTCCCGGATCAGGAAACACGCTCCGAAACGGGCGTTGGTGCCGCTGAAGCTAGCGGCCACTAAGCCGACAAGCTGTCTTTATGGCCAAATGCCCGGGTCGAAAGGCCCGGGCATTTTTTCGTTCATTTTTTGGGTGTTTTTTGCGGTCGACCGCAACAGGGTAACGACCGCACGCGAGCCAGCAGGTGCAAAAGCAGCCATTGCCGAGCTTCTAATTTGGTAAACTTGCAGGGTTTGGGGTAAAAAACGGTAGGGGGCGCCCAGTGCAGGATCGGACCACCCCCTGAGTCGCGGCCATTGCCATCGACTCCAAAGACCTTTAAAGGAGAACAGCAAAATCAGGTTAATGCTGTAGCCTTACAGAATTCTTACACGGGTATGGACCTGAGCTGACATGCGAATTCTAATTGCCGAAGACGACGCCATCATTGCCGATGGCCTCTCACGCTCGCTCCGCCAGGGCGGCTACGCGGTCGACTGGGCGCCCAACGGCATCGATGCCGAGGCCGCACTAATGACCGCCAGCTACGATCTGCTGATCCTTGATCTCGGCTTGCCAAGGCTTTCCGGGCTTGATGTTCTGAAACACCTGCGGGCGCGCAATTCGCAGTTGCCGGTGCTGATCCTGACCGCCCTCGATGGCACCGGTGACCGGGTCAAGGGCCTCGACCTGGGTGCCGATGACTACATGGTCAAGCCCTTCGAACTCGCCGAACTCGAAGCGCGGGTGCGCGCCCTGACGCGACGTTCGAGCGGGACGACGCCGACCATCCAGTGCGGTTCACTGATCTATGACCAGGTCGGCCGCGTGGCGCAGATCCAGGGCCAGACCCTGGACCTGTCGGCCCGCGAAATCGGCCTGCTCGAAGTGCTGCTCAACCGCATGGGCCGCCTGGTCAGCAAGGACCAGCTTGTGGACCATCTGTGCGGCTGGGGCGAGGAAGTCAGCCACAATGCCATCGAGGTCTATGTGCACCGCCTGCGCAAAAAACTTGAAGCGGGCGGCGTCAAGATAGCCACCGTGCGTGGCCTGGGTTACTGCCTTGAGCGACCCCAGGCCGAGTAGCCCGCCGGCCGCCGAGAGCGAACGTTCGCTTTTTGGCGAGATCCTTGACTGGATGCTTGCGCCGCTGCTATTCGTCTGGCCATTGAGCATCGCGTTCACCCACTATTTCGCCAACAACGTCGCCAACTTTCCCTACGATCAAGCCTTGCGCGAACATGTAACGGCGATATCGAGACAGGTCAAACTGGTCAATGGCAAACCGGTCCTCACCTTGCCATCGTCGACCCGTGCTCTGTTGCGGGCAGACGAAACCGACAATGTGTACTTTCACGTCATCGGCCGCGAAGGCAAGTTGCTGGCCGGCGACCGCGAACTGCCGAACCCGGATCGCAAGGTTGCGTCCGATGCCTTGCCGGGGGAGATTTACTTCCGCGATATCGAAATGAACGGACAGGATGTGCGGGTCGCCTATTCCTATGTCGCGGATGGCGAAATGCCCCGTGACCGCTGGGTCCTGGTGGAAGTCGGCGAAACGATGGAAAAGCGTACGCAACTGGCCAACAAGATCGTCGCCAGCGTCATACTGCCCCAGTTCGTCATTATTCCGCTGGCCGTCATGCTCGTCTGGTTCGGCCTGTCGCGCGGACTGCGGCCACTGAACCGCCTGCGCAAGAGAATCGAAAACCGCGATCCGGCCGACCTCTCGCCGATCGCCACGCATCGCGTTCCCGAAGAACTGGAGC
>CAVUJN010000031.1:0-82021 GCA_963741765.1 uncultured beta proteobacterium
GTATGTCCCGGCCATCCACGCCTGCTGCGCCTTTGTTGGCTTTCACCCGTTTCCACGCTTGTTGCAGGTTCTCTCTCGTCAGCGCCGCTCTCAGCAACGCTGACCCTGTGCTTCCCGTTTCATGTCGCGGGCGTGTCGCTTCGTCGCTGGTGCTTGCGCGTGCGGCTTCACCGCCCACTACTGGCCCCCGCCCCGATTTCTCGGGCATCTGACGCACGACTTCACGCATCGACATGGCGTAAAACACTCCTTCACGTTTGGCCCTTCGCCCCATACCGGCAGCTACTATGGCCGCTGCTGACTTCTCGCTCCGTGTTGCCACGTCGCCCTTTCAACGCTCCGTGTTGCCACGTCGCCCTTTCAGGCATGAGGCGAGATCTCCCCAGGTAAGAACACGATCCTTCTCCGCACCACTGCCGGATCTACAGCACCTCGCCTTGACCACAAGAGCTTCGCGGTTACGAGCCCACTCGCCCTGCTCGGCACTGCCTCATATCCGATTCTTGTTCATCAGCACACGGATTACGCTCCATGCTTCCTTCCCACGCTCGGTCACCCTCACGCAGTTGCACTTCACTTCGCTCGCTGTGGTCAGCTCGCGGGAGGACTTCCACCTCCAAGATCGCGCCCATGCTGGGCGCACACGCAAAAAAGGCGGCCAAAATGGCCGCCTTTGCTTGGGCACCCGCCCAGGCTTACTTGAACGGAATCACGAACCCCAGATCGAAGCGCACGTCGTTCTGCGTCGCATCGACGCTTTGGTAAACGTTCTGCCCGGTCGCTGTCTGGCCGACCCACTGGTCGCCGTTCTGCCATACCTTGGCGTAGCGTGCGCGGGCGCGCAGATTGCTGAACCACATGCCCTTGGGCGCGTAGACGTAAACCAGATCGGTCGCCATTTCGTTCCAGTCGGCGATCGCCTCACCGCCCTTGAGCGGTGCATTGGCATCGAACTTGCGATTGCTGCGCTGTCCGTAGTTGATGTCGAACGACAGGCCATTCAGGCCGATGCTGCCAAAGTCGAAGATGGTACCGATAATCCACGTCCGCTCACCCGCCTTGGAGTTCTCGCCGATGCGCTGGACCTGATAGGACGGACCGATCGAGTAGGGCGCCTGGATCGCACCGCCGTTTGAATTGATGCCGGCCGAACCATAAGGGATGAACCAGTCGGTGGGCCGCGCTTCGAGATAGAGGCCGCCGTAATTGGTGCTAAAACTGTAGCCTTGTGCACCGTTGCTGCCGGTGGTCAGGCTGTCGCCACTGGAGCTCTGGTACATCCACTGCGCACCGACACGGAAGTAGCGCCGTTCGCCCGTGCGGAATACCCAGTCGCCATCGACGTAGCTCATGTTCAACAAATTTTCTACGTTGTGGAACGAAGCCTGGTACATCGAGTCGTTGTTCGGTTTCCACTGGATGCCGGCGTAGGCCATGCCGTTGGAGTCACCCTGCTTGGCACTGTCCGGCCACGTCGTCGTCTGGTATGCGCCCTGATAGAAATTACGGTATTTGGTATCGTTGATCTGCTTCATGTCGGTCAGATAACCGCCGTACACGCGCAAGGTATCGCCCATCATCTTGATTCCGCCGGTGGCGCCCAGGTAGGTGATTGGCTGCATGGCGCGGACATCGCGACGACCCACCATGCTCTGGTCAAGCTTGTTGTAGAAACGGTAGACGTCAGGCAGGTACCAGGCATAGTTGACCGACTGCCAGCCGAGCACCATCACGCTGGTCTCGTAGCGCAAACGGGCGTTGGCCTCGCCGACCACGCCGTAGCCGGCCTGGTTGGGATCCTTCAGGATGTAGTTGTACGGGGTGTCGTCCGGCGCGAAGAGCGGCGCGGTAAAATTAAAGGATCCGGCAAACGAGAGAAAGTTCGACAACTCACCGGTATTCCCATACAGCCAGCCACCGATACCGGCCGCTTCCTGCTTGAACTTCCCCTGCGCGTTGGGATAGCCCGGCACCTCGCCGGTCGAACCGCTCGACCAGCGGTCAAACGTGGCGGTACGGAACTGGAAACCCGCCGATGCATTTTCGAGGAACGGGTTGGACTCAGACGTGATGCTCGGCCCTTCCTGCGCGATACCTGTCTGCTTCGGCGCCTCCTGCGCCATGGCGACCCCTGAACAGAGCCCCACGGCCATCGCCAGCGCGTTGGTCATCCCGGCGACGATGCGCCCCTTCTTTTCCCGATTGCTCATAACCCCTCCAGTGAGATGTCTTTCGGCGTCAACTCACCCCAAACCCGCCACCCAGACAAACTTGCCCCGGCCAAATTGATCGAGTGCAACGGTTTAGAATCTTCTACCTAATTCTCGCGTTTGCAAGACATTTTTGCGGCTCTGCCGATGCTGCAGCGCGTCAATGTTGTCCCGTTATCACGCGGCTTTCCGTCTGGTGCCAGTAGCGTTGCCGTGTCTGCCGCCAGGCCTCGATGCCATCCCCGGTCCCTGCCAGCCGGATCATCACGGCCCCATCACGGTCGGTCCGCCACACGCGTGCCCCGGTTGTGGCATAACGCTCGACCACCTCGACCTTCGGGTGGCCGAAGCGGTTGCGGTAACCGACCGGGATCACCACCTCACTCGCACCAACTGCCTCGATGAACCCAGGCGTCGACGAGGTGCGGCTACCGTGATGCGGCATCAGCAGAACATCGGCTCGCAATGCCGCCGCATCGCGCTGCACTAGCGCCGCCTCGTCGCGCGCCTCGATGTCGGAGGTCAGCAGCATGCGCTTGCCGCCTGCCTCGATGCGCAAAACGCACGACAGGTTGTTGCTCTTGCGCTTTTCGTCATAGTCGTTTTTTTCCGGGTGCAGCACCGCCAATTGGACGCCGTTCCAGTCCCAGTGCTGACCGGTGCTGCACAACTCGCCAGCGACTTCGCCAAGCGATGAAACGACCTGCCCGACTGCCAGCGCCGACTGCACCGAAGCCATGCCGCCGGCGTGGTCGCTGTCGCGATGCGTCACCATCAGGACATCCACCTTGCTGATACCAAGCGAACGCAGATAGGGCACGACCACCCGTTGCCCGGCATCCGATTCGGCACTGTAAAGTGGCCCCGGATCGTAGATCAGCGTGTGGTCGCGGGTGCGCACCACCGTCGCCAGGCCCTGGCCGACATCGAGCACCGTCACCCAGGCCTCACCTTCGGGCGGGCGTTCGACCGGCCAGAAGATGGCGGGCAGCAACAGGACGACGCCGAGCAGGCGCCCCGGCATGCCGCGCGGCAGCAGGCAGATCGCCACCCCCAATCCGGCAATGACCGCCGCCCACAGCGGCGGTGCCGGCGCCTGCCAGACCGGCCAGGTCGCGCACCATTCGAGAAAAACCATCAGCCAGCCGAGTACGGTATGCGCCAGTGCCGCGATCGGCCACCACGGAATGACGGCGGCAAGCAGCGCCAGCGGGGTGACGATGAAGCTGACGACCGGGATCGCCAGGGCATTGGCCAGCGGCGAGACCAGCGAGAACTGCTGGAATACCAGCAACAGCACCGGCAGCGAAGCGAGCGTCGCCGCCCATTGCACGACACCCCAGGCGCGGAGTTTTGCGCGCCAGCCACCCTTGCCAGCTTCGCCGACTACCGCTGCGCCGACGTAAAGCAGTGCGCCGACCGCGCCGAACGACAGCCAGAAGCCCGCCGCCAGCACCGCCCACGGATCGATCAGCAGAACGACCAGCAGCGCCAGGCCCAGAGTCCGGCTGGGCGCGACGACGCGTCCGGAACTTTGCGCCAGCGCGGCAACCATCAGCATGTACAGCGTGCGTTGTGCCGGCACCGCGAAACCGGCGAGCAGGACATAGAAAAAGGCCGCCTGGCATGCCGCCAGCAGCGCCGCCCGTTGCGCCGGCAGTCGCAGGGCCAGCGCCGGCACACGGCGCCACAGCGCGCCGACCAGCAGCCCGAACAGCGCCGCGACCATCGTCACATGGAGCCCGCTGATCGACATTAAATGGGTTGTGCCGGTACGGTTGAAGGTGGTCCATAAGTCGCCCTGGATCGCCCGCTGGTCGCCGACCACCAGCGCCACCAGAATGCCGGCCCACGGGTAGCGCTCGTCCGGCAGCATGGCCGCGAACGAAGCGCGCACGTGATGGCGCAGGCGCTCGACGACATACGCCGGACGCCAGACCATCTCGGCCAGACGCTGCGCTGGTTCCTGGCGTACGTAGCCGGTCGCCCGGACATCGCGTTCGAGTAGCCACGCCTCATAGTCGAAACCGTTGGGATTGGCGTTGCCGTGCGGCCGCTTGAGGCGCACCGTCAGCTGCCAGCGCTCGCCGGGGCGCAGCGGCGGGCGCTCGAACGCTTCGCCGTCGCGCCGGCCCTGGTACCACGACAGCATGATCCGGTCCGGGACGACGGCTGTTACGGTCAACCGCTTTTCCACGTCAAATTCGAAGCGCGTGCCGTGGCTGAAATCCTGCGGCAGGCTGGCGATAACACCGACGACCTCGACATCGCGCCCCTCCCATTCGCCCGGCAGCGCATCGGCAAGGCGCAGTTCGGCGCGCCACCCGGCCCAGGCAAAACCGAGGGCGAAACAGGCCACCAGCAACAGAGCGCGCGTCGGCCAGGCGCCACGCCAGCGCACCGCAGGCAGCGCCAGCAACAGCCCGGCCAGCGCCCACGGCCATGCCGGCGGCAGTTGCGGCTGCATCTGCAAGGCGATGACGCCGGCAGCGAAGGCGAGAATATTGAGGCGCATCCTGCAATAATAGAGGCGAGCCCATGCGCAAGCACCTGAAAAAATACCTGCCCAACCACGATGCCGTTCATGGCAACCGCTGGCTGCGGCCGTTCCGCAATTCGCTGCTGCATCCGCGGCTGTGGCACCTCAACCGCCACTCGGCGGCCGGCGCGGTAGCGGCTGGCATGTTCTGCGGCCTGATTCCGGGGCCGCTGCAGATGCTCGGGGCGGCGATCTGCGCGCTGGTTTTTCGCGTCAACCTGCCGCTGGCCATGCTGGTCACCTTGTACACCAACCCGTTCACCATCGTGCCGCTTTACATCCTGGCCTACGAAATTGGTCGCGTGGCGATCGGCGATAGTAATGGATTTATCGAGCCGCCGGCCTTCGCGATGACGCACTTCATCGAATGGACCCAGGCCATGCAGACCTGGATGCTCGGCGTCGGCAAACCACTCGGCGTCGGACTCGTGCTGCTGGCGACCCTGCTTGCCCTTCTCGGCTACGTGCTGACCAAGGCGGCCTGGCGCTTCTGGCTGATTCGCGCCTGGCGCCAGCGCAAGACGCGCCGGGCAGGCCGCGCCGGCTTGTCCTCCCCGCTATAGGCCAGGATCGTCGCCGCCGCCGCGCAAGGTCGCCATGACCACATCACGGCTCAACAGCGGGGCAAAAAGCTCGATGAAATCGAAGTCGATGCGGCGCAGCCAGTTGCCACGCCTGATGCCGAGTCGCGTGGTATTTGTCGCAAACAGATGGCCGACCGGCAACGCCGCCAGCGCCGCGTCGCGCACCGGATCAAAGGCCATTTCGGCGATGATGCCGACGCCCAACCCGAGTTCGACGTAGGTCTTGATCACGTCGGAATCCACTGCGGTTAGCACGATGTTCGGCACGACCCCGGCGCGCACGAAGGCATGGTCGATCTTGGTACGGCCGGTGAAGGTGGGATCGTAGGTAATCAGCGGCCACTCCGCGAGCATTGGAAGATTCACGCTTTCCTGACCCAGCAGCGGATGCCCCAGCGGCACGACAACAAGGTGGGACCACTGATAGCAGGGCAGCGTGACGAGGCGCGGCTGAGCGGCGAGGGCCTCGGTGGCGATGCCGATATCGGCCGTGCCATCCGCCACCCAGTCGGCCACTTGCTGCGGATTGCCCTGGTGCAGACGCAGGCGCACCTGCGGGTAACGTGCCACGAAATGCTTGACCACCGGCGGCAGCAGATAGCGGGCCTGCGTGTGCGTGGTGGCAATATCAAGCGTCCCCCCGGCCTCCGCAGCGTATTCCTCGCCAACCCGTTTCAGGTTGCCGGCGTCCTGCAACATGCGCGCGACGATTTCAAGGACCTGCCGCCCTGGCTCGGTCACCCCCGTCAGGCGTTTTCCGGAGCGCTCGAACACCGTGATACCGAGTTCCTGCTCCAATAGCCGAACCTGCTTCGATACTCCCGGCTGCGAGGTAAACAGCGCGGCGGCAGCCTCGGAAACGTTCAGGCCACGGCGGGCAATTTCGTGCAGGTAGCGCAGTTGCTGGATATTCACGTCTATATATCGTTTGGTTATATCGATGTGAATATAAAGTATTTCATCGGCTTATAGCAAATCGCTACGATGCGCCGCAACAACGTTTCGGACGCATCATGGAATTTGCTCAAATCTTCTCCGGCTTTGCCGTCGGCGCCCTCGTCGGGATTACCGGCGTCGGTGGCGGCGCGCTGATGACGCCGCTGCTGGTGCTGCTGTTCGGCATTGTCCCGGCAACAGCGGTCGGCACCGACCTGCTCTACGCGGCGCTCACCAAGTCCGGCGGCACACTGGTCCATGCCCGACGCGGCCATGTCGATTGGCGGATCGTCCGCCGCCTCGCAATGGGCAGCCTGCCGGCAGCGGCGCTGACCCTGCTGCTGGTCGCACGGCTCGTACCCGGCGGTCTTGCCGGCGCGCAGCGAACCATCACCCTCGCCCTCGGCATCGCCCTGTTGCTGACCGCCATCGCACTCTTGCTGCGCCGCCGCCTGCAGACCGTGGCTAAGGCGCGGTCGGCAGTCAGCGCGTTGGCCGACCGCGCCTGGCCTACGGTACTGGCCGGCGCCGTACTGGGTGCTCTCGTCGCGCTCTCCTCGGTTGGCGCCGGCGCCCTTGGCGTGACCACGCTGTTTTTTCTCTACCCGGGCCTGGCGGCGATCCGCATTGTCGGCACCGATCTCGCCCATGCCGTGCCGCTCACGCTGCTTGCCGGACTTGGCCACTGGTGGTTCGGCAACATCGACTGGCTGCTGCTCGCCACCCTGTTGATCGGTTCGCTGCCCGGCGTCTGGCTCGGCAGCCACCTTGCACCCCGAATTCCCGAGCGCGTTCTGCGCCCCCTCCTGGCCACCATGCTGGCGCTGGCCGGCGGGAAATTGATTACCGCCTGAACAAAGGAACCGCCATGTACAACTACACCGACACCGACCGCCAGATCGTCCGCGAACGCGTTGCCCAGTTTCGCGACCAGACGCATCGCCACCTTGCCGGCGAACTGAGCGCCGACCAGTTCCGTCCGCTGCGCCTGCAAAACGGCCTGTACCTCGAAAAACACAACCCGATGCTGCGCATCGCCATTCCCTACGGCCAGTTATCGGCCGTGCAACTGCGCGCGTTGGCCCGGGTGACCCGCAACTACGATCGTGGCGTCGGCCACTTCAGCACCCGCCACAACCTGCAACTCAACTGGGTTCGTCTCGAACAGGTGCCGGACATCCTCGCCGATCTGGCCCAGGTGGACATGCACGCCATCCAGAGTTCCGGCAGTTGCATCCGCATCGTCACCACCGACCCGCTGGCCGGCGTCGCGCCGGGCGAAGTGGCCGATCCTCGCCCCTGGGCCGAAATCTTCCGCCAATGGTCCACGCTGCACCCGGAATTCGCCGCGCTTCCGCGCAAGTTCAAGGTGGCCTTCTCGGGCGGACCCGACGACGCGGCCAGCGTGCGCACCCATGATCTCGGCTTCGAGCTGACGCGTGACGCGGCGGGCGAACCGGGTTTCCGCGTCTGGGTCGGCGGCGGCCTGGGCCGCACCCCCATTCTCGCCAAAGTGGTTCGCGAATTCCTGCCCTGGCGTGACCTGCTCAGCTATGCCGAAGCGGTGCTGCGCACCTATAACCTGCATGGCCGGCGCGACAATCTCTACAAGTCACGCATCAAGATTCTCGTGCAGGCGCTCGGCATCGAAGAATTCACCCGGCAGACCGAAGCCGAATGGTCGCACCTGCAAGGTGGCCCGCTGACCCTCGGCGAGGCCGAAGCGGCGCGGGTTGCCGAAAACTTTGCCGCGCCGGATTACGACGTGCTGTCGGGGCTTGACGTCAGCTTCGAGTTTTCGCGCCGTTTCGACAAGGATTTCGCGGCCTGGGTCAAACGCAACACCCACGCCCATCGCCAGCCCGGCTACGCTGCCGTCACCCTGTCGCTGAAGGCACCCGGCCAGGCACCCGGCGATGCGACGGCGGAACAGATGGAAATCGCCGCCGACCTCGCCGAACGCTTCAGCTTCGGGGAATTGCGGAGTACGCAGACGCAGAACCTGATCCTGCCCGATGTGCGCAAGCGCGACCTCTACAAGCTCTGGCAGGCCGCCGCGAAGGCGCACCTGGCGACCGCGACGGCCGGGCTGTTGAGCGACATTGTCGCGTGCCCCGGCGGCGACTATTGCTCGCTCGCCAACGCGCGTTCGCTGCCATTGGCGGCGGCGATCCAGAACCGCTTTGGCGACCGTTCCGAACTGGACGACATCGGGACGCTGCGGCTCAACATCTCCGGCTGCGTGAATGCCTGCGGCCACCACCATGTCGGCGCCATCGGCATTCTCGGCGTCGACAAGGGCGGGCAGGAACGCTACCAGATCACGCTGGGCGGCAGCACCGGACCCCGCGCCGCCATCGGGAGCGTCATCGGCCCGTCGGTTGCTGCCGCCGAGGTACCGGAAGTCGTCGCCCGCGTCATAGGGCACTACCGGTCATGTCGGCACCCCAAGGAAGCATTCATCGACACCGTAAAGCGCATCGGCGCAAAAAATTTCGCCGCCGCCGCGTATGCAAAAGAAATTCCCACCATCGATTATGAAAGAGAGGTTGCAAATGGCTAAGTTGATCAAGAACCGCGACATCGTCGCCAACGACTGGAAGATTCTGACGCTCGCCACCGGCGAATCGCCAGAAGCGGCAAAGCTTCCCTGGGGCAACGTATTGGTCCCGCTCGCCGTCTGGCAGGCCCGCAAATGGGATCTCGTTCAACGGCAATGGGAGCAGGGCCACCTGCTTGGCGTCTGGCTCGGCCCGCAGGACGATCCCGCTGCAATTGCCGGCGACCTCGCCGACCTGAGCGCCATCGCCGTTGACTTTCCGGTCGCCGGGGACGGGCGCGGCTATTCGCTCGCCACCCTGCTCCGCACCCGCTACGGCTATCGCGGCGAACTGCGCGCCATCGGCGCCATCGAGCGCGACTACCTGCACTTCCTGCGCCGCGCCGGTTTCAACAGCTTCGCGGTGAGCGATCCGGAAAGCGCCATCGTCAACCTTGACGCTTTCTCCGCTTCCTACCAGCCCGCCGCCGACGGGCCGCTGCCGCTGTCCCGGCGCCCACCCGCGCTCGCCGCCTGAAAGGATCCCGCCATGCAACGCGACAATTTCTCCGATTTGGCCGACCCTGCGCTGCTGCAGGCAGTGGCCGCCAAGGCCGAACGCGCTGCCCGCTTCCTGCGCGCAGCCGGACGCGACTATGCCCCGGTCGTCTTCGCCAACAGCCTCGGCGCCGAGGACATGGTGCTGACCGACCTGATCTGGGGCCAGAAAGACGAGCCCATCGACATCGGCATCTTCTCGCTCGATACCGGCCGCCTGCCGGCCGAAACCTGCGCCTTGATCGCCGCCGCCGAGCGCCACTATGGCCGCCGACTCGACGTCTTCTATCCGGAGCGCCAGAGCGTCGAAGCCTTGGTCGCGACTCACGGCATCGACGGCTTCTACGACTCTGTGGAAGCGCGCAAATCGTGCTGCGCCACACGCAAGGTCGAACCGCTGCGCCGCGCCCTGGCCGGCAAGAAAGCCTGGGTCACCGGGCTGCGCGCCGCGCAATCGCCGACGCGCGAAACCCTCAAGCCGGTGAGCTTCGACACCGTTTTCAACCTGGTCAAGCTGAACCCGCTGGCCGACTGGAGCGAGGATGAAATCTGGGCCTACCTGCAGGTTCACCGCGTACCTTACAACGCCCTGCATGACCGCAACTATCCGAGCATCGGCTGCGCGCCCTGCACGCGCGCCGTCAAGCCCGGCGAGGATGTGCGCGCCGGCAGGTGGTGGTGGGAATCGCCGGCCACCAAGGAATGCGGCCTGCATGTCGTGGATGGCCGCCTGCAAAGTGTGGCCGCCAGCCACGCTGCCGTCGAAGCAACGGCCGATCGCGTGCCGGCGGCAGCATGAGTACGCTGAATCTCGGTCGCCGCACCCTCAGCCATCTCGACTGGCTGGAGGCCGAAGCCATCCACATCCTGCGCGAGGTCGCCGGCCAGTGCGCGCACCCGGCGCTGCTGTTCTCCGGCGGCAAGGATTCGATCGTGCTGCTGCGGCTCGCCGAAAAAGCCTTCCGCCCCGGCCGCTTTCCCTTTCCTCTCCTGCACATCGACACCGGCCACAACTATCCGGAGGTCGTCGCCTTCCGCGACCGGCGCGCCGCCGAACTCGGCGAGCGCCTGATCGTGCGCTCGCTCGACGATTCGCTGGCGCGCGGCAGCGTGGTGCTCAAATCGGCCAATGAATCGCGCAACAAGCACCAGTCGGTGACGCTGCTCGAAGCCATCGAGGAACACGGTTTCGATGCCTGCATCGGCGGCGCGCGGCGCGACGAGGAAAAGGCACGCGCCAAGGAACGCATCTTCTCGTTCCGCGACGAATTCGGGCAATGGGACCCGAAGAACCAGCGCCCGGAACTCTGGGATCTCTACAACGCCCGGGTAAACAAGGGCGAGAACATCCGCGTCTTCCCGATCTCGAATTGGACCGAACTCGATATCTGGCAATACATCGCCCGCGAGGCGCTGGCGCTGCCGTCGATCTATTTCGCCCATCGCCGCGAAATCGTCAGGCGAAACGGCCTGCTGCAGCCAGTCACCCCACTCACCCCGGCGCACGAGGGCGACGCGGTGGAAACCCTCACGGTGCGCTTCCGTACCGTTGGCGACATCACCTGCACGGCGCCGGTCGAATCCGTCGCCGCCACGGTCAACGACATCATCGCCGAGACCGCCACCACCACCATCACCGAACGCGGCGCCACGCGGCTCGACGACCAGGCGTCGGAAGCCGCGATGGAGCAGCGCAAGAAAGAAGGGTATTTCTGATGAGCGCCCCTGAAAACCTCCCGGAAATCGATAACGGCCTGCTGCGCTTCCTCACCTGCGGCAGCGTGGACGACGGCAAGAGCACGCTGATCGGCCGCCTGCTGTACGACACCCGCGCCATTCTTGCCGACACCCTGCACGCCATCACGCACACCTCGCACAAGCGCGGGCTGACCAATGTCAACCTTTCGCTGCTGACCGACGGTCTGGTCGCCGAACGCGAGCAGGGCATCACCATCGACGTCGCCTACCGTTACTTCAGCACCGGCACGCGCAAGTACATCGTCGCCGACGCGCCGGGCCATGAGCAATACACGCGCAACATGGTCACCGCGGCATCAACCGCCAACCTCGCCATCATTCTTGTCGATGCGCGCAAAGGCGTATTGGCGCAGACCCGGCGCCACGCGCTGATCGCGCATCTGGTCGGCATTCCGCATCTGGTCGTCGCGGTGAACAAGATGGATCTGGTCGGTCACGACCCCGCGGTGTTCGAGCGCATCCGCAGCGACTACCTCGATTTCGCGGGCCAGGTCGGCATCGGCGATGTCCGCTTCGTGCCGATGTCTGCGCTGAACGGCGACATGATCGTCGAGCGCGGCGACCGTCTGGACTGGTACACCGGTCCGACCCTGCTGGAAATTCTCGAGAACGCCCCCGGCGCCCACGGCGAGGCGGACAAGCGCGACGAGCCGTTCCGCTTCCCCGTGCAATACGTCTGCCGCCCGCAGCAGTCCGACGACCCCGGCCTGCACGATTATCGCGGCTACATGGGGCGCATCGAATCCGGTTCGATCGCCGTCGGCGACGCCATCGTCATCCTGCCCGCCGGTCGCGCCACGCGCATCAGGGACATCCAGATCGCCGGCCGCTCGCAGCCCATGGCCATTGCCGACCAGTCCGTCACGCTGTTGCTGGAAGATGAAATCGACATCTCGCGCGGCGACATGATCGCGCGGGACGGCGCCCGGCCGGAAATCACCCAGGCCGTCCGCGCACAGCTCTGCTGGCTTTCCGAGACCCCGCTCGACCTGCGCCGCCGCTACCTGATCCGCCATACCACGCGCGACACCCAGGCCAGGCTGGCGAGCATCGATTACCGCCTCGACATCGCCACGCTGCGGCATGAACCGGCGACAAGCCTGGCGATGAACGACATCGCCCAGGTCGCCTTCCGTCTCGCCCGGCCCATCTGCGCCGATCGCTACGCCGACAACCGCGCGACCGGCGCCTTCATCGTCATCGACGAAGCAAGCAACAATACCGTGGGGGCCGGCATGATCGTCTGAGAAGCGTGCTGATTCACGGTCTGAAGCCCCCTTCCTGCGCCTGCTTCCTGCGCCCGATTTTCAGGCCATTTTCCGGGTCGACCGCAACGCTTCAGGAAAAGACGGGTTCCTCGAACAGTGAGCGGATCGTCACCTTTTTGATCTCCGGCCGATCCGGCACCGCGTAGAGCACCGGCGTGATCATCTCCTCGAAGATGCCGCGCAGGCTGCGCGCACCGACCTTGAATTCGAGCGCCAGGTCGGCGATCTGCCCGAACACCGCCGGTTCGATCACCAGTTCGACGCCCTCGTTTTGCAGGATGGCGCGGAACTGCCGGTAGATCGAATGCTGCGGCTCGATCATGATGCGCACCATCATGTCCTTCGACAGTTCCTTGAGCCGGGCGATGATCGGCAGGCGGCCGGCGAACTCGGGGATCAGCCCGAAGCGGAAGAGATCGGTTGGCTTGACGCGGGCATTCAGGCGGTCGAGCATCTTCTGGTCGTCGCTCGCCGCCGTGGCGATGAAGCCGAAAGCCTGAGTCTCGGCGAGGATGGATTCCAGCCCGACGAAGGCGCCGCCGCAGATGAACAGGACCTGCGTGGTATCGATGTAGGCGCCGCTCTTGAGGCGCACGGTCGCGCCCTCCATGATCTTCAGCAGCGCGTGCTGGACGTTTTCACCAGAGGCGGCGCGCGCCTGACCGCTGATCGCTTTCAGCTTGTCCACCTCGTCGATGAAGACGATGCCACGCCCGGCCTTTTCGGCATCGCCGCCGGCGCGTTCGAGCAGGCGCTGGAGGATGGCGTCGAGTTCCTCGTTGACGTATTCGGTCTGCGCCAGCGACGTCGCGTCGGCGGTGACGAAGGGCAGTTCGAGGATGCGCGCCAGGGTTTCGCACAGCAACGTCTTGCCTGTGCCGGTCGGGCCCATCAGCAGAATATTGCTTTTGAGCATTTCCAGGCGGTCGACCGCAACCATCTCGACCTTGCGGAAATGCGAATAGACGGCGACGGCGAGAATCTTCTTCGCGTCGTCCTGGCCGATCACATGGCGGTTAAGCTGGGCGACGATTTCACTCGGTTTCATCGATGTATTCCTCGGCGTGAATTCACAGCAGACGGGAAGGCTGTGAAGATCGGGGCAAACAACCCTGCCGCCATTGTGAAAGCCGCGCCGAAACTGCGCCAGCATTTTTGCCCTTTTTTGCGGGTCAACCGCAACAAACCCCATCACCGGGTCTTCCGCTGTTCCAGCCAAACCGCATCGAGCACGCGCTCCACCTCGTCCTGATTCAGCATCGCCGCCCATTGCCAAATGCGACAAAAACGCCGTCGCCTCCGGCACCCTCAGGCCGCGCGGATGGCTCATTCCGTGAAAATGGACAAAGACCGCAATCCAATGGACATATACATGTTCGCTACGTATGCTGTAACGACGAAGCCGTAGCCCGGCACACAATTGATCCAGCAGGCGCGGCGAACTTAAAGCAGGGCAGCGAGGTCTATTCCCTCACTCCACTGCACCTTGCGCACTAGGCCGCGCTTGGTCGGTGAGTTCAAACCTTAGGCGCACGCCATCACCGTTCATTCACCCTTGGAGAACAATCCATGAAGACCATCCAGTTTGTGCTATCCCTGGTTCTCGTTGCATTTTTGTCGCATGCCAATGCTGCTGACGGCCTTGTCGCAGTCAAGAGCCCATATGGCGCAAAGGCGACCATGGACAAGTTCGAGATCATTGTCAAAGACAAGGGGCTGGTCGTCTTCGCTCGAATAGATCACGCTGCAGGCGCAGCGAAGATCGGCAAGACGCTTCGGCCTACAGAGGTCCTCATCTTTGGCAATCCACAAGGCGGGACGCCATTCATGGAGTGCGCGCAGTCGGTCGGAATCGACCTGCCACTCAAGGCTTTGGTTTGGGAGGACGCTTCCTCGCAAGTATGGCTGGGTTACAACGATCCCATGTATTTGGCACAGCGTCACGGGGTAGCTCAATGCGCGGTTGCCGAGAATCTTCGCAAGGCTCTAGCCGGGTTCGCGGCGGCGGCTGTGGCACCTTGACCAGTAATGCCTGACCATTCGCCGAACGGTTTTTCGCGCTACCCTATTCGCCTACCAGAACGCCATCATTGAGGTGCAGCACGCGGTCGGCACGCGCCGCCAGTTGCAGGTCGTGCGTCACCATCACCAGGCTGGCCCGCTGGGAGCGCACCTGACCGAGCAGCAGATCGAAGACGACGCCGGCCGTCTGGCGGTCGAGGTTGCCGGTCGGCTCGTCGGCGAGGATGCACGACGGCGAACTGACCAGCGCCCGGGCGATGGCCGCGCGCTGGCGTTCGCCGCCCGACAACTCGCCAGGGCGATGTTCCAGACGATGACCGAGGCCGACGGCAGTCAGCATTTCGCCGGCCGCTTTCAGCGCCGAGCCGCGTTCCTGACGGCGGATCAGCAGTGGCATGGCGACGTTTTCCAGCGCCGAGAATTCGGCCAGCAGGTGGTGGAACTGGTAGACGAAGCCGAGGTGCCGGTTGCGCCAATCGCCGCGGTCGACCTCGCCCAGGGCCGAAAAATCACGCCCCTTCAACTGGACGCTGCCGGAAGTCGGCGCGTCCAGCCCGCCGAGCAGGTGCAGCAGCGTGCTCTTGCCCGAGCCCGACGCGCCGACGATGGCCAGCGTTTCGCCGGCCGAGACTTCGAGGTCGACGGCCGACAGCACCGTGACATCGAGCCCGCCGTTGCGGAAAGCCTTGCCCAGCCCGCTGGCCGCGAGAATGACCTCACTCATAGCGCAGCGCCTCCGCCGGATTGACGCGCGAGGCGCGCCAACTCGGGTAGATCGTCGCCAGCAGCGCCAGCACGAAGGCGATCAGCGTAACGCCCCAGACATCCCCCCATTGCAGTTCGGAAGGCAGGTCGGAGATGTAATAAACCTCCTTCGACAGGAAATGGATGCCCAGCATGCGTTCGATGAAGGGCACGACGACGTCGATGTTGAGCGCCAGCGCGACGCCGCCGGCAATGCCTAGGCCGAGCCCGATGAAGCCGACCAGCGCACCCTGCACGACAAAGATCGTCATGATCGACAAGGGCCGCGCGCCAAGGGTGCGCAGGATGGCGATGTCGGCCTGCTTGTCGGTGACCGCCATGACCAGTGTCGACACCAGGTTGAAGGCGGCGACGGCGACGATCAGCGACAGAATGATGAACATCATGTTCTTCTCGATCGCCACGGCGCGGAAGAAATTGGCGTGGCTCTTGGTCCAGTCGCTGAGGTAGGCGTTGGCGTCGATCAGCCCGGCCAGTTCGCGGGCGATGCGTGGCGCCTGGAAGAGATCGTCGACCTTGAGCCGCACGCCGCTGACCCGGTCGTCCATCTGATAGAGCGTCTGCGCGTCCTGCAGGTCGATCAGCGCGAGGCCGCTGTCGTACTCGTACATGCCGACCTCGAAGATGCCGACCACTTTGAACGACTTCAGGCGCGGCAGCACGCCGGCCGGCGTCACCGTCCCCTGCGGCGCGATCAGCGTCACCTTGTCGCCGGTGAACACGCGCAGCGCCCGCGCCAGGTCGGCACCGAGCACGACGCCAAATTCGCCTGGGCGCAGATCGTCGAGGCTGCCGCTCTTGATCGTCTTGCGGAAATCGGCGACACGATCTTCCTGCTCAGGATCGATGCCGCGCACCAGCGCCCCCTTGACCCCGCCGTCGAAGGTGAACATCGCCTGCGACTGCACGAACGGCGCCGCCGCGCGGACATCCGGATGCTGTTTGGCCTGTGCGGCAATCGCCGGCCAGTCGCTCAGTTCGCCGTTGATGCCGGTGATCTGGATATGCGAGGCGACGCCGAGGATGCGGGTGCGCAGTTCCTTCTGGAAACCGTTCATGACCGACAGGACGACGATCAGCGCGGCGACGCCGAGGCCAATGCCGAGCATCGAGATCAGCGAGATGAAGGAAATGAAATGGTTGCGCCGCTTGGCGCGCGTGTAGCGCAAGCCAATCAGCAGTTCGTAGGGCAGTGCCATGCAGTCAGGGGCCAGGCGGTAAAAGCCGCTATGGTACACTCAAGCGCATCCTTGGAAGCTTCCCGGCGCCGATTTCCGTGCATCTGACCCTGCTTGTCCCCGAACTGATCTGGCCGGAACCGGCCGATCAGTTCGCCCTCGGAAAACTCGCCGCGCCAGGTTGTGAATGGCTGCTCGCCCATGCCAAATCGGAACGCCACCCCCGTCGCCCGTTCGAGACCGTTCTGGCCGACTGTTTCGGGCTCACCGATCCACCCTGCGGTGCGCTGCGCCTGCTCGGCGAAGGCAGTGAAGAATCCCGCAACGGCCACTGGCTGTGTGCCGACCCGGTGCACCTGCGTTTCCATCAGGAACGCATCGTTCTGGCCGATGCCAACGCCTTCGACCTTGCCGAGCACGAGGCGCACGAAATCGCGCAGGCGCTCGACGCCGAGTTCGCCGACATCGGCCGCTTCCATGCCGCCAGCGCCACGCGCTGGTATCTGCGCTTGAATGCGGCGGTCGACCACCCGGCAGCGCCACTTTCCGCCGTCGCCGGGCGCCGCGTCGATGGCGAGCTGAACGGCAGCGCGCTGCCGCTGACCCGCTGGCTAAACGAAGTGCAGATGTTCCTGCACGGGCATCCCGTCAATACGCGGCGCGAAGACGCCGGCCAGCCGGCGATCAACAGCCTGTGGCTGTGGGGAGGCGGCACGCTGCCCGCCGGTATCGAAAAACAGTTTTCGGACGTCTTCAGCGATGATCCGCTGGCCATCGGCCTCGCCCGCGCCGCCGATATTGCGGCGCATGACCGGCCAGCCAGTTTGTCGGCGATGTTCGGGCAAGCCGGCGCCAATCCGCTGGTCGTCCTCGACCAGCTGTTGCCCAAGGCTTCCCAGGAAGACGGTGAAGGCTGGCGCAACACCTTGGAGCAACTTGATGCCGACTGGTTCTTGCCGCTAAAAAAAGGGCTGGGAACCCGCGTCGACCGCATCAGTCTGATCGCCCCCACGGTCTATGGCGAGCTGCACTACACGCTGACCGCCGGCGAGCGCTGGAAATTCTGGAAAAAAGGCAAAGCGCTCGCCACCGTCGCGCAGGAACTCGCCGCATGACCCGCATCGTCGCCCGCAACATCCCGCCACGCACCGTCTGGCAACTCGAACAGCAAGGCCTGCATCCGCTGCTCGCCCGGCTCTATGCGTCGCGCGGCGTCACCGACAAATCCGAACTCGACTACGAGCTGAAATCGCTGCTGCCGCCGGCGACCCTGACCCACGCCAGCGATGCCGCGACGCTGCTGGCCGACGCCATCGAGGCCGAAGCCAGGCTGCTGATCATCGGCGATTATGACTGCGACGGCGCCACGGCCACCGCGGTCGGCATGCGCGCCCTGAAAATGCTCGGTGCCGACGTCAACTTCCTGCTGCCCGACCGCTTCAAGCTCGGCTATGGGTTATCGCCGGAAATCGTCAACGTGGCCGCACAATCGTCGCCCGACCTGATCATCACCGTCGACAACGGCATCGCCAGCATCGAGGGCGTCAACCGCGCCCGCGAACACGGCATCGCGACGTTGATTACCGACCACCACCTGCCGGCAGAAACCTTACCCGAAGCCGATTGCATCGTGAACCCGAACCAGCCGGGCTGCGACTTTCCGTCCAAGTGCATCGCCGGCGTCGGCGTCATGTTCTACGTGATGCTCGCCTTGCGTGCCGAACTGCGCGAACGCGGTTATTTTGCCGAACGCCCGGAACCCAATTTCGCCAGCCTGCTCGATCTGGTGGCGCTGGGCACCGTCGCCGATGTGGTCAAACTCGACCGCAACAACCGCATCCTGGTCAGCCAAGGGCTGAAACGCATGCGCGCCGGGCAGTTGCAACCCGGCCTCGTCGCCCTGTTCAAGGCGGCGGGGCGCGACCCGAAGAAGGCAACGGCGATGGACCTCGGCTTCATCCTCGGCCCGCGCCTCAACGCCGCCGGCCGCCTTGCCGACATGCGCCTCGGTGTCGAATGCCTGCTCACCGAAGACCCGAGCCGGGCGCTGCAGATCGCGCAGCAACTCGACGCGCTAAACCGCGAACGGCGCGAAATCGAATCCGGCATGCAGGAGCAGGCACTGATCCTGCTCGAATCGCTCGATGCCAATGACGCCGCCCCCGGCATCGCCCTCTTCGACCCCGAGTGGCACGAAGGCGTCGTCGGCATCCTCGCCTCGCGCATCAAGGACAAGCTGCATCGCCCGGTTTTCGCCTTCGCACCCGGCGAGGGCGGCATCATCAAGGGTTCCGGCCGCTCGATTCCCGGCCTGCACCTGCGCGATGCGCTCGACCTCGTCGCCAAACGCGCCCCCGGCCTGCTCGTCCGTTTCGGCGGCCATGCCATGGCCGCGGGCGCTACGGTCAACGCCGAAAACTTCGAGAAATTCCGCGATCTCTTCGTCGAGGTCGTCGGCGAACTGCTGGCTCCCGCCGACCTGACCCGGACGCTGGAAACCGACGGCGCCCTCGAAGGCGGCTACATTTCGCTCGAAACCGCGCGCCTGCTGCAAAACGAAGTCTGGGGCCAGGGTTTTCCGGCGCCGCTGTTCATGGACGAATTCGAGGTCGAGCAACAGCGTGTGCTCAAGGAAAAGCACCTCAAGCTGCGGTTACGCAAAGGCGGCGCGCGTTACGACGCCATCCAGTTCAACTTCGGCACCCAGCCCGGCAACAAGACCCGCGTCGCCTACCGGCTGGAAATCAACGAATACATGGGCGTCGAGACGCCGCAGCTGTTGGTCGAGCACCTGGAATAGGCTGTCACCGCCACGGCGCTTAACTTACGGGCGAATGCTGCCCCATCCCTGCTTCTGCTTTCGACGATCTCGACCGCACCCGCAGGCACGTACCCAATCTTCGGATGCATGTCATCCTTGGTCAGTTTCTGGCCCTTCATCGTGTTTTCGCACATCAGCACCTTCACCCCACTGTCCAGTGCTTCGTCGATGCGGTTGCCCAGCGGCGATTCCATCTTGAGCATGCCTGCACCATTGCCAAAAACGACCACCTCGATATCGACCTTGTCCTTGCCGTAGGCATTCTGGTAGTTCTTGACGACATTCAATGCCTGATTCCAGGTCTTTGGACTGTCGTCGCTAACCTGGACAACCACACCTGTCTTGGCCGTATCGGCCAGCACTGCGGGAGAGAAGAATACGAGGCTGGCAATGCCGAGGATTAGGGAAGCGAAAGCTTTGCGATTCATGATGTCTCCTGTTCTTATTTGCGGGAAAGCCGTTGGATGGCGCTGCAATGATAGCAGCGACACTATAGGACATGTGGGCGCTGGCGATGTTCAATCACCGGCGAAAAAATGCCCGGGCCGGAAAAGTCCGGGCCGGGCACCAAATGCTGTTGTTCTACTTGGCAATCTCAAGCAGCTCGACTTCGAAAACCAGCGTCGAGCCGGGCGGAATTCCCGGCACGTTCTGGTTGCCGTAAGCGAGTTCGGGCGGGCAAACCAGCTTGGCCTTGCCGCCCACCTTTATTTTCTGCACCCCTTCCGTCCAGCACGGAATCACCCGAGTCAGCGGGAAGGTGGCAGGCTGCCCGCGCTTGTGGGAGCTGTCGAATTCCTGGCCATTGACCAGCGTGCCGCGATAATGAACCTTGACGGTATCGCTGGCTTTCGGGTTGGCGCCCGTCCCTTCCTTGAGGATGGTCACGCCGATTCCGGAGGCGGTCTTCTCCTCCTTGGGTTCAGCGGCCTGCGCCTGAAGTGCGACTGCGAAAACAAGTACGGCGGTGGTCGTGACAAGCTTGTTCATGGATATGCCTTTGCAAGGTTTGAAAATCGGACGGGGAATGCACCGGCACGATTGTGCCTCGGATTTATCCAGAATTCACTAAGAGAAAAGGCCGTCCCCCGCATTCCTCCCGGCTACTGCAGCCAGAGCAGGGATTTCGCCACCCAGCCCGAGTCGCCCTCTTCATCCTTGACCTTGATCCAGTCACCCTTGCTGCCTATTCTCCGGAACGAATAGTAATGTTCCACCGGGCTCCAGCTGACCTTGCGGTAGTTCGTGCCCGGTCCGGTTCTTACATTGGCTGTCAACTTCTTGACCACGGCGCAGTGAACACTGGCACTGACCAGTTTCTTATAAATCCAGTGACGATCCCCGTCCACATCCCTCACCTGATACCAGTCCCCTTTTTGCCCGATTTTCTGCAGGGGCATGTACTTGTAGACCTCCCAGGACTTGTCGTAATTGGTACCCGGCCCGGAACGCAGATTGGCTTCGGGAACGGTAGACGCACAACGCGGCTGCATTGCCGGACACCAGCACCAATGAAAACATCAACAAAAATACGGAATGTAAAGACTTGGTCATGCATTGACTCCTGATTTGCAACGGGGGGATTCCCTGACCCACGACAATGCCGAATTCGCAATAGAAAAAGCGGCGACCGTGCAAGGGCTCGCGCCAGCGCGCGGGTCATGAACTGACGGGGACAGCCACACGCTGACTCCCGTTCTGAAAACGAAGGGGGATTACCTAGCGGTATGAGCGCAACAATGACCGCGTAGCGGCCGAGCGCCAGAAAATAACCGGCAGCAGGAACCGCCGGCATTTGGGTCGTGAACAGGACGACTGTAGCGCATGCTTATCAACTTGCACTTCGCCGACGAATGTACACATGAGGAAGTCCTTTCTGTGGATTCGGGGTCGATTAGCGGGCGATTATGGCACGTCGCTCCGATCATCGCAAAAATGGCGCCGGGGCTTGCCCGAACTTCCGCAGTTGCGCAGACTCCAATCCCTACATGCCACCGGCAACATCGCCACAAGCACAGCGGAGGAACGAACCATGGAAAGACCCGTACACAGCCTGTCTGCACTTTTTGCCCAACTCGGCCAGCCGGATGATGAAAAATCCATCATTCACTTCATCGAGAGCCACCGTCCGCTGGCCGACGACGTGCTGCTGCATGAAGCCGCATTCTGGACCCCTTCGCAAGCAGCGTTCCTGCGCGAAGCCATCGCCAACGACGCCGATTGGGCCGAAGTCACCGACGAGTTGAACGTCGAACTGCGCGCCCGACACTAGGCTGGCCGCCATGACCCGGCTGGAAAAGGACTCGTTCGGCACGATCGAAGTTGCCGCAGAACGCCTGTGGGGCGCGCAGACACAGCGCTCGCTGGCACATTTCGCCATTTCCAGCGAACGCATGCCCGGCGAACTGACCCTCGCCCTGGCGCTGATCAAGGCCGCCTGCGCCAAGGTTAACCTGGAGCTTGGCCTGCTGCCGGTCGCCAAGGCCGGCGCCATCATCGCTGCTGCCGATGAAGTGGCAGCCGGCCGGCACGCCGGGGAATTTCCGCTCTCGGTGTGGCAGACCGGTTCCGGCACGCAGACCAACATGAACATGAACGAGGTGCTGGCCAATCGCGCCTCCGAATTGCTCGGTGGCGTGCGTGGCAACGCGCGGCTGGTGCACGCCAACGACGAGGTCAACCTCGGGCAATCGTCAAATGACATTTTCCCGACCGCCATGCATCTGGCCGCCGCTCTTGGCATTTCACACCACCTGCTGCCGGCGCTGCGCCGTCTGGTCGTCAGTTCCGAGGAAAAATCCGCTGCCTTCGCCGACATCATCAAGATCGGCCGCACCCATTTGCAGGACGCGACACCGCTGACACTTGGCCAGGAGTTTTCCGGCTACGTCGCCCAATTGCAGCACGCCGAAGCCGTGATCGGCACCAGTCTGCCCTCGCTCTACCCGCTGGCGGTCGGCGGCACGGCAGTCGGCACCGGACTCAACACCCATCCCGAATTCGGCTTTCGGGTCGCGGCGAAACTGGCGGAACAAACCGGCATTCCCTTCACCAGCGCCAGCAACAAGTTCGCCGCGCTGGCTGCCAACGACGGTCTGGTCGCCGCGCATGGCGCACTGAAGACGCTGGCCGTGGCGCTGATGAAGATCGCCAACGACATCCGCTGGCTGGCCTCCGGCCCGCGTTCCGGGCTTGGCGAAATCAGCATCCCCGAGAACGAGCCGGGCAGCTCGATCATGCCGGGCAAGGTCAACCCGACCCAGTGCGAGGCACTGACCATGCTCTGCTGCCAGGTCATGGGCAATGACGTCGCGATTGGCATCGGCGGCGCTTCGGGTAATTTCGAGTTGAACGTCTTCAAGCCGCTGATCGCCCACAACATGCTGCAAAGCATTCGTTTGCTGGGCGATGGCATGGCCAGTTTCGACCGTCACTGCGTACGGGGCATCACCGCCAACCGCGAACGCATCGGCGAACTGATGGAGCGCTCGCTGATGCTGGTCACTGCGCTGGTCCCGCATATCGGCTACGACAAGGCCGCCGAGATCGCCAAACAGGCCCATCATGAAGGAACGACCTTGAAAGATGCGGCGCTGGCGCTGGGCCACGTCACCGCCGAGGAGTATGACCGCTGGGTTACGCCGGCGGCGATGGCTCACCCGGCTGATTCACAGCCCTCTACTTGACGGCAGTCGTCATGCCGCGCGCTGGCTTGAGTGCGCGAAATCGTTTGTCGTGGCGGGCAAGGGTGCATGCATTAGTCCCGGCCCGAAGGTACTGAAATCGGATTTAGGGAGGCTGGCAAGTTCCTGGTCATTTATGTCGAGGTTTTCCTGCAGCATTCCCCACTGGTCGCGGAAGGTCTTGCTCGGTCCGACTCTCGCCAGCAGGTAGTTGGAGCCGGTCTTGGTTTCGATGATGTGAAATCCATTGATGGCCTGGACGCCGACGATCAGGCTCGTGCGGATGTTGCTGCCGTTCCGGGCGGACTTGTGGCCATAGACGGTTCCCGCCGCGACGGCACCGATCGTGGCGTTGAAAAGGACGCCGTGAATCTTCATTGTCGGGGACGCATCGGAAATCCGCTTCGCTTGGGCGAGGAAGTATTCGATTGGCTGTTTCATGATGTGACCCGCTTTAGTCATTTGCGATGAGTGAATTGTGATCGAATGCGACTGCGCCGCACGTGAGCAATTTCACGAGTTGCAGTGAATAGTTTCGGCGCGGACCGCAACATCAATTCCCTGGCTGCCGCATATGGCCCCAAACTCAATTTTCTTCGCGGAGCAGCAGGGCAAGCAGGCTGATCCGAACCTGCGCCCTGGGGTTCAATGTTGAACTCGCGATTCAGGCTGACGTCTACTTCATATCCTCGCCTGCAAGCCATATCCCCTCAACTCAACACGCAGGAGGTGCAAGATGAACAAGGCGGAATTGAAGAGTTTCGGGAAGCCTGAAGAAGTCCGGGAATTCCCCAAGGGCCGGGTCGATCTGCTCAAGATCGGCGGTGCGACGGTTGGTCGCGCAACTTTCGAGCCGGGCTGGCGATGGTCAACCTCCGTCCAGCCCATCGCCAGGACGAAAAGCTGCGAAGCCCCGCATTTTCAGTATCACGTGTCAGGCGTCCTGATGGTCCTTATGGATGACGGGACCGAACTCGAGTGCAAGCCCGGCGACGTCTCGCTTCTGCCATCAGGCCACGATGCCTGGGTCGTGGGAAACGAGCCGGCGGTCGTCGTCGATTTCCAGGGCATGGTCGACTACGCGAAATCTCATTGAAGAAATCGGAAATCGAGCGCTGAGGAGTACAAGCATGAATGACATCCATCGATTGGAAATTTGCCTCCAACCCCCGCAAGCCGCCCCCGAGGGCTTCATGTCGGAGCTGGACCACTGGTCGCCGAAAGTCGCGCATCGCATTGCTGCGGCGGAAGGCGTCGTTCTCGAAGAAGATCATTTCGCCTTCTTGCACCACCTGCGCGACCATTACCGGAACTGCGGCCCGACCTGGACCGCCAGCGCGCTGGCCCGCGCATTCAAGGACGAATACGCCAGCCTCGGTGGCTCTCGCTATCTCTACGCGTTGTTCCCGAAAGGGCCGATCGCCCAGGGCTGCCGGATCGCCGGCCTGCCCTTGCCACACGACGCGCTCGACACTTCGTTCGGCAGCGTCCATTGACGGCCGCTTGAGGCGGCGTGTACGGTATTCGGTCATTCGGTTGGCGACCACCAATACAAAGCACCCATGACACACTGGAGAAACGAGTATGCGAGTAGCCAAAGAGGACGTGGACGTAAAGATGGAAATCCCGGGTGCCGTGATCCGTCAGCGAACAGACTTCGGTGATGCCACGGGATTAGGCAAGATCAGTGCGGAGTGTTTCAGTCTCTCGGCGGGTGTCGATACCACTCCGCTCTTCCGAGGACTGGACGGCAATTTGTGCCAGTGCCCCCACTGGGGTTTCGTCCTGCGCGGCCGGCTCACCACTACCGACGCGGACGGTGTGATGGAAACGGTCAACGCGAATGATCTGTTTTACTGGCCACCAGGGCACAACGTAAAGGTTGACGCAGACGCTGAAATCGTCATGTTCAGCCCTCAGCATGAGCACAGTATCGTCATCAAGCACATGATTGAAAAGGTAAATAACTGATTCCGCTGTCGGCAGCCGGGCGCTGCGCGCCAGAGTCGCTGGCGCGCTCCCCTTTTTGGCCGCGATGCGCTATAAAGTGCGGATGAGGATTACGCAAATCACCCTCCTCGTCCTGCTCGGTTGCGCGCTGCCGGCCCAGGCCGAGGTCTACAAATGCCGCCAACCGGACGGGCGGACGGAAATCTCGAATTCGCCTTGCAGCGGTGGCGCCAGCACGCTCAAGTCGGTGCCTGACGACGTGGTTCCCGAGGCCAGTCGCCGGCAGGCAGAACGTGACGCCGACCGCCTGGAAAACTACGCGGACAAACTCGACGCGCAGCGCAGGTCCAACGAGGCTGCCGAGCGCAAACTGCTGAAGGAACAGCAGGCGGCGGCCCGCCTGGGACCGGCGCCAGCCAATATCGAACACTGCCTGCAGACCGTGGATCGGATGGTGCTCGATTCGACGCGTCGCGGCGAACTCGAAGATGGCTGCCGGACTACAGGTTCGGTGCAGCCTGTTTATGAACGTGAACAGATCTACTACGGCGGAACGGGTTACATCCGTCCCCCGCTTCCGCCACGCCCAACGTATCCGCCGCGCCCGATCCCGAAACCACTTCCCGAAACGATCACCCCGGCAAAACCTGTCGATCTCTACAAGGTTCCGAGCACCCCGCGCACGCGCTGATCACCGGAGCGGGCGGTTCAGGCTTTCTCGTGCTGCGTGCCGTCGCGACTCTGGCTACCCAGCGTCAGTTCGGCATCGCTGTTGAGTGCATCGAAGAAGGCCTGGACGGCTTTCGGGTCACCGGTCGCCGCGAAGGTTGTCTGCCCGCATGAGCACTGGCCGACCCAGATGGCATCGATATCCCGCAAACCGCGCGTACTGACCGGATGGATAACCGTCACATCGGCATTACAGCCATTACAGACCAGTTTTTCCGGTCGTGTCGCCTCGATCCGAGCCTGTGCCTGCGCAATGCGCTGTTCGACGTTGCCGCGCTGTTTGGCTTGCCCCATGAATTTCCCCCTCGTCTGAAAATACGTAGCTTCGATTGTAGCGCGCCGGCCTGACATTCGCCGGAGGCAGCGCTTGTGGCAAGATGCGGCCATGAAAACGAATCCCCACCTCGCCGGCATCGGCTTCGGCCTGCTGGCCTATGGCATATGGGGCTTCTTCCCGCTGTTCTTCCACCAGTTGGCGCACGTCTCGCCGATGGACGTACTGTCCAACCGCGCAGTCTGGGCCTGTGTCTTCGTCGGCCTGCTGCTGACCCTGCGCGGCGGCTGGGCCAGGGTTGCCGGCGTCTTTCGCGCGCCTCGCCAGATCGCCATGCTGGCGCTGGCGGCGCTGCTGGTCGGCAGCAACTGGCTGGTCTTCCTGTGGGCGGTCGCCAACCAGCAGGTGGTGGCTTCCAGCCTCGGCTATTTCCTGACGCCGCTGGTCAATGTGCTGCTCGCTCTGGCCGTCCTCAAGGAGCGCCTGAACCGGCTCGAATGGGTTGCCGTCAGCCTCGCGGTCGCCGCCATCGCCAACGAGATCATCACGCTCGGCAGGCTGCCCTGGGTCTCGCTTTTCCTGGCCGCCACCTTCGGCACCTATGGTCTGGTGCGCAAGCAGGTACGGGTCGATGCGCTGTCCGGCCTGTGGCTGGAAACACTGGCCATGCTGCCGGTCTGTGGTCTCTACGCACTATGGCAGGCGCAGCAAGGCCACCAGGTTTTTGGCGGTCACGACCTGTTGACCGCAACATTGCTGATCGGCGCCGGCATTATCACCGCCTTGCCGCTGATCGCCTTTGCCGCCGCCACGCAGCGCCTGGATCTGGCAACCGTCGGCATGCTGATGTACATCAATCCGACACTGCAGTTTCTCACTGCGGTGTGGATTTTCGGAGAACCGATGCAGCCGGAACGGCTGATCAGCTTTGCCCTGATCTGGCTCGGCCTCTTCGTCTTCAGCTGGAGCATGTGGGGCAAATACCGGAATCGCGGATAATCCGGCGATGTCCCGCCTGCTCATCTACACCATCGTCTTCATCGAGGGCTTTTGTTCGCTCGGCGCCGAAGTCATCGCACTGCGCCGGCTGGTGCCACACGTCGGCAGTTCGATCGTCGTCACCGCCCCGACCATCGCCTTCTTCCTGCTCGCGCTGGCCCTTGGCTATGCCGCCGGCGCCCAGGTCGCCGCCAACTACACAACCGTCGTCGCGCGCAATTTCCTGATCTCCGCCGCATTGGCCGGATTCGGGCTGGCCGGCATCACCGTTGACTGGCTGTTCGTCCACCTGCAGCCACCGCTGGTGGCGTACTTCATCTTCATCGGCGGTGTTCTCTGCCCGCTCGCCTGGCTGCTCGGGCAGACGGTGCCGATCCTGACCAACCTGATGAAGCATGCGCGCACCGGCGAGGCGAGCGGCATGGCGCTCTACTGGTCCACGCTCGGGTCCTTCCTCGGTTCGCTCAGCCTGTCGCTGCTCGTCATGCAATGGCTGGGCGTTTCGGCGGCGGTGCTTGCCTGCAGCCTGCTGCTGGTCGCCGGCACACTGCTGCTCGGCCACCGCGATGTGAAAATGGCCATTTTTTGCCTGTCGACCGCAGCAATCGCCATCGGCTTCAACCTGCACCACGACGTCACCGCCGACACCGCCTATGCCGAATATATCGTCGGTCCGGCCGACCTGCCCGGCCAGATCGACCCGCGCGCCTTCTGGGTCAACAAGTCGACCGCTTCGCTGATCGACGATTCCGAGCCGCCCAACTACACGCGCTACATCAAACACCTGCGTCAGATCCTGCTCGACGAACTGGGCTTCCGCGACCGCGACATTCTCGTCCTCGGCGCCGGCGGCTTCACGCTATCGCACCGCGAGCCGAGCAACCGCTACACCTATGTCGACATCGATCCGGCGATCAAGGAGATCGCCGAAAAGCACTTCCTGCGCGGCCCAGCACGCGGCGAGTTCATCGCCGACGACGCCCGGCGTTTCGTCGCCACGACCGAGCGCCGTTTCGATGCGGTCGTCGTCGATGTGTATAGCTCGCACACCTCGATTCCCGGCCACTTGGTCACCCGCGAATTCTGGGAAGGGACGCGCCGCGTTCTGAAACCCGACGGCGTCCTGCTTGCCAATCTGATCCTCGACGGGCGGCTGGAAACCCCCTACGCGCGCAACCTGCTGGCCACCATCGACAGCGTTTTCGGGCGTTGCGCGGTCAACGTCCTGCACAAGGCAAAAATGCTGGCCAACGTCGAGGTCACCTGCTTCGCCAGCAGCAAGCCCGGCCCGACCGGGATCTACGTGGACGAAAAAAACCGGGCGGACCTCGATCTCGCCCGTTCACGCTAGTGGCCTGCTTCCAGTTGGCCTGACCAAACAAAAGCGCGGGATTTGTATGTCCGGCCAGGCGCGTGCCCCAGCAATAGCCGTCGCTATCGCGAAGCAGGCCACGAACGATCGATCAGACGCAGCCGGTGGGCTTGGGCAGACCACCGTATTTGGTGATCGGCTTCATCGGCCCGGTCATCCAGATCGAGAACAGTTCTTTCTGATCGACATCGAGAAACTTGGCGAATTTGCGGATCGGCGGCACCGACTGAAATTCGTCATAGTATTCGCGCGCCTTCACGATTTGCTGCCATTTGTCGTCGGTCAATTCGACGCCATCCTCGGCGGCCATCGCACGGCCGATTTCTTCGCTCCAGTCGTCCATGCTTTCAAGGTAACCATCGCCATCACGTGCCGGCAAGTCCATGCTTAACTCCTTTGTTTGGGTAACAGCCAACGGCTGAATTAGTTGAAATACATATAGTTATATTTAATAGTACCTGACTTAATTAGTCAAGTACTTCACTCCATCGCCGATCAATCCTTCTTCCTGGCACTCGCCCTCGGCTTGCGCGCGACCGGTGTTGCCTTGGCTGGTGTTGCCTTGGCTGGTGTTGCCTTGGCTGGTGTTGCCTTGGCTGGTGTTGCCTTGGCTGGTGTTGCCTTGGCTGGTGTTGCCTTGGCTGGTGTTGCCTTGGCTGGTGTTGCCTTGGCTGGTGTTGCCTTGGCCGGTGTTGCCTTCGCCGGTGTTGCCTTCGCCGGCGGCGGTTTCTGGTAACCGCCGAGCGCGCCCTTGGCGGGACATATCTTGAAGAACGGACACTTCTCACAACCGGCAACGATGGCGATCGGACAGACTTTCATTTCACTTCTCCTGTAATTTCCGCATTCACGCGGCTTCCCCAATTCGGAAAGCAGCCGTGCCTCAATGGCGACGGCGGCGAGCTTCGTAAAGGCAGACACCGGCCGCCACCGAAACATTGAGGCTGTCGACGCTGCCGTGCATCGGAATGCGTACCAACTGGTCGCAGGTCTCACGCGTCAGGCGGCGCATGCCCTCGCCCTCGGCGCCGAGCACCCAGGCCGTGGCCTGCGGCCAGTCGGCAGCGTAAAGGTCATTTTCCGTCTCGCCAGCGGTGCCGACCACCCAGATATCGCGCTCCTTCAGTTCGCGCAACGTACGCGCGAGGTTTGTGACCATCACATAGGGCACCGTTTCAGCGGCGCCGCTGGCTGTCTTTGCCGCCACATCGGTAAGCCCGACGGCGCGGTCCTTGGGCGCGATCACGGCATGGACGCCGGCCGCATCGGCGACCCGCAGGCAGGCACCAAGGTTCCTCGGATCGGTGATGCCATCGAGCACGAGCAGGAAGGCCGGCTCGGTCAGGGTGTCGAGCACGTCGTCGAGATGCGCCGCCTTGCGCCCCCCTTCGACGCGGGCGATGACGCCCTGATGCTTCGCGCCGGGCGCCATGCCGTCGAGCCGCTTACCGTCGCTGACGACGATCCTGACCCCCTGCAACTCGGCATGTGCCAGCAAATCTCGTGCGCGCGCGTCATGGCGCGCCACGTCGACCATGATCTCCTTGAGCGAATCCGGATCATGGCGGAGCTTGGCAGTGATGGCGTGAAAGCCGTAGATCAGGCGCGAGGAGGACATTTCGGCACTCTTTTCCGGAAAGGGGGCGAGTCTACCATCGCGGTTACGCGCCTCCGGATGACTGGCGCGGTCAACTGCGTTTTTTCCCTCTTTTTGCCGACGGTGCCTCGCCGGTCACGAGGACGAAATCGATCTTGTTGGTTTCCAGGTCGGCGCGCACCAACCTGACCCGCACCCGGTCGCCGAGCCGGAAGCGCTGCCCGGTGCGCTCGCCGAGCATCTGGTGCTTGATGTTGTCGAACTGGAAGTAGTCGGCACCCAGTTCCGAAACGTGCACCAGGCCCTCGATGTAGATCGTGTCGAGCGCCACGAAGATGCCGAAGGCGGTGACGGCCGAAATCGTGCCGTCGAACTCCTCGCCGATGCGTTCCTTCATGAAGAAGCACTTGAGCCAGCTCTCGACATCGCGTGTCGCCTCGTCGGCACGGCGCTCAGTCGCCGAACAGTGCAGGCCGATCTGCTCCCAGTTGCCGACCGGCGTGTATTTTTCCTGCGCCAGCACGGCCTTGATGGCGCGATGCACCAGCAGGTCGGGGTAGCGACGGATCGGCGAGGTGAAATGCGTGTAATGCTCGTAGGCCAGCCCGAAGTGACCAACGTTGTCGGGGCTGTACATGGCCTGGCGCAGCGAGCGCAGCATCACCGTCTGCAACAACTGGAAGTCCGGGCGCGGCCTGATCTGCTCCAGCAGCTTGGCATAATCCTTGGCCTTCGGGTCATCTCCGCCGCCCAGCGGCAAGCCGAATTCGCCGAGGAAGCTACGCAGGTTCTTGAGCTTTTCCTCGCCCGGCGCTTCATGGATGCGGTAGAGGCAGGTCTGCTTGTGCGCGGCGAGGAAGTCGGAGGCACAGACGTTGGCCGCCAGCATGCATTCCTCGATGATGCGGTGTGCCTCGTTGCGCACCACCGGCACGATGTTCTCGATCTTGCCCTGATCGTTGAACAGCATCTGCGTTTCGGTGGTCTCGAAGTCGATCGCCCCGCGCTCGCCGCGCGCCTTGTGCAGCGCGTTGTACAGTTTGTAGAGGTTCTGCAGATGCGGCTGCAACGCCCGCTGGGCGTCGCTCTCCGGCTGCGCATCTCCCGACAGCCAGGACCAGACCTGGTTATAGGTCAGCCGTGCGTGCGAACGGAACACCGCGCGATAGAAACGGTATTTGCCGATCTTGCCGGTCGCGCTGATCTCCATGTCGCAAACCATCGCCATCCGTTCGACATCGGGGTTCAGCGAGCAGATGCCGTTCGAGAGTTTCTCCGGCAGCATCGGAATCACGCGACGCGGGAAATACACCGAGTTGCCGCGCTCCATCGCCTCCTTGTCGAGCGCCATACCGGGTTTGACGTAATGCGAGACGTCGGCGATCGCCACCACCAACCGCCAGCCGCGACCCTGTTTTTCGCAGAACACGGCGTCGTCGAAATCGCGCGCCGTCTCGCCGTCGATGGTCACCAGCGGCAGGCCGCGCAAATCCTCGCGTCCTTCCAGATCGGCCTTTTTGACCTTGTCCGGCAACGCCTTGTTCTCGACCAGCGCGGCCTTCGAGAACTCGAAAGGCAGGTCGTGCTTGCGCAGGGCGATCTCGATTTCCATTCCGGGATCGGCATAAGTGCCCAGCACCTCGGTGATGCGCCCGATCGGCTGCGAGAACTTGCTCGGCTGCTCGATGATGTTGACCATCACCACCTGCCCGGTCTGCGGCTTGATCTTTGCCTTTTTTTCGGGCGGCACCAGAATATCCTGGGCGATGCGCCGGTTTTCCGGCACCACGAAGATGACGCCATGCTCGACGAAGACGCGGCCGACGACCCGGTTGTTGGCCCGTTCGGTAACCTCGACGATGCTGCCCTCCGGCCGCCCCTTGCGGTCTACGCCGGTCACGCGGACCAGCGCGCGGTCGCCATGCAGTACCTTGCCCATCTGGTGCTGGTCGAGAAAGACGTCGGCGCTGCCGTCATCGGGAATCAGGAAGCCGTAGCCGTCCGGGTGGCCCTGAATCTTGCCCGGCGTCAGGCTCGCGCGCTCGGGCAGGATGTAGGCACCCTTGCGGTTGCGCATCAACTGGCCCTCGCGCTCCATGGCGCCGAGCCGGCGCTGGAACATCTCGCGCTCGCTGTCGGCGATGTCGAGCAACCCGGTCAGTTCGGCAAAGGGAACGGGGCGCCCCTCGTCGGCCAATATCTGCGAGACATACTCGCGCGACGGCAGCGGAAATTCATAGCGGGCAACCTCGCGTTCGAAGAACGGGTCGGCCCGGCGGGTCTTGGACAGCTTTTTTCTTGACATGTCTTTTTCTTTCTTTATAATTCGCGGCTCTTCGCACCTATGCCCAGGTGGCGGAATTGGTAGACGCACTAGTTTCAGGTACTAGCGGGTAACTCCGTGGGGGTTCGAGTCCCTTCCTGGGCACCAGCGATTTTGATCGAAGGCCATGTTAATTCAAGGCCTTTTTTCATTTTCAGCGCCAGATTCCGGTCGACCGCACCGTTCAGGGAATTCCCTTGGCGGGCAATGCGATCCGACTTTTTGTACGGCCATTGTCTCACAGGGCGAATCCCCACCCTGTAACAATTCCTCACAATTCTGTGCCTGCCGGTCGTCATCGCCCACGGTCCTGAAACGTTACTCGACCATGAAAACGATCATCAAACCAATCAGCATCGCACTCTGCCTGGCGCTTTGTGCATCCACACCGGCGCTGGCCGACCGCGGGCACGACCGCAGCCATTACCGGCCGGCACCCAGGCACCATGACGGTGGTCATCATCGCGGATACGGCTGGGCCGGTCCGGCCGCCTTGCTCGCGATCACCGGCATCGCCGCCGGCATTGCCGCATCGAACTACTATGCCCCGGCGCCGGTCTACGTCGAGCCACAACCGGTCTACGTCGCACCGCAGCCGGTCCATGCTGCCCCGCGCACTGTGTACGCTGCCCCGGCAGCCGGCTACTGGCACTACTGTGGGTCGGCCGGCCAGTATTATCCTTACGTCAACGACTGCCCGGAAGACTGGCAACTCGTTCCGGCACGTTGATCGCCGCCGGCACATGGACTGAATGGCCGACGGATCGTACAGTACGCTACCGAGGCCGCAATACTGCACCAGACTTCATGCACCGACTGATTTTTTCGCTGCTACTGATTACCTGCACTCTCCCCGGCTTTGCAGGTGCCAAGCAACCCTACCCATTTTCAGTGAGTGCCGAACGGCGCGCCACGGGACACGACCTGATTGCCAGAAATCGCGGTCCGGCACCGGTTTCCGTGCGGCTCACACTGACCGCCACCGAGAATACCAGGAGCAGCCAGCCGCTGCCCGTGCTGGCCGTGATACGACCACACAGCGAGCTGTTGCTTCTGCAAGTCCGGCCGGCCTACCCGGGGCGCAGCCTGCGCTTCTCGACGCAATCGATATTCAGCATCGGCAGTTTCTACGGCATTCCGGATCCGCGAGCCAGTTACCGGCTGCCTTTCGAGGATGGGCGCAGTTTCGTCATCAGCCAGGCGGCTGGCGGCCCGCTGACGAGTCACAGCGAGAAAGATAGCGAGTTCGCCGTCGACTTCACGATGCCCGAGAACACGCCCGTCATCGCCGCCCGCGATGGCGTGGTAATCGAGATCGAAGCGGCGAATCGCGAAGGCGGCAAGGATCGCGCACTTTTGGCCATGGCCAACTACGTGCGCATTCTGCATGCCGACGAAACGGTGGCAACCTACGCCCACCTGGCGCCCGACGGGGTGCGCGTGCGCAGCGGCGACAAGGTAAGCGCCGGGGCAGTTATCGGCCTGTCCGGCGCCACCGGCTACGCCTCCGGCCCCCATCTGCACTTCGTGGTGCAGAAACTGGAAAGCACGAGCCGGGGCTTCGCGATGGCTTCGTTGCCGATCCGCTTCCGCGTCGGCAACCCGTCCCATGTCTTCGTCCCAAAATTCGGCCAGTTGGTGACAGCCGATTATTCAACGCCCGGCAAGGCGCCGCCTTTGGTCAACGAAAAACGGGCCGTCGAGGCCCGTTGACCGCACCAGTCAGCATCAGGAAATCACTTGAACGGATGCTGCTTGAGGATGGTCTCGTCGCGCTCCGGACCGGTCGACACGATGGCAATCGGCACCTGGCAGAGTTCTTCCAGGCGATTGAGGTAGGCCTGCGCGTTGGCCGGCAGGTCTTCCCAGCGCTTGACCCGGAACGTGGTTCCCGACCAGCCGGGCATGGTTTCGTAGATCGGCTCGCAGCGCGCGACTTCGTCGGCGCCGATCGGCAGCAGGTCGATGACCCTGCCATCGAGGTTGTAGCCGTTACAGATCTTCAGCTCTTCCATCCCGTCGAGCACGTCGAGCTTGGTGATGCACAGTCCGGTCAGGCCGTTGATACGACCGGAACGACGCAGTGCGGCGGCGTCGAACCAGCCGCAACGGCGCTTGCGCCCGGTGACCGTTCCGAATTCCTTGCCAACCTGCGACATCTGGTAGCCCGGAACGCCGACTGTCTCGATGTCGAGTTCGCTGGGAAACGGGCCGCCACCGACACGGGTGCAATAGGCCTTGGTGATGCCGAGTACATAATGCAGCATGCCGGGGCCGATGCCGGTACCGGCGGCCGCCTGCCCGGCAACGCAGTTCGAAGAGGTGACGAAGGGATAGGTGCCGTGGTCGATATCGAGCAGCGTGCCCTGGGCGCCTTCGAACAGCAGGTTCTGGCCGGCCTGGTTGGCCTCGTAAAGCGCGGCGGAAACGTCAGCGACCAGCGGCCTGATATGTTCGGCATCGGCCATCGCCTGGTCGAGCACCATTTGGTAGTCGACCGCCGGCGCCTTGAAATATTCGGTCAGCGCGAAGTTGTGGTAGTCGATGACTTCCTTCAGCTTTTCGGCAAAACGTTCCGGGTGGAACAGGTCGTATACCCGCAGGCCGCGCCGCGAAACCTTGTCCTCGTAAGCCGGACCGATGCCCTTGCCGGTCGTGCCGATCTTCTTGCCTTCGGCCTTCATGCTTTCACGCGCGCGGTCGAGGGCCGAATGGTAGGGCAGGATCAACGAACAGCCCGGGCTGACCTTGAGGCGTGAACGGACGTCGATGCCGCCCTTTTCCAGTTCGGCGATTTCGGCGATCAGATGATGAATGTCGAGCACGACACCGTTGCCGATGTAGCAATTCACCCCCTCGCGAACGATGCCAGAGGGCACCAGATTCAGCTTGTAGACCTGTTCGCCGACGACCAGCGTGTGGCCGGCATTGTGTCCGCCCTGAAAGCGTACGACCCCCTTGGCATGGTCAGTCAGCCAGTCGACGATCTTGCCCTTCCCTTCGTCGCCCCACTGGGTTCCAACCACGATGACATTCTTGGCCATTTTCAGTCCTCTTGTATTGTTTCCATTGTCCAGTGCCCGCCTGTCTGCACGAGCTTTCTGTCGCAAACCGGCCCTTCGCAGGCAGCTTCGCCCGGCAGCAGTTCGACGACAACCTCTCCCTGTTCCCGCAACGCGGCGATCAGCGCGGCGAGTTTTCCATCATGTCCTGCTGGCGGCGCCAGGATGGCACCGCGCGAAACGCCCAGCGGCGCCAGCCGCGCGACCTCGCGCAAATCCATCGAAAAACCGGTTGCCGGACGCGCCCGCCCGAAAGCCTTGCCGGCACCGTCGTAGCGCCCGCCGAGCGCAATCGCAACCGGGTATTCCGGGCAATAGGCGGCAAACACGACACCGTTGTGGTAATGATAACCGCGCAAGTCGGAAAGATCGATCGACAACGGCAGGTCCGTCGCTGCCGCCACCAGATGACGCAGGCCATCGAGCGCCGCGCTGATCGCCGGCAGTGCTGGCAGTTCGGTAGCCGCCCGGTCAAGCACCTCGACCCCGCCGTAAAGCTGCGGCAGGCGCTGCAAGGCTTCGCGGTACGGTGATGGCACATCGGCGCAAGCGTCGACCAGGCCTGGGACGTCCTTTGCCCGCAACAGGCTGAGCACGGCTTCTTCGGATTCAGGCGGCAGCCCGGAGGCTTCGGCGAGCGCGCGGAAGATACCGACGTGCCCGAGGTCGATGCGGCTCACCGGTACGCCGACACCCGCGAATGCCCCGGCCATCAGGCGGATCATCGCCAGATCGGCGGCGATGCCGGCATGTCCGTAGAGTTCGGCGCCGATCTGCAGGGGCTGGCGACTGGCGGAAATGCTGGCTGGCAGCGTATGCAGCACGCTGTCGCAGTAGCACAGCCGGGTAACGCCACAATGGTTGAGAAGATGCGCGTCGATGCGCGCAGCCTGCGGCGTGATGTCGGCGCGAACGCCCATGGTACGGCCGGACAGTTGGTCAGCCAGTTTGAAGGTACGCAGGTCGAGATCCTGCCCGGCCCCGGTCAGCAGGGACTCAAGATATTCCAGGAGCGGCGGCATGACGAACTCGAAGCCGTGACCGCGAAAATGGTCAAGCAGGGTGCGGCGCAGGCGCTCGATGCGTGCCGCCTCGGCCGGCAAGGCATCGGCCATGTATTCGGGTAACAGCCAGTTCATGAGAGCACCATGATCAGGACAAGGCCGATGATCATCGAGGTCAAGCCGATGAAGCGGATCTGGCCGTCCGTTAGTTGAACGAGCCGGCGAAAGGTGTCACGCCACGCCGCCGGCGCGATGAAGGGCATCAGACCTTCGAGCACGAGCATCAGCGCGAAGGCCAATAACAGCGTCGAGGTCATTTGCCTTTGTCGTTTCCGTGGCCGGCACCCTTCATGTACTTAAAGAACTCCGAACCCGGTTCAACGACCAGCACGTCACTCTTGTTGCCGAAGCTGTCGCGATACGCTTCAAGGCTGCGATAGAAACTGTAGAACTCCGGATTCTGCCCGAACGCCTTGCCATAAATGGACGTTGCCTGTGCATCGCCCTCACCCTTGATCTTCTGGGCATCGCGATAAGCGTTGGCGATGATGACTTCACGCTGACGATCGGCATCCGCACGAATTTTTTCCGCTTCCGCCGCGCCCTCGGAGCGCAATTCGTTGGCCACCCGCTTGCGCTCGGCTTCCATGCGTCGATAGACCGCTTCGCTGACTTCGTTGGGCAACTCGACCCGCTTGAGGCGGACGTCCACAATCTGGACGCCAATCTTGCGCGCATCGGTATCGGCCTTGACGCGCATGTCTTCCATGATCTGATCGCGTTCGCCAGAAATCACGTCATGCACCGTACGTTTGCCGAACTCCTCGCGCAGGCCGGCGTTGACCGTCTGGTTGAGACGGGTCTTGGCACGCGCCTCATCGCCGCCAACCGAGATGTAATAGAGCTTCGGATCGACAATCCGCCATTTGATGTAGGAGTTGACCAGCACGTTCTTCTTCTCGGATGTGATGAAGCGCTCGGGATCGTTATTGTCCAGGGTCAGGATGCGGTTGTCGAAAAAGCGGACGTTCTGGATCATCGGGATCTTGAAATACAAGCCAGGCTCACTGATTACCCGCTTGACTTCACCCAACTGGAAAACCAGCGCGAACTGGCGCTGGTCGACGGTAAAGATCGACATGGCGGCAATGACCAGAACGGTCACGATACTCAATGCAACAATGTTCAATTTGGAGTTCATCAACGGGCCTCCCGATCGCGGGAACGCAACGAGGGCTCGCGCGGGCGAACCTGGTTACTGAGTGAGGTATCAAGTTGTGGCGGCGTCTCGCTCGAGCCCTGAGGCGCAGCCCTTGACGTAGCGGCCCGCGGCATTGCCATCGCATCAGGAACTGCAGAACCCGCCGCTGTGGCCGCGCCGGCACCATGAATCATCTTGTCCAGAGGCAGGTAGAGTAGATTGCCCTGCCCCTTGGCATCGACCAAGACCTTGCTGGTATTGGAATATACCTGCTGCATGGTCTCCAGATACAGGCGCTGGCGGGTCACCTCGGGCGCCTTGGCGTACTCTCCCTGGACCTGGGAAAAGCGCGACGCATCACCCTCGGCGGTCGAGATCACGCGTTGCTTGTGACCGCTGGCCTCTTCCATCAGGCGCGCGGCATTACCCCTGGCTTTTGGAATCACATCGTTGGCGTAAGCCTGGCCTTCGTTTTTCTGGCGTTCGAGATCCTGACCAGCCTTGACCGCATCATCGAAAGCCGACTGGACCTGCTCGGGGGGCTGGGCATTCTGCATGGTCACCTTGGAAATAAGGATGCCGCTTTCGTAGCGGTCGAGAATGTCCTGCATCAACTGGGAGGCCTGGGCAGCGATCTGCTCGCGCCCTTCATAGAGCACGAAATTCATCTTGCTCTTGCCAACGATTTCGCGCACCGCAGTCTCGGCGGCACCCATCACCGCATCATCCGGGTGACGGTTGTTGAAAATATAGGCGACCGGGTCCTTAAGAAAATACTGGACTGCAAACTGGATATTGACGATGTTTTCATCGTCGGTCAGCATCAGGGCCTCTTTCATCACCTTGTTGCGTTCGCTGCCGCGATAGCCGATTTCGACCGTCCGCACCCCGGTCAGATTGACCAGATCGACTGTCTGGATCGGCGCCGGGAAGCGCCAGCGCAGGCCAGGATCGGTAGTTTCCTTGTATTTTCCGAACTGCAGCACGATCCCGCGTTGCGAGGCATCGACGATATAAAAACCGGACGCCAGCCAGACCACGACCGCCAGCGCCGCCAGCAAACCGATACCGCCCCCAAGAAACTTCGGGTTGAAATCGATTTTCGGCAGCTGCGGGCCGTTGCCGCCGCCACCGTTGCCGCCCCCGCCTTTCTTGCCAAACATGCCGTTCAGCTTGCGGTTGAAGTCGCGCCACAATTCTTCGAGATCGGGCGGCCCCTGATTGGGCCGGCGCGGATCACCCCCATTGGGCTTGTCACCGTCGCCACTGCCTCGGTTACCCCACTGCGGGTCGTTGAGTGACATGAATATTCCTAATGTTGGGATCATCGATATTGGGATTCAGTTGATGTAATCGGGTTGTGCATTGCGAGCGGCCTCCGCCAGTTCTTTCCGGCGACTTTCGGCTTTTGTCCGGGCATATTCGGCAAGGGATTCACGCAACAGTTCCATCCCTTCACCTGACCGCGCACTGACACGAACGCGCGCGATATTACCATACTCGTCCCGTTCGACCCCGGCGGCCGCCTCAGTCAGGTCGATCTTGTTCCAGACGATGACCTGGCGCAGGTCGCGGGCACCGATCTCGGCGAGGACCTTGTTGACCTCGAATATCTGCTCGTCACGGGCGTGGCTGGCGCTATCGACGACATGCAGGAGCACATCAGCGTCGATCGCCGCCTCCAGCGTCGCATGGAAGGCATCGACCAGCGCATGCGGCAGGGCGCGAATGAAACCGACAGTATCGGAAACGACGACATTCCCGGCACCTTCGATCCACAATTTGCGCGAGGTGGTATCGAGCGTCGCGAACAACTGGTTGGCAACATAGACGCCGGCGTGGGTCAGCGCATTGAACAACGTAGACTTGCCGGCATTGGTGTAGCCGACCAGCGAGACATTGAGCACATCGCCACGCATCCGCGCCTTGCGTTGGACGCCGCGCTGGCGCGACAGCTTTTGCAGCCGCTCCTTGAGCAGCTTGACGCGGTTGCCGAGCAGACGGCGGTCAGTTTCGAGCTGTGTTTCGCCCGGACCGCGCATGCCGATGCCGCCGCGCTGCCGCTCAAGGTGGGTCCAGCCGCGGACCAGACGGGTCGACAGGTGTTCCAGTTGGGCGAGTTCGACCTGCAACTTGCCCTCGGCACTGGCTGCGCGCAGCGCAAAGATGTCGAGGATGAGGCTGGTCCGGTCGATCACGCGACACTTGAGTTCACGTTCGAGGTTCCGTTCCTGGGCTGGCGACAGTTCGTGGTTGAAGATCACCAGATCGGATTCGCCAGCCGCCAGCATGGCCGCGATTTCCTGCACTTTGCCCTTGCCGGCGAAGGTTTTCGGGTCCGGAGCGTGACGTCGCCCACCGACCTCTGCAACAACCGTCCCGCCGGCCGATTCGGTGAGCAGGCGCACCTCTTCAAGCTGGTCTTCGAGATCGGGCTGGCCGAAATCGAGCTGAACAATCACCGCACGTTCGCCAGCAGCGGGACGTTCAATCATGGACATTTCCGAAACGGGGAATGACTGGCCCGCCAAAGCGGCAGGCCTTTGGGCAGAAGACGATTACTCCGCCGCCTGTTCTTGCTGAAGGTTGACCGGACGCGCCGGCACCACCGTGGAGATCGCGTGCTTGTAGACCATTTGTGTAACGGTGTTCTTCAAAAGCACGACGTACTGGTCGAAAGATTCAACCTGCCCCTGCAATTTGATGCCATTGACGAGATAGATCGAAACCGGAACGTGTTCGCGGCGCAGCGCGTTGAGGAAGGGGTCTTGTAGCAATTGCCCTTTGTTGCTCATGGTGTAGAGCTCCATGTGTGTTGTTATGAGTTGTCTAATGTACCCAAAATTGCCTTGGGACGCTAAGGTTTTTACTTCTTGTCCTTGTCGGCAAAAGGATTCTTGCTGGTCACGAACTGGATGCGCAGCGGCGTACCCTGCAACTTGAACGCTTCGCGGAAGGTGTGTTCAAGATAACGGCGATAGCTGTCCGTGATCTGATCGACGGCATTGCCATGAACCACGATGATCGGCGGATTGGAGCCGCCCTGGTGGGCATAGCGCGGCTTGGGCCGGAAAACCCCGTGCTTGGGTGGCGCCTGCTTGGCCACCGCATCGATCAGTACGCGTGCCAGGCGCGGCGTGGACATCTTGGTCATCGCCGCCTTGAACGCAGCATCGACCGAACGGAACAGGGCCTCAAGGCCGACATTGTTGCGTGCGGAAATGAAGTGGAATTTCGCGAAATCGAGAAACTTCAGCTTGCGCTGCAGGATCAGGCGCGTCTGCTCGCGGGAATAGGCATCGAGTCCGTCCCACTTGTTGACCGCGACCACCAGCGCGCGCCCCGACTGCACGATGAAATCAGCGATATGCGCGTCCTGGTCGGAAACATCGGCCTGCGCATCGACCATCAGGATAACGACATTGGCATCCTCGATCGCTTTCAGTGTCTTGACCACCGAGAATTTCTCGATCGACTCGAAGACCTTGCCGCGCTTGCGCATGCCGGCCGTATCGACCAGCACGTACTTGCGGCCGCCGCGTTCGAAATCGATCTCGATCGAATCGCGCGTCGTCCCCGGCGCATCGAAGGCGATGACACGCTCTTCGCCGAGCAGTGTGTTGATCAGCGTCGACTTGCCGACGTTCGGACGACCGACGATGGCAACGCGGATCACATCGGACTTCTCTTCGTCCTCTTCCGGCTCGGGAAAGGAGGCAAGCGCCAGATCGACCAGGCCGCGTACGCCCTCGCCGTGAGCAGAAGAGATGGCGTTCGGTTCACCGAGGCCGAGTTCGTGAAAATCCGCCTCGACCATCCCGGAATTCATGCCTTCCGCCTTGTTGACCGCAACGAATACCGGCCGCTCCAGGCGCCGCAGCTTGTTGGCAATCTCCTTGTCGTGCGGCGTCAGGCCTGAACGCCCATCGACCACGAAAATGACTGCGTCGGCCTCGGCGATCGCCTGTTCGGTCTGGCGCGCCATTTCGTGCAGGATACCTTCCTTGACCAGCGGCTCGAAGCCGCCCGTGTTGAACGACCAGATAAGGCTTGCTACCCAGTTTGCCGTGGCCGTAATGACGGTCGCGGGTCAGGCCGGGCAGGTCGGCGACGATGGCGTCGCGCGACTTGGTGAGACGGTTGAACAACGTCGACTTGCCGACATTGGGCCGGCCGACGAGAACCAGGGTTGGTTTCATTGCGCCTCGACCGCGCTGACACTGCCACCGGTAGTCTGCACCAGGAAGCCGGAACCGATGGTCTGGACCGGCGTGCGAACCGGTGCGCCGTCGGTTTTCTGGCGCGCCACGAAACTGCCATCCTCACGCGACAGGAAATGGATTATGCCCTCGCCATCGGCCACGGCAACCACACTACGCTGGACAGCCGGGCCCGAAACACGGCGATGAAGCAGCTTGTCCTGCTTCCAGACGCTGCCACCGCTGTTGCGATCCAGCGCATGCACTGCACCGCGTTCGTCGACCACGAACAGAAACCGGTTGTCCAAGGCCAGCCCCGATGCCGACGAGAAATCACGGCCCCAGAGCAGTGTCCCGCCTTGCGCCATGTCGAAACAGGCGACCCGCCCCTGGAAGGCCACCGCGCAAATCATCCGCCCGTCGATCACCGGCACGGAAACGATATCGGCAACCCGATCCAGTTCGGTAGCGCCCTTGGGCGACGCTACCGGCGCCTCCCAGACCGGTGCGCCGTTTTCCAGCGCCAGGGCAACCAGCTTGCCGCCCGGGAAGCCGACGAAGACGAAGCGATCGGCAAAGACCGGCGGCGCCGTGCTGCGCAGCGCCAGCGACGGCGTCGACCGTTGGTAGATCCACTTGCGGGCGCCGCTGGCGGTATCCAGCAGCACCACCCGATTGTCGCCGCTCTTGACGACGACGCCATCCGGGCCGACGGCCGGGGCCGCGAGAATCTCGCTGGTCACCCTGGCGGTCCACTGTGGCTGTCCATCCGCAGCGGAAAATGCCAGGACATCGCCCTTGGCGGTGCCGACGACGACCAGCCGCGAATCGGCGCCAACGCCCGCCGACAGTTCCTGCTCCGCCCGGATCGACCACTCCGTGCGCCCATCGACCAGCTTTCTGACCGTGCCGTCACGCGCGGCAACATAGACCGCATTGCCGACCACGGCCGGCGTGAAGGTGTAGTTGCCGGCCTTGCCGACGCCTGCCGACCACAATTCCCGCACATTGACGGTTGGCTCGAGTTTGACCAGGGGCGCCATTTTCGGGCCCGAGGAAGCAAACGGGTTGATCGAGTCAAGTGCCGAACAACCGGCAACGAGAAGGCTGGCTACAGCCAGCAAGGGGAGCAGGCGGCGCGCCATCATGCCACCTCGCCCAGGCTGTCCAGCTTCTGCTGCAGCAGTTGGCGACCGGCAGCAGCGCCCCGGCTCGCAAGAGTTTCGCTCTTGTCCAGTGCCGCCTTGTAGGCGCTGCGCGCTTCGGATTTCTTGCCCTGGGCCGCCAGCACATCGCCCTTGAGTTCGAGGAAGCGGGCGGCAAAAGCTGCCGCATGGGCCGAATCCAGCTGCTTGAGTGCATCGTCGTAGGCCTTTTCGTCAAGCAACACGGCGGCCAGGCGCAGGCGGGCGAGATCCTTGATCTCTTCCTGGCCATTATCCGCCGCCCAAGTGAGCTGGGTTTTGGCTGTTTTCAGATCACCCGCCTCGAAGGACTGGCGTGCGGCGACCAGCGCGCCAAGCGACGCGTAACTGGTGTTGCCGAATTTCTCGGCCAGTTCCCCGGCCGCCACTTTCACTTTCTGCGCGTCGCGCACGGCCGCTGCCTGTTCGAGCACGGCGTAGATGGCCGAAGCCTTGGCTGCCTGGTTGCGCTGGTACCAGGTCCAGCCCTGCCAGCTGACGACGACTAGGGAAGCGGCGACGACGATGCCGGTCACCAGGTTGCCGTACATTTTCCACCAGGTCTTGATGGAGTCTATCTGTTCCTGCTCTTCGAGGTCGTAGTGAGCCATGCGCTTAATCCTCTTCGTCCGAATCGATCAATTGTCCGATGATGGCTTCCGCCAGATCATCGACCGTCAGTTTCAACTGCGCCGCACCTTCCTCGCGCAGGGGCTTGAGCTGCGCCTCGCCGGTCGCCGCCTCGTCATCGCCAATGATGACAGCAAAGGTCGCCCCGCTGCCATCTGCCTTCTTCATCTGCGACTTGAAGCTGCCGCCGCCGCAATGCTGGAGTACGGCGATGCCCTGGTCACGCAGGCCTTCGGCGACGCGGAAGGCAAGACGCGCCGCATCGTCACCCTGGTGCACAAGATAGACATCGGGCGCCGGCGCCGCGGGTTCGCCGCCGGCTTCCTTGATCAGTGCGATTAGGCGCTCGATACCCATCGCGAACCCGCAGGCCGGCGCCGGCTTGCCGCCGAGCTGGCCGACCAGACCGTCGAAGCGCCCGCCGGCGCAGACCGTACCCTGGGCGCCGAGTTTGTCGGTGACCCACTCGAATACCGTCAGGTTGTAATAATCGAGGCCGCGCACCAGGCGCGGGTTGATCTTGTAGGGCAGCCCGGCGTCACGCAGGATGCGCTGCACGCCCTCAAAATGCGCCAGCGACTCGGCACCGAGGAAATCGATCAGCCGTGGCGCGCCGGCGCACAAATCCTGCAGCGCCGGGTTCTTGGTGTCGAGGATACGCAACGGATTGGTATATAGCCGGCGCTTGCCGTCTTCGTCCAGCCGTTCGGCGTTTTCCTCGAAATAGCTGACCAGCGCAGCCCGGTGCTGCGCACGCTCGTCCGGCTGGCCCAGACTGTTGATCTGCAGCTCGATGCCGTCAAGCCCGAGGTCGCCCCACAGACGGGCGCCCATCAGGATCATTTCGGCATCGATGTCGGGACCGGCATAGCCGAGCGCCTCGACGCCGACCTGATGAAACTGTCGATAGCGCCCCTTCTGCGGACGCTCATGGCGGAACATCTGGCCCAGGTAATAAAGCCGGGCCGGCTGGCGGGCGATCAGGTTGTGCTCGATGACCGCGCGCACGCAACCGGCCGTTCCTTCGGGGCGCAAGGTCAGCGCCTCGCCGTTCAGGCTGTCGATGAAGGAATACATTTCCTTTTCGACGATGTCGGTCACTTCGCCGATCGCCCGCTTGAAGAGCGGCGTCGGCTCGACGATCGGCAGCCGGATCGGCCGGTAGCCATAGCTCTTCAGCCACGAACGGATGGTCTCCTCGAACAGCTCCCAGAATTCGGCCTCGGCGGGCAGGATGTCGTTCATCCCGCGCACGGCTTGCAGCGTTTGGCTCATGACTTCAATTTCTTGACATAGGTGCGCTGAACGTAGCGCTCGATGATCTGCTTGAATTCGCTGGCGATATTTTCGCCCTTGAGCGTAACGGTCTTTTCGCCATCCTCGAAAACCGGGGCCGACGGCGCTTCCCCGGTACCGGGCAGCGAGATGCCGATATTGGCATGCTTCGACTCGCCCGGGCCGTTGACGATGCAGCCCATGACGGCCAGTGTCATGTTCTCGGCACCGTCGTAATGCAGCTTCCACTCGGGCATCCTGGCCCGGACGAATTCCTGCACCTCGCCGGCCAGTTCCTGGAACAGGGTGCTGGTCGTCCGCCCGCATCCGGGACAGGCCGCGACCATCGGCGTGAAGGCACGCAGGCCCATGGTCTGCAGGATTTCCTGGGCGACGATGACTTCCTGGGTCCGCGAACCGCCCGGCTCCGGCGTCAGCGAAATCCTGATCGTGTCGCCTATGCCTTCCTGCAGCAAAACCGCGAGCGCTGCGGTCGACGCGACAATTCCCTTGGATCCCATGCCGGCCTCGGTCAGTCCGAGATGCAGTGCGTAATCGGCACGCTGCGCCAGTTCGCGGTAGATGGCGATCAGGTCCTGCACGCTCGATACCTTGCATGAGAGGATGATCTTGTCACCGGCCAGCCCGACGTCCTGCGCCCGGGCTGCCGATTCCAGCGCCGAGGTCACCATCGCATGGCGCATGATCGCGGTCGCGTCGAGCGGTTCGGACTTGCGGCTGTTCTCGTCCATGATCCGCGCCATCAGGCTCTGGTCGAGACTGCCCCAATTTACCCCGATGCGCACCGGCTTGTCGTACTTGCAGGCCAGTTCGACCATCTGCGCGAACTGCTCGTCCTTTTTTTTGCCGAAACCGACATTGCCCGGGTTGATCCGGTACTTGGCCAGCGCTTCGGCACAGGCCGGGCTGTCGCTCAGCAGGCGGTGGCCGTTGTAGTGGAAATCGCCGATCAGCGGCACCGCACAGTCCATACGGTCAAGGTGCTCGCGGATTTTCGGCACGGCCGCCGCGGCTTCCGGCGTATTGACGGTGATCCGCACCAGTTCCGAGCCGGCGCGCGCCAGTTCGGCGCACTGAATTGCGGTAGCCAGGTAGTCGGCGGTATCGGTATTGGTCATCGACTGGACGACGACCGGTGCGCTACCACCCAGTTTCACGTGTCCGATCAAACAACTTCGCGTCAGGCGCTTGGCAACTGCGGTCAACGGCTCACTCCAGCACGAGGCGGGCAATCTGGCCCTTGGTATGCGGCGCCAGATCGATCGCCTGGCCACGCCAGAACAACTTGACCCCTGGTGCGTAACCGATGACCAGTGAGAGCGGCCCCTGACCATTCACGCCTTCCTCCGAACCGGCAGCACCGCGCTGCGAGAAAATCACCTTGTTGTCGCGATCGCGCACTTCAACCCAGGATTCCTTGGCAAAGACGAAACGCAGCTGCGCGGCATCCGCCACCGCTGTTTTTTCAGCCGGGGTGGGCTTTTCGCTGGCAGATGGAACCGCGGGGGTTATCCCGGGTGGCACCCCCGGAGGCACCACTGCCGGCGCGTCGAGTTTGGCTGGCGCCAGTTCGCTGACCGCCTGCGCTTGCGGATTCATGACCTGCTCCTGTGTCGCACCCGGCGGGAAGACCGGCTCAGCCGGAGCGGCCGGCGGAGCTGAAGCGACCAACGGCGCAGTCGCCGCCTCCTGGCGCGACAACGAATCGATCAGGCCCTGTGCCTTTTCGCGCAGCGCCTGGAGATCATTGGGCAACAGCACGTAGGCCAGACCAGCGAGGACCACGAGGAGGAGGCCGGCAAAAACTACCGTTCGATCCCGGCGTGGCTGACTGCTCGGCATCGTCGCCATCCGGGTATCCGAAACGTTCAGGCTGTCGGCCGGTTTTTCGAGTGCCGCATCGAGCAGTTCCATCAGCGGCGCCGGGTCGATCTGCAGTACGCGTGCATAGTTGCGCACGAAACCGCGAATGAAGGTTTGTCCCGGCAGGCCGTGCCAGTGGCCGCGCTCCAGAGCCTCGACCTGGCGCGTGCCAAGCTTGAGGGTCTGCGCGATATCGCTGACACTCAGCGAACGCATCTCGCGTGCCAGACGGAGCCGGGCGCCGACGTCCGGAAGTGGTCCGCTGACAACCTCTGCCGGCTGATCCGGCTGGCGATCCGGGCTCACTGACTCGGTCATTCAAAGTTACCCTTCAGGAATTGCTGGTACTCGTTCGATGTCGGATAGCGGCTGCGCAACTGCGAAGCATAACTACCCTCGCCTGCCTTGTTACCCAATTTGCGCTCGAGGCGTACGCCCAGCCAGAGCGCCTCCGGCGTCGGCGGTTCCATTACCTTGATTGCCTCGTTCAGATAGACCTTGGACTCGTCGAGATTGCCGCGCTGATAGAAAACATTGGCCAATTCGTAACGCGCATCCGGCGCCGCATTGTGCGACACGCGCAGCGCATTCAGCAGATAGCCCTGCGCGCCCTCCAGATCACCTGCCTTGGTTGCGCACTTGCCGGCGTTCGTATAGGCCACGTCCGGCGTTGCATAGAGCGGATCCTTCAAGGCATTCAGGAAATACTGGATCGACTGCCGCGGCTGGCCGGTTTCGCAAAGAAACCAGCCATAGTTGTTGTTGATATCAGGATTATTCGGGTCAATCTTGAGCGCCCGCCGGAAATCCTCCTCGGCCTTGGCGTTTTCCTTGAGCTTGGCATAGATCAGGCCGCGCATGCTGTATCCCTGGATATAGTCGGGATCGGCTTCGATGGCGATGCCGGCCTCCTGGAGCGCCACCTTCATGTTGCCCGCCTGGTAGTAGGCGCCGGCCAGTTCGGTATGAATCTTCGCGCGCAGCCTGGGGTCGGCCGGACGGACAACCTGCGCCTCAGCCTCCGGGGTGACGACCGTGGTCGCTCCGCCGCCGCCCGGCGCATTGCTCGGTCGGTCGGTCTTGATCCAGTCGTAACTCTGCTGCGCATGGGCGAACAGCGCGCTGCATGCACCCAAACAGGCGACCAAAATCTGCTTCTTCATCATCAAGCCGGTCATGTCCTAGCCTCCTGAAGTGGAATGATTCGCCGGTCGGCACGCCGGGTCTTGTCCAGCACCTGCCCGGCCAGTTGGCCGCAGGCGGCGTCGATGTCGTCACCGCGCGTCTTGCGCGTCGTGGTAACAATGCCCGCCCCCATCAGTATGTCGGCAAAACGCCGCACCCGCTCCGCCGGCGAACGCCTGAATGGCGACCCCGGGAAGGGGTTGAAGGGAATCAGGTTGAACTTGCAATGCACCGTCTTGACCAGCGCCAGCAACTCGCGGGCATGGGCATCGCTGTCGTTGATACCGTCGAGCATGATGTACTCGAAGGTGATGAAATCGCGCGGCGCCTTGTCCAGATAACGGCGACAGGCCGCCATCAGTGCCTTGAGCGGATATTTTTGATTGATCGGCACCAGTTCGTCGCGCAGGCGGTCGTTCGGCGCATGCAGCGAGACGGCCAGGGCCACCGGGCACTCGTCGCCCAGACGGTCCATGACCGGCACCAGACCGGACGTGGAAACGGTCACGCGGCGCCGCGACAGGCCGTAGGCGTTGTCATCGAGCATCAACTTGAGCGCTGTTACCGAATTTTCGAAATTGGCGAGCGGCTCGCCCATGCCCATCAGCACGACGTTGGAAATGACCCGTTCGTCACCGTGGACCGCACCGAGCGCGTGGTTTGCCTGCCAGACCTGCCCGATGATCTCGGCCACCGTCAGGTTACGGTTGAAACCCTGCTTGCCGGTCGAGCAGAAGGCACAGTCGAGCGCACAACCGGCTTGTGTGGACACGCAAAGCGTGCCGCGGTCGTCCTCGGGAATGAACACCGTTTCCACCGCGTTGCCGTTGCCGACGTCGATCAGGAACTTGCGCGTGCCGTCGTCCGACAACTTGTCGGAAACGATCGCCGGCGGCGCCACGACCGCCCGCGCCTTGAGCTTGTCGCGCAGGCTCTTGGCGATGTCGGTCATGGCGTCGAAATCCGCCACGCCGGCACGATGCACCCAGCGTAGCACCTGCTTCGCGCGGAAGGGCTTTTCGCCCTGCCCGGCAAACCAGGCGGTCAGGCCTTCGGCATCGAAATCCAGCAGATTGACGGTCATGCAGCGTTGGCTTGGCGAATGAGTCGGCGAAAGATCAGCGACCGGAGTAGACGCTCATGCCGGGGAAGAAGAAGCCGATTTCGACCGCAGCGGTTTCCGGGGCATCCGAGCCATGCACGGCATTGGCGTCGATCGATTCGGCGAAGTCGGCGCGGATGGTGCCGGCGTCGGCCTTCTTCGGGTCGGTGGCGCCCATCAGTTCGCGGTTCTTGGCGATGGCGCTCTCGCCTTCGAGCACCTGGATCATGACCGGGCCGGAAATCATGAAGGAAACCAGATCCTTGAAGAACGGACGCTCCTTGTGCACGCCGTAGAACTGGCCGGCTTCCTGCGGCGATAGCCAGGCCATCTTGGCGGCGACGACCTTGAGGCCGTTGGACTCAAAACGGGAGTAGATCTTGCCGATGACGTTCTTGGCGACGGCGTCGGGTTTGATGATGGAGAGAGTACGTTCGATAGCCATTTGATTGCTCCGCAGTGCTAGACAGTTGAAAAACGGGCAATTTTAGCAGATATGAGGCAAACGCGCCCCGCTCAACGCTGCGCGCTTTCCGGCGGCGCCGCCAGCAACGGGTCGCGCAGGCGGGCAAAATGCCGTGGCGCAACGTATTGCAGCAATTCCTTGCCGTCCTTGTCGACCATCACGTCGAGACCGAACTTCGGGTACAGCAGGTGGGTGCGCTTTTCGGAAACCACGAGGCGCTCGCCCGGCTCGCCGAAGCGCTGCATGACCGTCGCCTCGTCCAGATTCACCGTCGGGATCACGCTGATGGCGCGGATCGGCAGCCGGTCAGCGGCCGCAAGGTCATCCGGATGCAGCGTGATGCGGCGCGTCGTGCTCTCCATGTGCTTGGCCTTCAGCGCCCGCTCGCGCATCGCGGAAATCGCCTCGTTTGTCGCGTCAACCGTAACGATCATCTTGGCTAGCACGAAACCCAGCGGCACCTGCGAATAATAGCCTTCCAGCGAACCGATCTCGTTCGGCTCGGCGATGATCGCCACCTCGATCTCGTCACCCAGCCGCCGCCGTACGTCGCCCAGCGTGCTGGCACCGGGCTTCAGCCCGAAGACTTCGCTACCGCCCTGGTCGTCCGCGACGATCTGCCATGGCAGGTTGGCGTTCGGATCGACGCCTTCCTGCTTGCCCGAGCCAGGGATGAAAAACGGCACGATCAGCGCGAGCAGGATGAGGGCGATCAGGGTCAGGGCGAATTTCATGGGGATGGGAACCACATAGACGGAGGACGAATTCTGCCATAGCCCCTGGCGCGCCGAGTGCACATCCGGCGAAGCCCGGCAAGACCGGCTTGGAACCCAAATAACGGCGCGGAGTCTCAGTGTTGCCATCTTTGTAACAACTCCCGCCGGAAAGACAAAGCCCCGACCGGGGCCGGGACTTTGCGGGGCAGTACTTCAGAATCCTCAGAGCATGCCGAGTTGCCGCGGCAGCCAGAGTGAGAGTTCCGGCCAGTAGGTGACCACCATCAGGAAGCCGAGCATCGACAGCAACCACGGCCAGACTGCGACCGTCAGTTCGGTGATGCCCATCTTGGTGATGCCCGACGCCACATAGAGGTTCAGCCCAACCGGCGGGTGACACATGCCGACCTCCATGTTCACCACCATCAGGATGCCGAAATGCACCGGATGGATGCCCAGCGCAGTGGCGACCGGGAACAGGATCGGCGCGAAGATCAGGACGATCGACGACGGTTCCATGAAGTTGCCGGCGAGCAGCAGGATGACGTTGACCGCGAGCAGGAAGGTGATGACGCCCAGCCCGTTGCCCAGCATCCAGTCGGCCAGCGCCTGCGGGATGTTCTCGTTGGTCATGATGAACGAGAAGAGCACGGCGTTGGTGATGATGTAGAGCAGCATCGCCGACATGTTGGCCGAGTTGAGCAGCACCTTGGGGACGTCCTTCATGCCCAGGTCCTTGTAGATGAAGACGGCGCAAATGAAGGCGTAGACCGCAGACATCGCTGCTGCTTCGGTCGGCGTGAAAATGCCGGAGTAGATGCCACCCATGACCACGACGATCAGCAGCAGACCCCAGACCGAAGCACGGAAGGACTTCCAGCGTTCGCCCCAGGTCGCCTTGGGCTGGCGCGGGTAGTTGAACTTCTTGGCGCGGTACCAGGTAACGCCGCCCAGCACGCCAGCCAAGGCCAGGCCCGGGATGACGCCGGCCATGAACAGGGCGCCGACCGAGGTATTGGTCGCCACCGAGTACATCACCATGACGATGGACGGCGGGATCAGGATGCCGAGCGCGCCGGAAGTCGTGATGACGCCGGCCCCGAAGGTTTTCGGGAAGCCCGCCTTGACCATCGCCGGCAGCAGGATCGAGCCGATTGCCACAACGGTCGCCGGACTGGAACCGGAAACCGCGGCGAACAGCGCGCAAGCCAGCACGCCGCCGAGACCGAGGCCGCCGTACCAGTGGCCGACCATGGCGGTGGCGAAATTGATCATCCTTTTCGCCACCCCGCCGTGGGTCAGGAAGTTGCCGGCGAGAATGAAGAACGGGATGGCCATGATCTCGAACTTCTCGATACCCGTGAACAGTTTGAGCGCCACCGATTCGAGCGGCACGGTCGTCATCGTGAACAGGAAGGTCAGCACCGTCAGGCCAAGCGAAATCGAGATCGGCATGCCGGTCAGCATGAGAACGGCCAGCAGGCTGAAAATTACGAGCGCGTTCATTGCTTGTCTCCCTTGTCGTCATGGGCGCGGCGCTCGCCTTGGCGGCGTTCGGGATCGGGTTTGCCGTCGGCGGCATTGTTGCGGCGCTCCTCGCCGCTGCGCCGGTCGCCGAGCATCGGATTCTTGAGGTCATGCATGTGCAGGTTGTCGTCCATGCCGTAGAAGTCAACATCGGCCGGTGGCACGACATCTTCCAGGCCATCGACATGGCCATGATCGTGGTGCGGCAGCTCGCCGGTTTTCAGGAACGACCACGTGACCTGCAGGAAACGGAAGCACATCAGCGAGGAACCGAGCGGAATGGCACTGTAGACGATCCAGGTCGGCCATTCGAGGTCGGGCGTGGTCGGGCCTTCGTAGTTGTCGCCGGTATCGATGCCGAAAAACTTGAAAATCGCATAATGGGCGCCGTTTTCCCAAACGAAGTGGGCGCCAAGCGCGGCGACGGTGCCGGTAAAGAGTGCCCCGGCCAGCAGACCGAAGACGATGAATTTGCCGCGCATGCCGTCGTCTAAACGGTTGATCAGCACGTCGACGCCGACGTGGATGCCGGTGCGCACGCCATAGGCGGCACCGAACTTCGCCATCCAGACGAACATGATGATGCAAAGCTCCTGCGCCCAACTGAAATTAAGAGACAGCAACCAGTCCTGCAGGATCGGAACGTCAACCCCCGCCATGTAGCGGTGGGCGACAGATGCGAAAATTATCAAGGTGGCCGCCCCCATCAGGAAGGTCACCAGCAATTCTTCTATGTGATTAAGCGCCTTGTTGATCATTGCGACTCCCCCGGCGTATGACCGGGGGCCGCGGCCCCCGGGTGTTATCAGAGCAACGGATTACAGGGACTTCGGATCGAAACCGGTTTCCTTGTAGACACTCTCGATGACGTCCTTGCCGATGCGCGACTCCATCTTCTTGTGAACGGGCACCAGCACCTTCTTGAAAGCCATGCGCTCTTCCTTGGTCGGTACATGGACTTCAGTCTTGCCACTCGCCTTGACCGAGGCCAGATCCTTGTCGTTCTGTTCCTTGGCGATCTTGTTGGCGTAAACGGTGGATTCCTTCATCGCCGTTTCGAGCTGGCCGCGAATATCGGCCGGCAGGCCGTCCCAGAACTTCTTGTTGACGATGACGGCGTAACCCAGGTAGCCATGCTCAGTCAAACTGAGGTGCTTCTGAACCTCGAACATTTTCTGGGTGTAGAGGTTGGAAATCGGATTCTCGGTGCCATCGACCACACCGGTCTGCAGCGCCTGATAAACCTCGGAGAACGCCATCACCTGCGGCAACGAGCCAAGGGCGCGCATCTGCTCCTCAAGTACCTTGGACGACTGGATGCGCATCTTCTTGCCCTTCAGATCGGCCGGGGTGTTGATCGGCGAATTCAGCGAGAAGGACTTGAATCCGTTATCCCAGTAGGCCAGACCGCGAATGCCCTTGGGCTCCAGCTTGCTCAGCAGTTGCTGGCCGAGCGGGCCCTGCGTAACCTTGTGCAGTTCGTTGTAGTCGTCAAAAATGTACGGGAGGTCGAATACCTCGAACTCCTTGACACCGAGCGGACCAAACTTGGCCAGCGACGGGGCGAGCATCTGGACGGCACCGAGCTGCAGCGCTTCCATTTCTTCCTTGTCCTTGTACAGCGTCGAGTTGGCGTAAACCTCGACCTTGACCTTGCCCTTGGTCAGTTCGTCCGCCCTCTTGGCGAAGTAATTGGCAGCCATACCCTTGGGGGTTTCCTGGGCGACGACGTGGCTGAACTTGATGACGATCGGCTCGTCGGCAAGGGCCGCAGCGGAAAGCACGCAGGTCATCAGACCGAACAATAGTGAAGACATCTTCATAACGGTTTTCTCCTCCAGGTTATAAATTTCTGCCGGAACATGCGCCAGCAGCCTAAGAGTATTACGAAAGGCAGAAGCCGGGGCCATTGTGGATATCCGTATTGTGGTTTTCCACATCGGGAGGTCCGGCCATCGACGGCTGGTTTAACATCCATCCATGCACGCTCTTCCGCCGCCCGTCAGCGCCCGCCGCCTGCGCTGGATTCTCGCCCTGCCCAAGCTGGGCGTCGTGCTGCTGCTCGCCGCCGTCGTCGCACTGCTGTGGATGCTGCACCAGAACGATATCGAGGAAGAACGCGCGAGTCTGATCAAGGACGTGCTGTGGCTGGAGCAGAACCTGCGCTTTCATCTCGCCAACAATGAAGAGCAGTTCCAGCAACTGGCCTACGACCTCGGTACCCAGGGCGAACGCCAGAAACTTTTCAGGGTTCGCGCCAACCATGTGCTGAAGAACAATCCGGATATCGCACAGATCGTCTGGTTCGACGCCCGGCGCCAGGTGATCGATACCCTGCCCGGGGCGCAACCCGCCGACAGCGAACTGGAGGCCTTCGGGCCACCGGTGACGCAGAAGGCTTTCGAGCTGGCCAGCCGCCTCAACAAGCGGGTCTATAGCGAACCGTTCTTCCTCAGGGGCAATACCGCCCATTTCGCACTCGCCGTGCCGATCTTTGCGGAACGCAAGCTGACCGGCATGCTGGTCGTCAGCTATTCGATCGATGGCATGCTCGGGAATCTCGTACCGTGGTGGTTCGCCGAAAAATACCGGGTGGTAGTGGTCAATGACAACGACGTGCAGTTCGCCGCCAAATCGAATATCGAGGGCACTCCGAACATTTCCTACGAACTGCCCTTCGACCCACCGGGTTACGGTCTGATCATCCGCGTCACCAGCTACCAGAGCGCCGGCAATCCGCTGCAGCGCCTGCTCGCCGGCGCCATCCTTTTCCTCGCCGCCGGAGTGTTCTGGAGCCTGTGGATCGTCCGCGACCTGATGAAGAAGCGCGCGCTGACCGAAGAAGCCCTGCGCGCTGAACACGCGTTGCGCTCGGCGATGGAGGATTCACTGACGGTCGGCATGCGGGCACGCGACCTGAGCGGCAGGATCATCTACGTCAATCCGGCCTTCTGCCGGATGACCGGGTTCGCCAGCGACGAACTGGTCGGCCACACCCCGCCTATGCCTTACTGGGTGCCCGAGCAATACGAAGAGACGATGGCCATGCATCAGGTCGTCATGGCTGGCGAGGCACCGCCGGACGGATTCGAAATTACTTTCCAGCGCAAGGATGGCGAACATTTTCAGGCACTGGTCTACGAGGCGCCACTGATCGATGGCAAAGGCCAGCATACCGGCTGGATGGCCTCGGTACTCGACGTCACGGAACGGCGGCGTGCAGAGGAACTGGCCCGCCTGCAACAAGAGCAACTGCAATTCACCTCGCGCCTGGTGACGATGGGCGAGATGGCGTCGACACTTGCGCACGAACTGAACCAGCCGCTGGCGGCAATCGCCAGCTACAACACCGGCTGCCTGAACCTGCTGGCGGGCAAGACGGACGACTGCGCAGACATTCGCGAGGCGCTCGAAAAACTTGGCGTCCAGGCCCAGCGCGCCGGGCGCATCATTCGCCGGGTGCACGATTTCGTCAGGAAGAGCGAGCCAAAGCGCGCCCCCTGCGCCCTGCGTGAGATTGTCAACGAATGCATCGGCTTCGTCGAAGCGGAGATGCGCAAGCGCCATGTCCGCATCGAAAGCGTCCTGCCCCCCTTGTCGCCAGTGCTGGCCGACCGCCTGATGCTCGAACAGGTCCTGCTCAATTTGATTCGCAACGGCATGGAAGCGATGAGCGCGACGCCTGAAAACGAGCGGGTACTGCAGATCTCCGCCGTCGCAAGCGGCAGCGAAGTCATCGTCAGTGTTGCCGACAATGGCTGCGGCATCGCACCGGAGGTCCGCGAGAAGCTGTTTACGGCCTTTTTCTCGACCAAGCCGGAGGGCATGGGCGTCGGGCTGTCGATCTGCCGCTCGATCATCGAGTTCCACCGCGGCCGCCTGTGGGTCGAGGAAAATGCGCATTCGCCGACCGGAAGCGGTACGATATTCAGGTTCACCCTGCCGCTGGATACCGCATGAGCCTGCCGCAAGCCCACCTGGTCGACGACGACGACGCCATTCGCGATGCGCTGGCCTGGCTGCTCAAGTCGCGCAACCTGCCGAGCGCGGGCTACGCCAGCGCCGAAAACTTTCTTGCCGCATGGACGCCGGAACTCGCTGGTTGCGTGATTCTCGACATGCGCATGCCCGGTATCAGCGGGCTCGACTGTTTCGATGCCCTGCGCGAGCGCGGATCGAAGCTGCCAGTCATTTTCCTGACCGGGCATGGCGACGTGCCACTGGCGGTGGCGACGCTGAAAAATGGCGCCTACGATTTCTTCGAAAAGCCATTCAACGACAATGATCTCGCCACCCGGGTCGAGGAGGCGCTGGCGCTCGACGCCAGGCAACGCGCCGCAAATGCCGCGGTCAACTCGGTAAACGGCCTGCTTTCCACCCTGACCGCCCGCGAACAGCAGATCATGGAACTGGTGCTGCTCGGCAAGTTCAACAAGGTCATCGCCGACGAACTGAACATCAGCATGCGAACCGTCGAGGTGCATCGCGCCAACCTGTTCGACAAAATGAAGGTAAAAACCGCAGTTGAACTGGCCAATTTGCTCAAACCCAAGCACTGACCCTTCCCTTGCGTCCGGTTTTTCGCTAGCATTTCCTGATGCATACTCGCGTCTTTCCCGGCGCACCCTTTTTTCATTTCAGGATTTACCCCATTCCACGAGGCAATACATGAGCGAGCACATCCATTACATCACCGATGACACCTTCGAATCCGAAGTGCTGCAATCACAGCAGCCGGTTCTGGTGGACTACTGGGCAGAATGGTGCGGCCCCTGCAAGATGATTGCCCCGATCCTCGACGATATCGCCAAGGAATACGCCGGCAAGCTCAAGGTCGCCAAGGTCAATATCGACGACAACCAGGCGACCCCCGCCAAGTTCGGTATCCGCGGCATTCCAACCCTGATGATCTTCAAGAACGGTAACGTCGAGGCGACCAAGGTCGGCGCCCTGTCCAAGTCACAACTCGCTGCCTTTATTGACAGCACGCTGTAATCTCCGTACTCTCTCGCCCTGAAAGTGCGTTCTGCACTTTCAGGCAGACGCAACCGGCTCCGCGCCCCGGCGTCTTTCCCCACATCAAAAGCTTCCCAGCTTCAGCGCCCCGGTTTTCGGGCAGTCGCCCGGCCTTCCTTTTCGGCGCCACACACACTCAATAAATGCAACTTTCCGAACTCAAGATATTACACGTCAGCAAATTGCTCGACATGGCCTCCGAACTGGCGATCGAAAACGCCAACCGCATGCGCAAGCAGGAGCTGATCTACGCCATCCTGAAAGCCAAGGCCAAGAACGGCGACACCATCTACGGCGATGGCACGCTCGAAGTGTTGCAGGACGGCTTCGGCTTCCTGCGTTCCTCCGACACCTCCTACCTCGCCAACACCGATGACATCTATGTCTCGCCATCTCAGGTCCGCCGCTTCAACCTGCGCACTGGCGATACCATCGAAGGCGAAATTCGCACGCCGAAGGATGGCGAACGTTACGTCGCGCTGACCAAGCTGGAATCGATCAACGGTTTCCCGCCCGAGGCGAACAAGAACAAGATCATGTTCGAGAACCTGACACCGCTGCATCCGACGCGTCATCTCAAACTCGAACGTGACATCAAGGCTGACGAGAACATCACCAGTCGCGTCATCGACATGATTGCGCCAGTGGGTGCTGGCCAGCGCGGCCTGATCGTCTCGCCGCCGAAATCCGGCAAGACGGTAATGCTGCAGAACATTGCCCACGCCATCGCCGCCAACCACCCGGATGTCGTGCTGATCGTGCTGCTGATCGATGAGCGCCCGGAAGAAGTGACCGAAATGACCCGCACCGTCAAGGGCGAGGTCGTTGCCTCGACGTTCGACGAACCGGCCACCCGCCACGTCGCCGTCGCCGAGATGGTCATCGAGAAAGCCAAGCGCCTGGTCGAGCACAAGAAAGACGTGGTCATCCTGCTCGATTCGATCACCCGTCTCGCCCGTGCCTACAATACCGTCCAGCCTGCTTCGGGCAAGGTGCTGACCGGTGGCGTCGACGCCAATGCCCTGCAAAAGCCCAAGCGCTTCTTCGGCGCCGCGCGCAATATCGAGGAAGGCGGCTCGCTGACCATCCTCGCCACGGCGCTGATCGACACCGGTTCGCGCATGGACGAAGTGATCTACGAGGAATTCAAAGGCACCGGCAACTCCGAAATCCACCTCGACCGGCGCATGGCCGAGAAGCGCATGTACCCGGCGATCAACGTCAATCGTTCCGGCACCCGCCGCGAAGAGCTTCTGCTCAAGCCCGACGTGCTGTCGAAGATGTGGGTCCTCAGGAAGCTGTGCTATCCGATGGACGACCTCGCGGCAATGGAATTCCTGCTCGACAAGGTCAAATCGACCAAGAGCAATGCCGAGTTCTTTGACGCCATGCGGCGCGGTTAAGCCAACGATTTCTATTGCAAGCGCGTGATTATTCGAGGATAATCACGCGTTTTCCAGGTCGGCCACATCCGCCGGTCGCTTGCTTAAAGGACAAAAAATGAAAGCCGATATCCACCCGAAATACAACGAAGTCGAGGTCACCTGCTCCTGCGGCAATATCTTCTCGACCCGTTCGACCATGACCAAGAACGCCTTCCACGTTGAAGTCTGCTCTGCCTGCCATCCGTTCTACACGGGCAAGCAGAAGATTGTCGATACCGCCGGCCGCGTCGAAAAGTTCAACCAGAAATTCGGCACCATGCGCGGCAAGGCCGCTGCCTGATTGGCCTGAGCCAGGACAGAAAGGGCAGCCGAGGGGCTGCCTTTTTCATTTCAGGCCGACATGACTGACTCTCTCGCCCCGCTTCGTCGCGGCATCCGACTGCCCCCGGCCGGCTGGGCCCTCGCCGGCATGCTGGCATTCTACGTTCTGGCCGGCCTGTTCGGCCGCGACCCGTGGAAAGGCGAGGATGCCATTCACATCGGCGTCGCCTGGAACATGCTGCACTACAGCGACTGGCTGTCACCCGATCTCGCCGGGCGCTCGTTCCACGAACCGCCACTCTATTACTGGACGGCCGCCTTCACCGGCAAGGCACTCGGCTGGCTGTTGCCGCTGCACGAAGCGATCCGGCTGGCCAGTGGCGTCTGGGTCACACTGGCGCTGGCCGGACTTTACTATGCGGGCCGCGAACTTTATGGTCAGGCGAGCGCGGCCGCCAGCCCGCTTTTGCTCGCCGGCAGCGTCGGACTGCTGATCCACGCCCACGACGCACAGCCGATGCTGATCGCCATCGCCGCCTATAGCGGCGGCCTCGGCGCCCTGGCCGCCAGTGGGCGCCGCCCGTGGCTGGCCGGAACCTTCTATGGCCTGGCGCTGGCCGCTTGCCTGCTCGGTACCGGCATCGCCCCGACCCTGCCGCTACTGGCCATCGCACCGCTCGCCTGGTGGCTGGCGACTGACCGGCGCAAGGCCGCGCACGCCGTGCTCCTCGGCCTGGGCATCGGGCTGCTGCTGATCCTGCCATGGACGCTTCTGCTGCTGGCCATCGAGCCTTCACGCTTTCATGGCTGGCTGAACAACGAACTGGCGCCACTGCGTACCCCATTCTCGTTTTCCGGGGCCGGGCGCTTTCTCGCCCTGCTTCCGTGGTTCGCCTTTCCGGCCCTGCCGCTGGCGGGCTGGACGCTGTGGTCGCGGCGCAAGGCACTGGGCGCCATGCCGCAGTTGCTGCCGCTGGCCTTCCTGCTGCTGACCCTGCTGCTGCTGGCGCTGGCCTACCGGCCGCGCGAAATTCCCGCCCTGCTGCTCCTGCCGCCGCTGGCCCTGCTCGCGACGCCGGGCGCGCTGATGCTGCGCCGCGGAGCGGCCAATGCCTTCGACTGGTTCGCCATGATGACTTTCAGTGTCTTCGTCGGCCTGGCCTGGGTAGCGTGGTCGGCGATGGCGCTCGGCTGGCCGGAACGTCTGGCCAAACGGGTCGTCGTACTGCGCCCCGGCTTCGTCGGGCACTTCGATATCTTCGCGTTCACCATCGGCGTACTGGCAACGATCTGGTGGATCTGGCTGATCCTGACCGCGCCGCGCTCGCCATATCGCGGCCTTACCCACTGGACGCTAGGCTTCACCACCTTCCTGCTGATGGTCACCTCGATGGTTCTACCCTGGTTCGACTACGGCAAGACCTATCGCCCGGTTGCCGAGGCGATCGCCAGCGTCCTGCCCGCGGATCACGGATGCGTCGCCGAGCGCGGGGTCAGCGATACGCAGCGCGCCTCGTTCGCCTACTTTATCGAGCTCGAGCCAAAGGCATGGGAAACCGCCGCCGGCAGGCAATGCGACTGGCTGCTGGTGATGGGCAATTCGCGGCAGGAACTGGCAGCGCCGGACGATACCTGGACCAAGGCATGGGAAGGCAAGCGACCCGCCGAACGCAACGAAAAATTCCGCCTTTATCGGCGTTGACCGCACCCGGCCCGAAGTGCACTCGGGGCGCCGCTGTCACTCAGGATTTTAGAAAATGTTCGCGGTAATACTTGAGTTCGTCGATCGACTCGTAAATGTCGGCCAGCGCCGTATGCCGCCCTTTCTTCTTGAACCCCCTGTAGATTTCCGGCTGCCAGCGCTTGCACAACTCCTTGAGGGTGCTGACGTCGAGGTTACGGTAATGAAAGAAGGCTTCCAGCACGGGCATGTAGCGTGCCATGAAGCGCCGGTCCTGCCCGATCGAGTTGCCGCACATCGGCGAATGCCCGGACGACGAGTATTTTTTCAGGAATTCCAGCGCCGCCTGTTCGACTGCGGCTTCGTCCAGCGTGGACGCTTTGACCTTGTCGATCAGCCCCGAGCGTCCGTGGGTTTTCTGGTTCCACTCGTCCATCCCGGCCAGGGTTTTGTCTGACTGATGGACGACCCAGGCCGGCGACTCGGCAACCAGCTCAAGTTCGGAATTGGTCACCACCATCGCCATCTCGATAATCCTGTCGCCATCCGGGTTCAGGCCTGTCATTTCCATGTCCAGCCAGACGAGGTTGTTTGCGTTGCCTGTCATATAATTAGTCAAAATCCTTGAAAAACATCATTTTCTCATAGCTTGACCTCCTGATCAGTGACCAACGACTTTAGCGTTTTCTTCCTTGCCGCTTTCACGCTGACGCTTGCCGGCCGCCTGTGGCTGACCCTGCGCCAGATCCGCTTCGTTGCCGCCCACCGCGCCGCCGTTCCGGACGGTTTCACCGAGCGCATTTCACTCGCAGCCCACCAAAAAGCGGCCGATTACACGGTCAACCGCAACAGACTTGAAATTCTGACCACGCTGGTCAACGCCGCGCTGCTTCTCGCCTTGACGCTCGGCGGCGGGCTCGCCTGGCTGCACGATTTCTGGAGCGGGCGCCTTGCCGGGCTGCCCTACGGTCTGGCGCTGATTTTCAGCGTGATGCTCGTCTCGGCAGTGATCGATCTGCCCTTTTCGCTCTACCGCCAGTTCGTCATCGAGGCCCGTTACGGCTTCAACCGCATGAACCTCGCACTCTTCGTCGGCGATCTCGTGAAGCATGCGCTCCTCGGCATCGTCATTGGCGCCCCAGTGATCCTTGCCGTGCTGTGGCTGATGGGGGCCATGGGCAGTGCCTGGTGGTTCTCGGTTTGGCTCTTCTGGTGTGCCTTCAACCTGTTGATTCTGTTCATTTATCCGACCTGGATCGCGCCGCTGTTCAACAAATTCGCGCCACTCGAGGATGGCGAGATGAAGTCGCGCATCGAGGCCCTGCTGACGCGCTGCGGCTTCACCTCGTCCGGTCTGTTCGTCATGGACGGCTCGAAGCGTTCGAGCCACGGCAACGCCTACTTCACCGGCTTCGGCAACAACAAGCGCATCGTCTTCTTCGACACCCTGCTCTCCCGCCTCGCACCACCGGAAATCGAAGCCGTATTAGCACACGAACTCGGACATTTCCGCCGCCGCCATGTCGTCAAGCGCATCGTTTTCATGTTCGCCACCGCTCTCGGCTTTCTCTGGCTGCTCGGCCAGTTGATCGATGCGCCGTGGTTCTATGCCGGCCTCGGCGTGTCGGCGCAGAGCACTGCGCTGGCCCTGATCCTGTTCTTTCTCGTGATCCCGGTATTCACCTTCCCGCTCAGCCCGCTGCTCAGCCGCCTGTCGCGCCAGCACGAATTCGAAGCCGACGCCTACGCGGCCGAGCACACGGCTGCCGCCGACCTCAGCCGGGCACTGGTCAAGCTCTACGAAGACAATGCGTTAACCCTGACGCCCGATCCGCTGCATTCGCTGTTCTACGATTCGCACCCGCCGGCCGCGGTGCGCATCGCCCGCTTGCAGGCGGCAGCCCGCTGATGCACGGCCGCGTCGTCGCCGCCCACGGTCGCCAGTACGTCGTCGAACTCGACGACGGGACGCTGCTGCCGTGCTTCCCGCGCGGCAAGAAAAGCGAGGTGGCCTGCGGCGACCGTGTCGACATCCAGCGCACTTCCGACGACCAGGGCGTCATCGAAGCCATTCAGCCGCGCACCAGCCTGCTTTACCGCTCCAACGAAATCAAGCAGAAGCTGATTGCCGCCAACGTCAACCAGGTCGTCATCGTCGTCGCCACCGAACCGGGCTTCTCCGACGAACTGGTGACACGCGCCCTGCTCGCCGTCGAGAGCGAGGAAATCGAGCCGCTGATCGTCCTCAACAAGTGCGACCTCGCCGACAAATTGCCGGCAGCACGCGCGCAGCTGGCGGTTTTCGCCAGCCTTGGCTACCGCATCGTCGAGCTCTCCGCCCGCGACCATGCCGAGGATCTGCGCCCCGAACTGCACGGCTATACCAGCGTGCTGGTCGGTCAATCCGGCATGGGCAAATCGACGCTGGTCAATGCCCTGCTCCCCGAAGCCCGGGCCGCAACGCGCGAAATTTCGGCGGCACTCGATTCGGGCAAGCACACGACGACGCACGCGACGCTCTACCACCTGGACGCGTACAGCGAACTGATCGATTCACCGGGGCTGCAGGAATTCGGCCTCGGCCACCTCGACCGTCAGGAAATCGAATACGCTTTCCGCGAATTCCGCCCCTATCTCGGCAAGTGCCGCTTCCGTGACTGTCACCACAACCGCGAGCCCGACTGTGCCTTGATCGCTGCGGTCAACGCCGGAAACATCGACAAACGGCGTTTCGCCATTTACCACCGCATCATGGGAACACCGCGCGCCGAGTAAACGGCACCGCGCCAGGTTCAGGATTTACCGGCCAGCCAGGCGCATGCGCCCAACCCGGCGGCGCGACCAGTAGTCATGCAGGCAGTCAGCAGATAACCGCCGGTCGGCGCTTCCCAGTCGTTATAGTGGTACGCACATATCGCTTGCGCGAAAATATTTCCGTGTATAGTGTAAAGGTATATTAAGTATGCATTTATACATGACTGCAAATTATGGCTATAAGTTGGTTTTTCCCGACGCCCAGCTGCTCACCGAGGCGGGCTTTGAAAAAGTCGCGCACGTCCCAAGTATTTTTGATTCTCAGCCGGGATATGCTCGATTAGCCAGTCAGTTTCTAATTGACCGAGCGTTAGGTTCTTGGGATCCTAAGAATCGAGGCGCTCGTCTCAACCCCCAGCCACCGTCCAGGGTATCTATAAGAAACATCGGCTATTGGCTTTGCAACGCGCTTGAGTGGGCAGAAGTGCGTGATGACATCAACCTGATGACGGCGGACTACACCACGGTGCTAATTGGCCGCTACCAACATGAAATGTTGAAGGGCATCTGGTCAGCCCATCACGAGCCGCTGAGTGCCGAAACGGTCAATGCGCGGGTGCGAACAGCGCTGGATTTCCAAATGTGGGGTGCTGACAAGGGCCACCGTGAGCCCTTCATAATTCCCACTGTGATACGTAGCTATGTGACTGGATCCCACACCAACAGCAAAAGCCACGAAGCCAAGACCGTCGAATCGCGCAGGGGCAAGGTAAAGGTCAACAAGCGAACACTATCCTTCCCAAGAGACGACGAGATCAAGGCATGGCGACAGCGCGTGTATGAACAACTAATTGTTGGCGCAACCGAAGGGTTGATGGTTGACCACATCCTGAATACCGCGATCCGGCGCGAGGAACTAGCCTGCTGGCGTGTTGATACCTTGCCTCTCAATCCCCAGCACTGGAAGGTCATCAACCCCAGCCAGCCCGAGGCGGTGCAGCAGGTCGTTGTCGAAATTAGGTTCGGCACGAAGGGCAGAGAGTTTTACATCGACGAATACGGCGACAAGGTAGGGCCGCAGGGCAACATTCATGTGCCCCTCTGGCACGCAAAGCGCATTCATGAATACAGGCAAAAGGAAAGGCTGCTCTCCCTCAAACGTGCCACCAAAGGGCTCCGCGACCCAGCAAAAGCGCGGCGCATCATCGAGCAGAGTGTCCATCTTTACATCAATGCCAAGACCGGCAAGCGCTATAACGGCTCCCAAATCTATGAATTCTGGACCAACGTGGAGGGACCTAGACACTGGAGTCCACACCTGGGGCGGGATTGGTGGGCTTGCCAATATTTGTGGCAAAAAATGAAGGAACACATCGCTCTGATCAAGCAGGTACAGGGAATTGCCAATCCCCACTCTGATCATCCTCTAGTGCGCGCATTGCGGGACATCGCCCAGACCGTGATCCAGTTCGACATCCAGCCACAACTGCGTCATGCCAGCAGTCAGACCACCGAAATATACCTGCAGTGGCTGTTTAACCAGCTGCGCGTGCCGCTCGATCTGACGCGCAAATGGCAGGAAGAGGACGAATCAACCGAAGGTGAAAAACCGTGAGCATCCGCAACCCAATCAAGGATCACCTCAAGAAGCATGGCGGTGTCGAACTGGTCGAGCCGGTCCTGGCTCCAGCAACCGCCGATCCCCTCCGCTTCTGGACAAACCACCCAACGGAGCCCTATTTGGTTAACCTACATGTGTTTGCAAAAGGTGAATCGGAGAATCCCCATTCGGGCGGCGCCGGAATCTGGTCCGGCGCATTCTCCGGCCGCCCGGGGCTCATAGCCGAACTGGCCCCCGCAATCCAGGCACGCCTAACGTTGGCGGTTGCAGGTACGTGTGCAGGCTACACAAACGCGCTGCGCTCGTTCTGGCGCGTGTTCGATCAGTTGGAGGCTACGACCGTCCTTGACGGTCGAAAGGTGGAACGGCTGACTAGTGTGGCCCAGCTCACCCATTTACACGAAGCCGCCGCGCACCACGCCAATGTCGACTCGTCACGTTTCCAAATTTTTGTGCGCATCGTCGATGATGCGCGTCGGCTCTTGCGCCTTGCGCCCTTGTTGTGGCCCCTCCGTTCATTGGGTGAGCCGAAACGGCAATTGATTCCCGACAACCAGGCCAAGGCGATAAAGATCGCGATCAAGCAGGACTGGGAAAAGGTGCGCAAGAAATGGGCGCGGCATGACGCGATCCGTAGGGCGGAAGAACCTGACACACTCTCCAATTACGAAAGACATGATGCCTCAATAGTTCGTCAGTACTCCGAGCACAATGAGGAGTTGCGGCACCATTGGCAGCACCTCGAGCGCATCCAGAATGCCACCAGCCGAATTCTACCGACGCCGGAGAAGTTACGAGATGGCGTATCCAACCTGAACGCGTACACCGGGCTTGAGCTGACGCTGATGCGCGCCATCGCCTTTCCGACACGCCATGAAGCCGACATTGCCTTCCATGCGGCGTTGATGGGCAGTGGCTGGAACCCGTTGACCTTAATTACCGGCATCGATGCCACCTTGCCCGAGCGCATCTTCCCGCACCCTAAGGATGCCGGGCAGAACGTCCTGGTGGTCGATGCGCCCGCGGACGAGGTAGGCAACACAGAGGAAGTCACCATGCAGGGCAGCAAGCGCCGTGCCGGTGGGCGTACGCAGTTCTGCATGGGGCTTAAAAAGAACCCTGCCAGTCCACCCGCTATCGTTGCAGCCTGGCTAGAACGCACAGCAACACTCCGTAAGCAGTTGAAACAGGACTGCGCGGCGGCAAGCGCCGAACTGACAAAACTCAAGGTAGGCGGGGCGCCGCAGGAAACCATCGAGCGACAGTTTATGCACGCGCAGAGCCTTCAGAGCGGCCTACGCAACGTTTGGCTATACGTCGATTTGAATGGAAAAATCAACTGGATCGACGGAAAAAGATGGGCGACTTACAGTCGCCCAGACGGGGCAAAGAAGAAACGCAGCTACCTCGACCAAGTCATCTCAGGCCTCAACGCCGAGCGGGCGGCCCGCGGCGAGCGGGAAATCGGTAACATTACCCCGAGCGACTTCCGCGACATCTATGCCAGGTGGGTCTATAACCAGACAGGCGGCAATATCATCGCCGTTATGTTTGCATTGGGACATGCCAGCCTGAGATCCACCAACCCCTATGCCGATAACAACATCTACTCCGCCGAAGCCGACGAAACCGTGTTCCGCTTCATGACTCATTTGGCAAAGGAGCTGGAGCAAGGGCGTGTCGATCTCACCATCCTCGCGCAACTCGTGCGTCATGGACCGCTGTCTCCGGAGATGCGGGGGCGCCTGGAGGAATACCGCGGGCTGATGCTTTCGCGCATCAAGGTCGGCTGTGCCGACGTGAAGCATCCGCCACCCGACATCGAGCCAGATCACAAGGAGGGCGAGTGGTGCGGCACGCACCGCTGCCTGCGCGATTGCCGAAACGCACGGTTCCTCCCCGATTCACTGGACGGCATCTCCATGCGCGTCGAGGAACTGCTGGTCATGTCGGATTTCCTGCCGTTCGAGACTTGGATACGGGGCGACTTTGAAAAGGAACTCGAGGCCGGCGAGTACCTACTGGCCGAGCTTTATCCTGCGGAAGCGGTGGAAAAGGCACGGACTCACTGGCGGGAAAAGATTGCTAGTGGCCATTACGTGGTACCGGGCGTGGGGCTGATTCGTAAGGAGGCGGCATGAATTCACCCAACCATCTATCTGCCTCCTCCATCGACCCCGTCGATCCGGGCCGGATTGCCGCGCTGAACCGCTTCAAGCTGGAAGAGTTCCAGCACCTGTCGCAACATGACTTGCTGCTGGCGCAATCCATTGCCGGCCACGGCGAAGATTGGGGAATCTGGAAGACCCCCAAAGCCATTTACCCCGGAAAACTTCGATCCGACATTCGCTCCATCGACCTCGCCAAACGCCTGCGCGATTACCTTGCCAAGGAACCGATAGCCGAGACCTCGCTCGACGTGCTTGTGGATGAGGGGGTGCTGGTCCTAACGCGGTTGGCCTTGCTGCTGCGACTGGCACCTACCGGCGGGCAAAGCAAGTCAAAAAACCTGCGACTCAAGCCAAGTACGCTTGCACATCAGGTTTACCTAGTAGGTTCTAAAATCATCGCCCGCGCGATCCGGCGCAGGATCAAGCACCCCGACGCGACAGGACTGTTCGCCTGCCTCGACGAAGACGCCGTACGGGAACTGGGTCAGGATAAACGTACCCGAATCGAGCTTGAACGACTCGCGACTCTGGCGGCGCGAGGCTGGTGGAGCGACCTGCCGCCGCAACCGGACGTTACCTGCACGACTAATCCACGAGGGCCAAAACAGGCCCGGCTGCTGGAGGACATTCCAGGCGAGTACCAGCCTATCCCAGACGATTGGTTGGCTGAAATTGGTCCCCGCATCCTGTGGCTGATCCGTGACCTGGGACAGAATCTGCTTCCCTTGCTGGAGGACTTCCTCGACTATCTGGAAAGCTTGGATTGGTCGGAGATGACGAGAGACAAAATTCAAACTTGCGTCAACAAATTCATTGCGAGGCATCTGCTCGAACACCCGTGGATGGATCGCACTGGCAAACTGCTCCAACCCTGCTTCCCGCTGACGACCAGCAGAAAATCTAAGGGCAATTTCGAGTGGCCGCCTCGAAACTACAAGCAACTGAAGATCCTCAGCGGCGCCCTGCAGTCGGCGCACCTGTTTTTCACTCTACTCGCTTCTGCAGGGCGCATCGGTGAAATCGAAACGCTGCCGCGTTCGTGCGTAAGGCCCGAGCGGGACGGCAAGGACTACGTGTGCGGGTGGACTTACAAGCTCTCTGGCAGCCTGTTCGGGGATGCCCGCCAATGGCCGGCGCCTGTGGTGCTGGTGCAGGCGCTTGGGCAACAGGCGCGCCTTGCGGCTGTCTGGAGTCGCCTGCCGCCCGGACAACTTCAAGACGGTCTCCCCACTGCTCTTCCCGCCCACCAGGCTCTGTGGCTCTCGCTCGGAGTCGGAGGCAAAGGCAGCGCGGCCAATCAGTTAGGCCACTGTGGCAACGCGCTACGGGTGCTCGCTAAACACGTGGGCATGGATCCGAAACCCGGAGGGATCAACCTGCATCCTCACCGATTTCGGAAGACCATCGGGCGGCTCGCCGGGGTTGCGCTGTTCAATTCCCCGCTGGTGCTGAAGCGACTCTTTGGCCATAAGCGTATCGAGATGACCCTGCACTACATCCTCTGCGACCCGGACATCCGAACGGAAGCAGAGAGGGTGCTACGCGAACTGCGCATCCTGAATTGCGCCGAGGCGCTGGAGGAAGTGCGAGACGCCATCGTTGCGGGCGCCACGCTGCCCGGTCACAGCGGCGCACCGGCGGAGCGATTGGTAGAGGCGGTTCAGGCACACGAGGCCCACCTTGCCAAAGCCGGCTGCGTCTGGGTGGATGGCAGCGCCTACGAACTCGCGTACCTGATGACGGCCAACGGCCAGGGCTGGCGCTTCATCCAGAAAAATATCGTGTGCACCAAGGTGCCCGGCGAGGACGGCTTATGCCGCAAGAAGCGCAACCGGGGCGAGCCAGATACATCGAACTGCAAGCTAGAATGCAGCAACCGAATCGTGCTCGCGCTTGAACGAAGGGACGTCGGAGAGGTCGTTGAAAGCTACCTCGACGTCGCCCGTCGGGCTCGTGCCGATGAGCAATACATGGTCTTGTACGAGGCGATGCAACGGTTCGCTGAGGAACTGGACTCCTTCCCGGATATCAAGGCTCAGTACCTGGCCGACTCGGACGTGCAGTCGCTGCTCGCCACATGTCAGGAACTTCCTCAATGAGCGAACAGCACAAACTCGCCGCGGCCCGGCGCGGCGCCGCACGCACCGCGCAGATGGAACAGCAGGTGACCGAGGCGATGCGGGCGATCCACGCCGACCTACAGGCCAACGACGGCATCTATCCACACAACGGCGGCGCGGTCAGCATGGCGGAACTGGCGCGGCGGGCAGGCATCAGCGAGTCGAGTTTCTACAAGAAGGAGCCAGAGAATGTCGCCCTTAAGGAACGGGCCGCGCTCTGGCTCGACACGCTCAAGAAGAAGGAAACCGTGGGGCGCATGCGCGTCAAGAAGACGCTGTCCCAACGGGCAGAGGATTGGCATCAGAAGCACGCTGCCCTAGAGCAGCGTCACATATGCACTGAACTGGAACTGCAGGCAAGCAAGGCCGAGTGGGAAAAGGAGCACAAGGAATTGACCGAAAAGATCGCTACCCTAGAACGTGAAAACGCCACCTTGATCGAACTACTCAAATCCGGCGGCGACCGAAAAGTGACACCGCTGCGAGTCAAGGAGAAATAAATGGCCCGCCCCAGCATCATTCCATCCGTCCGGCTGCGCCTTGAGGAATACCTTGAGCAACACGAGGCCGAGTACTTGGCCCAACCCGAGGCCACCCGCAAGCCGACCCTGCCCTACACCGGTGACTTCAAGGTCAACGTCCGTGCTCTGGCCGAAGCCATTGGCCTCAAGCAGACCCAGGAGAAGTACCTGTACGAGCGTGAGGAACTGTTCAGTCTCGTAAACCTCACCGCCGAGGGCCAAGGCCTGCTGCCGATTGGCGCACGCACCCAGCCGCAGATCGACAAGTCGATCCGGGAGCGGTTGATCATGCAAGCCACGGGAGCGCGCGTAGATGCGCAGGCTGCCGTAGAGTCCAAGGCTCGGGAGGAAGCGTTGACTGAAGCCCTTGCCCTAGCTAACAGCCAGAACGCCGATTTACGAGCTGAAAACACCCGTTTGCGCGCGCGTCTGGAAATGGTTCAGAACGGAATGCTGGCGCGAGTGGACGAATGATCAAGGCCGGCTCGACCCAAGTCACCGTTGAACGCGTGCTCTCGAAGCTGGAGAGGGGCGTGATCTTCTCCGGCCGTCAGGCGGACGGTGAGCGGATTCGGGTCAAGCTCTCAGGCATCGACCTGTCTCCTGAAATCGGCGAGACGTATCACGTTAACGGACTGATCCACACCTTCACGGATAAGTTCAAGGTCTCGGTCAAGCAGATCAATGTCAGCAAGATCACGCGGGTCAATGCCGTAGGTGCCCTGTTGATACCATTCCTTGAGCGTTTGCCGAATGTCGGGCCTGTTCGGGCAAAGCGGCTGCTTGAAGCCTTCGGTGATGATCTGACCCAAGCCCTGACCGATCCCGATCGGCTGGGCGAGGTGGCAAAGGCACTCGACCCCGCCAAGCCCGTCCTCGCCAGCAAGATTGCCGCTCAGGTGTTTTCCGCGATGACCCACAAGGCCGAGGAAGAAAACTCAGCCAGAGCAGAAGTTGAGTTCCTCTCCTTGCTTGAAAAAGCCGGAGTGACCAAGACCGGCGCGGCTCGGCAACTGTGGCGCTTGGTGGGTGGTGCGGGATCGCAGGAACGCTTGCTCAAGAACCCCTACCTCGCTGCTAGCATCCTCGATTGGAAGTCAGCCGATCACCTCGGCAAGAACCTGCTCAGGCAGGCTGACCCGAAGATCGACGTCAAGGATCACCCCCATCGCTTGCTTGGTGCGGTGGATAGCGTCTGGCGTGACCTATTGGGCGACGGGGACAGCGCCAGCGAGGAAGAACCTTTCTTAGCCCTTTTGCGTCGTCGTGGCGTCGATCCCGATCTTGCCCTAGGCCTTGCCCGCAAGAAAGGCGCTGTGGCTGAATCTGAGGCATTGCTGCGCGCTCCTGGTGCCGCCTACATTGAGAACTCGCTGGCGAACCGGCTGCACGACATGGAGCAAGCCGTTTGCCCGGTCATTATCCCCGATGATCGACGCCTCATGGAATTAGTTAATCAAGCGGAGGCGGATACCGGCCTCGAACTCTTTCAGGAGCAACGGGATGCCGTAGTGACGTTGATCAAACGTGCTGTCGCCTTGCTCCAGGGTGGCGCGGGTGTTGGCAAGACCACCGTAATGAAGGTGCTGGCCGCCGTGTGGGAACGTCTGGGTGGCAATGTCGTGCTGGGTGCATTGGCTGGCAAAGCGGCGCTTGGATTGGCCCGTGGTGCCAGCTCACCAGGGCAACCAAGGCTCGGCTATACCGTCGCCCGGTTGATCAGCATGCAGGCCGCTTCATGCGAAGGCAAGCCGCCACGCGCCGATAGGGTCGTGTTCAACGACAGGACGCTGATCGTTCTGGATGAAGCCTCGATGCTGGACACCCCTGGCCTGCACGAACTCCTGTCGTACCACCCCATCGGTGCCCGGTTGCTTCTAGCGGGAGACCATGGCCAGTTGCCTCCGGTTGGATGGGGCTGCGTCTTCCATGACCTTGTGAATGACGGATCGCGTCTAACCAATCTGACTACGGTTCGCCGCCAGTTAAGCGGCAGTCCGATCCCGATTGCCGCTGCTGCCATCCGCGACGGCAATGTGCCTCACATCGACGATTGGACGGGCGCTGGCGCGGGCATCTTCGTCGTACCGAAGGACCGGGACTATGTCGCCCAATACCAAGAGCTTCTTGGGCTCTCGCCGGACACAATGGCCATTGCGGCTCGTCGTTCCACCGTCGATGCCTTCAACTACAACGCTGCCCATCGAATCAGGGACGTGAACCTGCCCGTGGTGCGTCTCGGTCCTCTGGCTTCCGTTGCCGTGGGCGATCCGATTGTCTGCACCCGCAATCGCTACCGTGACGGCCTATTCAACGGTCTGCTTGGCAAGGTGACTGAGATTGATGGCGACTTGAATATCTCTGTATTGTGGGATGGTGAGACCGAACCGCGATTGCTCGACAAGGACGCCGCGCAGGACTGCGAACTGGCCTACGGAATTACGTGTCACAGGGCGCAAGGATCGGCGGCCAGGGCGGTATTGGTGATCCTTGAGAACACGCCCCTCGTGACGCGAGAATGGCTTTACACGGCGATTACGCGGGCGCGCGAGAGGGTTGTGATCATCGGAGACAAGGCCGATCTGGAAAAGTCCGTGGAGCGGCGAACTAAACGAACAACAGGATTCAGAGCGGTATGGAAATGAGCGCAGGGCTGTTAAGGGGAAGCTTTGTAAAAGTCGCACCTTTGTTTCATGCGACTTTTATGAATACCCCATTACAGACCGTAGCGACCAATGCTCCGTGGCTAGAGGTGGGGCAGCGCCCCAAGGTACCCTGATGCTCGATTCCGTTGCGCCACAAGTCGCCATAATCGGAGGTGGTCCGGCCGGCCTGATGGCTGCCGAGGCACTGAGCCTTGCGGGTATTCAGGTCGACATTTACGACGCCATGCCATCAGTGGGACGCAAGTTTCTTCTCGCCGGCATTGGTGGTTTGAATATCACGCACAGCGAGCCTTACGATACGTTTTGCGCGCGCTATGGTGATCGTCAGTCGGAGTTGCAACCGATGCTCGACCGACTTCCGCCAAGTGCCGTCCGCTCGTGGGCAAACGGGTTGGGCATTGATACCTTTATCGGCAGCTCCGGCCGTGTATTCCCTTCAGAAATGAAAGCGGCGCCATTGCTGCGGGCTTGGCTACATCGCTTACGCAGTGCCGGTGTGCGTCTGCATGTACGTCATCGCTGGTTGGGGTGGAATAGCGAGGGCGGATTGCGACTGGCCACTACCAATGGCGAGACGTCGGTAAAGCCACAGGCGACGATCCTGGCGCTGGGCGGAGCAAGCTGGCCGAAACTGGGTTCTGACGGCGCTTGGGTGCCACTGTTGCAGGCTATGGGTGTAAGCATTGCCCCATTGCAAAGTGCTAATTGCGGCTTCGAGGTGGCGTGGAGCGAACATCTACGAAGCAGATTTGCCGGTGCGCCGGTCAAGTCGGTCGCCCTAACATTCACCGATGCTCAGGGGGTTACTGAGCGCCGGCAAGGCGAGATGATCATTGGGGCGGATGGTATCGAAGGTAGCCTGATCTATGCATTCTCGCGACAGTTGCGCGAGTACCTAAATGCCCATGGCAGGGCGACATTCACCCTTGATTTGGCGCCCGGGTATGAAGCTCAGCGATTGTTGGCAGAAGTCTGCCATCCTCGCGGGTCGCGTTCGATCTCTAGTCACTTGAAAAGCCGGATTGGTATCACGGGCGTCAAGATGGCGCTAGTGCACGAAGTTCTGAGTAAGGCGCAAGTTGCGGATGCTGCCACGCTGGCGGCGGCGATCAAGACCTTACCTATCACTGTGCATGCAACCGGCCCTATCGAGGAAGCCATCAGCACCGCAGGTGGTGTGTGCTTTGGTAGCCTTGACGACAATCTGATGCTCAAAGAGTTGCCTGGAGTATTTGTGGCTGGGGAGATGGCCGACTGGGAAGCACCGACTGGCGGGTATTTGCTCACCGCTTGCTTCGCAAGTGGTTTGACGGCTGGAATGGGTGTGCTCAAGTGGCTACGTGCTACTTGCATAGTTAACCCCACATCACCTGCAAATAGCACCACATTGCGTGGCTGATTCTCTTCCCGCAGTGTTTCCCGTGTGGTTAGCGATGCTATCTCATCGCGAAAACTTCTCAACCGGTTTTCACAACGAGCACAGCCTGGGCTCGGCGAAGCCGAACGAGCCAAAAGGCAAGCGAGCGAAGCGGAGCGCGGCAGTTGCGAAGTGCAGGTGCCAATTTGGCAAGTCAATTGCCACCCTACCGACATTCAGATGCTTCAAAGCATCTGGTTGTACGTGATAAAAATCTTTTCCGCTCGGTCGAGGGATAAAGCAACCCCCGGAGACTTACCGTCAAGGATCTTCGAGTTACGGATGAGCCATGCTGTCGGCGCAAAGTGATCGAAAATCGGAATAGTGTCAGGCAACACTTTAAATACCGCCTCGGTTTGCTTGACGAGGCGTTCCGTGGTTCTTTCTACAGCTTTCAGCTTCTCGGCGGTTATCTGAAGCTTTTCATCGAGCGCATCACCGAAGTCGGAGACCGCCAAGCCCCGCAGTCTTAGGATATTCCTCGTGCGCTTGGCTTCGCCTTGCGTGAAACGCTTGGTACGAACCTCTTCAACAATTCAATTTCTACTGGAAAGCCGTCCGGTGGTCTGTGTGAGTATAGGAAACCACCGTTTTCTGTACGCAGCTTACTAGCTGTCATTTTCAGAAGACGACTGCACCAATTAACTGGACGTAACGCCCGGAGTGCAGTCAGCTCCTGATAGCCCAATATCAGGAGTCATCTTCACCAATCTCGACTATGCTCAATACTCGTGTGCACCAAAGCGAGGTATGGGCATGGCGTCAGACGCCCCACGAATTACCGAGCGCGGGGTGGCTACACTGTCCGACGAGGCATGGGAGCATGCCCGCCGCAGGGCCGAGATCATCGCGCCGCTGGCGCAGCTCGGAGTAGTCGGTCATCAGGCGACCGATGCCGCAGCTCAGGCGCTTGGGCCTGTCCCGGCGGCAGGTGTATGTCCTGATCCGCCGCGCCAGGCAGGGCAGCGGCCTTGTGACGGATCTGGCACCCGGTCAATCCGGTGGCGGCAAAGGCAAGGGGCGTTTGCCGGAGTCGGTCGAGCGCATCATCCGCGAGCTGCTGCAAAAGCGCTTCCTGACCAAGCAGAAACGCAGCCTGGCGGCGTTTCACCGTGAAGTCGCGCAGGCATGCAAAACGCAAAAGCTGCGGGTGCCGGCGCGCAACACCGTGGCCCTGCGGATCGCCGGCCTCGATCCACTCAAGACCACTCGCCGCCGGGAAGGCCAGGATGCCGCCCGCGACCTGCAAGGTGCCGGCGGCGTACCTCCGGCCGTGACCGCGCCGCTGGAGCAGGTACAGATCGACCACACGGTCATCGACCTGATCGTGGTCGACGAGCGCGACCGGCAACCGATTGGCCGCCCGTACCTGACCATCGCCATCGACGTGTTCACCCGCTGCGTGCTCGGCATGGTCGTCACGCTGGAAGCGCCGTCCGCCGTCTCGGTCGGTCTGTGCCTTGTGCATGTCGCCTGCGACAAGCGCCCCTGGCTGGAAGGGCTGAACGTGGAAATGGACTGGCCGATGAGCGGCAAGCCCAGGCTGCTCTACCTGGACAACGCGGCCGAGTTCAAGAGCGAGGCGCTACGTCGTGGCTGCGAGCAGCATGGCATCCGGCTGGACTATCGTCCGCTCGGGACAGCCGCACTACGGCGGCATCGTGGAACGGATCATCGGCACGGCGATGCAGATGATCCACGACGAATTGCCAGGGACGACCTTCTCCAACCCAGACCAGCGCGGGGAATACGACCTCCGAAAACAAGGCCGCCCTGACACTGCGCGAGCTGGAGCGCTGGCTCACATTGGCGGTCGGCACCTATCACGGCTCGGTGCACAACGGCCTGCTCCAACCGCCGGCCGCGCGCTGGACTGAGGCCGTCGACGCGGATCGGCGTGCCAACCGTCGTCACTCGCGCCACGGCTTTTCTGGTCGATTTTCTGCCCATCATCCGCCGCACGCTGACCCGCACCGGCTTCGTCATCGACCACATCCACTACTACGCCGATGCGCTCAAGCCGTGGATAGCTCGGCGCGACCGCCTGGCCTGCGTTCCTGATTCGGCGCGATCCTCGCGACATCAGCCGCATCTGGGTGCTGGAACCAGAGGGTCAGCATTACCTGGAAATTCCCGTACCGTACCTTGTCGCACCCGGCTGTCACCCTCTGGGAACAACGGCAGGCTCTGGCGAAATTGCGGCAGCAAGGGCGCGAACAGGTGGATGAGTCAGCGCTGTTCCGCATGATCGGCCAGATGCGCGAAATCGTGACCACCGCGCAGAAAGCTACGCGCAAGGCGCGGCGCGACGCGGATCGACGCCAGCATCTCAAGGCAACAGCACCGCCTGTCAAAACCACGCCACCACCGGATTCGGACATGGCTGACCCGCAGGCAGACAACCAGCCGCCGACCAAACCGTTCGACCAGATTGAGGAGTGGTAGCCGTGGACGAATATCCCATCATCGACCTATCCCACCTGCTGCCGGCGGCGCAAGGGTTGGCTCGGCTGCCGGCGGACGAGCGTATCCAGCGCCTTCGCGCCGACCGCTGGATCGGCTATCCGCGCGCGGTCGAGGCGCTGAACCGGCTGGAAACCCTGTATGCATGGCCGAACAAGCAACGCATGCCCAACCTGCTGCTGGTCGGCCCGACCAACAACGGCAAGTCGATGATCGTCGAGAAATTCCGGCGCACGCATCCGGCCAGCTCCGATGCCGACCAGGAGCACATCCCGGTGCTGGTCGTGCAGATGCCGTCCGAGCCGTCGGTGATCCGCTTCTACGTCGCGCTGCTTGCCGCGATGGGCGCGCCGTTGCGCCCGCGCCCTCGGTTGCCGGAAATGGAGCAATTGGCGCTGGCGTTGCTACGCAAGGTCGGCGTGCGCATGCTGGTGATCGACGAACTGCACAACGTCCTGGCCGGCAACAGCGTCAACCGCCGGGAATTCCTCAACTTGCTGCGCTTCCTCGGCAATGAATTGCGCATTCCACTGGTCGGGGTCGGTACGCGCGATGCCTACCTGGTCATCCGCTCCGATGACCAGTTGGAAAATCGCTTCGAGCCGATGATGCTGCCGGTGTGGGAGGCCAACGACGATTGCTGCTCTCTGCTGGCCAGCTTCGCGGCTTCGCTCCCGCTGCGGCGACCCTCGTCGATTGCCACGCTGGATATGGCCCGCTACCTGCTCACGCGTAGCGAGGGCACCATCGGCGAGTTGGCGCACCTGTTGATGGCGGCGGCCGTCGCCGCCGTAGAGAGTGGTGAGGAAGCGATCAACCACCGCACGCTCAGCGTGGCCGATTACACCGGACCCAGCGAGCGGCGGCGTCAATTCGAGCGGGAGCTGATGTGAAGCCAGCGCCACGCTGGCCACTGCATCCGGCACCCAAGGAAGGCGAAGCCTTGTCTTCGTGGCTCAACCGCGTGGCCCTTTGCTATCACATGGAACTGTCCGAGCTGCTGGAGCACGATCTTGGCCACGGCCTGGTCGATGACCTGGACACCGCGCCACCACTGTCGCTGCTGGCGATGCTTTCCCAGCGGAGCGGCATCGAGCTGGACCGGCTGCGCTGCATGAGTTTCGCCGGATGGGTGCCTTGGCTACTGGACAGCCTTGAGGAGCAGATTCCAGACGCATTGGAAACCTATGCGTTCCAGCTCTCGGTGCTGCTGCCGAGACTCCGCCGTAAGACGCGATCCATCACGAGCTGGCGTGCCTGGCTGCCCAGCCAGCCGATACATCGCGCCTGTCCGCTCTGCCTGAACGATCCGGAGAACCAAGCCGTACTGCTCGCGTGGAAGCTGCCCCTGATGCTGAGCTGCCCGCTGCATGGCTGCCGGCTGGAATCCTATTGGGGCGTGCCAGGGCGGTTTCTCGGCTGGGAGAACGCCGATGCCGAACAGCGCACCGCCAGCGACGCGATTGCGGCGATGGACCAGCGTACCTGGCAGGCACTGACGACCGGTCACGTCGAGCTGCCGCGCCGACGCATCCACGCCGGATTGTGGTTTCGGCTGCTACGCACACTGCTCGATGAGTTGAACACCCCGCTTTCCGCGTGCGGAAGCTGCGCGGGGTATCTCCGCCAAGTCTGGGAAGGCTGCGGGCATCCGCTGCGTGCTGGGCAAAGTCTGTGGCGACCGTATGAAACCCTGAACCCAGCAGTACGGTTGCAAATGCTGGAAGCGGCAGCAACGGCAATCAGCTTGATCGAGCTGAGGGACATAAGCCCGCCAGGCGAGCAGGCAAAGCTATTCTGGTCCGAGCCCCAAACCGGGTTCACCAGTGGCCAGCCGACGAAAGCGCCGAAGCCCGAACCCATCAATCACTGGCAGCGTGCAGTCCTGGCCATCGACGAGGCCATCATTGAAGCGCGGCACGACCCCGAGACGGCACGCTCGCTGTTCGCGTTGGCTTCCTATGGTCGGCTCGACCCCGCTTCCCTGGAGCAGTTGCGCTCCACCTTCGAGAAGGAAGGTATCCCCTCGGAGTTTTTGTCACATTATGAGCCTGGAGAATCCTTTGCGTGTCGTAGACAGAGTTACGGGTTAAGTGACGATTTTTGACGGTCTGAGCTTTCCGGTGCACACTGTCACATAATCGAACGTATATGTGACAGGTGCGACATGCTGATTGGCTATATGCGGGTATCGAAGGCGGACGGCTCCCAAGCCACCGACTTGCAGCGCGACGCGCTGGTCGCTGCCGGTGTCGATCCGGCGCATCTCTATGAAGACCAGGCATCAGGCAAGCGCGAGGATCGCCCCGGACTGGGAGCATGCCTGAAGGCACTGCGGCCCGGCGACACGCTAGTGGTGTGGAAGCTCGACCGGCTCGGGCGTGACCTGCGCCACCTGATCAACACCGTCCACGACCTCACCGGGCGCGGTATCGGTCTCAAGGTGCTGACCGGCCACGGTGCCGCCATCGACACCACAACTGCCGCCGGCAAGCTGGTCTTCGGCATCTTTGCGGCGCTGGCCGAATTCGAGCGCGAGTTGATTGCAGAGCGCACGATTGCTGGCTTGGCCTCAGCGCGGGCACGCGGCAGGAAAGGTGGCCGCCCTTTCAAGATGACTGCGGCCAAACTTCGTTTGGCGATGGCTGCGATGGGACAGCCGGAAACCAAGGTTGGCGACCTGTGCCAGGAACTCGGCATCACCCGGCAGACTCTGTACCGGCATGTCTCGCCGATGGGCGAGCTACGCCCCGATGGGGCGAAGCTGCTCGACCGCGCCTAAACCGTCAGCGTCCCCAGAACGCATCTTCTTGTGCCTGATCGCTGGAGAACAGCCGGACCTCAACAATCTTGCCGCCCTCGATGCGGATGAGGTCCACGCCCGGCTGCTTGAGCTGGATGCCATTGACCTGGCCGGCGAACTCGATGGTGATGGCCACCCAGTCGCCATTGGACATGTAGTGGTCGGCACGGGTGATCGCGAACGTGCCCTTGGAGACTTCCATCATCTTACCCAGCATCGGGCCCACGGCGGCCATGCCGCGGTGCGTGCCGGAGAACTGGTTGTTGCCCGGCTGGTGCCAGATCACCTCAGGCGAAATGAGGCTGCCCAGCGTGGCCTGGTCGCCGGTCTGTACGGCCTTGATGTAGGTCTTGGCGATGTCGATGTTGTTCATGGTGTGCTCCTGTGTTGAGGCGGTTATGGAAATGGACTGGGCCAGGACCGGGGTGACGCTCCCGGCAAGACTGGCGATGAGAAAGAGAACGGCGAGCAAGCTTCGCGATGGGATCTTGCTGACGTCTGCTTTCATCGTTTGTCCTTTCAAAACTGGTTGTGAGTGGTTATTATTGGACAATAAAGACCAAATTGAACGGTTATTACTGGACAATGAACGATACATTTTCGACATTTGAAGGCAAGATGGCTGCACCGGGGAGCGCCAATATTCCGCAGCTAGGCTATCGACCGCGAGCACCCTACCAACTCGACTTGGAAGTCTTTACCGTGGCTGATTTGAGGCGACGGGGCAGCAAGGAGAAAGTGCGGACAACACATCGGTACGAGTTCCACACCTTGGTGTGTGTCACAAACGGCGTGTGTACCCAGGTGGTCGATTTCAGGTCAATCTCGTGCGCGGCTGGATCGCTACTCGTGTTGCGGCCGGGGCAGGCTCACAACTACGGACATGATGAAAATTGGGACGGCTGGAACGTTCTGTTCCGCCCGGAATTTGTCCTACCTGTTTCGACGACGCCGAGTGACCTCAAATTCGCTGTTGACCTGGAGAGGTTGCCGGAGCACATCGTCTTGAGCGGCAACGACCTTGGGACGGTGACGGACGCCATTGAGCAAATGCGCGAGGACACGCAGATCGATGCGCCGCGCGATGACTTGCACGCGCTGCTGCACCACCAGCTCCATGCGCTTCTAACACGGCTTTCCATCCTGCAAGGTCGGCAGCGAACACACGAGCCCGTCATTTCCCCGGCATTGCAGCGCTTCAAGCGCTTCCAGCAACTTGTGGAGGAGCGTTTTGCCCGTTGGCACCAGGTGGCCGACTACGGCAGTCAGCTCGGCTACACGGAAAAAAGCCTAGCGCGTGCGGTGGAAGCCGCGATGGGTATGACGGCCAAAGCCTTCATCGCGGCGCGGATCAATCTGGAAGCGAAGCGCTTGCTGGTCCATACGGATTTGTCGGTCGCCACCATCGCCGAGAAGTTGGGCTTCGGAGAGGCGACCAATTTCAGCAAGTTCTTCAAGCGTGAAGCGGGCTGTACGCCAGCGCAGTTTCGGCAGCGGCAAAGAGCGTCTCTTTGATCGCACGCTCTACGTCGAGGCTTGGCGTACGATTTTTCCGTTTTCTGAGACCCCATGCGGTTTGACATTATGGACTCATTGGTACAAAATACGCCCTCATACCTTGACAGTTCGGGAAGTGACAGCAATCCATGGCGAGACCCCAAGAGTTCGATACAACTGAGGCATTGCATCAGACTATGGATGTTTTCTGGTGCAAAGGTTTCGAGGCGACCTCTCTGGCCGACTTGCTCAAAGCAACAGGGCTGAGTAAGAGCAGTCTATACGCTACGTTTGGCGGCAAACGTGAACTGTTCGTGGCAGCGTTTGATGCCTATCGGGAAGAGCGCGCGCGTGAAATGCACCAGATTCTGGTGCGCGCCCCCGCCCGCGAAGCCATTGAACACTTCTTTCGCAAGATCGTCACCGATGCGGGGAACGGAGACACTTCACGCGGATGCATGAGCATCAATCAGGCCGTCGAGATGGCCCCGCGCGATGCCGACATTCGCACGCGCGTCTTTCAGGACTTTGCCTTGATTGAAGGGGCGCTTGCACTAGCCATCGAGCGTGGACAAGCCGAGGGCTCCGTCAAGAATACCAAGTCGGCCCTCAATCTGGCCCGCCTTCTGGTGCTGGGATTTCCGGGTCTACAGGTCATGGTACGCGCCGGAGGGGACAAGTCGCTGCTAGACGAAACCCTGAACCTGCTGCTTTCCATACTCGATTGAAGGCAGTATTTTTTTGACCTAAATGGACCACTCGGTCCCGAATTTAAACAGACACAGGAGAAGCATCGACAAAAGGTTTCAACAAATCCGAAACGCCACTGAGCACATCCCATCCTCCATTACCTTTAACAAACCACGAAAGGATTTCCATGCTGAAATCGAATCACGCCCCGCGCATCGCAGCTCTCCTCGCTTGCACCATTCTGCTTGGTGTCAGCACGGTCGGGACAGCCCAGGCGCACGACACCGGCCCTGCGCACCCTGTCAAAACGAAATCTGCTTCTAAGCGAGTAGAGTTCCAACTGATCCGCAACGCCACAATGAAGCTCTCCTACGCGGGAGCCACCTTCCTTGTTGATCCCATGCTGGCTGTCAAAGGTGCCTATCCGGGATTCCCAGGTACGCCCAATAGCGAAAAGCGCAATCCACTGGTCGATCTGCCCGTTCCCGTGAGCGATGTGCTCAAGACCGACGCCATCATCCTGAGTCACATTCACGAAGACCACTGGGATCCGGCCGCGCGCTATCTGGTCCCGCGCGCCATGCCCATCTTCACCCAGGATGAAAAGGACGCGGCCAAGGTGCGCGAAGATGGCTTCACCAATGTGCGCGTCCTGACCGAAGAGGGCCTTGACTTCAAGGGTACCCGCTTGATCAAAGCGCTCGGCAAGCACGGTAGCAGCCACTTCTTTGCAGTGCCGCAGATGGCGGAGATACTTGGTGACGTGATGGGCATCATTTTCCAGCACCCGAAGTACCCTACCGTCTACGTGGCTGGCGATACCATCTGGAATAAGAATGTCGAGGATGCACTGACCCGCTACCAGCCAGATGTGGTCTTCCTCAACACTGGCTACGCGCAGGTCAACGGTTTCGATGGATCCATCATCATGGGCAAGGATGATGTGGCGCGCGCCTACAAATTCTCGCCTAAGGCCAAAATCGTTGGCATTCACATGGAATCGGTCAACCATGCGATGCTGACACGCAAAGAGCTACGCGCCTTTATTGACGAGCAAAAACTGGACAAGCGGCGTGTCCATGTCCCCGAAGACGGCCAGAGTTATAAGTTCTGAGCCTTGCTACAGTGGGTCACATCCTGCATGTGACCCTTTACATTGCCTCCGTCACCGAAAACTGGATTCGAAGAAACCACCATCTTCAGCAAGCTTACAAGTGTGAATTGGCTACACACAAGCAGGGTTCCGAAAGCAATATAGCGATGATGGACACTTTCATAGTCTCCTTCCACGAGTGAAGATGACTGCTGACATTCCGTGCAATGGTCTTCTGAAAACGACAAATAAACCATCCAAA
>CAVUJN010000032.1:0-22250 GCA_963741765.1 uncultured beta proteobacterium
AGGTCGGCAAATCAAAACCCTTCAGCTTGCGCAACACATGTTCATCCGCGTAGGAATCGGCGACTCCGGCGACGAAATTGGGCCACTCGGTAGCAGGCGTACATAGGGTCGGGGGATCGGTCGGCGTGGGCCGAGAAACTGGGCCGCAACAATCGAAGCAGCATGCGCTCGCGGTAGTGAATTGCGCACGCCCGCCTCCGCCTCGACAGCATCGGCAAACAGGCCGAGCAGCGCGCCGAGCACCTCGAAGCTGTAGTTCGATCTCCAGCGCTGGGCGCGCAGTGTAGATCGTTCTCGGCCACACGGAGGATCGCTTGCAGCGGAACGGCTACGGTCACTGTTCGAGTAGTTCGTCATCGAGCTGTCCACCGAGAATGGCAGCCTCGCTTTCCAGGAAACCGCTGCTGCGCTTTCGAGCAGGTGGACTCGATGGCTTTGGCGCGCAGGCAATCGAGGTGTTCCTTGGGACGATGTAGTCGTTCGAGGCGTCTTGCGCCGACCGCGTCGCGGGCCAGGTCGGCAACAGGTATTCGGCATCGCGATACGGCACGAAGCCGAGGCGGGCCGCATCTTCAAGATCGACGATCAGGTAGGCATCGTTCGTGACTCCACCAGAAAAGCGAGCGGATCGGCGCCGCCAGGCGGCATCCGGAACCGCCGACCAGGCCTACGATCTGCGCGCCACTCCTCCGAAAGCGGCAGCATCCTGCTGAAAGAAGCTGAACTCTGCCGCTCTCGCCATCGAGCTCCTGTCGCGACGGATCATGCGCGGACACTGGTGAATGCAGCCAGCACAGCGCTGGTTAGTTGCAGGCCCTGGTTGGCCGGGATCTGGAAGACGGAAACAATGCGAAAACCTGTGCGTCTCCTGCCTTCGGCAACGCTTGAACGCGCGTTGCGCGGGCGTGAAGGAATGCTGTTCCAGCAAGCCGGGAATGGCGAAACGATCCGCGACGGCACCTGCGGCATGCCCGAACGGCGGATTGCTGATGTCGTGCGCCAGGCACGCCGCTGCGACGATGGCGCCGAAACCGCGGGTCTCAACATGCCGGCAAGGGTGATGGCCTGATGATTTCGCGACCAACGACAGCGCCCAGCGAGCGGCCGACGCAGCTGGCTTCCAGGCGCGCGTCAACCGGGTACGCATGTAGTCGCTTTTCGACAGCGGGAAAGACCTGGGCCTCGATCTTCATGCGCGCGGCAGGTGGTAGGTAAGACTATGCGGTCGTAATCCTGCTGGAAACGCGGCGTGCTCTGGCTGAACCGCGTCTGCGGACGAAGGCGCTCGGCTGACAGCAGCTTCTCCCAGATCTTCGTTCGCCCATGGTTCTCCGAAGCGGCGAGGCCATGGGCTCGGCGGTTCACCTCCTTCGACGATCGTCATCATCAGGCAGGGGAACCGATCTCCTGTTTGGTATCCATCGAGACGACTCGGCGGCACTCCGGCGTAGACCTGATTGTCACCGAGAATGAGCATCTTCGACATGGGTCATTACGCTGGAGCGGCTGCATGGCCCGCATAGGTGCGCACCTCCTACGGTCTCGTAGTTCATCGGGATCCAGGAAGGAACAGGCGTTGATGATCACGGGCCGGAGCTGCTGATACGAACCGGAGTCTTCATTGCCTCGATCCATTCGACGCGCGCCTGTTCCATGAAACGGAAAGAAACGGTGTCGTTGACATGGTCATAGGCATCCATGTCGCTCCAGCGAATGGGTATCGTGGCGATGTGAATCAGCTCCGGTGGTGTTCCATGTGCTGGGCCTTGCTTACAAGTTGAGAAAATGCAGTCGATACCGCACCGTATTGTAGCAGCATGGCTGCGAATCGACAAGGAGACGCATGGAACGCGAAGCGATGGAATTCGACGTCGTCATAGTCGGCGGCGGGCCCGCCCGGGTTCGCCTCGCAATTCGCCTCAAGCAGCAGGCCGCTGAAAAGGCAGCGACGTATCAGTCTGCCTGATCGAGAAGGCGCAGAGTTCGGTGCCGGCATCCGTCCGGCGCGGTTATGGACCCGCGCGCATTGACGAATTGCTGCCCAACTGGAAGGAACACGGTGTGCTGCTCGATGACCGGCGAGCGAAGATTGCTTTTATATGCTTTTGAAAATGGATCGCATCGGATTTCAACAGCCCGTTGCTGGATTGCTTCATAACGAAGGCAATTACGTCATCTCGCTCGGTAACGTCTGTCGCTGGCTCGGCGCGCAGGCCAAGCGCTGGGTGTCGAAATCTACCCGGGGTTTGCCTGCGCCGAGGTCCTGTTCAATGGCGACGAACGGGTCAAGGGTGTCGCCACCGGCGACATGGGCCGCCGAGCGCGTACTGCTCTGAAGGTCCGGCCTTTCAGTTGGGGATGGAATTGCACGGCAAGTACACTTTTTTCGCCGAAGGTTGCCGCGGCCAACTGGGCAAACAACTCGTCGCGAAATTCGAGGCTCGATGCCGGTACGGATCCGCAAACTTACGGCATCGGCCTCGAGGAACTGTGGGAAATCAAGCCGGAGAATCACCAGCTCGGCCTCGTCATCCACAGCGGCGGTATGGCCGATGACGGATACCTACGGCGGTGAAATTCCAATCACCTCGAAGACAACCAGGTTGCCGTCGGCTTTGTCGTCGGCCTCGGCTACAGCAACCCGTACCTGTCGCCATTCGACGAATTCCAGCGCTTCAAGACACACCCGGAAATTCGCAAATCCTCGAAGGCGGCAAACGCATCGCCTACGGCGCGCGCGCCCTGACCGCCGGTGTCCTCCCACACCCGCCCAAGCTGACTTTCCCGGCGGCGTTCTGGTCGGCGACGACGCCGGCTTCCTCAACGCCGCGCGGATCAAGGGTTCGCACTGCGCGCTCAAGTCCGGCATGTTGGCCGCCGAAAGCTGCTTTGCCGCGCTTGTCGCGGAACGCCAGCATGATGAACTGACGAGTTATCCGGAAGCTTTCAAGGACAGCTGGCTCTACGAAGAACTCTACCAGGCGCGCAATTTCAAGCCGTGGATGAACAAGGGGCTGAACTCGGCTCACTGACGTTCGGTATCGACCAAATGGTGCTGCGCGGCAAGGCACCATGGACGCTGCACAACAAGGCGCCCGACCATGCCAAGCTGAAGCCGGCCGCCGAGTGCGCGCCGATCGCATACCCGGTACCGCATGGCGTGCTGACCTTCGACCGCCTGTCGTCGGTTTTCATGTCCGGCACCAACCACGAGGAAGACCAGCCCTGCCACCTGCACCTGAAGGATGCGGTGGTGCCGATCACGGTCAATCTGGCCAGATACGATGCGCCGGAGCAGCGTTTCTGCCCGGCCGGCGTCTATGAAATCTTGCGCGATGAGCACGGCAATCCGCACCTGCAGATCAACGCGCAGAACTGCGTGCATTGCAAGACCTGCGACATCAAGGATCCAACGCAGAACATCGACTGGGTAGCCCCGCAAGGCGGCGAAGGACCAACCTATCCGAACATGTGATGATTTATAATCTCGCGGCTAAACCCCTTAGGGAGAACATCGAATGGGCTTTCTCGCCGAAAAGAAAATACTGATCACCGGTCTGCTGTCCAAGCACTCCATCGCCTACGGCATCGCCCGGGCCTGCCACCGTGAAGGTGCACAACTCGCCTTCACCTATCAGACGGAGCGTTTCGAGGACCGCATCAAGAAATTCGCTGGCGAATTCGGCAGCGACATCACGATTCCGCTCGACGTCAGCAGCGACGAACAGATCGACAACGTATTCGTCGAACTCGGCAAGCGCTGGGATGGCCTCGACGGCCTCGTCGACTCGATTGCCTACGCGCCGACCGAATCGATCGAGGGCGATTTCCTGAACGGCCTGTCGCGTGAATCGTTCCGCATTGCCCACGAAATTTCCTCATACAGCTACCCGGCGCTGGTCAAGGCCGCGCGTCCGATGATGCAGGGCCGCAAGAGCGCCGCGCTCGCCCTCTCCTACCTCGGTGCCGAACGCACGATGCCCAACTACAACACCATGGGCCTGGCCAAGGCCAGCCTCGAAGCGGCCACCCGCTACCTGGCATTCGGCCTCGGCCCCGAGGGTATCCGCGCCAACGCCATTTTCCGCCGGTCCGATCAAGACGCTGGCGGCTTCCGGCATCGGCAACTTCGGCAAGCTCCTCTCGCTGCCTCTTCGCACCACGCCCCATTGCGGCGCAATGTGACCATCGACGAAGTCGGCAATGCCGCCGCCTTCATGCTTTCCGATCTGGCCAGCGGCATCACCGGCGAAATCATGTACGTTGACGGCGGCATGAACACGACGGCACTGGGCAACGCCGAACCGTTACCAGGCTGATAACTGTTACTCAGGTCGGCAAATCAAAACCCTTCAGCTTGCGATACATGTCCACCGCGTAGGAATCGGTCATCCCGGCGACGAAATCGGCCACTTGTAGCAGGCGTACATAGGGGTCGGGATCGGGTTCTCCGGCGTGGCCGAGAAACTGGGCCGGCAACAATTTGAGCAGCATGCGCTCGCGGGTAGTGAATCGCGCATGCCCTGCCTTCGCCTCGACAGCATTGGCAAACAGGCCGAGCAGCGCGCCGAGCACCTCGAAGCCGGCAGTTTCGATCTCCAGCGCCGGGCGTGCAGTGTAGATCGTTTCCTTGGCCACACGGAGGATCGCTTGCAGCGGAACGGCCACCGGCGACTGTTCGAGTAGTTCGTCATCGAAGCTGCCACCGAGAATGGCATCCTCGTTTTCCAGGAAAACCGCCGCCGCGCTTTCGAGCAGGCGACCGATGGCTTTGGCGCGCAGGTATTCGAGGCGTTCCTTGGGATCATGTAGCCGTTCGAGGCGCCTTGCGCTGACCGCGTTGCCGGCCAGGTCGGCAAGCAGGCATTCGGCATCGCGATATGGCACGAAGCCGAGGCGGGCCGCATCTTCAAGATCGACGATCAGGTAACAGGTATCGTCCGCGACTTCGACCAGAAAAGCGAGCGGATGGCGCCGCCAGGCGGTATCCGGAATTCGCTCGACCAGGCCGGTCAACCGCGCCACTTTCCCGAAAGCGGCAGCATCCTGCTGAAAGAAGCCGAACTTCTTGCCGCTCTTGCCATCGAGTTCCCCGTCAACGGACGACGGGCGCGGATACTTGGTGAATGCAGCCAGCACAGCGCTGGTTAGTTGCAGGCCCGGGTTGGCCGGATTCTGGAGACGGGAAACAATGCGAAAACCCTGCGCGTTGCCTTCGTAACGCTCGAAATCGGCGCGTTGCGCGGGCGTGAAGGAATGCCGTTCGAGCAAGCCGGAATTGCGGAACCACTCGCGTATGGCATCTTCTCCGGCATGCCCGAATGGCGGATTGCCGATGTCGTGCGCCAGGCACGCCGCTGCGACGATGGCGCCGAAATCTGCGGACTCGACATGCTGCAAGTGGTGACGGGCGATGATTTCGCGACCAACGACAGCGCCCAGCGAGCGGCCGACGCAGCTGGCTTCCAGGCTGTGCGTCAACCGGGTACGCACGTAGTCGCTTTTCGACAGCGGAAAGACCTGGGTCTTGTCCTTCATGCGCCGGAAGGCGGAGGTAAAGACGATGCGGTCGTAATCCTGCTGGAACGCGGTGCGCTCCGGCGTACCCGGCGCCTTGCCGGCACCAAGGCGCTCGGCCGACAGCAGCTTTTCCCAGATTTTTCGTTTGCCCATGGTTTTCCGAAGTGGCGAGGCGATGGGCTGCGAGTTTACTCCCCTTCGACCACCGCCCGAACATCATCAGGCAGGGGAACCGATTTCCCTGTTTGGGTATCCATCCAGACGATCTTGGCGGCACCTTCGGCGTAGACCCGATCGTCACCCAGAATGCGCATTTCGACATGGGTCATTACGCTGGAGCGGCCCGGATGGCCCGCATAGGTGCGCACCTCGACGGTTCCCGGGTAGTTCATCGGGATCAGGAAGGTACAGCTGGCGTTGATGATCACCGGCCCGGAACCGCCGATACGAACCGGAATCTTCATTGCCTCGATCCATTCGACGCGCGCCTGTTCCATGAAACGGAAATAAACGGTGTTGTTGACATGGCCATAGGCATCCATGTCGCCCCAGCGAATGGGCATCGTGGCGATGTGAATCAGTTTCCTGTGGTGTTCCATGTGCCTGGCCTTGCCTCACAAGTTGATAAAATGCAGTCCATACTGTACCGTATTGTAAACAGCATGGCTGCGAATCGACAAGGAGAACGCATGGAACGCGAAGCGATGGAATTCGACGTCGTCATAGTCGGCGGCGGGCCCGCCGGGCTTGCCTCGGCAATTCGCCTCAAGCAGCAGGCCGCTGAAAAAGGCAGCGACGTATCAGTCTGCCTGATCGAGAAAGGCGCAGAGATCGGTGCCCACATCCTGTCCGGCGCGGTCATGGACCCGCGCGCATTGAACGAACTGCTGCCCAACTGGAAGGAACACGGTGCGCCGCTCCATGCACCGGTGAGCGAAGATCGCTTTTATATGCTTTCCGAAACCGGATCGCATCGGATTTCCAACAGCCTGTTGCCGGATTGCTTCCATAACGAAGGCAATTACGTCATCTCGCTCGGTAACGTCTGTCGCTGGCTCGGCGCGCAGGCCGAAGCGCTGGGTGTCGAAATCTACCCGGGGTTTGCCGGCGCCGAGGTCCTGTTCAATGGCGACGGCTCGGTCAAGGGTGTCGCCACCGGCGACATGGGCCGCCAGCGCGACGGCTCCGAAGGTCCGGCCTTTCAGTTGGGCATGGAATTGCACGGCAAGTACACTTTTTTCGCCGAAGGTTGCCGCGGCCAACTGGGCAAACAACTCGTCGCGAAATTCAGGCTCGACGCCGGTACGGATCCGCAAACTTACGGCATCGGCCTCAAGGAACTGTGGGAAATCAAGCCGGAGAATCACCAGCTCGGCCTCGTCATCCACAGCGGCGGATGGCCGATGGAACCGGATACCTACGGCGGTGGTTTCCTTTATCACCTCGAAGACAACCAGGTTGCCGTCGGCTTTGTCGTCGGCCTCGGCTACAGCAACCCGTACCTGTCGCCATTCGACGAATTCCAGCGCTTCAAGACACACCCGGAAATTCGCAAATTCCTCGAAGGCGGCAAACGCATCGCCTACGGCGCGCGCGCCCTGACCGCCGGTGGCCTCCAGGCGCTGCCCAAGCTGACTTTTCCGGGCGGCGTTCTGGTCGGCGACGACGCCGGCTTCCTCAACGCCGCGCGGATCAAGGGTTCGCACTGCGCGCTCAAGTCCGGCATGTTGGCCGCCGAAAGCTGCTTTGCCGCGCTTGTCGCGGAACGCCAGCATGATGAACTGACGAGTTATCCGGAAGCTTTCAAGGACAGCTGGCTCTACGAAGAACTCTACCAGGCGCGCAATTTCAAGCCGTGGATGAACAAGGGGCTGAAACTCGGCTCACTGATGTTCGGTATCGACCAAATGGTGCTGCGCGGCAAGGCACCATGGACGCTGCACAACAAGACGCCCGACCATGCCAAGCTGAAGCCGGCCGCCGAGTGCGCGCCGATCGCCTACCCGAAACCGGATGGCGTGCTGACCTTCGACCGCCTGTCGTCGGTTTTCATGTCCGGCACCAACCACGAGGAAGACCAGCCCTGCCACCTGCACCTGAAGGATGCGGCGGTGCCGATCACGGTCAATCTGGCCAGATACGATGCGCCGGAGCAGCGTTTCTGCCCGGCCGGCGTCTATGAAATCTTGCGCGATGAGCACGGCAATCCGCACCTGCAGATCAACGCGCAGAACTGCGTGCATTGCAAGACCTGCGACATCAAGGATCCAACGCAGAACATCGACTGGGTAGCCCCGCAAGGCGGCGAAGGACCAACCTATCCGAACATGTGATGATTTATAATCTCTCGGCTAAACCCCTTAGGGAGAACATCAAATGGGCTTTCTCGCCGAAAAGAAAATACTGATCACCGGTCTGCTGTCCAAGCACTCCATCGCCTACGGCATCGCCCGGGCCTGCCACCGTGAAGGTGCACAACTCGCCTTCACCTATCAGACGGAGCGTTTCGAGGACCGCATCAAGAAATTCGCTGGCGAATTCGGCAGCGACATCACGATTCCGCTCGACGTCAGCAGCGACGAACAGATCGACAACGTATTCGTCGAACTCGGCAAGCGCTGGGATGGCCTCGACGGCCTCGTCCACTCGATTGCCTACGCGCCGACCGAATCGATCGAGGGCGATTTCCTGAACGGCCTGTCGCGTGAATCGTTCCGCATTGCCCACGAAATTTCCTCATACAGCTACCCGGCGCTGGTCAAGGCCGCGCGTCCGATGATGCAGGGCCGCAAGAGCGCCGCGCTCGCCCTCTCCTACCTCGGTGCCGAACGCACGATGCCCAACTACAACACCATGGGCCTGGCCAAGGCCAGCCTCGAAGCGGCCACCCGCTACCTGGCATTCTGCCTCGGCCCCGAGGGTATCCGCGCCAACGCCATTTCCGCCGGTCCGATCAAGACGCTGGCGGCTTCCGGCATCGGCAACTTCGGCAAGCTCCTCTCCTACAACTCGCACCACGCCCCATTGCGGCGCAATGTGACCATCGACGAAGTCGGCAATGCCGCCGCCTTCATGCTTTCCGATCTGGCCAGCGGCATCACCGGCGAAATCATGTACGTCAACGGCGGCATGAACACGACGGCACTGGGCAACGCCGAACCGTTACCAGGCTGATAACTGTTACGGTCAACACGCCAAACGGCATAAAAAAAGCCGACCGGATTTCCCCGGTCGGCTTTTTGCTTCAGACGGGTCGTTGTGACCGGCCCGTCAATCACTTGTCCTTGGTATCAAGCGCTGCCTGATTGATTTCGACCTTGTAGCGAGTACGCAAAGCGGCGAGGTAGCTTTGCACCTCTTCCTGCGCCGCCAGCGTATTCAGCTGACCCAATAAGGCCTGCTTGCGGGCATCGTCAAGTGCCTCGCCGGACCCGGTCTTGACCAGCTTGAACAGGGCATAGCCACTGCCCGGGAGGTCGACCCCGGCGTAGGACGGCAGCTTGGACGTATCCATCCTGAAAACTATCGGAACAGCCGGCGGCGGAATCTGCCGCGGGTCGAGACGCGAAACGCTCTTGAGCGCCCCCCAGCCGAGCGTATCGTCACCCTTCCTGAGCGCGGCAAGGCGGGCTTCGCCATCCTTGCGTGCCATGGATTGCGCTTCCTGGCGCTTGAGCAGGGTCTCGATGCTGCCCTTGACGTCATCGAATGGCTGCAGCGTGGCCGGCTGGTGGTCGACGATGCGTGCGGCAACCAGCGTGTTCGGCGCAATTTCGACGGCCTCGGTATTGCGCTGGTTCTTCAGTGAATCTTCAGAGAAGATCGCCGCCATCAATTTCTCGTTGGCTAGCGGACCATTGGCCGGATTGGCCTGACGCCCCAGCCATTCGGACTGCTTGACGACAAGTCCGAATTTGTCGGCAGCCGGCTTCAGGCTGTCGGCCTGTTCGTAGACGATATTGCTGAAGCCTTCGGCGGCTTCGGCGAACTTGCGCGCCCCGGCAGCCTTCTTCAGGTCAGCCGCAATCTGATCTTTCACTTCGGCCAGTTCTTTGCCCTTGGCAGCGTGAATACCCGTCAGCTTGATGATATGAAAGCCGAAATCCGATTCGACGATGCCTGAAATCTCACCATCCTTGAGGGCGAAAGTAGCGTCCTCGAACGGCTTGACCATCATGCCGCTGCCGAAAAACCCGAGATCGCCGCCCTTGGCCGCAGAGCCGGGGTCGTCGGAGTATTTTTTGGCGAGATCCGCAAACGCCGACGGGTTCTTGCGAACTTCCGCGAGCACTTCTTCTGCCTTGGCTTTTGCCTTGTCCTTGCCGATCTTTTCCGAAGCTATCAGGATATGGCTGGCCCGACGCTCTTCTGGCTGTATGAACTGATCCTTGTGGCCGTCGTACCAAGCCTTGATTTCGGCGTCGGAAACCGCCAGGGAGGCGGCGATGGTGTCCTGCGACAGCACGACGAATTCGACCTTGGCCTTTTCCGGGACTTCGAACTGCTTGCTGTTCTCGTCGTAGAATTTCCTGACCGCTCCATCGGCCAGTTTGACCTTGTCGAGGTAGGCTTCAAGCGATAGGCGGAACTCCTGGATGTCCCGCGTTTCGCTCTGCATGGCGAGTATGTGGTCGCTGACCGTACGCGCCATCACGCCCGACTGGCCGACGGCGGTTGCCAGTTGTTGTAGCGTCAGGTCCTGACGTAGCCGCGCCTCGAATCCTGCCGGCGTCATCCCCTGCCCGCGCAACGCGGCTTCGTAACGCTCCGGAACGAACTTTCCGTCAACTTTGAAAGCATCGATCGCGCTGACCGTGCGCCGGATGGCGTCGTCACTGGCGAACAGCCCCATCCTGTGCGCTTCCAGAAGCAGCAACTGCTGATCAACAAGGTCATCGAGGATCGCCTTGTGCGCTTCCGGGGTATCCAGCATTTTGGCGTCGAACTGCGCCCCCATCTGGGCGCGCAATCGATCCTGCTGCTCACGCAGCGCCTGCTGGAACTGTTGCGTACCGATCTTGACGTCGCCGATCTTGGCCACCGAATCCCCGGTACCCGAGTTGCGTACGTATGACTCAACGCCGAAAAAGGCAAACGGCAGCGTAATCAGCACCAGAAATACCTGGACGATCTTCTTGTTGTTGCGAACTGCATCAAACATGAGCGGAAAAACCCTTCGGATACGTTCAAAACGACGAACGGCGGTTCGCCAAAAGTTGCAATGATACCGTAATTTTGCCGGCGCTCATTGGCTTGCGGCCAAGCCAGAGCGAACAGGGCGACCCGGATACGCCGAGTGATTCCCTGCGTTCCTACTCGGGCACCTGCGCAGACCGCAAATCTTCCCCGAGTTTCAGGTCATAGTGAAGCACATGGGCTTCGAAACAGCGATCCATATAAACCATGAGTGCCGGGATATTGCAATTTCCGCTGTCGATCTCGCCGAGCATGCTGCGGCAAAAGGAAGCAATTCGCGCATGCTCCCTCGTGTGCTCGGCAAATGGGATACCGCACGCCCGGGCTGCGTCCTCTTCCCAGCCAAAGTGCGCATCGAGCGAATCCGCCAGTTGCGAAAGCAGCGCCGCCCCTTTTTCAGGATCATCGGCAACAGTGAGCAATGCGTCCTTGACCTGCTGAATCTGCAGGAACAACTGATCGTGCTGGCTATCCATCTCGCCAACGCCGGTCAGCAGTTCAGTCGGAACCAGAAGTTCGCTCATGCCAAATCCTTCAGACGCTAACCCTTTAATCAAAGAGGCCAGGTTGCAATGGTCTCAGGTTTTCCTGCTTCACCGTAAAGCGAACTGGCACGCCGTTCTTCCCGATGGCCTCGACCACCATTCTTCCAGCGACAGCTTCAGCAATAACTCGGACATTGCGTACTGCATTTCTGTTCCGTCCGATGTAGGTCGCCACAACGCCGGGATTTGGCGACCAGGATGATTTTTTGGCTTGCGGCATGTGCCTTCAACCCACCAGACGAACATGGAGTTTAAGACTAACCCCGCTGTGACAAAATACGAATACTGTACATTTATACAGTTATCGGATATTCTGCTTGCGAAGTTGATTAATTGATGTCGAACCTGATCCAGAATTGCAGAATAAAGAGGAGTTGAGGACATGGAGCAGATCCAGAAGTGGTTTGATTTTATCGCCGGGGTTTCCCGTGAAGATAAGGCTCGCGAGGAATTAGCCAGAGTAATTTTCTCCAGCACCCAAGACACCGAGTCACTTCTGACACCCGCCTGCTGGCGGCGCAAATCCCGGGTAACGGGCTGAACATTCTAAAACGATAAAGGCGGCCGCAGCCGCCATTATCGTCGCGACTCTGACGCCCTAACCCACCCAGCGCCGCGCGTTGCGGAACATGCGCATCCATGGGCTGTCTTCGCCCCAGTTTTCCGGGTGCCACGACATCTGCACGGTCCGGAAGACGCGTTCCGGGTGCGGCATCATGATCGTGAAGCGACCGTCGGCCGTGGTCACCGCCGTCAGGCCGCCCGGCGAACCATTTGGGTTGTACGGATAGACCTCTGTCGGCTCACCGTTGTTGTCAACGTAACGTACGGCCGACAACACCTTGCTCTGGTCGTCGGCATTGTCGAACACTGCCCTGCCCTCGCCGTGCGAAACGACGATCGGCACTTGCGAGCCTTCCATGCCAGCGAAGAAGACCGACGGCGAATCGAGGATTTCGGTCATCACGAAGCGCGCTTCGAATTGCTCGACCTGGTTGCGACGGAAAGCCGGCCAGTTTTCAGCGCCGGGAATGATCGACTTGAGCGCGCTCATCATCTGGCAGCCGTTGCAGACGCCCAGCGCGAAGGTATCCGGACGCTGGAAGAAGGCAGCGAATTCGTCGCGGCAGCCATCGTGCATGAGAATGGTTCGCGCCCAGCCGAGGCCGGCGCCGAGTACGTCGCCGTAGGAGAAGCCGCCGCAGGCGACCAGACCCTTGAAATCCCTGAGGCTGACGCGGCTACTCAAAATATCGCTCATATGGACGTCGACCGCAGCGAAGCCGGCCTTGTCGAAGGCGGCAGCCATTTCGTAATGGCTGTTGACGCCCTGCTCGCGCAGGATGGCGACGCGCGGACGGCCGCTAACTTGCGTATAGACCTTGGTGAAATCGTCCTGCGGATCGAAGGTCAGCTTCGGCGTCAGGCCGGGATCGGTAACATCGAGGATGCGGTCGAACTCCTGCTGGGCGCAGCTCGGGTTGTCGCGCATCGCCTGCATCCGGTAGCTGGTTTCGGACCAGGCACGCTGCAAATCGACGCGCTTCTCGCGCAGCACGCGCCTGGCATTGCGGGTGACGCGGATTTCGTCCCACTCGTTCATCGTGCCGACAAAGTGATACGGTACCCCGCAGGCACGCAGGATGGGCGTGACCTTCTCGCGGTCAGAACGGCGAATCTGGATCAGCGCGCCGAGTTCCTCATTGAACAGCACACGGACGATGTTCTCGAAATCGCGGCCGGCCAGCAGGTCGGGACGCTTTTCCGAACCGTCGATATCGCCGGCTCCAGCGTCATAGCAAATGCCGTCGAGATCGAGAGACACGCCACAACGGGAAGCGAAGGCCATTTCGCAGGCTGCCGTGAACAGACCGCCATCGGAACGATCATGGTAGGCGAGCAGCATGCCTTCCCGGTTCAGCTTTTGTACGGCGTCGAACAGACCCTTGAGCTTGGACGGATCATCGACATCCGGTGCATCGCTGCCAGTGGCGTTGTAAACCTGGGCCAGACAGGAGCCGCCGAGGCGGCTCTGGCCGAGGTCGAGCAGCAGCAGTTCGGTTTCGCCCTGATCGACAGCTAGTTGCGGCGTTTTGGTCTTGCGCACGTCGTCGACCGCGGCAAATGAGGTGACGACCAGCGACAACGGCGAAACAACCTGTTTCTTGACGCCCTGATCTTCCCAGGCGGTGCGCATCGAAAGCGAATCCTTGCCGACCGGAATCGACACGCCTATCGCCTTGCACAGGTCGGAAACGGCCTCGACGGTGTCGAACAGGCGGGCATCTTCCCCGGCGACGCCGCAGGGCGCCATCCAGTTGGCCGAGAGCTTGACCTTGCCGAGATCGCCGATATCGGCAGCGGCCAGATTGGTCAGCGCTTCGCCAATTGCCATGCGGCCCGAAGCCGGGGCGTCAAACACGGCCAACGGGGTGCGTTCGCCCAAGGCAAAGGCTTCGCCGAGATAACCCTGATAGCCCATTGTCGTTACCGCGACGTCAGCCACCGGCACCTGCCACGGGCCGACCATCTGGTCGCGGGCGGTCATCCCGCCGACCGAACGGTCGCCGATGGAGATCAGGAAAGTCTTGTCGGCAATGGTCGGCAGACGCATCAGGCGATAAGCGGCGTCCTTGAGTTCAATGGCGGTGGCGTCGAAGGAAACGAAGGTTTCCGGTTCGTGCCTGACGTCGCGGGTCATGCGCGGCGGCTTGCCGAGCAGCGCTTCCATTTCCATGTCGACCGGATTGACGCCGAAATGGGCGTCGGTGACGGTCAGGTGACCGTCGCCGGTCGCTTCGCCGACGACAGCGAACGGGCAGCGCTCGCGTTCGCACATCGCCTGGAATTCGGCGATGCGGTTGGGCGGAATGGCCAGCACGTAGCGTTCCTGCGATTCGTTGGACCAGATTTCAGCCGGCGACATGCCCGGCTCTTCGGTCGGCACCTTGCGCAGATCGAAAATGGCGCCGACGCCGCCCGAGTGGGCCAGTTCCGGCAGGGCGTTGGAAACGCCACCGGCACCGACGTCGTGCACCGACAGGATCGGATTGTTCTTGCCCAACTGCCAGCAACGGTCGATCACTTCCTGCGCGCGGCGCTGGATTTCCGGGTTGCCGCGCTGGACGGAGGCGAAATCGAGGTCTTCGGCGTTGGAGCCGGCCGTCATCGACGAAGCGGCACCGCCGCCCAGGCCGATCAGCATGCCGGGGCCACCGAGTTGCACGAACTTGGTACCGACCGGGAAGGTTTCATCCTTGAACGACTGCTCGGCCTGGATGGAACCCAGACCGCCGGCGATCATGATCGGCTTGTGGTAGCCGCGCACCACGCCGGCGACGTCCTGCTCATAGGTACGAAAATAGCCGGTCAGGTTGGGTCGGCCGAATTCGTTATTGAAGGCAGCCGCGCCGATCGGGCCTTCGAGCATGATGTCGAGCGCCGAAGCGATGCGCGACGGGCGGCCGTAGGCGCGCTGTTCCGTGGTCTCCCACGGCTGCGGCGCATCCGGTAGGTTGAGGTTGGAAACCGAGAAACCGCAGAGGCCGGCCTTCGGCTTGGAACCCTTGCCGGTAGCCCCTTCGTCGCGGATTTCGCCACCGCTGCCGGTCGCCGCACCCGGAAAGGGCGAAATGGCGGTCGGGTGATTGTGCGTCTCGACCTTGGTCAGGATGTGAGTCAGCTCTTCCTTGTACGAATAGCCACGGTCGGCATCCGGGTAGAAACGCTGGATGGTCGCGCCTTCGATGATCGAGGAATTGTCGGCATAGGCCATCACCGTGCCCTGCGGGTTGGCGGCGTGGGTTTCGCGGATCATGCCGAACAGGGTCTTGTCCTTGTTTTCGCCATCGATCACCCATGAGGCATTGAAAATTTTGTGGCGGCAGTGCTCGGAATTGGCCTGCGCGAACATCATCAGTTCGACATCGGTCGGGTTGCGGCCGGCAGCGGTGAAGATGTTCAGCAGATAGTCGATTTCGTCGTCGGACAGCGCCAGGCCGAGCGAACCGTTAGCCTCTACCAGTGCAGTTTTCCCGCCTTTTTGCACGTCGACCGTAGCAAGTGGCTTCGGCGCGAAATGGCGGAACAGTTCGCCGGCGGCCTCGAAGTCCGGCAGCACTGACTCAGTCATGCGGTCATGCAGCAGGCCGGCAACCGTTTTTGTCTCGTCCGCGGTCAGCGCACGCCGGTTGCGGACAACGACATGGAAGGCAACAACGCGCTCGATCCGCTCGATGGCCGGTTCCAGATCACAGTTAAAGGCAATGTCGGTCGCCTTCGATGACCACGGCGAAATGGTGCCAATGCGCGGGGCGATCAGGAACAGCTCGCCGGCTTCGGCGCCGGCAGCCTTCTCTTCCAGCAGGGTCGCCAGCTTGGCGCGCTCGTCAGCAGACAGCGCGCGCTTCAATGCCACGACATGCCAGTAATCGGCCGCTACCGATTCGATTTCAGCGACGGCTGCGGTCAGGCGGACTTGCAGGCGTTGCTGACGGAAGGCGGAAAAGGCGGCGTCGCCCTTGAGGCAAAGAATGTCGGCCATGGAGAGGTGATTTCGGGTTAGGCGGAGAGGCCGGAATTATACCCGAGGGGGTACACCGTTACGACCGAAGCCGAGGACGCCCAAAGGCTAAGCCAGCCGGCCGTGCGCCGAAATGAGCGGACGTGCAGGAAGCGCCTGAAACCTTATCCATTATAATTTCGGACGCCGTGACCCTGGTCACCCCCTTGAACGGATCATCAATCCATGGTCAGCCTTCCGCAGCCATGACGCCAACTTTCGGGTGGCTCATACAGGCCACAAAATCACCAATGGATCATCTGCCATGCATGCCGCCACACTGTTACTGAGCATCCTTGCCGCCGGTCTGGCCAGCCAGTGGCTTGCCTGGCGATTCAGCCTGCCGGCCATCGTTGTTCTGATCACCGTCGGGCTGATCCTCGGGCCGGTGACCGGGCTGATCGAACTTGCCCTGCCCCCCGAAGAAATGGCCGAACTGATCGGATTCGGGGTAGCCATCATCCTTTTTGAAGGCGGCATGGATCTGAAGCTCGGCGAATTTCGCCGGGTCGGCCGCGGCATCGGCCGCCTGACCCTCCTCGGGCCACCGCTGGCGTGGCTGTTCGGCAGCCTGGCGGCCCACCATATCGCCGGCCTGAGCTGGCCGGTTTCCTTCGTGCTCGGCGCCATTCTGGTCGTCACCGGCCCGACCGTCATCCTGCCGCTGCTGCGTCAGGTCCGGCTGAACAAGGAATCCGCCTCGCTGCTGAAATGGGAAGGGATCGTCAATGACCCGATCGGCGTCCTGCTGGCGGTGCTGACTTTCCAGTATTTCACCATTGCCGACAGTGGCCTGGCCAATACCGTCACCGGCCTCGGCGCCGCCATCGGGGCAGCCGTCCTGCTCGGCGGCCTGGGTGGCTGGCTCATCGGATGGATATTTCAACGCGGGCTGGTACCCGAACACCTCAAGTCGCCGATCCTGCTGGTACTGGTCCTGTTGGTCTTCTGGTCCAGCAACCTCGTTCAGCACGAGGCGGGACTGCTGAGCGTAACGGTCATGGGGCTGGTCGTTGGCAACATGAAGCTGGTCGAACGGGAGGACCTGGTACGTTTCAAGGAGAACCTGACCGTGATTCTCCTGTCGGTGCTGTTCATCGTCATTCCGTCCAAACTTGATCCCAACCTGATCATCCTGCTGGACGGACGAATCATCCTCTTCGTTCTCGCCATCCTCTTCATTGTCCGCCCGCTGACCATCCTGCTGGCCACCCTCGGGGCGCCGATGCGCAACGCGGACAAGCTGCTGCTCGCCTGGGTCGCACCGCGCGGCATCGTCGCCGCCGCCACGGCCGCAATCTTCGGACCCGCGCTGGTGGCCAGCGGCCATCCGGATGGCCAGAAGCTGCTGCTCATCGTTTTTCTGGTCATCGTCACGACGGTACTGGCGCACGGGTTGACCCTCGGCAATCTAGCCCGCCACCTCGGTCTTGCCGCCAAAAAGGCCAACGGGCTGTTGATCGTCGGCGCTTCGTCATGGACCTGCGCACTGGCCCTGACCCTGAAGAAACTGGATATCGATGTGCTGCTGGTCGATGGCGCCTATTACCGTCTGAAGCAGGCGCGCATGGAGGGGATCAAAATTTACTACGGAGAAGTGCTGTCCGAGCATGCCGAACATACGCTAGAAGTACAGCACCTGAGCCATCTCCTGTGCGCTACCGATAACGATTTCTACAATGCCCTGGCCTGCAAGGCCCTGGGGCGCGATTTTGGTCACCATCGCAGCTTCCAGCTCGCCATGCACCGGGAATCGAGCCACGAACCCCGGCGCCTCTCCCTGCAACAGCGCGGATACATTGCCTTTGCCGCCGGTGCCGATTTCGAGATGCTACGCCAGCGCCAGGGGGAAGGCTGGAGGATCCAGACCACGACACTGAGCGAAAACTACGACCTCGATCAGATGACAAAACGGCTGGGCGAGCCGGGAAGCGCATGGTTGCTGATCGGCGCGATCACGCCCGACGGTGCATTCCGCCTGTATTCGGGCGAACAGACATTCACGCCGGAAAAAGACTGGACCGTGCTCTACTTTGCACCGCCGACCAAACGCGAAAGCAAGGAAACGGGCGACGCGAAATCAGACGCCAAGGTACCAGGCTGATCGGGAAGCACGAAATCGAGCACCTCCCCATGCGCCCTCTGGCCTTCGTCAACCTTGAAACCACCGGCGCCACAGCGGCCAGCGATCGCATCACCGAAATCGGCATCGTCGAAGTCGATGCCGACGGCACGGTGCGCGAATGGCAGCAACTGGTCAATCCCGGCACCCGTATTCCGCCTTTCATCGAGCAACTGACCGGCATCAGCAACGACATGGTCGCCGCGGCACCGCCGTTCTCGGCGATTTTCGGGGAAATTTTGCGCCGCCTCGAAGGCCGGCTGTTCATCGCGCACAACGCACGTTTCGATTACGGTTTCTTGAAAAACGAATTCAAGCGGCTCGGCATCACTTTCCGGGCGCCGGTGTTGTGCACGGTCAAGCTGTCGCGCGCCTTGTTCCCGGAACACCGGCGGCACAACCTCGATTCACTGATCGAGCGCCACGGCCTCGCCGCCGAAGGCCGCCACCGGGCACTGGCCGACGCACAATTGATCCATCAATTCTGGCAAAAAATCCATGTCGACCGCAGCGCCGAGGCAATCGAAGCCGCGTTGCAGGCCCAGAATGCCCGACCGAGTCTGCCGCCGCAACTTGACCCCGGCATCGTTGACGAACTGCCGGACACGCCCGGCGTTTATCTCTTCTACGGAGAAGACAATCTCCCGCTTTACGTCGGCAAGGCCAAGGACATCCGCCAACGTGTGCTGGCTCATTTTGCAGGCAACCATGCTTCCGCACGGGAAATGCTGCTGGCGCAGCAGGTCAGGCGCATCGACTGGAGCGAAACGGCCGGGGAAATCGGCGCTCTGCTCAAGGAAGCGATGCTGGTCAAGCAACTGCAACCATCCGCCAATCGTCAGCCGGGGACGAATGAAGACCTGTGCACCTGGACGCTGGTCAACGAGGGCCAAGGCTGGCTGCGCCCGCATCTGGCCTCCCCGCGCGAACTCGACATGGGACTCGGCACGTCCTGCTACGGGCTGTTCAAAAACAGCAAGGAAGCAACCGAGGTGCTGCGAACACTGGCCATCGAAAACAATCTTTGCGACACCCTTCTCGGCCTGGAAAAATCCGTTCCCGGCAAATCCTGCTTCGGCAACCAGGTCAGGCGCTGCAAGGGTGCCTGCGTCGGCAACGAGTCCTACGCAAGGCACACGATGCGCCTGGTTGGCGCGCTGTCCCGGCTGAAGCTGGTTTCCTGGCCGTTCAACGGCCCGGCGCTGATCCGTGAAGGGGCACAAGCCCACCTGATCGACCGCTGGCGCTACCTGGGCGCCGCCACCAGCGATGACGAACTCCAGGCACTGCTGGACACCACGCGACCCCAGTTCGATCGCGACACCTACAAGATACTGGCGAAATATGTCGGCATAATGCTTCCCTTGCCGCCCAGTCCCCCGTCAAATACCAGAGATTGACATGAAAAACCTGACCCTTCGCCTTCTCGCCGCCCTCGTCCTGACCTTGAGTTTTTCCGTCGCGGCCGAGGAAATTGGCTGCAACACCACCACATGGAAACTGATCGGCGCCAACCACCGGGTCTGTGTCTATGCCTACGACGACCCGCGGATTCCCGGCATCACCTGCCACGTCAGCCAGGCGCGCACCGGCGGCCTGAAAGGCAGTTTCGGGCTGGCCGAAGACCCGTCGCAGTTCTCGCTGGCCTGTCGCCAGGTCGGCCCGATCAGCCTGCCCGCCAGACTGCCCGACGAAGAGGTTGTGTTCAGCGACGACACGTCGCTGATCTTCAAGGAAACCAAGGTTACCCGCTTCATCGACAGGAAGCGCAATGTGCTGGTCTACCTAGCGATCAGCCGCCGAGTCATAGAAGGCGCGCCGGCGAACGCCATCTCGACCGTGCCAATCCAGCCATGGGGCGGCAATTAGGCGCCTTTACCGCCACCGTCAACGGAAAACGCCGCATTCAGCGGCGTTTCTTGTCGGTGCATTGTGCATCGATTACCGGGTTTCCCCGTCTGGATACTCAACAGCCATCATGACGAAGTTGCAGTCTCAATAATCGCTCTCCCTGTGGTTAGCAACACGAACTTGCATTTCCTTTTTACGCCTGTTTTTTCCGGTGCGCAATGGCTTCGTGACGCCTGGTCAATTCGGATCAGAGTATTTTCCAGACTTCGTCGTGCACCGAACCGGCAATGAAGAGATCGGCAGCCTTAACCACCTTTTCCACATAAATGGGATCGCCCATCATGGCCGCCTGTTTCTCTTCCATCTCTGCGAGGTTCTCGTAGCGGGTGGACCAGCCGATGCGGAACGGGTTTCCGCCGATCGGCATGGCGATGGAGAGTTCGACGCCATGCTTGTCCTTGATGTGTGCCGCTATTTCACGCGCAAAAGCCAATGCGTTGGGGAGCTTCCCTGGAGCGATACTCGCCATTCGATAGAATCCGATCATGATTCGACTCCTTTCAGGCGCCTGGAGCGCCAAAGACAGTGGACCGGCCACGGGAAGCAGCCGCTCCACCATTACTCAAGCCAAAAAATTACGCGACCCGCACCAGCAAGGTCTCGCAGCGCGGGTCTGATTTATGGACAGTGTGCAGCGAATCTAATTCAATTTATCGGGTCGCCCGCAACACTGCTTGAACTTGCGGCCACTGCCGCAGGGGCACGGGTCGTTGCGGCCCGATTTCGGCGCGCTGCTGCGGGCCGGGCCGCCGGAGCGCTTGTTGCGCCAGAAGTTATAGAGGGTCTGGATGATTAGCGGCAGGTTTTCCTGGATATCGGCCACCAGACGCGCCTCTTCGGCCGGCGCGAACCAGCGCTCGCCGCTTTTCTCGACGTCTTCCTTGAGCATGCCGTTGAGCAGGAACATCGGCTCCAGAAGTTCCGAAAGATCCTCCGCATGCTTGCCGGCCAGTTCGAACCAGTCACCGCCGAGGCCGGCCCCGAAAACGTAGGTATCGGCCCACGCCGCATAGTCGTACTCTTCACCGCTTTCATCGAGCGGATAGAGAACCGGGGCAACGGTTTCATCATTGAGCAGCGCGCTGGCGAGATCGTTGTTTAGGCGCATCAGCAGCTCCAGCGTCTCCAGTACCACCGGGTCGTCCGCATTTTCCAGACCCTTGCCAAGCGCCTCCGGCAACCAGATCGCGGGTGCCACCGGCACCGGGCCACTGACGATGGCGCAGAGCATGGCCTGGATTTCATCGAGGCGCATCGCATCGCCTTGAAACACCTCGGCATCGAGGAGCTGTTCAAGATGGTCGAGATCGCTGTCGCTGAGAGGGGACGGGTTCATTTCGTTTTATCCTGATTGCCTGAATGAATCATGATCAAGTATAGGTGTCTCAAATTGCATCGCCAACCCGGAGATTGATTCGCAATGCCGAAAATCGAAAAATCCGACGCCGAATGGCGCGCCCAGCTCAGCGCGGAGGAATATCGCGTCACCCGCGAGAAAGGCACAGAACGCGCCTTCTCCGGCCGCTACTGGGATTGCCATAACGACGGGACCTACCGCTGCGTGTGTTGCGGCGCACCACTTTTCCGCTCTGAAACCAAATTCGAATCGGGTTGCGGCTGGCCGAGCTTCCATACGCCAAACGATGAAAAATTGATCACCGAGCACGTCGACCGCAGCTTCGGCATGAGCCGCACCGAAGTGACCTGCACCGAGTGCGGCGCCCATCTGGGCCACGTCTTTCCCGATGGCCCGGCGCCGACCGGGCTGCGCTACTGCATCAACTCGGCATCACTCAAACTGGAAAAAGGGTAGCCTAAAGCCCGCGCACCCAGGCCGGACGCAGATGCGCCTGCTCCGGCGCCTCGATCGCCTGCCGGACCTGCGCCAGCAGGCGTTCCTTGTCGGCGCCCAGGGTACCCTTGAGCACCAGCCAGTTCGAGGCGTGATCGCTGCGGAACACGGTGCGCTTCAGTTCCAGCGCCGACAATAGCTGTTCGCTTTCGACGAACAGTTCGTGCTGGCTCAGCGGCTCCCACTCTGGGAACCCGGCCCGGAAGCGCTGTTCGCCCATGGGAAAGCTGACCACCAGCATCGCCAGGTATTCCGGCTGCGTCGCGTTGGCCAGACGCGCCGAGTTGGCCGCATGCCGGGCCGACCAAGCCTTGCCACCCAATCCGTTGAGGATCATCACCGAACGCGTGATTCCGGCTACCCCCAGCTTATCCAGCGCCTCGCGCGTGGTTTCGAAGGTTTCGCCCTTGTGGACCGCAGCCAACACCTGATCGTCACCCGATTCGGCGCCAACATAGACCATCGACAACCCGGCTGCAGCCAGTTCGTTCACTTCCACCTGCGATTTCTTGCGCAGGTTGCGCGGCAGGCAATAACTGGAGA
>CAVUJN010000033.1:0-152941 GCA_963741765.1 uncultured beta proteobacterium
CTGCATCCAGGCACTGGCCCCAAGAACAGACCCGCCAGCCATCGCTGCACTGACCCCGAGGTGCCCGAAATTACCGACACGGCAATGATGGTCAACCACACCGGCACAATTCACGATCACTCCCTCGCCGAGGTGCGCCTCGGTGCCGACAATCGCGCCGGCCATGATCGCTGTGCCTTCACCGATCACAGCGGTCGGTGAAACGATGGCCCGCGGATGGATCACTGTCGCCAAAGCAAACCCTGCCCCCCGCAATTCGCCGGACACGCGCAGCCGAAGCGCATTATTGCCGATGGCAACAATGGCGAAATCCGCTGCGCCACGCCATTGCACAAGATCAGCCGCCCTACCCAGTACCGGAATCTCCCAGACGCGAGCAAGCTCGGGAAAGGCATCGTCGAGAAAGCCGGCCACGACAAACTCGCCACCTGCCAGAACCGCCTCGGCCACCGAGCGGCCATGCCCGCCCGCACCAACAATCAGCAGCCGCTTTATCAATGTGACACCCCATCGCGCTTGATGACCTTGACGAAGGTCAGCCAGAGAATGCGAATATCGAAGGCCAAAGAGCGCCGTTCGAGATATTCCACATCCAGCGCCACCTTGGCCGGAATCGGCAACTCGTCGCGACCGTTGACCTGCGCCCAACCGGTCAGCCCCGGCACCAGTTGATCGACACCCTTTTCAGTACGCAAGGCGATCAAGTCATCCTGATTGAATAGCGCCGGGCGCGGCCCGACAAAGCTCATGTCTCCAACCAAAATGCTCCACAACTGCGGCAGTTCATCGAGGCTGGATTTACGGAGAAAAGAGCCAATCGGCGTCAGGTACACCTTGGGGTCCTGCAGCAGATGCGTTGCCACGGCCGGGGTGCCCACCCGCATGCTGCGAAACTTGGGCATCCTGAAAATGACATTACCCTTGCCCACCCGATCCGACCAATATAATGCCGGCCCCTGCGAGGTCAGGCGGACGAGAACGGCGACAAAAATAATCGGCAGCACCAGAACAAAGGCTACGCATAGACCTAGAAACAAATCGAAAAATCGCTTTACCATGTCGTTTTCCGAACAGCAATTTCGGCCATTTTTTGTCGTCGACCGTAACATGTCATTTTTGTCCAGCCCCGGTCGCCAGCCAATGTTCGGCAGTCCGCCGCAACCCCTCATCCACACTCACCGGCGGCGACCAGCCAAGCAGTTCCTTGGTCTTGCCGATATCCACCTGCAGCGAGCCGCACAAACGCTGGGCAATACCCGGTCGCCCGATCATCTTTGCCACCAGCGTAATCAACCCGACCGGCACCGGGATCAATCGTGCAGGCCGCCCCAGCGCGGCGGCCATGCGCCGTAACAATGCCGCGGTCGACAGGTCTTCATCGTCGGAAACCAGAAAGGTCTGGTTGGCGGCAGCCGGATGATCGATGCAGGTGATGATCAGGTCAACGAGATTTTCCAAATACACAAGACTGCGCCTATTTTCCGTAATACCACCCAACGGCAACGGAATGCCACACCACAACCAGCGCATCATCGCCAGAAAATTGGCCTTGACGCCCGGCCCATAAACCAAAGGCGGTCGGATGATAACCACCTCCATCCCTGAGTCTTGGGAGAGCGCCCGCAAACCGTCCTCAGCCTCACATTTGGAAACGCCATAAGGATCTCCGGGGGCTGAAGGCTGGTCAGCCGTGAACGGGTGACCCCGCAGAGAGTGTTCGCCATTGACCTTGATCGAACTGACAAACAAAAACCGCCGTACACCCACCTCCGCAGCCTGACGCGCCAAGCGCAATGTTCCCTCGACGTTAACCCGACGGAACTCGGCCAACGGATCGGTTGCTTCTTCATTCATCACGTGCACCCGTGCAGCACAGTGAATGACCACAGAGACACCGACCAAGGCACTACTCCAGTCCTGGTCAGGGGATAAAGATACCCGCACTACCTCGGCGCCGTCCGTGAATTCAGCGGCGGAAGGGCCTCGCAATGCCAACCGTACAGAACCGTGTATTTTCAATCCTCCCCACACGGCTCGCCCCACGAAACCAGAACCACCTGTCAACAGGATCATTGAGATCTCCGTCGGGTCGAAAGCAGGCTCTCCTTCAACTTTCGAGCCAAAAGGTGCGGCTCGAAATTGCCATCGTAGTAGGCGCGAGCGTTTCGCCCCATGCGCTCTAGTTCAACCGGTGGTGTGGAACTTAGGTTTCGTATTGCATCAGCCAAGCCGCCCGCATCTTCTGCGGGGGAAGCCACACCGGCACCAGCCTCGAGAACAACACGAGCGCCCTCTCCGTCAAGAGAGGCGATGATCGGACGACCCGCCGCCAAGTAGGCTTGCACCTTGCTCGGCACGGTCTGACTCATGATCGGGCTCTTGACCAGACTCACGAGCAAGGCCGAAGCTCGGGACATGATCGATGGCATTGAAGAAAGTGGAAAACGGCCAGGCAACTGGACGTTAGCCAGATTTCGGCAGGCAATTTCCGCCTTCAGCCATTCACTACGGCTACCGCTACCAACCAGAATCAGGGTAATGTCTTTTTCATCCCGGAGGATTTCGGCAGCAACAAGAATCGTCTCAAGTGCCTGCACGGTTCCTAAATTACCTGCGAATACAACATTGAAACCGGGATCGAATGGAATTGGGCAGTCTTGTGCTTCCGCGGAATTGGAAAACGCAAAATCTCCAGGATTCGGGTGGTAGCGAACTGGCGTTTTTCCGGCCATTTTCCCGACCGGTTCGATGAAAGCCCGAGACTGAACCAATAACAGGTCGTTTTTCCGGTAAATCCATCGGACTATACTAGAAACAACCCCAAGCAGCTTCGGGCTACGCACAAAACCCGTTGCACTCAAACTCTCTGGCCACATATCCTGAACCCAAGTCACCAAAGAAGCATTCTTCAAACGGGCGAGCCAAATCGCCGGGATAACTTGAAGAATCGGCGATGGTGCGAAGATAAATATTGCATCAATCGAATGACCGCGCAGCAACCACGATCCCATGACTATCCCAGAAAAAACGAATGAAAAGTAATTCAGAATGAGGCGCAATGCAGACCCTTGACCCCGAGGAACAAGAGGCACCCGCAGGATTGTGACGCCATCGTGCTGCTCTGCACCCATCGACCACCAGGAATACCCCGTGAAAGTTTCACCCTCCGGGTAATTGGGCTGGCCAGTGAGAACCAACACTTCGCAATCTTCGTCACGAAGTGCTTGAACGACCTCCGTAATTCGAAAAGTTTCCGGCCAATAATACTGAGTGACAATAAGAACCCGCATACCGGAACGGCACCCTACGCCGATTCTGCCTTGCGCCAAACCTTCCGATTCACGAAATCGGTATAGCTCTGAATAATGCGCAGAACCTTCTCTGAAACGTTATCCGGCGAATAATCACTGACCAGGCGTAGCGCACGGCAGTCACCACGTGGCTGGGTTTCGAGAATAGCCAGACCCTGCAGCACACGATCAGTGTTCAAGCCGAGCATCATCACGGCAGCCTCCTCGAATCCTTCCGGCCGCTCATGCACCTCTCTCAGATTCAAGGCCGGGAAGTTCAGGATGGACGATTCCTCCGTAATGGTTCCGCTATCTGACAAAACGCAGCGCGCCTCGGTCTGCAACTTGATGTAGTCTAGAAAACCGAACGGCTTAAGGAACTGCACCAGCGGATGCGCCTCCAGGCTCAGGCCCTCCAGCCGCTTGCGCGTGCGCGGATGGGTCGAAACGATCACCGGCTCCTGATACTTCTCAGCCAGGGCATTCAGAATGACAAACAGCTTTTCCAGGTTTTCGGGCGAGTTCACATTTTCTTCACGATGCGAGCTCACCACAAAATAACGATGCGGGGTCAGTTCCAGGCGATTCAGGACAGCGGAGGCCTCAATGCCGGGCCTGTAATGTTCGATCACTTCCCGCATCGGGCTGCCCGTCTTGATCACCTGATCCGGAGGTAGCCCCTCACGCAACAGGTAATCGCGAGCGATTTCGCTGTAGGTCAGGTTGATATCTGAGGTGTGATCGACAATTCGACGGTTGATTTCTTCCGGCACGCGAAAATCGAAGCAGCGGTTCCCTGCTTCCATATGGAAGATAGGAATCTTTCTACGCTTGGCCGCTATGGCAGCCAGCGAGCTATTAGTGTCACCCAACAGCAATAATGCCTCAGGCTGATGCGCCTGCAGCGCCTTGTCGGCCGCCATAATCACCTGCCCGATCGTTTCAGCCGCCGTCGCGCCGGCCGCCTCCAAAAACATGTCAGGCTTGCGTATGCCCAGATCGCTGAAAAAAACCTCATTCAATTCGTAGTCGTAGTTTTGACCCGTGTGCACGATCACATGATCACAATATTGATCCAGCTTCGCCATGACGCGCGACAGCCGGATGATCTCGGGGCGCGTCCCGACGATCGTCATGACCTTGAGCTTACGCATCGATCGCCTCGCGGATGATGTCCAGCTTCAGAAGCGTCTGCTTAACGCCCTCGACATCAAGCCGCTGCGTGTTATGCGAAGTGTAATCATCCAGCGCAGAAACATCCGTTTCCCCCTCGACAAAATACTTGGCGTAATTCAGGTCACGCGAGTCCGCCGGCACCCGGTAGTAGCCGCCCAAGTCTTCGGCCCGGGCCATCTCCTCACGTGACAGGAGCGACTCATAAAGTTTTTCCCCATGGCGTGTGCCAATGATCTTGATTTTATTGTCCCTGCCAAGCAATTCCTTCATCGCCTGAGCCAAGTCGCCAACCGTGGATGCCGGCGCTTTCTGGACAAATATGTCGCCCGGACGCGCGTTCTCGAAAGCATACAGAACGAGATCTACCGATTCCTCCAGAGTCATGAGAAAGCGGGTCATGCTCGGGTCGGTTATCGTCAGCGGCTTACCCGACTGAAGTTGATCCAGGAACAAAGGAATCACTGAACCGCGCGACGCCATCACGTTGCCATAACGGGTAGCTGAAAGTACGGTCTTGCCAGGGTCACAAAGGCGCGATTTTGCTACCATGACTTTCTCCATCATCGCTTTGGATATCCCCATTGCGTTGATCGGGTACACCGCCTTGTCCGTGCTCAAAACCACGCAACGCTTGACCTCGTTGGCAATGGCGGCACGCATCACGTTCTCGGCGCCCAGCACGTTGGTGCGAACCGCCTCCATGGGGTAAAACTCGCATGACGGAACCTGCTTCAATGCAGCTGCGTGGAAAACGTAGTCTACGCCGCGCAACGCATCATGGATGCTGTCGTAGTTTCGAACGTCACCGATGTAAAACTTGAGCTTGTCGCTATTCAAAGCGATGCGCATATCCTCCTGCTTCTTCTCGTCGCGGCTGAAAATGCGGACTTCTGAAATATCGGAATGCAGGAAGCGCTGAAGAACCGCATTACCAAATGAACCGGTGCCCCCGGTAATCAACAAAGTCTTATCTCTGAACATAAGCTCCCTTTCAGTATTAATTTAGCCAAAGTCTTTCATGAATTTCACCAATTCAGCCCAAGGCTTTGGCTGGAATCCGGTCATTGTACGGAAGCGCGACGAATCCAGCGAACGATCAATCACGAAACTCTCGTCCGCTACGATATCGATAGTCTTCCCATAAGTATCCGCCACAAGCCTCAACAAGTCATATTTGTTGATCGGATCAGCGGAAACATGATAAAGCCCCTCTAAGTGCGGATTCGGAATAACATGATCCCGGATCAGGCGCGCAATTTCCACCGTTGGCAAACCTGAGAAAATCGCCTTCCTGAAACCCTTTACCGGCCCGCTCTGCGAGAGAAACCAGCCTACCAGGCTTCTCGACCCTTCGAGTTCGTGACCAATGATCGACGTCCTAAGCGTAATGGCATTTGGATAATCAACCTCACCAAGAAATTTGCTCCGCCCGTAGAGATCCTTCGCATCCGAAGGATCCACCTCGGTGTACATCCCTTTCGAGCCGGAAAACACACAATCCGTGCTCATGTGAATGAATCGCGCCCCAGCAACGGCACACAAGCGCGCCATGCGATGCGGCAGCAACGAATTGATCGGGATCGCCACCAATGGATCGTCAGACTCAGCAAGTTGTTTAACCAATCCAATGCAATTGATCACCACATTTGGTCTCGTTTCCCCAAAAACACGCATCAGGTTATCAATATTCTCGACATCGACTCCGCTGAACAGCTTAGATTGCAAAGACTCGGGGAAGAGTTTCCTGGAACGCTCACTTCGCACCGTACCAACGACATCGAAGCCATCGCTCTCCGTAAACAAGCGAAAAGCCGCGTTTCCCAGCATGCCTGAGGCACCTAATACCAATACCTTCATGTTCTGAGCCACTCCCTTTGTTACGCCTAATTTTTGATATCGACAAAGTCAGGACGATGCTGACTCCGCCCAAGCATCCATCGGTAGGCCTCAAGCGCAGAGCAGCCAATCTGATCCCAAGAATATTTTTCCTTAACCAGTTGCATGCCCCGCTGTCCCATTTCATTTAACTCTTCCCGACGGGTATTCATGGCAGCGAGCAGAGCTCGGGCGACACCTTCCACACCTGGCTGCACCCACCAGCCGCAACGCCAAGTCTCAATATCCTCCCACGGCGCTCCAGTTGTCGTAATAACAGGAACACCGCGTGCGAGTGCTTCGGCCACCGCAATTCCAAAATTCTCAGAGTAGGTGGGCAATACGAATACATCGGCCTCAGCAAAAAGGGTTTCCTTGCGATCCCCGGTTACCAAACCAGCGAACTCAAAGTCGCCCCCCAAACCCAAGGTGTCGATCTGCGCGCGAATCTCTTCTAGATGCCCACCCTCATCCGGCCCAGCAATAATAACTCGCCACCCTGGTTGCCGAACCAAGGCCCACGCCGCAACAAGGTCAGGCAAGCCCTTTATTGGATGAATTCTCGACAAAAACAGAAACTTACGCAGCCCAGCGCGCGAATGAGTAACTGTAGTTGGTATATCAACCCCATTGGCGATGACCGCAACGGGAGCTCGTATATCCAACTGCCGAATACTCTCAAGCTCTTGTCTCGCCGTAGCAACCATCATGGATGCATTGGAAAATACGCGCTTCTGGTACAGCGCTAGGGCAAGCCTCTTTTTCCAGCCACGATGCTGAAGAGCCCACGGCTCCAGACACCCATGCGGAGAGACAACCACTGGAATGTTTCCAGCATTCGCCAGATAGCTCGCCACCGTAAGGATTGGTGTCCACGTTCCATGGATATGGATCACGTCGAAGCTATGCTCATCAAAATATCTCTTTAGAGCCAAAGCGCGCGACACAAACCCAACTCCACTGCCCCCAACAAGTTTCACCGCTCCGACGGCGCCATCTACGGCCATTTCGTCCTTGCTGCGGTCAACGACGAAAAGTGTGATATTAGCACCAGCTAATGCTAGTGCTTGAGAGTAGCGCAACGCAGCAAGCCCAAGCCCACCAAAATCCGATGCAATGCTTTGTACAATGTGTAGTTGCCTCATATCGTGATTCCGGTCAAAACAGATAGCGAAGCGGTTTCACTAAGCGCAGCATAAAAATAGCGATAAAGCAAACGAAGAAAACCCCGATTGCGACGAGAGGTGTAGTCACCCATGGATTTCCAAAACCAACCGAAATCCCTTGAATTCTGAACTGTTCAATTACAAAAACATGGAGGCCATAAATCCCTAATGTACACTCCGACAAGACCGAGAGCATTTTTGATGGCGGCTTGCGATTTAAGCCCATAAAAGCAACAAATAAACCGTACCCAGCTGCAACAACAAACGGGGATAAGAAGATCTAGCTAGTGAATCATAAACGTTTCCGGGCCACCACTTTTCATTTACCGTACCATACAGCACTCCTGACAAGTGTAAAAGTATTACCAAAAAACAGGCAAACACCCTTAGCGCACAAATTCTATTGTCCAAACTGCGCTCCCTCGGCATCATGTTTTTTTTCACTACCTGAAGATGAGAAGCTCAATCTTTTTCGCCCAACAATTAGCGCATAGATGCAACAGAGAAGAAACCCCACGGCGGTCTCTCCACTTTGAAATATTTGGTTATTTGCCGGAATATAATAAAATATAATAAAAAGAAAATAGCTGATAATTATATTGATCGGATGTGGCGCCACTAAGGATAGGCCCCATGATAGCCCCAACATATAGCCAAACACCCCGACTACAATCAATGCTCCGAAAAAGCCAAAGTCTGACGCAATCCATGGATAGATTGAATGCCAGAGCCCTGTCATGCTCCATCCATGAGATTGCTCCAACAAACCGGGGAGTGACTCCGACGTAAAATACGTACTGCCGGTCAGCGCATCGGCATTTCGAGCCAAAAAAATTGAATTTCCGAAACCAAATGTAGTATCGGACACAATAGGGAACGTTAGTGATAAGGCGTAATAACCCTGTGTAACATATCGAGTAATAGACTCAAAAACAATAACCAAAAAATCGGGTAGCAATATTGAGACGAAATGATCTCTGTCCGCGAAAATAACCCCATCCCCGCTGTCAAATGCACCGAGCACGCCCGCATCGCCCGCACGCTGAGCCTGACCTGCGCCAAAAAAGCCAAGCAATGCAACTATCAGGACTCCGAATACTACTAGAATCTTTGGACTTAGCTTAATATTCAGATATCCAAGTGACACGCCAAGAAAAATCAACCACGGTAGCGTGATGACGAAATCTGCGAGGCCCTTGTTGGTTCCAGTAGCGATAAATAGAGAAATATTTAGAAAAACCGCACCAAAACTCAAATATTTTGTCGATCGGTTCAACGATTTCCAGTGCACAACTACCACAGGAAACAGCCCAATGATCCAAGGAGACAGGAGCATTCTGGCGTATTCAACCAGAACAAATGGGTTCCCTTGCTCCAATCGCTCAAAGTTAAGATTGTATGCAAGGCCAGGATTTGTTAAGCCGAACAAAACATCTGGAACGAGAGCACCAGTACGAGACAGGGAACTAGGAATAAACAAGGCATAATTAACCAGCAAGGCCACCTTGATAAATGCAATTACTGGTTTATTAAACTGTGAAATGTGTTCCCTAATAAGGCTCGTCTTACGCACTTTTCTCCAGGACAGATAATATCCAAACGCGATAAACGCCTGCGCGAGTATCAGATATCCAACCACTGAAACCTGATTGTCCGTCCTCCAAGGCCACGGCCCAAACACATAAAGCACAACAGTAACGCCGAGGTAGACTTGAAAGAAAATTAGTGGCGCTAACCACTTGCCACGTAGGGTCAACTCCCCCTCCCAGAATTAATTATCGCTCTAGAAAACGAAATTAGTCTTCGAATTGGACGACTTATAACATTTCTAAGCAGGCGAAATTTAAATTCATATCTTCTCAAATCCGCATAATTGCTACAGGCCACCCTATACAATTCGATCCCGCGCCTAATGTTCCCACCCCTGAAACAGTTTTTTGCCAACAACAAATATGCATACCCATATGCCTCGTGTTTTCGGTCGGCAATATCTTTTGGAACATTATTACCAGAGAAGTAGGCGTCAAGAACCCGCAAATATTCGTTACTCATATCTTCAGAAACATCTTTATAGGATATCGAGTCTGGGTGCATTCTGTAACCAGCCAACACGGAATCACATATTTCGATTTTACCAAGAGACGATATCCTGATCCAGAACTCCCTGTCGGGTGCAAGTTTCAAATCTGCGCGCCATCCCCCAAGCGAATCAAATGCAATTTTACGAAAAATTGCGCCTGGCCCTATATAACATTCTTGTCGGACCACCGTATCACTCAGATCAAAAGGACGGCACACATTGCGTTTGACCATTCGAGAATAGTTATCTATGAGGTCAGAATCTGGAAAAGCACAAATAATTGACTGTTCTTTTTCAAGCAAAGCAACCAACTCACTAACGGCACTTGGGTATAAGAGATCGTCTGAGCTTAGGTAACCAATGTATTTTCCCTTGCATAGGCTCCAGCCTTTGTTCAGGGTCTGCGCTTGCCCGATGTTGGCGTGGCGCTCATGTCGAATGCGACCATCAAACCTACTTAAGACCTCCTGAGTATTATCGGTAAACCCGTCATCAAGCACGATGTACTCAATATTGGGATAAGACTGTGCCAAAACACTCTCGATCGTTTCAGCGAGATATTCTGCCTGATTATAGGTTGGAGTAACAATACTAACCAAAGGGAAGTCTTGTTTTTGATTAGATATCTGTGGCATAATAGAAACTACTCCGCTCCAACGATGGGAATTTTCTTTGGAATCTCATATTTTAACAGGATCAGTGCCGAAATAATGAATGCCGAGAAAACCCACGCTGTACGGACACCCCAACTATCAATCAGCACTCCGGAAAATGCCAAGGCTACAAGTAACGCATAGCCGAAAATTTTTGGGCTTATAAGCATTTTTTGGGACCAACCCTGCAAGAAATTACAAAAAATGAACATAAGCAGGGTATCCACACCCATTCTAAGCAGCCATGCTAGAGCAGCACCCAGCACTCCATGTTTTGATGTTAGTCCCCACAAAGCCAAAAGGAAAAACGGCAATTCGATAGAATGGATGAGCGCCGCAATCCGCGGCTGCCCTGCTCCTTGAATTAGAGTGAAGGGCACATGTGCCAGGCAGTTAACAAGGATTCCTGCTGCAAATATTTGCATCAACATTGCACTTTGCAATGCAAATTCGGCGCCCACCCAAACCGTCAAGATTTCTTGAGCAAATAGCGCCAAGAACAAAGTTATCGGAAAAAGCGTCAGGAATAGCCAATGCACGGCCTTGGTAAATAGCTGGCGAGTTTTTCCATCACACTTGGTAACGTCTGCCGCAAATGCTGGAAAAAGTACCGCTGTCAAGGCACCCGGCACAATCCAGAGCTTGGTAACAATTTCTTGTGGAGTAGTGTAATAGGCTACGGCGGCCGCAGAAACAATGCCACCAATGATGAAACGATCCACATAGCCCATAAACGGGCTGATGATGTTGCTCAAGGTGAGCCAGCCGCCAGAAACACAAAGGGGCCTTAGGAGCGTTTTCCGAAGAGCAAGCCTTCCGTGTTCATCAGGAAGAATACGCCATGCGTACCACGCATGAACCACACAGGCAACTATGCGCCCGGCAGCCAGAAGACCAGTAACCACATCCAATCTTGTTGAGCCATAAAGCACCACAACCACAGGGCCAATAAACGTGAACAGGCCCATCGGCAGTCGAATCGCATTGATGACACCGAAGGCGTGGCGCGCTTCCAGTACCCCCCTGAATCCCGAGGTCAGGACAATGGCTGGCATCGCCAGCGCCATCAGCAGCACGGAATTAACAGCTTCCTGCTGATCCGGTACCGACTGAATCATTCCAACCCCCCAAGGCGCCAACAGCGCCATCAGCACTCCAGCAAAGACCCCTAGCCCCGTCATCAGTGCGGTAGCGGTCACCACCAGCGGCCCAACGCGCTTTTCATCATTTTCGGCCATGGCGACGGCAAGCAGTTGCGTTAGCGCCCGCCCCAAGCCAAGATCAAACAGGCCGAAGTAACTCACAACAGCCCAAATCAAGGTCAGCAACCCGAAACGGGCCTCACCTAATTCTCTGATAAGAACCGGAATACAGAAGACAGCTACCACTAATGGCAGGCCAAGCCCCAAAAGGTTGTATAGCGAGTGCCTTACCAGCTTCATTATTAAGTAGATCCAAGACTCGCAGGATTCGGGACTTTAGATGGTTCTTCAGCGCGATTACCATAGTTTGTGGGCGGGTTTATTGTTTCCATTAGGCCCTCACGATCAGAGTTGACACTTTTCGTCAGGACATGGAGCAATCTATGTTGCTGTTCTTCAGTAATTCCTACCCACAGCGGTAAACGAACCAAGCGCTCAGACTCCCTTTCCGTCACATCCAACACCCCATGCATTCGTCCGTATCGCTGCCCAGCAGGCGAAGAGTGAAGTGGCACGTAGTGAAACACCGAGTAAATCTGCTCACGTTTCAGTTCGTCCAGCACTCGCTGTCGATTGATCTCAGGTGCTAATAGCACGTAATACATGTGCGCATTATGCTGGCACCCTTCGGGAATAACCGGCCGGCGAAGGATGCCTTTCGCTTCCAGCGGCTCCAGCAGGTCGTGATAACGCGCCCAACTCGCGAGGCGGTCGTTGGTAATCCGCTCCGCATCTTCCAGTTGAGCCCAGAGGAATGCTGCAATGAGTTCCCCGGGCAGGAAGGATGAGCCGACTTCCTGCCAGGTGTATTTGTCCACCTCACCTCGGAAGAAACGGCTGCGATCCGTGCCTTTCTCGCGAATGATTTCCGCACGCAAAGAGAGTTCAGGATCGTTGACTAACAACGCCCCGCCCTCACCGGAAATCACATTCTTCGTCTCGTGAAAGCTGTATGCCCCCAGGTCACCTATGCTGCCCAGGGCACGCCCCTTGTAGCTAGACATGACTCCCTGTGCCGCATCCTCGACCACCTTCAACCCATACCGGCGGGCGATGGCCATGATGGTGTCCATCTCGCACGCGACACCAGCGTAATGCACCGGAACGATCACCTTGGTGCGCGGAGTAATTGCTGCTTCGATCAAGCGCTCATTAAGATTCAGCGTATCCTCGCGGATATCGACGAAAACCGGTACGCCACCGCGCAATACGAAAGCGTTGGCTGTCGACACAAAGGTATAGGACGGCATGATGACTTCATCACCCGGCTGGACATCCAGCAACAGTGCTGCCATTTCCAGCGCCGCGGTACAGGAATGCGTCAGCAACGCCTTGGCACAGCCAGTCCGTTGTTCAAGCCACTGGTGGCAACGCTTGGTAAAGGGGCCATCACCCGCCAGCATGTTCCCGAACTTGGCTTCGGCAATGTAATAAAGCTCCTTGCCGGTCATATGGGGCTTGTTAAACGGTATTTTCTCCTGACTCACTTCAGTTCCCCTTATCCGAGCTTTGTTGAGAATTTCTCGAATAAGTCTCAGATTGACATCGAAAATTCTCAACACTAGTCAAATGGGGAGACTTGTCGATAGTCCTCTTCACAAGACGAGTGCCGTAATGATGCTCGATGCAATACGCTTCAAGCAGGGCAATTGGAGAACCATTTGAAAAAATATCGGCACCATTCTCGCTCAATAGCCAAGGAACCATGCCGCGACCAAACAACGCTTCAGAATATGGAACTGAAAACGGCGCCAATGTAAAAACACCCAAACCATAAAGCTGGAAAGATTTCACTTGCGGCGGGATACGGAGAACCGGGTATGCTGCTTCAAAAGGAAAGGCAGTTCCCCAGACAATAACGGGATGTTGCGGGACGTTCTCCAGTTCTACACGCACCTGTTCTGATACAAGCTGAGATTGCTTAGAGTCAGCAAAAACCGCAGATGTGCCTGCTATCGCTGCAAGAAAAAGCAAACCCGTTTCAAGCCAGCGACGCCAAGTTCTGTGGCCTGTATCCTGCAACTTGGAGCCAATGAATGAGGCAATCAGGAGCAGAGAAACCAAGGGAAAATATACTCGCAGCACCCCGGGTCGTCCTATAAAGCCGAGGGTGAAAACAGCCGCGATACACAACCCCCAACATCCGATTAGCGGCCAAGTTGGCCGAATAAAGGCCAGCAACAATGCCGCCAGAGTGCTTGGCAAGAGCACAGGGTGCCATAACGACGTAACGCCCGCCCACGCATTGACCAACGCGTTTTCAGCCGACGGCAATGGCCCAAATTCATTGAGCATCGCCTTTAACTTGGCAGGATTCGCAATATTTGGATCAACAAAAAACCATGACTGAATCAAACTGATGTCATTAGAGCTATAACCGTGCCGTTCGAGAATATCCGGCCTAGACCTTAACGACTCACCGGCACCGAAATCCGTGATGGCTGCTCTCGGTGGGTTTAGTTCATTGAAGGTATCCCAGTCGTTGCCACGGTAAGACTGTCGATCAAATAGAGCTGAAACTGCAATCGCTGCAAAGAGCATAAATACAGCAATTTTCGGAGCGCGATCCGTCATTAGGGTACGCCAAGGCAGCAATGGCAGGGCTACAAATAGAACAAGAAGAAACTCTTGGCTGCGCACCAAATAGCTGCAGAAAGCCAGCAAGCAACCGATAGTCAAAGCCCACCGATCCTTGTCTCTTGCAAATAATTGCCAACAGACAGTCGCGCCAACCATGAGTAGGCCCGCATTGATGGTGAACTGTGGAAACATTACAGGCCTGATCAAGATCAGAACTAATGTCGCCGCGACTGCCAAATATCCGACACCGAGTCGGACGAGTCCGTAGGTAATCGAAGCCCCAGAAATCAAGAGCACGCCAATAGTCGCTATGGAATAACCCAACACTCCGCCCATTTCCGGGATTAGGCGAACCATATAACCCCAAAGCACATTGGAAAAAATCAGATTCGGCGAGCCGATGGCTGCGAGGCCATAGCCGTGGGCAACCATCGACATTCCTACATCATCATTTGTTTCCCACCTTGGCTGAAACAAGGAATAGGCAAGAAAAATCAATGTCGCTGTAGCGATGAACGAACCCAGGAGGAGATGTAGGCCAGGCAGACGGTCCGCATTCTTGGAAATATTCTTAACCACGAGCTGCGATCACCGTACCCAACACAATTAATCCGATACCCAGGATTTTTTGAGGCGTCGCCGGCTCCCCCAACAGCCAAGCACTCAACAGTAAGACGACCACGAAGTTGAGGCTCATAAATGGATATGCATGACTCAAATCGAACTTGGTCATGGCGGCCATCCATGCGAGAGAAGCGAGAAACGCCGCTGCGAAGCCGGAGAAAATTGCAGGATCGAACAACAGCCCAATAAGAAACCTGATTTTCTCAACACCATCTGAAGGAAGTGGGCCAAATTCTGATATGCGCCATTTGAGAATCAGTTGGCCATACACCGTAAAACCAATCGTCAATACGATATACAGATAATCGAACGGACGCGACATCAGTCCTGCTCCAATAAAGCCAGTCCAAATCCCGATTTGCCATAGCCATTGCCGTTATAAAGCATGTATCTCTGGCCGGCATGATCAAAAACGAACGGATACTCGATCATTTCGGAATCCCAGCCCGTTGTCGAAACATCTAGACCCACTTGATTATCCAAGCGCTTCCACTGCCGACCATCGACCGACTCCGCATATCCGATACGATAGGATGAGCCCCGGTAGGAATACCACATCCTCCATCGATCAGCATCCTGCACGACTGACGGTCGTGAAATCGCATACTCGCACTCGTTTGAATAATCAATTGCAACGAGACCTTCTCTTTTCCAATTGATGCCATCTAGTGACTCGGCATACTTGATGTGATACCTGTGTTCCGGCTTCCCATTTCGCATCTGCCAACCGGTGCAGGACAGATACCACATTCGCCAAAGATCCTCACCTGGGAGCACGCAACAACTGGCACAAAAATGAGGTTCATGAACGGAACGATCAACAATCGGACCATTGGAATAGCGCTCGAAGCTACTGCTATTTGAACTAACCGCCAAGCCAATTGAGTTCCGAAAGGGCACGGTGACACCAAGGTTCCAACCAATGTAGTAAAGAAATCTCTTACCTTCATGCAGACTGAGCCAGCATGCCATCGCGCCACTATCGTCAAACTCACCGAGTTCGCCGGGGCCAAGGACGGGGTTTGTTTGACAAATCAAGGATGAGATTCGGTTGGTCTATATCCACCACCACAAAGGCGGTATAGCTCCTATTGAAATCGTCGCGCGAACTGAAATATATTTTAAAGAGGCTGCCGCCAATGCTTTCTGCGATAGGAATCGCTGCATGCGATTTCATCCAAGGCGTTTGGCCATCCGGACAAAACACCATACCAAGCTTCCGCCAGATGGCATTAGTGGTCATATCCGTCTCAACTTGGTACTAGGCACTTTCGCACGCTCGGTGGCCGTTCCGATATAGACACCTTCGGCTTCGGCATCGGCAAGCAGCAAGGCCCCGGCACCGATCACGCATCGGTCGCCAATCTTGATGTGGTCGCGCAAGGTGGCGTTCACCCCGATGAAGCACTGCTCGCCAATCTCAACCCCGCCCGAAACCACGACATGCGAAGCGATGAAGCAGTGGTCCTTGATGGTCGAGTGGTGGCCGATGTGATTACCGCTCCACAAGGTGACATTGTTGCCGATGATAACGAATGGCTGAATGGTGTTGTCCTCGAAGAGGAAACAGTTTTCTCCGATACGCCCCTCGTTCAGTACTGTTGCCCGGGAACTGATGAAGCTGGCCATACGATAGCCCAGTGCCTTGGCCACCAGATATTTTTCCTTGCGTACCGCGTTGAGCCTGGAGTAACTGAGCGCCACAAAAAACTCGTACTCCGCTGGATTATATTTATGGACCACCTCTTCGAATGGAATCACAGGAAGGCCGCAGAAAACGGTTTCAGTTATATAGCCCGCGTCGACCGTGAAGGCCGCCACTTCATAGTCGGAATCGGTACTGAAATAATAGTGAGCCAGTTGGGCGATGTCGCCAAAGCCGAAAATAACCAGGCGCTTATTCATAGCACCTTCCTCACCAGGATTGTGAACTCGTAGAGCCCATAATCATGGAGCAAGGACACATTGCGCGAATAGCGCCGTTTGCAGAGATCGAACATGGCGCATGGGTCGGCGTAGTAGAGGTCGTCGCGCATCTTGTCCGCATCCGAATAGGATGTGAGGCAATTGAAGGAAAAGCCGAGTCGGCTGGTTCGGCCAAGTATATCCAGGGTGGCTTCAAGATATGCACGCCACTCCGCATCCGACCTACCAAGACGAACATTGAAGATGCCGCTCGCAACACCGAAATCGGCAATGCCATCGGGCTCGCTGGAAACGACAAACCGTGCCCGGACGATTCCCTGGCATCGTTGCTCGGCTGACTGGATCATGCTTTTTGAAACATCGATTCCCGAGTAGGAAAACTCCGAAAAGCGGCTGGCAAGAAAATCATGCAGCGCCCCGTAGCCACAGCCGAGATCGTTGAGTGAAAACTGACGTCGGTCATCAATAATCTTGCACAATTGTTCGAAGCGCAGTGCCTGGCTCTCTTCCCCGTTCCAGTCAACACCACGCGGCGTTTCTCCGTGCTGCGCCAACTTTTCAGAATAGTAGTCTGCAACCTCGGTGAGCAAATCAGTCTTGTTTTCTTGCATAGACCTGCCTCACGATGGTGTAGGGACGTTGTTTGGTTTCCGAGAAGACTTTCGAGAGATAGATGCCCACCACCCCAATGAATGAAATGACCATCCCGCCCAGTAGCCAAATCGAGGCCATAACTGATGTCCAGCCGCTCAAGGGTTTGGCGAGGAATATCCAGTGAATTCCAAGGTAGCCGATATAGACGATCGCAAACAGTGAAATTGAAATGCCTATATAAAAAATGCTAACAAGCGGCGCGTTGCTGAATGACGTAACGGAGTTAACGAGCAACGACATCTTTCTGCGTAAGGTGTACGTCGTCTCGCTGGTGCTGTGCTTCCTGACCGTTTGCGGACGCTGAATGAAGCCAGTGATGTGCCAGAGACCTGCCATGAAGACCTCTCTTTCCTCATGGCGCAGCAGGGCATCAACGTAGCGACGCGTCATCAGACGCGCGGTGACGACATTTTCGGGAAGAGCCAAGCCCGTCAGTACCTTGAAGAAACGATAGAACCACTGACCACTCCAGCGCTCAAACCAATTTCCTTTGCGCTGCTCTTGGACGCCATAAACCACGTCGCATTGGTCGATTACCATCTGGTCTGAAAAACCAATCAGGCACTCCGGTTCCTCCTCCAAATCGGTGTCGACCAGGAATACCCGCTCCCCCCTAGCATGGGCAAGCCCGGTCATCATGGCTTTGTGGTGGCCGAAATTCCGGGAAAGATCAACGACGACGACATGACCATCAGACTCGGCAAGTTGCACGGCGAGATCCAGGCTGTTGTCTGGAGACCCGTCATTCACCAAGACGATTTCGTAATCGTCGCCGACGAGTTGGCTAGACGCAGCACTTGCCCGTTCATGGAATTCGGCAATGTAGGGCGCAGACTGGTAGAGGGTTGCAACGATGGACAACTTCACGAGCGCACATACCTCATGTAGCGGTGTGCATCCTTACCGCGGTTGAAGAGCAGGTCCAGTATGGTAACCCCATGGGTGAATTCGCCCCAGAGCTGCGGATATTCAGGGTACCCGGTGTAGTCGAACCAGGTCAGCTTGATACCACGCTCGGCGAATACGGCATCTTTGATGTAGTCCTTGGCTGCCGGGCCGGAGATGTATTCGCGTCCGCACGCCGCGGCACATAGATCAGCCAGCCGCTCCGACTTGCCTTCCGACAAAGGGTAATCCCATGAATTGCTGATGGCCGTCTTGATACCCAGGTAATCGCAAATTGCTTCAATGAAGCGACGATTCAGTTGAGAAAGATGCGTTGGCGGCCCCGTCAGATAGAGTGGCTCAAGCCACGCCGCAATCTCGTTGAAGAATGGTGCGCGGCGGTAATTCTGCGTAAGGGCTTTCCAGTGGTCCTTTGCCCACTGTGAACCTTCAATCTCCGTATCGCGAATGGTCTGGTGATACTTGCCCTTTACCTTGACCGGAATCGTCAGCCACTGCACCCCCTGCGGAGTCTTGATCTGGTTGCGGTTCCGCCAGTCGCGCCGCGTGTATTGCATATCGTCGTAGAGGATAAATTCATCCACTGCGGCGATCATGTCGAAATAGCCCTTCCAGGGGATGTAGTTGGACTGGAGGATGGCAATTTTTTTCATGGAATATCCGATTCGATTATACTCGCGCCCATTGTTCCACAATAATTTTGACTAGCTACCATTGCTGACTTTCTTTGCAGCATTGCAGGATGCAAGTGCCTCTGCATACGGTCGTGTCGGCTTCAAAAGCTGTTGAATCTGCTCCTTAGCAAACCCGCCGACATACGGAGCAGTCGAAAAAGTGCCCACAGTTTCGAAGTCGCTGGATACATCGGCACCAATCGTCTTAAGGGTTTCTGCCGAAATTTTTACCGGACCAGACGGTTCAAGCAACAGCCACGCACTAGCGCTTTCGTCACACTCAAGATTCTTCATCACTTCGATTGCGAAGTTTTCGGATTTTTTTGAGTTGACATAATTGCCGTAAATCCAGGGCCACCCGGGACTTGAGGCCCCAAGCGCGTATAAAACCCCTGGCGAGTGACCTGTAAGATCAATCATTGGGGTACCTTGGATAAATCCAGCCTTCCTTGCCGCTTTGCTTGCATCAGAAATGTAGCGCCCAAACGTTGCAGGGATCATTAACGTCGTTCCGCGCCCGCCGATGTCGATTCTGTAATCGGATTGACGGACCGGGTTAGGCTGATAATAGGGACCCTGCACACCGAGAAGAACAATTGAAACACTATAGAACTGGACTGCAATAGCAAACGAAATTAGTGGAAATGCTTGGCCATCTGCACAGTTTTTCCCTAGAAAACTCAAGCCCGCAAGAATCCAAAATAATGCTACAAGTCCAGCGAAAAACCAGTAATTGTTTCCGGTTCCAAATGCAAACGCATAAGGCAAGAACAACAAAACAAGAAAAAGTGACCATCGAGATCGTGTATGAATGGTGCCCGTCGCCCCAAAGGCTCCTCCCAAAAAACCGATAAATAGTGAAGAAACTGGAACAGCCAAGATAACCAAGTGCACCCACTGACTATCTTGAAATACTTTCTGGTTGACACCAAAAACAACCGACACGATTAACACAGTAATTCCGAGCAACAACACAACCAAAAGAGATAGGGGAACACTACTCCTTGACTTTGAAAGGTAATGGAGTGTGGCGACTCCAGCGGCTCCACAAATGAAGTAATACCATTCATTTACTTCAAAATAGAAGGAGTCAAGTCGAAATATTGACCCGGCATCATACTCGGGAGATAGTAGCTGTGCGTATCTCAACCCATCAATTAGTCGGTTATAGAATATAAGTACAGAATGATCGACAAGTAGTGCAAAACCAAAGATCAGCACCGTCGCCGTAGCTAATGAGAGTCCAAGTAAATATCTATTTACCTTCCCGGAACCAAGAAGATACATCAAAGACAACAGTGCGAGGGTAGCAGCTGTAGTCGGTTTTGCCATAAATGCCAACCAACCGCCCACTCCAATAAGTAACCAGCCAACGATGCTATCAAGCGTGAAATTAACTCTAGCCAGCAACAGACCAATCATAGAAACCATTAGCGCTTGAAAGGCAAGCCAATTATAGCTTGGTGTAGGCAACCAGAGTCTTAGAAAGACTAGAGATACTGTAGCCATTCCTGCAGAAATAACCAATTGCGAAACAAGCCTGATGGTTTTTTGGCCAAAAACAACCCTTATATACAGAATCGACAATACCCAGCCCAAGAGAAATGTAACTAGAACGTTGAACTGCCGGAGTGCCGCGATATCTCCATCAACAAGTCTAAAAATTGGGTGGTAGATATAACCAAATTGCGTTACGGAGGCAGAGTATTTGAATGGGTTTGATATCCAATTGAGATAGAATCCTTCATCAGCGAAATCAATCCCGAACCGTACGCACCACAGCACCCATCCAACAATACAAATAGTGCAAACCGCAGACAGAATAAGAGTCGCCGCTTCTATTGAATTCCATTTTTGAGTCTCGGATGAAAAATTGCCCTTAAACCGCTTTCTCCAAGACATGTCCGACAAAAACATCTCCTCCATCATTCGACTGTGACGCTCTTAGCCAGATTTCTAGGCTTGTCCACATCCGTCCCCTTGACCAGCGCCGCGTGGTACGACAGCAGTTGCAGCGGTATCACATGCAGGATCGGCGACAGTTCGCCGTAATGCTCGGGCAGACGCAGGATATGCACCCCTTCCGATTCGGCAATTTCCGAGTCGCCATCGGCAAACACGTAGAGTTCCCCACCGCGCGCCTGCACTTCCTTGAGGTTGGATTTGAGCTTGTCGAGCAGCAGGTCGTTGGGGGCAATGGAGATCACCGGCATGTCGGCATCGACCAGCGCCAGCGGGCCGTGCTTGAGTTCGCCGGCCGGGTAGGCTTCGGCGTGGATGTAGGAGATTTCCTTGAGCTTCAGGGCACCTTCCATGGCGATCGGATAGTGCCGGCCGCGCCCGAGGAAGAGGGCGTGCTGCTTGTCGGCAAAGCGCTGGGCCCAGACCTTGATGTCGCTTTCGAGTTCGAGCACCTTGTTGACCGCGACCGGCAGGTGGCGCAGTTGGTCGATATAGGCGTTTTCCTGGTCGGACGTCAGGCGATTCCTGACCTTGGCCATGACCAGCGTCAGCACGAAGAGTGCGGCAAGCTGGGTGGTGAAGGCCTTGGTCGAGGCGACACCGATTTCCGGGCCGGCGCGGGTGATGAAGCGCAGTTCCGATTCACGGACGATGGCCGACTCCGGGACGTTGCAGATGGCCAGGGTTTTCTGTTGCCCGAGGCGCTTGGCATGGCGCAGCGCGGCCAGGGTGTCGGCGGTTTCGCCGGATTGCGAGATGGCGACGATCAGCTGGCGCGGATTGGGGACCGAGCTGCGGTAGCGGTATTCGCTGGCGATTTCGACGGTGCAGGGAACGCCGGCGATGGCTTCGAGCCAGTAGCGGGCGGTGTAGCCGGAGTGGCTGCTGGTGCCGCAGGCGAGAATGAGGATGGCGTCGACGTCGCTGAGCAGGTTATTGGCTGCGGCGCCGAAGATGCCGGGCTGGATGCTCTTGCTGCCACCGACGATTTCCAGCGTGTTGGCCAGCGCTTCGGGTTGCTCGAAGATTTCCTTCTGCATGTAGTGCTGGTAGGGGCCGAGTTCGACGGCGGCAGCCGAGAGTTCGGAGACATGGACCGGCCGCTCGACCGGGGTGCCGTCGAGACGGGCGATCCTGACGGCTGTTGCGGTCAACTCGGCAATGTCGCCATTTTCCAGATAGACCATGTTGCGCGTGACCTGCAACAGGGCCGAGGCGTCGGAGGCGGCGTAGTTGCCGGTATCCGAAACACCGAGCAGCAGCGGCGAGCCTTCGCGGGCGACGATGATCTTGCCGGGCTGGGTGTGGTCGATGACGGCGATGGCGTAGGCGCCGACCAGTTGCCGGCAGGCAATCTGCACCGCCTTGAAGAGGTCTGGTTCGGCTTCGAGGCCGGCCTGGATCAGGTGGGCGATGCTTTCGGTGTCGGTGTCGGAGGTGAAGACGTAGCCGCGGGTGCTCAGGTCGGCACGCAGGCTTTCGTAGTTCTCGATGATGCCGTTGTGGACGACGGCTATCGAGCCGGAGACGTGCGGGTGGGCATTGCGTTCGCTGGGTACGCCGTGCGTTGCCCAGCGGGTGTGGGCGATGCCGGTGACGGATTGCGTCGCGGCCGCGGCGTGTTCGAGTTCGGCGACGCGACCGACGGAGCGGACGCGTTCGATATTGCCCGCCCCGATGACGGCGATGCCGGCTGAATCATAGCCCCGGTATTCGAGCCGCTTCAGGCCTTCAACAAGAACGGGAACGATGTTGCTGCCGGCTGCCGCCGCGACAATGCCGCACATTTACCTAACCCCGTGTTGTGGAAAAATATGAGCAACTTTAGAAACATGATGCTCGATTAGCCGAAAGGCGGAATTCTACCGTAACGCGCCATGTCACGCCATATTCAGGACATGGCAGAAGCAATCGAAACTCCAGCAGCATCCTTCGTCGAGAGGATGGGCACTGCTGCGGTCAACGGCCAGTCGATGCCGATTTTCTGGTCATTCCAGCGGATGCACCGCTCGTGCTCGGGCGAGTAGTAGTCCGTGCATTTGTAGAGGAACTCTGCGGATTCGCTGAGGGTGAGAAAACCGTGTGCGAACCCGGGCGGGATCCAGATCTGTTTCCTGTTTTCTGCGCTGAGGATTTCGCCAATCCAGGCGCCGAAGGTTTTTGAATCCCGGCGCAGGTCGACCGCGACATCAAAGATTTCGCCCTGTACAACGCGAACCAGCTTGCCCTGGGCGCGGGGCGGGACTTGGTAATGCAGGCCGCGCAGGACATTTCTTGATGATTTCGAATGGTTGTCCTGCACGAACTCGACGTCGAACCCCGTTGCTTCGGCGAAAGCGGCCCTATTGTAGCTTTCAAAGAAGAAGCCCCGGTCGTCGCCAAAAACTTTGGGTTCGAGGATGAGGACTTCGGGGATGGTGCTGGGGGTGGCGATCATTTGAGTTTCTTTGCGTTCTGTTTGTTGACGACCGGCTTGCCGGATTTTTCTTCGATTTCCTTGCAGGTATTGCCCGCGATGGGTCCGCCCTGGCGGGCGATGACGCGGCTTTCCTCGAATCCTTCCGGTTGCTTCTGGCGCGAGATTTCGGTCATGCTGGCCTCGGCAAGCATGTTGAGAACCAGTTCCAGGTTGCTCATGTGGTCGCGCAGGTTTTCCTTCTTCAGATCCTTGGCCTGCTTGTATTCGCGCGTATTGAACCCGCTCCATGCCCGGGTGATTTCATCGGTAAGGATTGCAAAGTCCCTGCCTTTTTGAATGCCGCGATCTTCCCATTCATCGGTCAGATCCTTGCGAACTTCGATACTTTTCAGGCGCTGGTTGACCCATTCTCTGGGGTAGCCTTTCTTGAGGTAAGTCTCCATGGCACGATCAAGTGCGCGCTCCGGGTCTTCGGTTTCTTCGATACGTTCATAGCCGACTTGCGCGAGCCACTGCTTGAACGGTTCGGCCTTTGGCGATGGAATCGATTGGACGAGACGGAGAAGTTGTTCGGTATCGGCGACGTCGGTCAAGTATCGTTTGCCGTCTGCCGATTCCATTTTCAGTTGACTACAGTTTGTAGCCAACTCACTTCCTTCCTTTTTCAGGCGCGTCTTTAAGACACTCCAATATTTGCGTGGGTTGGGACTCGCGGTCAGGATTGCGATCACATCGACAATGCTGAAAAACCATAGCTCACGCTCGGCATCCCATACGGAGCGCACTTGTTTGGTTTCAAACAGCTCGATGGGGCTCATTGTGTCAGCATGCCCAGCCGCGCCGCACGATCTGGGCACACATCCGGTCACTTGCAGCAACCAGAACTGGCACAAAATCGTGGCCAGATTGCAAGGCGCTGTGAAGAACGACGGGATCTTCAACGTATTCGTGAATCATCTGGTTTCTGAGGTTTCGCATAGCCATCCATTCGTCTGCCGATTTGATGATGTCCAGACGCTCGGCACGATCAAGATTGTCGATGACTGAGGACACCTTTTCACCAAGCGCAGACAGCAGCAGCGGCAACAGTTTGTCGCCCAAAGTGTCCTGAAGGCGACCGAACCTGCCGACGAAGGCTTCTACCCGCTCTGCCAGATCGAGGTCTTCTTCAAGGTGGGCCGCTTGCTCTAGTGAAAATTCGTTCCCAAACAGGCGCTGATCTGTCGTCACAAGGTGTCTGCATTCCTTACCGACGACTCGAACCAGAAATTGCAGGCGAAGTGCGTTTTTTGGATCAATGGTCAAAGCAGCTTCCCTTCTTCGAACGCGACATCATGAATCGGCAAACGCATAAGGTTGGGGGCGCTGAGCAGCACATCAACTTTACGCCCGTGCATGATGCGTGACGTCCTGGCGGCCATCTGTGCGGCGATCAGGGCAGGATTATCGACCGGCTCCGATAATTCGAGCATGAGATCCAGGTCGCCACCGGTCGCACTGGTCATCCAGTCTTGAGCCAAAAACCCGGATGCTTGAAAGGCTGCGCCCGGCTATCTGGCGGGCAAGTTGGCGAATTTCCAGAACTTGTTTGTTGGCGAGGCGCATGTTCAGGTCGATCAGTAAATTTTCTCAGCCAACAGACGCAGCAGGTACTGCCCATAGCCGTTCTTGGCCAGCGGCTGGGCGAGTGCTTCGAGTTGTTCCGGCGTGATCCAGCCCTGGCGGAAGGCGATTTCCTCAGGGCAAGCGACCTTGAGGCCCTGGCGCTTCTCGATGGTGGCGATGAACTGGCCGGCTTCGAGCAGGCTGTCGTGGGTGCCGGTGTCGAGCCAGGCATAGCCGCGGCCCATGATTTCGACGTCGAGTTGGCCTTGTTCGAGGTATAGGCGGTTGAGGTCGGTGATTTCCAGTTCGCCGCGCGGCGATGGCTTGAGGTTGCGGGCGAGGTCGACGACCTGGTTGTCGTAGAAGTAGAGGCCGGTGACGGCGTAGTTGGATTTGGGCTGTGTCGGCTTTTCTTCGAGGCTCAGCACCTTGCCGCTGGCGTCGAACTCGGCGACGCCGTAACGCTCGGGGTCATGCACGTGGTAGGCGAAGACGGTGGCGCCGGCGCTGCGCTGGTCGGCGTGCCCGAGTATCTGGTGAAAGTCGTGGCCGTAGAAGATGTTGTCGCCGAGCACGAGGGCAGAGTTGTCGTTGCCGATGAAGTCGGCGCCGATGATGAAGGCCTGGGCGAGGCCGTCCGGACTGGGCTGGACAGCATATTGCAGGTTGATTCCCCAGCGCGAGCCATCGCCGAGGAGTTGCTCGAAGCGCGGGGTATCCTGCGGGGTGGAGATGATCAGGATTTCCCGGATGCCAGCCAGCAGCAGCGTGGTCAGCGGGTAGTAGATCATCGGCTTGTCGTAGATCGGCAGCAGTTGCTTGGAAACCGACAGGGTAGCCGGGTGCAGCCGGGTACCGGCGCCGCCGGCGAGGATGAGGCCTTTGCGGGTGGTCATGATGGATATTTCCGGATTGTATTGTTGGCGTATTCGACTACCTTGGGCACGGCCTTGAGGAGAATCGGGGCCATAGCCGCTACGGCGGAATAGATTTCGGGCATTTTCTCGGTTGCGTATTCATGGGCGATCAGGTTTCTCAGCTCACGAATATTGATCAACTCGGCGGCGCTTGCCCAACCCCGTTTTTCTGCACGGTAGATCCGGTCGAGAATGGAGCCACCACCCGTCAACTCGATTTCATCGACCAGGCGGAAGATACGTTGAATGAGCAAGTCAGCCAATCGGGCAAAGCGGCTCGTCAGTGATTCAAGACGCTCCAATTGTTCTGGCGGCAAAGTCTCTTGGCCGATGAGGTTATGGCACCGCTCTATCGAGTATTCAAGATGCCCGGCGGCAAGTTGCAATCCTGCCAGATCTTCTTGCAGCAGCTCTATTTTCACTTGCGTCATAAGCGCACGCCCTCATGCATCACCATTCTGGGAAAAGGTCTTGAATCATCTGGATACACGGCAATGTCGATCTTTCGCTCACCAAGCTTCTGGTGAAGCTGCGCCAGAATGTCCAGTTTCACCATGAGCGTGATTTTTTTTGAAAGCACCAGCAGATCGATATCTCCGCCCTTGGCTGCATCATCGACGCGTGAGCCGAAGAGGTAGATCAGAGCCTCGGAATCGGCTTCGCGAATCGCTTTGCGGATCGCTGATTGTTCCTTTTCGCCTAATCTCATGCGTTTATCCCTGCCCGGTTGGTCTTTTTGTGAGCTGCCATAGTGCTCAAAACATCTGCTGAAGAATATGGTGAATGCCGGCTTGCCAATGCGGCAGTTCGAGGCCGAAAATGTTGCGGAACTTGCGGGTGTCGAGCCGCGAGTTGGCGGGGCGCCTGGCGGGCGTGGGGTAGTCGGCGGTGGTAATGGCCTTGATGGCTTCCGGTTGCACCTTGATCGGCTTGCCAGCCTTGACGGCCGCGCCGATAACGTAGCGGGCGTAGTCGCACCAGTTGGTTTCACCGCCGGCAACACAATGGATAGGTGCCGTAAGGAAAGGCCTCCGGATTTTCGCGCTGCTGCTGGCGGATGAGGAGTGCGGTGATGTCGGCAAGCAGGGCGGCCGAAGTCGGTACTCCCCATTGGTCGGCGACGACGCTGAGGCTGTCGCGATCCGCAGCCAGCTTGAGCATGGTCTTGGCGAAGTTGCCGCCATGCGCGCCAACCACCCAGCTTGTGCGCAGGATCAGGTGGCGCGGGTTGGCCGCCTGTAGCGCCAGTTCGCCATCGCGCTTGCTCTCGCCATAGACGCTCTGCGGATTGGTGGTGTCGTCTTCGCTGTAGGCGCCCTGCTTGGTTCCGTCGAAGACGTAGTCGGTGGAATAATGGACGATGAAGGCGCCGAGCCTCGCGGCTTCCTCGCCGAAAATGGCTGGTGCAACGGCGTTGACCGCGAAGGCAAGGTCGCTGTCGGATTCAGCTTTGTCGACGGCGGTGTAGGCGGCGGGATTGACGATAACGTCGGGGCGGGTATCACGAACCAGATTACGGATCGCTTCCGCGCTGGAAAGGTCGCATTCCGCCTGGTCGACCGCAACGATTTCACCCAGCGGCGCCAAGGCGCGCTGGAGCTCGAAGCCGACCTGGCCGTTCTTGCCGGTAAGGAGGAGTTTCATGGGGCTCACGCTGCCGCTTTACTGTCCGAGGTCGAGGGAATTCGATTCCGGTAAAGATCATCAATCGGAAAACACAGTGCGTAATCTCCCCATACGAGATCGCCATGCTCGACCCGGAAAGCAGTGAACTTGGCCATGTCGAGGAACGCACGTATCTCGGGATGCTGGGCGCTAATCAGGAAGGGTTTGAAATCGACGACCTGCGTGGCGCCATCATCAAAACCCATGGATAGCCGGTAGTCTCCAATGTGCTCTACACGAGCAATGTTCAGGACATCTGGAATCACTTGAGCCTCCGAGAAATCAGACCTTGGGCATTCAGCATCAAAACTCAGATACCGTGACGACAAGAGCGGGTTTGACTTGACGAACCTGCTTATGGAAGGGCCCCGCATCGGAAAAAACATATTCCGCCTGTTCGACCACAACGATATCACCGACGGGCGCCAAGGCACGCTGGAGTTCGAAGCCGACCTGACCGTTCTTGCCGGTGAGGAGAATTTTCATGGGCTGACCTTGTTCAAGCTGCATTCTTGACGAGCACCGCCAGGGAATAGAGTTTCTCCGGCGAGAGTTCCAGTCCGTTTGGCCACGCAAACGCCCCGGCTTCAACAAAACCCCGGCTCAAGTATGATTCATCGCCCAACTGCTCAAGCAGCGGCCCGTTTCTGTTTGCCAGATATTCGCCCATATCGAGCGTGCCGGCTGATCCATCGGAAAAGCTGACAGCGAACTTCCGGCCACCCAAGTAACGTACAGACAATAGATTAATCATCATGATCGGCCCCTTGAATTTCGTTCGAGCGGCTCAAACTTCTGGGCTCGCTGCCAGTTATCAAACAGTTCTTCCCGGTGCTTCAGGCACCATTCCTTGACGATCACCGCAGCTTTTCTGGGTGACTGTCCCCGCATGATTTCTCCCGTCTCGATACTGACCTGCGCGACAAAGCCCTGAAATTCGGCATGCACATGCGGTGGCGGATGGTCGTCGTGCCACATGCGAACAATGATGCCAAAAAAGACGGAAAGGATGGGCATGTTGATCAGGCACCGTACTGCTTGCCAACCCAGTTCATGTAAGCGCCGCTGGTGACGTTGGCGACCCAGGCCTGGTTGTCGAGATACCACTGCACGGTCTTCCTGATGCCGGTCTCGAAGGTTTCTGCAGGCTTCCAGCCGAGTTCGCGTTCGAGCTTTGCTGGCATCGATGGCGTAGCGGCGGTCGTGGCCGGGGCGGTCCTTGACGTAGGTGATCTGTTCCTTGTAGGGCTTGCCGTCGGCGCGCGGGCTGAGTTGGTCGAGGATGGCGCACAGGGTATGGACGACGTCGAGGTTGGGCTTCTCGTTCCAGCCGCCGATGTTGTAAACCTCCCCCGCCCTGCCCGCTTCGAGGACACGGCGGATGGCGCTGCAGTGGTCCGTGACGTAGAGCCAGTCGCGGATCTGCTGGCCGTCGCCGTAGATGGGCAGCGGCTTGCCGGCGAGCGCATTGTGGATGACCAGCGGGATGAGCTTTTCCGGGAAGTGGTAGGGGCCGTAGTTGTTGGAGCAGTTGGTGGTGAGCACCGGCAGCCCGTAGGTGTGATGGTAGGCACGCACCAGATGGTCGCTGGCGGCCTTGCTCGCCGAATACGGGCTGTTGGGTTCGTAGCGGTGGGTTTCGGCGAAGGCGGGGTCATCCTTTTCCAGCGAGCCGTAGACTTCGTCGGTGGAGACGTGGAGGAAGCGGAAGTTGTCCTTGGCTTCGCCGGCGAGGCTGTTCCAGTAGGCACGGACGGCTTCGAGCAGGCGGAAGGTGCCGACGATGTTGGTCTGGATGAAGTCTTCCGGGCCGTGGATGCTGCGGTCAACGTGCGATTCGGCGGCAAAATTGACGATGGCGCGGGGCTGGTGTTCGGCGAGCAGTCTGGCAACGAGGTCGAAGTCGCCGATGTCGCCCTTGACGAAGATGTGGCGCGAGTCACCACTCAGGCTGGCAAGGTTCTCGAGGTTGCCGGCATAGGTCAGGGCATCGAGGTTGACGACCGGCTCATCGGACTGCGCCAGCCAATCGAGGACAAAATTGCTGCCGATAAAGCCGGCGCCACCGGTGACGAAAATCATCTATTCATTTCCAATATCGAAGACCGCATTCTAGCGCGTAAAGTCACTCTTCCCTCACCCGCAGAAAACTGGCGAAGCGTGGCGTGCCAAGCCGAGTGACGTCGTGGTAACGATAGGTCACCGTAGCGCCTATCGGTGGCGGATTAGCACGCTGCTGATCGGTAAATCCGGTACCCAACGAGAACTCCCGACCGTCGCCAGTACGAACGCGCAGGGCGCCCATATTGCCGGCATGCTTGCCCTTACCTGGCAGATAGCCGATGACGACCGCCTCGGCATCTTCCCAGGGTTTCATCTTGAGCAAAGTATCGCTGCGCCCGGTTTCGTAAAGCGCATCGGCGCGGTGCAGCATCAGCCCTTCGCCGCCGGCCTTGACGACCTCGTTCATGCGTTTTTTCAGGCCGTTACGGTCGACCACCGAAAATTGCTCGATTTCACGAAGCCAGGGAATATTGGCTTGCCGTGTAATCTCGCGCATCGCATCGGCCCGTTCACGGAAGGTACCCGGTGCGCCGGGCAGTTCGAAGATCATGTAGCGCACCTGCCGCCATCCGGCGTCATCCGGCACCTCACGGCGCACGATGCCGGAAAGGCGCTCGAAGCTGCCCCGCCCCAGCCACAGTTCGCCATCGAGGGATCGCTTCGGCAGCCCGTCGACAAACCAGCGTGGCGCGTTGATCGTCTTGCCGCTGCGGAAGCGGAGCGTCTGACCATCCCAGATGGCGCGCACACCGTCTAGTTTTTCGCTGACAAGGTACTGCGACACATCGACCTGATTGCGATAGACCTCGGCAAGGAGGATGGCCGGGGGTTCTGCTGCGACGCCGAGTGCGCAACGCGCCAGCACGACGACAAACAACAGCGCCCGCAGCCGATTGGTCATCTCAGCCTTCGCCGGCCCACTCTCGCCGCGCCTGGCGGGCAATGCCGAAAATTTCCTCCAGCCGCTCGCCATCATTGCGCGCCAGCGCCAGGCGGAGTTCGTCGAGTTGGGCGCGGTAGCTGTCCAGTTCGACCAACAACGCTTCGCGATTGGCGAGGCAGATGTCGCGCCACATTTCAGGATGGCTGGCGGCGATCCGCGTGAAATCGCGGAAACCGGATGCAGCGAATGTGAAGAACAGGTCGGCGTCCTCACGCACCGCCAGATCGTGTACCAGCGCAAATGACAGCAGATGCGGCAGATGGCTGACGGCGGCAAACACCCGGTCGTGCGCTTCCGGCGCCAGCTCGTAGATGTCGGCCCCGCACAGCGACCAGGCGCGCTTGATATGGTCGAGCGCGTCGTCGCTGTTTTCCCGGAGCGGGGTGACGACCACTTTCTTGCCCTGATAGAGATCCCAGCGCGCCGCCGCCGGTCCGCTGTTCTCGGCACCGGCGATCGGGTGGGCCGGGACGAACTGGCTGATCCGTTCGCCAAGGGCGGCACGGGCGGCAGCTACGACATCGCTTTTGGTCGAGCCACCGTCGGTGACGATCGTGTTCGGGCCCAGGTAAGGCGCAATGCGTTCGAAAATTTCCGGCATTTGCGCGACCGGGGTAGCCACCAGCACGATGTCGGCATCCTCGATTTCGTGCGTCGGGTTGATGCCGGCACGGTCGATCACCCCGAGTTCCTGCGCGATGCGCAAGGTCAACGGCGTGCGGCCGAAACCGACCACCTCCTCGACCGCCTCGGCTTCCTTGAGCGCCAGCGCGAACGAACCGCCGATCAGGCCGGTCCCGAAAACGACGATTTTGCCAAATTCCGGCATTCAGGAATCTCCTGGGAAAACGTCAAAATGACCACTCGGCACCCGGGCGAACATCATTTTGCAATGCCAAGAAATACCGTCAGGCATCGCTCGATCTCCAGCATGTGGATCGAGTCAAGACTGCCGAAGGCAGCGCCAATCTTGTCCCGCTTCACGGTCATCACCTTATCGACCATGATCTGCGACGCTTTCTGCAAGCCGTTGCCGGGCGTCGGCTGCACGGTGATGCGGAATAGCGGGGCGTCGACCAGTGTGTCGGAAACCAGCAGGACGGTAACCGTCGCATGGCTGTCGAAATTGTCGGACTGAATCACCAGCGCCGAACGCGGCTTGCCGAAATCTCCCTGAACGGCGATGCTGACCAGATCGCCACGCGTCATGCCGACCAGCCATCGACATCGCCCAGCGCATCGTCAAGGAAACCCAAAAGCGCCAAGTCACCTTGGTCAGCCCGGGCCGCGAGACTCGATTGCCGTCGGCATTCCTCGGCAAATGATGGCCTCCGCGTATCGGGAACCCAGATCTGGATCGGGCGCAAACCCGCTGCCCGCAAGACATCGCGGCGCTTCTGGACACGTGCGGTGACAGATGAAGCCATAAGAAACCTCTTTTTAGTTACATGTAACACGATATACCCGTTGGGCGTTACATGCAACATGGCTACCACTCCTCAGAGCGCCTTCTCCAGGGCTTCGAGAAAGCGGGTATTGTCCGGCTCGGTGCCGATGGTCACCCGTAGCCATTCCGGCAGGCCGTAGCCGCCGATCGGCCGCACGATGACGCCCTGTTTCAGAAGCTTCTGATTGACCGCCGCGCCATCGCCTGCCTTGAAGGTGACGAAGTTGCCGTGCGACGGAATATGCTCCAGTCCGAGCCGCTTGAGACCGGCGACGATCTGCTCCATGCCGCGCCGGTTCAGTTCGTAACTTTCAGCGACGAACAAGTGGTCTTCGAGGGCGGCTATGGCTGCCGCAATCGCCAGATTGTTGACGTTGAACGGTTGGCGGACACGGTTCATCAGGTCGGCGATTTCGGCGGATGCCAGCGCATAGCCGACGCGCAGGCCGGCCAGGCCGAAGATCTTCGAGAAGGTGCGGGTGACGACCAGGTTGGGGAAATCGGCGATCCACGCCGCCGTATCGACCCGCTCGGTTGGCGGCAGGTATTCGTTGTAGGCTTCGTCGAGAACGACGACCACATCCTTTGGCACCGCTTCGAGGAAGGCGCGCACTTCCGGATACGGCAGGAAGTTGCCGGTCGGGTTGTTCGGGTTGGCGATCCAGACGATGCGCGTATCGGGCCGGATGGCGGCGCGCATGGCCTGTAAGTCGTGGCCGTAGTGCTTGGCCGGCGTCGATATCAGCTCGGCGCCGGTCAACAGCGTGGCGAGCGGATAAACCGCAAACGCATGTTGGGCAAAAACTGCCGAGCGACCGGGCGCCAGGAAAACGCGGGCGATCAGGTCGAGTACGTCGTTGGAACCGTTGCCGAGGACGACCTGACTCGGCGCCACGTTGCAACGCGTTGCGACGGCTTTGATCAACTCAAACTGATCCGGATAGCGCTCGATGCCATTGATCGCCGCCTCGACGGCCTTCCTCGCCTTGGGGCTCATGCCCAGCGGATTTTCGTTGGAGGCCAGTTTGACGATCTTGTTAACCGGAATCCCCATTTCACGGGCCAGTTCGGTGATCGGCTTGCCCGGCTGATAGGGTGAAATGGCACGAACGTAGGACAGTGCTTGTTCGACAAGGCTCATGGCGAACTCCTCAATAAACGGCGACCGGGTAAGACCCAAGAATTTTAAGATAGGCAGCGCGCGCCGCCAGCTCGTCGAGCGCGGTCTTGACCGCCGGATCATCGCGATGACCATCGATATCGACGTAGAAGACATATTCCCAGAGGGCATGGCGGGCCGGGCGCGACTCCAGCCGCGACATCGAAACGCCGGCACTGGACAAGGGCAGCAGCAATTCGTGCAGGGCACCGGTGCGATTGGGTGCCGACATGATCAGCGAGGTCTTGTCGCGCCCCGAAGGTCCGGCGTCGTGCTTGCCGAGGACCAGAAAACGCGTTGTGTTGTTGGGTTCGTCCTCGATGTTTTCGGCGAGGCGCGGCAGACTGTAGCGGGCCGCCGCCGCTTCGCCGGCGATCGCCGCCGTGCCTGGCTCTTCCGACGCATTGCGCGCAGCCTGGGCGTTGCTGCCGACCGGAATGCGCTGCGCGTTGGGCAACATGCGGTTCAGCCATTCGTGGCACTGCGCCAGCGACTGGGCGTGCGAGAAGACCTTGGTGATGCCACCCAGATCGGTTTCGCTGGAGAGCAGATGCTGATGAATGCGCAACACCAATTCGCCGCAGATCTTGAGCGGGGTCGCCAGCAACAGGTCCATCGTGCGGCCGACCGCGCCTTCGGTCGAGTTTTCGACCGGGACGACCGCGTATTGCGCGTGCCCGGACTCGACTTCACGAAAGACGTCGTCGATCGAAACCTGCGGCAACAGGCGTGCCGCATGACCGAAGTGCTTGGTGGCTGCCGACTCTGAAAAGGTGCCAAGCGGGCCGAGGAAGGCAATGCCCAGCGGCTCTTCCAACGCCAGGCAGGCCGACATGACTTCGCGGAAGAAGAAGGTGATGTTTTCGCTCGGCAGCGGACCGGGATTGGCCTCCTGCAGGCGGCGCAGCACTTGCGCCTCGCGCTCCGGTCGGTAGATGTGCCCCGCTTCGCCATGTTCGGCCTTGATCGCGCCGACTTTCTGGGCGCAGCGGGCGCGCTGGTTAAACAGGCGCAGCAATTCGGCATCGATGCTGTCGATTTCGGTGCGGATACCGGCCAGGGCCTTTTGCAGTTCGTCGCTCATGTGGGTTTAACCATTGCGTTTGGCGAAATCGTTCATGAAATCCACCAGCGCCCGCACGCCTTCCGGCGCCACGGCGTTGTAGATGGAGGCACGCATGCCACCGACCGACTTGTGGCCCTTCAGCGACATCAGGTTTGCAGCTTTGGCTTCGGCGATGAAGACGCCGTCCAGTTGCGGATCGGCCAGCGTAAAAGGGACATTCATCCGCGAGCGGCAATCGGGATCGACCGGATTGGCGTAGAAGCCGCCCGACTGATCGATGCATTCGTACAAAATCCGCGCTTTTTCGGCGTTGACCGCAGCGATGCCTGCCAAGCCACCCTGGCGCTTCAGCCACTGGAAAACCAGGCCGGCGATATAGATGGCGTAGGTCGGCGGGGTATTGAGCAGGGAGCCGCTTTCGGCCATCAGCGCGTAATCCATGACACTGGGGATGGTCAGCGGCGCCATGCCGAGCAGTTCCTGGCGCACGATGACCAGGGTCAGGCCGGCGATGCCGATGTTCTTCTGGGCGCCGGCGTAGATCAGGCCGAACTTTTCGACCGGAAACGGCCGCGACAGGATATGTGACGACATGTCGGCGACCAGCGGCACGCCGGCATCGGCGATGCGCTCGGCGGGAATTTCGACGCCATGGATCGTTTCGTTGGTGCACACGTGCAGGTAGGCCGCGAACGGGTCGAGCCGGATTTTCTCGGCGGTCGGCAGGCGGGTGAAAGCGCTGTCTTCGGTCGTCGCCGCACAGCGGACGGTACCCGCATTGGCCACCACGCGTTGGGCTTCCCTGAACGCCTTCTTCGACCATGAACCGGTGACGATGTAGTCGGCCGAACGCCCGGCCAGCAGGTTCATCGGGATCTGCGCGAACTGCTGCGTCGCGCCGCCCTGCAGGAAAAGCACCTTGTAACCGGCGGGAATGGCCATCAATTCGCGCAAGTCAGTTTCGGCCTGTTCGATGATGGCGGTGAACTCCTTGCCGCGATGGCTCATTTCCATGACGCTGCAGCCGGCGCCATGCCAGTCGGGCAATTCTTCACTAGCCTGCAACAAAACCTCTTCCGGCAATGCAGCCGGGCCGGCGCTGAAGTTCCAGGCCCGACCCATCATTCTTCCCCGGCAGCCTCGCCGGTGGAATCCGCAACCTGATCGCCAGGTGCCTGGTCAGTGGCATCGCCCGGCGCTTCCACCTCGTCACCGACGCTCTCGACGATCTTTTCCAGCCCGGCCAGCTTCTCGCCGTCATCGAGCGAAATCAGCGTCACGCCCTGCGTCGCCCGGCCCATGCCGCGAATCTCGGCGACCCGGGTGCGGATCAGCACCCCACCGGTGGTGATCAGCATGACCTCGTCTTCGTCGTTGACCAGCTTGGCGCCGATCACCGGACCATTGCGCTCGCGGTCGGCGGCAATCGCCCGCACGCCCTGCGTGCCGCGCCCCGAGTGACGGAAATCGGCCAGCACGGTGCGTTTGCCGAAGCCGTTCTCGGTCGCCACCAGCACGGTCTGCTGATCGCTCTCGGCCACCAGCAGCGAAATCAGCGACTGGCCTTCCTGCAAGCGCATGCCACGCACACCGCGCGCGCCACGGCCCATCGGGCGCACGTCTTCCTCGTCGAACCAGACCGCCTTGCCGGCATTGGAAACCAGCACGATATCGCTCTGGCCGTTGGTCAGCTCGACGCCGATCAGGTAATCGCCCTCGTCCAGACTCACGGCGATGATGCCGGCCTTGCGCGGATTCGAGTAATCGGAGAGCGGCGTTTTCTTGACCGTGCCCTTGACGGTGGCCATGAAGACGTACTGATCTTCGGAGAACTCCTTGACCGGCAGCACGGCATTGATCCGTTCGCCCTCCTCGAGCGGGAAGAGGTTGACGATCGGCTTGCCGCGGCTGGCGCGGCTGCCCTGCGGCGCTTCGTAGACCTTGAGCCAGTAGCAGCGGCCGCGGTTCGAGAAGCACAGGATGTAATCGTGGGTGTTGGCAACGAACAGCTGATCGACGAAATCCTCGTCCTTGATCGCCGCCGCCTGCTTGCCTCTTCCGCCGCGCCGCTGGGCACGGTAATCGGCCAGCGGCTGGGCCTTGATGTAACCGCCATGCGAGAGCGTCACCACCATGTCCTGCGGCGTGATGAAATCCTCGATGCCGAGTTCCTGCGTGTGCAGAATGATTTCCGATCGGCGCTCGTCGCCGAACTGGTCACGGATCGCCGTCAGTTCACCGACGATGATTTCGGTAATGCGTTCCGGCTTGGCCAGGATGTCGAGCAGATCGAGGATCTTCGCCATGACATCCTTGTACTCGCTGACGATCTTGTCCTGCTCGAGGCCGGTGAGGCGCTGCAGGCGCAGTTCCAGAATCGCCTGCGCCTGGGCGTCCGACAAACGATAGCCCTGCCCGGAAAGACCGAATTCCGGCGCCAGGCCATCCGGACGCGAAGCATCCGAAGCGGCACGGAGCAGCATTTCCTCGACCACCGGACTGCGCCAGGTACGCTCCATCAGGCCGCGCTTGGCATCGGCCGGGGTCGGCGCCGCCTTGATCAGGGTGATGATTTCGTCGACGTTGGACAGCGCAACGGCCAGGCCTTCGAGGATGTGGCCGCGTTCGCGCGCCTTGCGCAGTTCGTACACCGTGCGCCGCGTAACCACCTCGCGGCGATGCGACAGGAAGCATTCGAGCATCTGCTTCAGGTTGAGCAAGCGCGGCTGGCCGTCGACCAGCGCCACCATGTTCATGCCGAAGGTATCCTGCAACTGCGTCTGCTTGTACAGGTTGTTGAGGATGACCTCGGCCACCTCGCCGCGCTTCAGTTCGATGACCACGCGCATGCCGGACTTGTCCGACTCGTCGCGGATATCGGAAATGCCCTCGATCTTCTTCTCGTTGACCAGCTCGGCGACCTTTTCGATCAAGGTCTTCTTGTTAACCTGGTAGGGAATCTCGTCGATGATGATGGCCTGACGGTTGCCCTTTTCCAGATCCTCGATATGGGTGCGACCACGCATGACGACCCGCCCGCGGCCGGTCTTGTAACCTTCGCGCACGCCCATCACGCCGTAGATCAGCGCGGCGGTCGGAAAATCCGGCGCCGGAATGTGTTCGATCAGCTCGTCGATGCTGATCGCCGGGTTTTCCAGTGTGGCCAGGCAACCGGCGATCACCTCGTTCAGGTTGTGGGGCGGGATATTGGTCGCCATTCCGACCGCGATGCCGGACGAGCCGTTGATCAGCAGATTCGGGATGCGTGCCGGCATGACCAGCGGCTCGTTCTCCGAGCCGTCGTAGTTCGGCCCGAAATCGACCGTTTCCTTGTCGAGGTCTTCCAACAACTGGTGGCCGATCCTGGCCATCCGCACTTCGGTGTAACGCATGGCCGCCGCGTTGTCGCCGTCGACCGAACCGAAGTTACCCTGGCCATCGACCAGCATGTAGCGCAACGAGAAATCCTGCGCCATGCGAACGATCGTGTCATAGACCGCCGTGTCGCCATGCGGGTGATACTTACCGATCACGTCGCCGACGATACGCGCCGATTTCTTGTATGCCTTGTTCCAGTCGTTGTTCAGCTCGTGCATCGCGAACAACACCCGGCGATGGACCGGCTTCAGGCCGTCGCGCGCATCCGGCAGCGCCCGGCCGACGATCACGCTCATCGCATAATCGAGATAGGAACGCCGCATCTCGTCTTCGAGGCTGATCGGCAATGTTTCTTTGGCGAATTGGTCCATGTCTCACATTCGCAACGCTTGCGCGATGCATTATTGGTTGGATCGAGTGTAATTTGCTATTTTAACACGCGACCCACATTGAGACAGCCGCCGATTTCCATGAAAAGCACTCCCGAATTCATCGACCTGCTGATCGAGCCGAGCTGGATCGCTGCGGTCGACCCTGATGTGGTCCTGAAAAACCATGCCGTGGCGATTCATGCCGGACGCATCGTCGCCCTGCTGCCCTCCGCCGAGGCGCGCAGCCGTTTCAATCCGGCACAGCGCGTGCTGCTTGAAGACCACATCCTGATTCCCGGACTGATCAACCTCCACACCCACGCCGCGATGTCGCTGATGCGCGGGCTGGCCGACGACCTGCCGCTGATGGACTGGCTGGAAAAACACATCTGGCCGGCCGAAACCGCCAACGTTTCGACGCAATTCGTCTATGACGGGACGCGCCTCGCCTGCGCCGAGATGCTGGCCGGTGGCATCACCTGCTTCAACGACATGTACTTCTTTCCCGAAGCGGCGGCTGCGGCAGCATCGGAATTCGGCATGCGCGCCATGCTCGGGATCACGGCGATCGAGTTTCCGACACCCTATGCCAGCGATGCCGACGATTACATCGACAAGGGACTCGCCGTTCGCGAGCAGTGGCTGAATCACCCGCTGATCGGATTCTGCCTGGCGCCGCATGCCCCATATACGGTTTCCGATACCACGTTCGAGCGACTGGCAACCCTTGCGGCGCAGCTCAACATCCCGATTCACTGCCATATCCACGAAACGCGCCACGAAATCGAAGAAAGCCGGCGCCTGCATGGGCTCACGCCGCTGGCGCGCCTGAAGCGGCTGGGCCTGCTCGGCCCGGGATTCATCGGCGTCCATGGCATACATATTGATCCCGCTGACCTCGAACTGCTCGCGGCAACCGGCTGCAACGTCGCCCATTGCCCGACATCCAACCTCAAGCTGGGCGGCGGCATTGCCCCTGTGGCGCAGATGCGACAGCTGGGCATCAACGTCGGCCTCGGCACCGACGGCGCCGCCAGCAACAACCGCCTCGACATGTTCGGCGAGATGCGCCTTGCCGCATTGCTGGCCAAAGGCAGCACCGGCGACGCCAGCATGCTGCCCGCCCGCGAGGCATTGCGCATGGCCACCCTCGACAACGCCAACGCGCTCGGCCTCGGCAGCGAAATCGGCTCGATCACCCCCGGCAAGGCGGCGGACCTCGTCGCCGTCAGTCTCAAGGGACTGAATACAAAGCCTTGTTACGACCCGGTATCGCATCTCGTGCATGTCGCGGGCCGCGAATGCGTGACCCACGTGTGGGTTGGCGGAAAGTGTTGCGTAGACCACAAAACGATCGTCGGAGATGGTCAAAATGACTTGGAATCCGCAATCGCCCTATGGCAGAATAGGCTGGAGGTCCGTAGAGAACGCTGAATGCCCCTCTCTACTCGGGTAAAAAGTTTGCTAATTTTCTTCAACGAGGGAAAACAATGATCAAGAACATTGCCAAGAAATCGCTCATTCTGGCTCTGCTGGCCGGTATCGGCTTTGGTGCCACCGCCGTCCAGGCACAAGAACGCGTCTATGTCATCGACCAGCGCAACGTCGTCGCCAAGAGCGGCTTCGGCCTCTGCTGGCGTACCGGCTACTGGACCCCGGCTGCTGCCGCCAAGGATCCGGCTGGCTGCGAATGCGACAAGGACCTGCTGCCGAAGGAAGTCTGCGAGCCGCCGGCACCGCCTATGGCCGCTGCACCGAAGCCGACTGCCGAGAAGATCACCGTCGCTGCCGATGCGCTGTTCGACTTCAACAAGGCCACGCTGCGCCCCGAAGGCAAGGCCAAGCTCGACGAACTGGTCTCCAAGGCCAAGGCCATCAAGCTTGAAGTGATCCTCGTCGTCGGCCACACCGACCGCATCGGTTCCGATTCCTACAACCAGAAGCTGTCCGAGCGTCGCGCTGCCGCCGTCAAGACCTATCTGGTGTCCAAGGGCATCGAAACCAACCGTGTCTATACCGAAGGCAAGGGCGAGAAGCAGCCGGTCACCGGTGACAAGTGCAAGGGCAATGCGCCGACCAAGGCTCTCATCCAGTGCCTGCAGCCGGATCGCCGTGCCGACATCGAAGTCATCGGCACCAAGTAAGACGCCGCGCTTCAGCAAAAACCCCGCGCAAGCGGGGTTTTTTCATTTCCGATCACTTAACTGACGTTTCAGGCCGAACCATGCTCAATGCCGACCCAGCCGAACTGGAAAAATTCGGAGATCTCGCTCATCGCTGGTGGGATCCAAACAGCGAATTCAAGCCCCTGCACGACATCAATCCCCTGCGCCTCGACTGGATCGACGCCGCCATCGGTCTCGGCGGCAAGCGCATCCTCGACGTCGGCTGCGGCGGCGGCCTGCTCTCCGAAGGCATGGCAGTTCGCGGCGCCAACGTCACCGGAATCGATCTCTCGGAAAAGCCGCTCTCCGTTGCCCGCCTCCACCTGCTGGAAAGCGGGCAAAAGGTCGATTACCGCAAGATTTCCGTCGAGCAGCTGGCCGACAAGATGCCCGGCGCCTTTGACGCCGTGACCTGCCTGGAAATGCTCGAACACGTCCCCGATCCAGCGAGCGTCGTTGCATCCTGCGCGCGCTTGGTCAAGCCGGGCGGCCAGGTCTTCCTGTCCACGCTCAACCGCAACCCCAAGGCTTACCTGTTTGCGGTGATCGGCGCCGAATACCTGTTGCAGATGCTGCCCAGGGGCACGCATGACTTTGCCCGGTTCATCAAACCCTCCGAACTGACCCGCTGGTGCAGGCAGTCCGACCTCGAACCCGACGAGCTGATCGGCATGACCTACAACCCGCTGACCCGGCACTATGCGTTGGGGCGCAATACGGATGTCAATTATCTGATGCGCGCCACCAGGAATGCTTGACGCCGTCCTGTTCGACCTCGACGGGACGCTGGCCGATACGGCGCCGGACCTCTGCGCCACGCTGAACATTTTGCTGCTTGAGGAAGGTCGACCGCAACAGCCGTTTTCCCGTCTGCGCCCGCACACTTCGAGCGGCGTCCGCGGCCTGCTTGGCGAAGGTTTCGGCATTGAGCCGGCAGATGCTGAGTACGGGCGGCTGTCCGCACGTTTTCTCGAAATCTACGGCGCTCGCCTGTGCGAACTGTTGACACTCTTCGATGGCATCCCTAAGCTGCTCGACACGCTTGAGGCCCACGGTATCGCGTGGGGCATCGTCACCAACAAGCGGGCGCGCTACACCGATCCGCTCGTCGCAGCCCTCGGGCTCAGCCCGCGCACCGCTTGCGTGGTCAGCGGCGATACTACGGCAGAAGCCAAGCCTTCCCCGTTGCCGGTCCTGCATGCCTGCACGATGCTGGGCTGCGCGCCGCAACGCACGCTCTACGTCGGTGACGATCGGCGCGACATCGTTGCCGGCCAGGCGGCCGGCACGCTGACGGCAGCGGTTTCCTACGGCTATCTTGGCAACGGCGGCCCGCCGCATACCTGGGGCGCGGACTTTGTTGCCGACCATCCGGCGGACCTCGCCGCCTACCTGTTTACTTCAGGCGTGCCGAGATAAGCAGGTTGCGTGGCGTCAGCCGGCGTTCGCAAAAGCGGCCAAGACTGACCGAATACCCGTCGTTCTCGAGTCGTACCGCGAGATCCAGCGCCAGCCAGACTTCCAGCGGTCGCCGGAAGGCATGGCGGACGATCGACAAGCGCATGACTTCCCGCTGACGTTCCCAACCCCGTTCTTCCAGCCATGCCATCCTCTGCGCATCCGGTTTCGGCAGTTGCTCGCGGCGGGTCATCAGTACCATGAATTCAGCAAAACTGCCGCGCATCCAGGCCGCCGGTACCGGACGGAAATTAAGGTATCGATCGCCATTTTCCAGCCGACGCCAAACATCGAATGCGAGCTTCCAGGCCATTTCACGGTCGCGCTGCGAGCGCTGGCGCGGCACCGCAGTCACCGACTCGGTAACCGCGAGGCGGGCGTCGTCGGCGGTCACGTACGTCAGCAACGGTCCGGACAACGGGAGATAATCGCCGGCGACCCCAAGGTGATAGCAGCATGGCGCCACATCTAGCGCCGCCAAACCGCCCGCGACCGCCCGACTGACCAGCGCCCGATGCAAATGGCCGCAGGCATGCAGCGCCACGGCATGCCCGCCCTGCGGCAGCCGGGTACCCGGCAACATGACATCGCCCGCAACGAAACCTTGCGCTACCCTTGCCCGTCGTGCGAGGTGTTCGCCATCGACACACAGCCCGCGGTCAATTTCCAGGGTGGTCACGCCAACTTTCCAGTGCAGCGCCAGCAGGCGCCCAAGGTGCCCCTTGCCGCCGCACCAGTCGATCAGGGGTTGGCCGCTGTACGCTGCACTCGCGGCAAAGGCCTCGATCTGCGACCTTTTGCGTCCGGGAATCCCGTAGGCCCAGAACGGGCCAAAGTCCGGCAGTAGGGTGCGCGAGCAATCCGGCACGCGCGCCAGATCCGTCATTGCTGCGAGGTCGCCGACATGGCGCGCAACGAATTCCGCCGCTGCCTCGCCATCATCGGCAAGATGCGCCAGTTCGCTGTCGTCGAGCGCCAGCAGTTCGGCCGCCAGCGCCGGCCACTGCCGACACCAGTCAGGCCGGTGTTCGCGAAACGGCTGTGCATGCCAGAGCGGCCTGAATTCCGCCAGCAACGCGTCCAGCGCCCGCTGACGGTCGGCAAGCGTCATTTGACGGCGGCCCGGCGCTCCCGCCGCCGATAGCCGATAAACGCCGGAATGATCGCCAGCACAACCAGAGCAAGGCCAATCGCCAGCGGCCAGCGCACCGGCCGGTTCCATTCGCGCCGGGCGATGGCGCGGTTGACGGCGTCGATGCGCTGATATTTGAGGATATTGTTGCCGACATCGCTCGGCTTGCGGTTTTTCAACCAGCGATGCGACAGCGTATAGCTTTTCGGGTGGAGGCCGAAGTCCCAGGGCGTGTCGTGGTGCAGGATACGATTCATCTCGCGGACGATCTGCAGACGTTCCGGCGTGTTGTTCATGTCCTTCATCCGGGCGAACAAGTGGTCGAATTCTGGATTGGCGTAATTTGACGCATTTTCGCCGCCCTTGGCGACCTTGCCTTCGTTGCCGTCGAGCAGGAAGAAGAAATTTTCCGGGTCCGGGTAGTCGGCATTCCAGCCCAGGTAATACAACTGGACATTGCCCTTGCGTATCTTGTCCTGGAAACGGTTGAAATCGGTCGAGCGGACCACCAGTTGGATGTCGATCTTGGCGAACTGCCGGGTCAGCCAGTCGAGCCGGGATTTCTCTCCCATGCCGCCGCTGGTGGTATCGAGATAGATGACCAGCGGCTCGCCGGTCTTTTCATCGCGGCCGTTCGGGTAACCGGCCTCGAGCATCAGCTTTCTGGCGACCTCGACCGGCTTGCGGCGCGGCTTGCCATCCACCCAGTCGTATACGACGGTGTTAAGGCCCGCCTCGCCGCCCTCATAACCGAATATTCCCGGTGGCAACGGGCTCTGGGCAGCGATTCCGCGCCCGTTCTGGAAGATCGAAATGTACTCTTCCTGATCGACGGCAATCGAGATTGCCTGTCTGATCCTGGTCGCCCGCTCGCCCAGGCCGCCGACCACCGGGTCGAGCATGTTGAACCCCATGTAGAAGGTCGAGGTCTTGACCGAAGTCAGCAGGCGGATCCCCTTGTCGCGCATTTCCTCGGTCAGCGCCACATCGCCGCCGACATTGACGCGCACCGCCTGATCGAAACTGTCCGAAGAAATTCCCGATGCGTCGTAGTAGCCCTGCAGGAATTTGTTCCAGTAGGGGATCGCTTCCTTTTCACGGGTAAAGACTGCCTGTTCCAGAAAGGGCAAGGGTTTGCCACAATCCTTGAGCAAGCCCGCCGCGCGATCGCCTTCCTCCCCTTCGCAGGGATAGGTCTGGCGGCCAGCGAAATTCGGGTTGCGCGTCAGCGCCATGCGCCGGTTCGGGTCGTTTTCCGTGAGCATGAACGGACCAGTGCCGACCGGCCACCAGTCGAGCGTCAGGTTCTTGGCGGCCATGCCGGGCTGGGCGTAGAAGCGATCCACATCGCGCGGCACCGGCGCGAAGAAGGGCATCGCCAGCCAGAAAAGAAACTGTGGATACTTGCCCTTGATGCGAATGCGCCAGGTATGGCTGTCAACCTTCTCGACCCCGGACAACGGGTAGGCGTCGAGGTCGAGCCACTCATCGGCCGGCAACTCGCGCGCCGCCGCCTCCAGCGCCACGCCAAGTTCCTTGAGACCGACGATGCGCCCGGCCATCATGCCGAAAATCGGCGAATGCAGCCGCGGATGGGCAAGGCGCTTGATCTGGTAGATGTAGTCGTCGGCGGTCAGCTCGCGCGTACCCGTCTGCGGGAAATCGGCGACCGTCTGCCGGCCATCGGCCACATTTTTCCCCAGATAAAGCGGTTGACCGCGGGCGTCGACGGCAAAGGCCGGGTGCGGCTGGAAGCGTATGCCCGGCTTCAGTCTCAGTTCGTAGACGCTCTCGGCAATCGACTTGAGCGGCGCGTCGGCCGCCAATTCAAGTCCCTTGGCATCGAAGAAGCGCGGATGCGGAATCTCTTCCAGCGTTGCCGGGATCAGCTCGTATGGACGCTTCAGGTAGTGATACTGCAAGGGTGGTTCGTAAATTTGCCCGGTGAAGGTCAGCTCATCCTCGGTATAGGACTGCGCCGGATCGAGATGCTTCGGCCGGTCGGTGAATGCGGCATAGAGGGTATTCTGCTCAGCGTCCGCGGCCGGATACGGATCGTTCCATACCGGCCCGCACGCGGACAGCAACAGGATGGACACCAGGCGAAGCAGATTTTTCAGCATGGCGTGAAGTGTAACAACTTGACCGCATCCCTGCCCATTGCCGACAATGGCCAGACACCCGAGATCAGGAGAAAACCATGCTCGACACGAAAATTCCGGACTTCACACTGCCCGCCACCGGCGGCCAGGACTTCAACCTGGCGGCGCAGGCCGGCAAGGTCCTCGTCATCTATTTCTACCCCAAGGACAGCACGCCGGGCTGTACCACCGAGGCGCAACAGTTCCGCGATCTGTATCCGGAGTTTGTTGCGGTCGACGCCGTAATTCTGGGAATTTCGCGGGACAGCCTGAAGTCACACGAAAACTTCAAGGCCAAGCAGTCGCTGCCTTTCGAACTTGGCGCCGACACCGACGAGGCAGTCTGCGCGCTATTCTCGGTCATGAAAATGAAAAACATGTATGGCAAACAGGTGCGTGGCGTCGAGCGCAGCACCTTCGTCATCGACCGCAAGGGTGTTCTGCGTCGCGAGTGGCGCGGCGTCAAGGTGGCCGACCACGCCCGGGAAGTTCTTGATTTCGTCAAAACCCTTTAACCTCCGACAAAGGCCAATTTCATGCCGCGCAAGCCAGCCGCTGCCAGAAAACCTGCTGTAACCAAGATTTTCGTCCTCGACACCAACGTGCTGATGCACGATCCCAGCTGCCTTTATCGTTTCGAGGAGCATGACATCTTCCTGCCGATCATGACACTGGAAGAACTCGACAACAACAAGAAAGGCATGTCGGAAATCGCCCGCAACGCCCGCCAGGCTTCGCGCTCGCTGGACGAAATGCTCGCCCATGACGGCGTAAACATCGACGAGGGTATCGACCTCTACGGCCCCTCCAAGAAACTGGCCAGCGGCCGCCTGTTCCTGCAGACCGAAGCGATCAGCGCAGAACTGCCGCAGGGCCTGCCAACCTCCAAGGTCGACAACCAGATCCTGTCGGTCGTCATCCACCTGCAGAAGAAATTCCCCAGGCGCCCGGTCATTCTGGTGTCCAAAGACATCAACATGCGCATCAAGTCGCGCGCGCTCAACCTGCTGGCCGAGGATTACTTCAACGACAAGGTACTCGAGGATACCGACATCCTCTACACCGGCACCCGCGCCCTGCCCGCCAATTTCTGGGACAAGCACGGCAAGGGCATGGAGTCGTGGAAGAAGGACAGCAAGACCTACTACAAGGTCAACGGGCCGCTTTGCCCGCAGATGCTGGTCAACGAATTCGTCTGGCTGGAAGGCGACGGCTTTACTGCCATCGTCAAGGAAGTCGCGGGCAAATCGGCCGTCCTGGAAACGCTGATCGATTACACGCACCCGAAAAATGCCGTCTGGGGAATCACAGCGCGCAACCGCGAACAAAATTTCGCACTGAACCTGCTGATGAATCCGGACATTGACTTCGTCACCCTGCTCGGCCAGGCCGGTACCGGCAAGACGCTGTTGACGCTCGCCGCAGGGCTGACCCAGGTGCTCGAAGGCAAGCGCTTTGCCGAAATCATCATGACCCGGGTCACGGTACCGGTCGGCGAGGACATCGGTTTCCTGCCGGGCACCGAAGAAGAAAAGATGGCGCCGTGGATGGGCGCGCTCGAGGACAATCTCGACGTGCTGACCCATATCGACGAGAGTAGCGGCCCCTATGGCGGCGAGTGGGGCAAGGCAGCCACGCACGACATCATCCGCTCGCGGATCAAGGTGAAATCGCTCAATTTCATGCGCGGCCGGACCTTCCTCAAGAAGTACCTGATCATCGACGAGGCACAGAACCTGACGCCAAAGCAGATGAAAACACTGGTTACCCGCGCCGGTCCCGGTACCAAGGTAGTCTGTCTGGGCAACATCGCGCAGATCGACACCCCGTACCTGACCGAAGGCAGCTCAGGCCTGACCTACGTCGTCAACCGATTCAAAGGCTGGCCGCACTCCGGTCACATAACGTTACAACGCGGCGAGCGCTCGCGCTTGGCTGACCACGCGGCCGAAGTGCTATAATCGAATCTGATAACTACAGGGGCCGTGTCAGTGACACGGCCTTTGCGTTTAAGCCGCGAGCTGTCTCCGCCGGAGGAACCATTGAAACGCCGTGATTTTCTAGCGTCTGCCGCTGCACTGTCGCTGTTTTCCACCGAAGCGCTGGCGGCAAAAAAGAAGTCTGCCAGCAAGACGGCTGCGAAATCCACCAGCAAAAAGCCAAAATCCAGTCAGAGCGGCGCCAAGTCCGCCGCAGCCTCATCCTCGTCGGGCGTCCATACGGCCAACGACCCGATCACCGAGAAACCGCCGCAGGGCACCTCCGCAACCCGTCTGCCGCCGGTCAAGGCAGAAGAACCACCGGCAACCTGGCAGACTTACGAAATCGCTACGGTTGTCACCGTAAAAGGTGCCACCGGCCAAACCAGCCTGTGGCTACCCCTGCCGCTCAATCAGGACACCCTTTTCCAGCGCACGCTCGGCCATTCCTGGGACGGCAACCCGAAACTATCCAGTATGCGCCGCCTGCCCGACGGCGATCTCGAAGTGTTTCATTCCGAGTGGTCTGACGGCAGCGAGGCCCACTTCCAGATCAAGACCGTTGTAACGACGGCTGACCGCCATTTCGACATCACCAAGCGCTCGATCGCCCCGGAGCGCGACGACATCCTCCGGCGCAATCTGCAGGCTTCGCAACTGATACCCAATGATGGTCTGGCGCACCAGCTCGGCACCCGGATTGTCGGCCGGATCAAGGACCCGGTTGCCCAGACCAAGGCGATCTATGACTGGGTGGTCGAAAACACCATTTACGATGCCGAATTGCCAGGTTGTGGCAACGGCGACATCAACCGGCAACTGATCAGCGGCAAGTACGGTGGTCGCTCGGCAGACATCAACGGCCTGTTCGTCGCGATCTGCCGCGCCATCGGCATTCCCGCCCGTTGCGTGTTTGGCTTGCGGGTCGGACCTTCACGCCTTTTCCGCAGCCTGGGCCTGACCGGAGAAGATGCCACACGAGCCCAGCACGTCCGGGCGGAATTCTATGTCCCGGGATTCGGCTGGATTCCGGTCAACCCCAGCGACGTCCGGCGCGCCATCGCGATGGAAGGACTGTCGGACCAGGACAGCAAGTTACAGTCGCTGCGCAAGATACTGTTCGGTGTATGGGAAATGAACTGGATTGCCTTCAACGTCGGGACCGATGTCGAACTTCCCGGTCGCCAGACCAAGGTACCATTCCTGCTGCTGCCGCAACTCGAAGCACAAGGAACGCTGCGCGACGGCACCAACCCGACCGGTTTCGAATACGCCATCAAGGCACGTCGGCGAGTCGAACTCTAGCGAAAAAAAACTGTTACCGGGCCGAGCGCCTGATCCGGCGAGAGGCAGCATTGACATCCTCGCCCACCTGAAGGAAGGCGATTCCTACGGCGCTAAACAAGAGCAAGCTCCTGCGTAGTCGCTTCTGCGGGTTCCTGCTTCGCTGGACGGCCCGACTGCGCCATTCCTCCACAGGCCAACACGGCATGTCCTGCCGCTAAGATATTGATCGCACCGACCAGATCGGCATTTTCCTCGAAACCGCATTCCACACAGGCAAAGCGGGCTTGGGTTTGGCGATTTTCTGCAGATACATGGCCGCAGCAAGGGCAGGTCCGGCTGGTGTTGCGCGGATTGACCGCCACCACCTGACCGCCTCGCCATGTCTGCTTGTACTCCAGTTGCCGCCGGAACTCGAACCAGCCTTGATCGAGAATCGACTGGTTGAGTCCCGACTTGGCTTTAACGTTCCGTCCCGGTGCTTCGGCGCTCCCCGCTGCGGACTTGCTCATGTAGCGCACCTGCAAGTCCTCGATACACACCATCGCGTGGTTTTGGCTGATCGTGGTCGTGGTCTTGTGCAGGTAGTCGCGGCGGATATTGCCGATCTTCTGGTGGAGCTTCGTGACTTTGGCTTTCGCCTTTTTCCAATTGTTGCTGAACTTGGTTTTGCGACTCATCGCCCGTTGATAACGGCCCAGCCGCGCTTGCTGCTTTTTGAAACTGTTGATCGGCTCGAAGACCGTGCCATCGGAGAGGGTGGCAAAGCGGGCAATGCCTACGTCGACGCCCACGATGGAGGCTGAGGGATGAACCGGCGCTGCTTCTTCCCGTTCGGTCTGAATCGACATGAACCATTTGCCGCCCGTGCTCGATACCGTGATGTTCCTGGCTGTGCCGAGCATGTTCCGGCTGTTGCGGTAGCGAATCCAGCCCAGCTTGGGCAGGAACACGCGGCTATTGCCGGCGTCGATCTTGAATTGCTTGGCATCGGGGTAGCGGAAGCTGTCGCCCATGCCCTTCTTCTTGAAGCGCGGGAAGTCGGCGCGTTTGGCGAAGAAGTTGGTATAGGCACGCTCCAAATCCTTGAGGGCCTGTTGCAGCGGGTGCACCGGGGCATCCGCAAGCCATGCCGTATCTTCGGCGTTGCGCCAGGTCGTGAGCGCTTTGCACAATCCCGCGTAGCCCAGTTTCTTCTCGCCCTGTTCGTACAGCGCTTTCTGCATTGCCAGCGCCTTGTTAAACACGAAGCGACATGACCCAGCGAAGCGGCGCATGTTACGCTGTTGTTCGCCGTTGGGCTTTAGCTCGTATTTGTAGGCTTGAAGCCGTTGCATAGCTCGTAATATAGTTTGGTCTATGACAGAAAACAATGATATTCGACACGGACGGCACTGTGTTTTTAAGATGCACGTCCACTTGGTCTTTGTGGCGAAATATCGCCGCAGGGTTTTCGATGGGGATGCCGTTCAGCGGCTTCGCACCATCTTCGCCAAGGTGTGCGCCGGTTTTGAGGCGCACCTGATCGAGATGGACGGCGAAGATGACCACGTGCACCTCCTGGTGGAGTACCCGCCGAAACTCGCGGTGTCGGCACTGGTGAATAGCTTGAAAGGCGTTTCCAGTCGGCTGCTGCGAAAGGAGCGGCCTGATATTCAAGACAGGTACTGGAAAGGGGTGCTGTGGTCGCCATCCTATTTCGCTTCATCGTGTGGCGGCGCTCCGATCAGCATCATTCGCCAGTACATCGAACAGCAACAGACACCGCATTAAGGGCAACGGCAAGGACGGCGATGCCGTCCGCGCTATCCTTCCCCGACTAAACTCGGCGGCTTCGCCTAAAGGTTGCTACGCAACCAAATCGCTTGGACGAGGCTTGTCGCGCAACTGGTCAATAATCTGACGGGCGTCCTGCGCCACCGCCGGCCAGACTTTCGAAGCGCGTGTATTCACCAAGGAAAGCGAGGCGCACGGTGCCGGTCGGGCCGTTACGCTGCTTGCCGATGATCACTTCGGCGACCCCTTTTTCCGGCGTATCGGGCTTGTAGTATTCCTCACGATACATCATGAGGATCACGTCCGCATCCTGCTCGATGGCGCCCGATTCGCGCAAGTCCGACATCATCGGGCGCTTGTCGGTGCGTTCTTCGACCTTCCGCGAAAGCTGCGAGAGGGCAACGATCGGCACCTGCAATTCCTTGGCCAGCGACTTGATCGCGCGTGAAATGTCCGAGACTTCGGTTGCCCGGTTTTCGCCCTGGCGATTGCCGCTCATCAGCTGGATGTAGTCGATGACCAGCAGGCCGAGCTTGCCGCCATACTGGCGCGCCAGACGACGGGCGCGGGCGCGCAGGTTGGAGGGGGTGAGCCCGCCCGTTTCATCGATATAGATCGGCGCTTCGTGCAGCTTGCCGAGCGCGAACGACAAGCGTGACCACTCGTCGTCATTCAGGCGACCCGTACGAACGCGATGCGAATCGAGGCGACCGATCGACGCCAGCATGCGCATCGCCAGTTGCGTACCCCCCATTTCCATTGAGAACACCCCGACCGGCAAACCGGTTTCGACGGCGACATTCTCGGCGATATTCAATGCAAATGCGGTATTGTGGGTAACTACGTCGTCGTTCGTAATGTAAAGTCTGCTCGGATGGCTGACCGCTATGCACTGGCATGGCGCCTCACCAACCGCTTCAATTTTCGAAAATGTCAGACGCTTGGCTCGCTTCCTTGAGACTGGGAGCCTTATCTGCTTTTCTGAAAGCAGAAACAGGGACTGTGGTTCAGGATGACTGATATGGCATACCCAGGCTGTCTTTCCGCGCTTTCGCTGGCCGTCCGCCGCTCGGAAATAAGGCTGTTTTTCGCTGATTGAACACCAACCGCCAAGAGAACGCACCAGTTCTGCCACATCGTTTGCAAGCTGCCAACTTGCTGTTGAGAGCCGGACGCTTCCCCAACCTTCAACCCAGCCATCAGTATCGAGCAGGCCTCGTAGTACATCAAGCCTTACATCCCGCCTAGCCTCAAGATAAGTCCTTGGGACAAATTTACTGTCACTCCCCTTTCCCCAGAGGCCCAATTCCTTTAAAGAACTGCTCAACCCGTTGGGCTGACTTCCCATGATCCCGGCGACATGCCCACGGTCCTGCCGCACAATTCTATAGTCATAATTTCCAGCATGGGTAAGGGCCATTCCTTTACCCGCACGTACGTTTACTCTCTGCAGCATTTCTGCCGAAGCTGTAGTGAAACGCAGGGAACTACCAGACAAACTGCCATCCCCTAGCAAAGCCCCAAGAAGCCACGGATCTACCGGGAGTTCGTCCCGATGCCCGAATCGCCCGCTATGCGGATCAATCCATAAGCGGTTGCGATAGCGAACGCTAGCCAGCATCTCGATTATCTTGTCGGTATTCAGCACCCGCGGCGTAGCCCAACCCCGGTAATACACCTGCCAAAGGTGTTCAGCACAACATTCCGCGCTTCGACCATCGGAGAAACTCACCCGAAAGACCTTCCGCATGCCTTGGGGGAATACACCGGTCACAATAGATGGCTCTCCGTCAATCGACGCCAATGCGTCGCCAACGGCCAACTGCCCCATCTGCTGCCAGCCCGCCACCGTACGGATCAGCGAATTCAGGGGTTGCGCCTTCCCCATCGAGGGTCTGCCGGCGACGATGATCAAGTCGCCCGGCTGAAAACCCGAGGTCTTCTGGTCGAGATCGACGAAACCGGTCGGCACGCCGGTGATATCGGAAGGATTGTCGCGGTCGTGCAATTCCTGAATGCGCTCGACGACCTGAGTCAGCAAGGGATTGATATGGACAAAACCTTCGCGGTGTCCGGCCCCCGCTTCGGCGATCTTGAATATCTTGGACTCGGCGTCGTCGAGCAAGGACTCGGCATCGCGGCCCAGCGGATTCAGCGCATCGGCGGCGATTTCGTCGGCGGTAGCCACCAGTTGGCGCAACACCGAACGCTCGCGCACAATCTCGGCATAGCGCCTGATATTCGCTGCCGAAGGCGTATTGGCCGCCAGTTCACCAAGGTAGGCCAGACCACCGGTCTGGTCACCTTCCCCTGCCGCATCGAGCGCCTCGGCAACTGTCACGACGTCTGCCGGCTTGGCGTGCTCCAGCAGGTTCCGAATCTGACGGAAAATGCGGCGGTGCTCGTCGCGATAAAAATCGGTGTCCGCTACCAGGTCACCAATCCGGTCCCAGGCCTGATTGTCGAGCAGAAGCCCGCCAAGAACCGACTGTTCGGCCTCTATGGAGTGTGGCGGCACGCGCAACTGATCAAGCGTGGAATCGGAAATTCTTGGTTTTTGCGGGCGCTGGTTCATGGCCGCTAGTTTAAATTAAAAAGGCCCCGCATTCGCGAGGCCCTTTGATTGGCGCGGGGAGCAGCCAGAACTATTCGGCAACAACCGCCACGGTGATGCTGGCCAGCACGTCGGTATGCAGCGCAACGTCGAGAGGGAACTCGCCGATTGCCTTGAGCGGACCTTCCGGCATGCGGATGGTGGCCTTGTCAACCTCGAAGCCGGCGGCCTTGAGGGCATCGGCAATGTCGGCATTGCCGACCGAGCCGAACAGGCGGCCATCCATGCCGGCCTTGCGGGCGACGGAAACGGCCAGACCGGCCATCTTGTCGGCAACCCCCTGGGCCGCAGCCAGTTTCTCGGCGGCGATCTTTTCCAGTTCGGCGCGCCGCGCTTCGAATTCAGCCAGTGCAGCCGGTGTGGCACGCTTGGCCATGCGCTGCGGAATCAGGAAATTGCGGGCATAGCCATCCTTGACCTTGACGATATCGCCGAGGTTACCGAGATTGACCACCTTGTCGAGCAGAATGATTTGCATGTTTCGTCTCCTCGCTTATTGATGGTTGTCAGTGAACGGCAGCAGCGCCATGAAGCGGGCGCGCTTGATCGCTGTGCCCAGCTGGCGCTGATAGCCAGCCTTGGTACCGGTCAGACGCGCCGGCATGATCTTGGCGTTTTCCTGGATGAATTCCTTCAGCACATCCACATCCTTGTAGTCGATCTGTTCGACTTTTTCCGCCGTGAAACGGCAGAACTTGCGGCGCTTGAAGAGACCGCCACCACGCTTCTTTTTCTTGTCGTCATCCTTCTTCTTGAAGAATCGAGCCATTTTCATTTCCTTCCAAAAATTCGATTGTATTCACATGCAGTACGGGCATCTTGCTGTTGCGGCTCCTGGCTGCGAGAAAACCAGTCACGCTGACTGCCCCGCCCAGAGGTGCCGCCTGCAGCCAGCGGGCCGGTTCGCCCAGGGCCAGAACAGAAATTTCCACTGCTACCTGGCGCTCTGTGCCACTTTCGGACTGCGCAGAGGCATGTTGCAGCAACCCTTCGCTGACCGGTACTCCAGCCGGTGTATAGCGCAAGGCTTTGCGCTCGACCAGCTTGCCGGAGAGTTCGATACAGTTCAGCAGTTTTTCCCGTACCAACAGACTTTAGGCAGCAGCCGGTTCGGTCGAATCGGCCGGTGCAGTATCGCCACCGGGCATCATCGACTTCGACTTTTCTTCCTTCATCATCGGCGAAGGCGTCGTCACGGCGGCCTTCATCTTGACGGTCAGGTGGCGTAGCACGGCGTCGTTGAACTTGAACGAATGTTCGAGTTCATTCAGCGTTTCGCCGTCGCACTCGATGTTCATCAGGACATAGTGCGCCTTGTGGATTTTCTGGATCGGGTAAGCCAGTTGGCGGCGACCCCAGTCTTCCAGGCGATGGATACTGCCGCCTTTGGCTGTAACAGTGGCGCGATAGCGCTCGACCATGCCGGGCACCTGTTCGCTTTGGTCCGGATGGACGATAAAGCAGATTTCGTAATGACGCATGCAAACTCCTTCTGGGATAAACCCCCCGCCATGCGAATGCGGTGGGGCAAGGTTGAAAAGCCCGCGATTATAACAACAATCGCGGGCTTTCAGTGAAAAAATGGCAGATTGTCTTGCTGGCTCTTTGAGCAGCGCACGCTGCGTCAACGGCAAGGAAATTCTCAGGCGGCAGGCTCGTCTTCGCTCGTCCTGGCGATTTCCTTCAGATCGATCAGGAACAGGATGTCGCTGACCACTGAAAGCGGGAAGCCGATCCGCGTCCCGCCCCGGTTGTCGCGCAGCAACTGGTTCATGTACTCGATGACATCATCCGCCTGCCAGCGCATGTGAATCTGCTCCATGATCGCCGGCATCCCTTCGACACCTTCGACCTTGACTTCGCCACCCCGGCCTGCCGGGCTGACGTTTTCGGCATCGAGCACCAGATCGACCTCGGTATCGGACTCCTCGGTCGGGAGTTCCCATTTCTGAACCTCGACGTTGAAATTCTTGTTCAGTTCACGGGCAACCCGTTCAAACTCGTGGCGCATGCCGGCCATCCGGTAGACATCCATCAGGCGTATCCAGGGCTTGACCGTCTCCTGAGGATTGGCATCGACATATTCCTGCAAGGCCTGCGCGGCGCCCTTGACGCGACCGAACGAAAGCATGATCTCGGCCAGTTCCATGACCGGATTTGCCTCGAAATGCTCGTCAACCGTAGCCGCCGATACCGACATGATCGAATCCAGTCGCGATGGCGACGTGCTGCTGGCGCCGGGCTTCGCCGGTTGCGTTGCAAGCATGCTGACATCCAGCTTGGCCGGCGTCACCATGGCCACCGGATCGACCTGAAGCTCAACCCCTCCCCGCTCCTCGTGCTCGTCCTGGCGTTGTGGATCGACGACGACATCCGGCGCCCCGAATGCAGTGCCACCGTCCCGCCGCTTGCTGTAGGCGTTCCAGCCAAACCAGGCGGCAACGATCAGCAGCAAGCCGATCAGTATTCCGGTGAGGCTCCATTGCGAGCCGTCAGTCTTCGTTTCTGCCGGTGCTGCAACCGGCACGGGGGCCGGCGATGCCGGCTTGGCTTCGGAAAGCGCAGCCTGACCCGCTGGTGCGCTAGGCGCAGCCTGTTCGATCCGCTGCGCCAGACCGGTGGCGCGCTGTTGCAATTCGCCGACCGCAGCCTCCATGCTTTTGATCTTGTCCTCTACCGCCTCGGCGCTGGCTGGCGCAACTGGAAGCGATCGCGGCTCGGGCAACTGACTGACGGCCGGAACCGGCACGGGCGCTGTGGGAACTGCGGCACTGCGGGGCAAAGCAGCCTGTCGGCGCGGTGCCGGCGCGGATTTCGCCGCCGGCGAACGGAGCGGAGTCGACGCATCAGCCGCACGGGCAGTCGGCGGCGACACAAAAACAAGGTATTCGCGAACAATATCGTGCCCGCAGGAAACAAACACCGCCACCGCCAGCACCGGATCACTTAACGGTGTATTGGACCGAATCTCGAGAACCGGCGGATTACCACCGCGCACCGCGAAACTCGCCTGTTTCAACCAAGGCAGGTTGTCATCGCCAGCCGGTTGCTTGAGCTTGAAACAGCCCGGATCGAGCGAACCGGAGCCGGCACCCAGAATATCGAGTTCGAAGCGCGGCCGGTCTCCCAGCGCCGGTTGGCCCCTCAACTCACCGAGTCCGATGGCCGCGGCTTCTCCCGCAAGCACAATCGAGAGGGCACTTAGAAGAACACGCAATGTGGATTTATTCACCGACTCAAACCCTAATGACATTAAACCGCCTGAATTGTAGTACCTATTTGTTCACTAAATAACTGGAATCGTCAAAAGTCACGACCCAATTCGGTCGATAGACGACAAAGAGCGTCATCAGCATCCCGCTCAGCCAGGCTTCCGAGAAACCGAGCAGCAAAAAAAACGGGAGATACTCGCTCGCCAGATAATCCCAGCCATAGGCGCCTGCCATGCCGAGCAAAAACACCGATGCCAGACCTACGCCAAAAACAGTCAGCGCCGACCCAAAAAATCCGTTGACGAAAATATAAACGAAGAAGTGCCGCGGCAACCACTTCAAGATCAGGCGATAGATTGTGTAACTCATCCATACACCGACCCCGACCATCAGCAAGGCATTGAGTGCATAGGCGAAGAACCCGGCTTCGCCGTTGAGCGTGACCCCGAAGAGGACCAGCGACAGCCCGGCAAACGCGAGGTGCGGACCGAAACTGAGAGTGAAAACCATGGCCCCCAGAAGATGCAACGACAGCCCCGGTTTGACCCCTGCCTTGAGGCTCCAGACCACGACCAGCAAGACGATCATGCCAAGCCAGACGTTCAGGCGCTCGGAGTCCTTGAGCACCGCCCACGGCGCCTTGAAGACACTACGGGCAAAGAGCAGAACCCAGACGGCCCAAGCCGCCCAGTACCAACCTTCGCCCAGCAATGTATCCGGCAGATTCACATGGCTATTCTAGCCGACCGCGGCCACCAGTTGCGGTACGACATCGAACAAATCGCCGACCAGCCCGTAATCCGCCACCTGGAAGATCGGCGCATCCGGATCCTTGTTGATGGCGACGATGACCTTGGACTCCTTCATCCCGGCCAGATGCTGGATGGCCCCGGAAATACCGATGGCGATGTAGAGCTGCGGCGCGACGATCTTTCCGGTCTGGCCGACTTGATAATCGTTCGGCACGAAACCGGCATCGACGGCAGCACGGGAAGCGCCGAGGGCGGCTCCGAGCGTGTCGGCCAGTGGTTCGAGCAGGCTGTGATAGTTCTCGCCGCTGCCCAGGCCACGACCACCGGACACGATGATTTTGGCGGCACCAAGTTCGGGACGTTCGGACTTGGTGAGTTCGCGGCTCTGGAGTTGAGTCTGTGCGGTATCGGCAGCCGGCTTGATGCTTTCAATTTCCGCGCTGTTTCCACCGTCGACCGCATCGAATGCGGTGCTGCGCACGGTGATGACCTTGACCGGGTCGGCGCTCTGCACCGTAGCCAGGGCATTTCCGGCGTAGATCGGGCGGACGAAGGTATCGGGGGATTCGACGTCGGTAATTTCGGAGATTTGCGCGACATCGAGCAAGGCAGCTATGCGCGGCGCAAGGTTCTTGCCGAAGGTGGTGGCTGGGGCAAGGATGTGGCTGTACTCACTGGCAATGGCCATGACCAGCGCGCTGAGGTTCTCGGCAGTCTGGTCCAGATAGTGGGCGGCATCGGCCACGCTCACTTTGGTCACACCTTGCAGGTGGGCGGCAGCCTGTGCGGCCGGCTGGCAGTTGCTGCCGGCGATGAGGACATGGATGTCGCCACCGATTTTTTGTGCGGCGGCAACGGTGTTGAGGGTGGCGGCCTTGAGGGCGGTATTGTCGTGTTCGGCGATGACGAGAATGGTCATGATCAGATCACCTTCGCTTCGTTCTTGAGTTTGTTGACCAGTTCGGCAACGTCGGCAACCTTGATGCCGGCGGAACGCTTTGGCGGCTCGCTGACTTTCAGGGTGGTCAGGCGCGGGGTGACATCGACGCCGAGGTCGGCCGGCTTGACGATGTCGAGCGGCTTTTTCTTGGCTTTCATGATGTTGGGCAGCGTGGCGTAGCGTGGCTCGTTGAGGCGCAGGTCAGTGGAGACGACAGCCGGCAGGCTGATAGCCAGAGTTTCGAGCCCTCCGTCGATTTCACGGGTGACGGTGGCTTTGCCTTCGGCGATGACCACTTTGGAGGCGAAGGTGGCTTGCGGCCAGTGTTGCAGGGCTGCGAGCATCTGGCCGGTCTGGTTGGCATCGTCGTCGATGGCTTGTTTGCCACAGATGACAAGTTGCGGTTGTTCCTTGTCGCACAGGGCCTTGAGGAGCTTGGCGACGGCGAGGGGCTGGAGGTCGGTGTCGCCACAATCCACGAGGATGCCGCGGTCGGCGCCGATGGCCATGGCGGTGCGTAGCGTCTCCTGACAGGCGGTGACGCCGCAGGAAACGGCGATGACCTCTGTGGCGATGCCGGCTTCTTTAAGGCGCACGGCCTCCTCGACGGCAATCTCGTCAAAGGGGTTCATGCTCATCTTGACGTTGGCCAGGTCGACGCCGGAACCATCGGCCTTGATGCGAACCTTGACGTTGTAGTCCACCACCCGTTTCACGGGAACAAGTATTTTCACAAAGCGCTCCTTTCCGGTCAGCCGATTTTCTCAATGCTGTAATTCTACGAACTGCAAGTCATTTGACAGCGCCCATGTCATTGCGCACAATGACCATACTGTGTCGTATGGAATGCGTACGGTAGCGTATGGAAACAAACACTGTCAACCCCCCGACGCGAGCGGCTCGCCGCAAGCAGGCGAATCCGCGGGTCCAGCTTGACCGCGGAAACTGGATCGAGAACGCCATCGATGTCCTGGCCCGCGAAGGTCTCGGCGGTCTGCGCGTCGAGCTCCTGGCCAAGCGTTGCGGCGTCACCAAGGGCAGCTTCTACTGGCACTTCAAGGATCGCCAGGATCTCCTGAGCGCCATACTCGAACACTGGCGTGAGGGGCGTATCCGCGACATCGAGAAAGTCACCACGGTCAAGCCGGGCATGGAGCGCGAACAATTGCACTTCGCCATAGAAGTCTATGGCGCGAGCCGCAACCGCAAGGGCATGTCGATCGAACTGGCGGTCCGCGACTGGGCGCGCCATGACCCGCAGGCCGCTGCCGTCGTCGAGGCAGTCGATCTCTATCGTCTGGATTGCACGCGCAAGCTGTTCGTCGCGGCCGGCATGTCGGACGCTGAAGCCAAGAGCCGCAGCCTGTTGCTGTATGCCTGTGTATTCGGACTTTCGCTGATGCACTATACGCATTTTGATGACAATCTCGAGGATCTCAAATTGCGGATCGCCGAACGCATCGTCTCCGCCTGATCTCTCAATCCGTGCAGCCAGCGCCCTTTGCCGAACCCAATACCGATTTCTCCCAGACTGCCAGGTCACTGGCCAATTGATCGACCGCCGCTGTCAAAGCAGCGACGCCGCCGCGCGAATCAGCGCTTGGCGCAGGCTTCTCGATCGTGAAACCGTATGCCGCCACGAGCAAGCGGTTGGGGCCGAATAACTGCGCCCGGCCTTGCAAACGACCGCGACTGATCACCGGATCATCAAATACCTGTGTAAATGCATCGACATCGATGCGCAGAACGCAAAGGACCTTGCCCTGCCCCGCAGGCATCATTCCAAGCCGCTCACCAAGGCGCCGCTGAATGAGCTGGGACGGCGAGCCAGCCCAACGTGCGCGGGTGTAAGTCAGCAAGCGCGCAGGCTCCGCATAGAGCAGGCGGTATTCGATACCCATGGAATCCATCCATAGCGGCGTCCGCACCTCGACCGCCAGATCACTGCGCAACGGCACAGCCGAAACTTCGGCTGCAGGCATGCCAAGATCATATACCGCCAGCGCCTCGTCACCGCCCCGTTTGCCACTTGAATAACAGGCAGCGAGGAGAAAACAACAACAATAGATCAACAGGTGGCGCATTTCAGTGGTGGCCCTCATTCTTGAAGCCGGCCTCACCCGGACCCGGGGCGGCGGCCGGAACGCCAAACACAAGACCCTGCGGCGAATCTTCCAGCATACGAAGGACACGACTCAGCTGGCGGGCTGTCAACGAAAAGTCATTCGCCAGCTCATTGAGCCTGGGCATCAGGGCCGAGGTTCCGCTGCCTGCAACATCACCGATCGCGGCATCGAACTTGTTGGCGGTCAACTGCATCTTGCCGACCAGCTGCCGCGTATCGGCAAGCAGGGGGCCGACCTCCCCGGCAGCCTGCGAAAGACTGCGGACGTTCTTGTCGTCAAGCAGCTTGTTCACCTGGACCAGCGAGGCATTCATGTTGTCCAGCGCCGGCTTCATGCTGGCCGATGCCGCTTCCAGATTGGCCAGGGTCGCCGCGAAGCGCCGGCGATTTTCCTCATTCAGCAGATCGCTGGCCGCCACCATGATTTCCTGTGCCTGGTGTAGCGCCGTAGTACCGCTCTCGCTGAATTCGTCGAACAGCGATGGAACCATGGCGATACGCGGCGGATTGCCATCGCTGGCAACCAGCGGTTCGCGATCCTTGCCGCTGTCGACGAGCAGAACGTGCCCAATTCCCGTGACCCCCTGATACGAGAGTTTGGCGACCGTTCCCCTGGTCAGCGGAATATCGTCGGTGATGGCGATCCTGATCAGGATATCGCTGGGGTTGTCGTGATCGAGCTCGATATTGGTGACCTTGCCGACACGGATGCCACGATAGCGCACCTGGGCCTCTCGATTGAGCCCACCGATATTATGTTTGGTAACCACGACATATTCACGCAGGTTGTCCGGCGTACCGCGCAACCAGAACAGTGCGGTGATCGCCGCCACCCCCAGGGCAAGGGCGAACAGACCTGCGATAAAGGCATGCGACTTGTTTTCCATGGGCGAATCCTACAACAACCTCGATTTATCGGCATCCTTGAAGCCGGCGAGGAAGGGATGATCGCCAGCCATTACTTCCTCTGTCGTGCCGAACTTCACGATATGCTGTTCAGCCAGCACGGCGATATGGGTCGCCAGACCGGCGAGCGTTTCCGGATCGTGCGTCACCATGATCACTGTCAGGCCAAGTTCGCCCTGTAGCTGCCCGAGCAGCTTGACGAAGCTCCGGCTGCGTTCGGGATCGAGTCCTGCGGTCGGCTCGTCGAGCAGCAGCAATTCAGGTTCGAGGGCCAGGGCGCGGGCCAGCGCGACGCGCTTGACCATGCCGCCGGAAAGTTCGGCAGGCATCAGCCGGCCATGGGCCGCCTCCATTTCGACCAACACCAGCTTGAGATTGACCAGGCGGCGAATCCAGTCCGCGTCGAGGCGCTTCAGCTCCCGCAAGGGAAAGGCGATGTTGTCGAACACGGGCAGTGCCGAGAACAGCGCACCACCCTGGAACAGCATGCCGAGCCGCCGCAGGATAGCAGTCTGGCTCCCTTGGGGAGCGGCGCCGAGATCCTGCCCGAACAAACGAACACTACCGGCCGCCGGCTTGAGCAACCCAAGGATCTGGCGCAGCAATGTCGTCTTGCCACTACCCGACCCGCCGACCAGACCGACCACCTGTCCGCGCTCGACCCGCAGTTCGAGGTCGCGATGCACGAGACGGCCGCCGATGCGGGTACTCAAGCCGTGCATTTCGACGACGGCTGGTTGATCCGTGCCGCTCATAGTTGCGGGATTCCCATGTTGCGGGTGGCAATCGCGAACACCGCATCGACCAGGATGACCAGCGTAATTGCCGTGACCACGGAAGTAGTCGTGTTGGCAGACAGGCTTTCGGTATTGGGTTTGACGCGCAAACCGAAATGGCAGGCGACCCAGGCGATGATGAAGCCGAAGACCAGCCCTTTGGACAGGCCGATGACAAGATTGGCGACCGGCACCGCGCGCTGCAGGTTTTCGAAGAAATAGAGCGGCGAAATATCAAGCTGCACCATTGCCGACAGCATGCCGCCGATCAAGGCGATGGCCGAGGCCCACAGCACAAGCAATGGCATCACCACGGTCAACGCCAGCAACTTCGGCAAAATCACGCGAACGCTGCGCGAAATCCCCATCGCCGACAGGGCGTCGATTTCCTCGGTAACCCGCATCACACCGATCTGCGCCGTCATTGCCGACCCCGAGCGGCCGGCAACGAGTACCGCCACCAGTACCGGACCTAGTTCGCGAATGATGGAAATACCCAGAATATTGATGATGAACAGGTCTGCGCCAACACTGCGCAACTGCAACGCCGACAGGTAGCTGATCGTCACGCCGATCAGGAAGCCGACCAGCCCGGTGACCGGCAGGGCCAACGCACCGGACTTGTAGATATTTGCCGCCACTTCCTTCCACGGCATTTCCGAAGGATGGCGAACGAGATGCCACAGATCGAGCAGCATCTGGCCGTAAAGCGACACTAGTCCGCGCCCGTTGTCGATGCCCCCCAGTACCAGGTAGCCGATCCGCTCAATCAGACCAGGCCCCGCTTCCTTTCCAGAGCCGGCGCCCGCCGGCACCGCCGCAACGCGTTCCAGGGCATGCCGGCAGGTATCGGAAACACTCAGCTCAGCAGGCCAGCGGTCGTTCCACGTGCGCCAGAGCAGAACTGCCGCCGCGCTATCGAGGCGCTCGACCGCCGAAAGATCCCAAGGCAGATCTGCCCGATCACCCGCCGCCAGTTCGTCCTGCAATTGCCGAAGCTCAGGTAGCAGCGCAGCGAGCGTCCACTCGCCGCTCATCACGACCTTCCCTGATGCGATCTGCAGACGGGGTGCGCTCAAGCAAGCTTCCTCGGGGAACGACTCGTCACCAGCAACTCGCGTCCGGTCAGCTTCCATACCGAGACCTCTTCACTCAACGCTGCTGCGGTCAAGGGATTCGTCTGCAACCATTCTGCGGGCAAATCAAGCTGGAATCCGTTGGCAATGGCCGTTACACGCCAGGCGGGCAGCACCCGATCGTCGCGCGTACGGTGCAGCAGGACCGCCAAGCGCAGGCAAAAAATCAGCCACCATACGCTGTCGACCGCAGGTATCTCTCCCAGCTTTTCGAGTTTGCCGCGATGGCCGAGCACCAGCGTCGCCAGGCGCGCCTGGTCCTTTTTCGAGAAGCCAGGCATGTCGGCATAGGTAAGGATGTAGGCGCCGTGCTTGTGATAGGCATTGTGCGCAACTGAGATACCGATTTCGTGCAGACGGGTTGCCCATGACAAGAACTGGACGTCCGACTCCGAAGGCGAGCCTTCGGAAAGCTGCGTAAGCGCTGAGAGTGCCGTCATCTCGACGCGCTCGGCCTGGTCGGCTTCGACCTGGTAGCGACGGATGAACTGGACCACGGTCGAGTCGCGCATGTCGTGATGATGGAAACGGCCGAGCAGGTCATAGAGGACGCCCAAGCGCAACGCACCATCGGCATAAGTCATGTGCTCGATATTCAGTTCCTCGAAAATCGCCGACATGATGGCGATCCCGCCCGGCAATACCGGCAGACGGTCGCTCTTGACGCCCGGGATATCGAGCGCCTCGGCCGATCCGGCCTTGATCAGCATCGCACAGAGCCGATCGAGGCCGGCGCGGGTAATACCGCTTCCGCCGGTCGGATTGAGACCGTTCAGTTCGAGAATGTCGGCAATCGCCCGCGCCGAACCGGAAGACCCCACCGCTTCCTTCCAGCCCATCCGCCGATAATCGTGAGCAATCAGCTCGATCTCCTTGGCGGCGGCAATTTGCGCTTCGCGCAGGCGCTTCTTGTCGAACTTGCGGTCGGGAAAGAAGCGCAGCGTGTAGCTGACGCAACCCATGTAAAGCGATTCCATCAGCAAGGGATCGTGTCGCTTGCCGATGATGAACTCTGTAGACCCGCCGCCGATATCAAAAACCAGTCGCTTCTGTGCCGACATCGGCAGCGAATGCGAAGCGCCAATATAGATCAGGCGTGCCTCTTCACGGCCGGCGATGACCTCGATCGGGAAACCGAGCGCCTCCTCGGCCAGTGGCAGGAACTCGCCGGCATTCTTCGCCACGCGTAGGGTATTGGTTGCCACCGCCCGCACTGCGCCCTTGTCGAGCCCGGCCAGCCGCTCGCCGAAACGGCGCAGGGCGTCCAGCGCCCTTCCCTGAGAATCCGAATCGAGGCGCTTGTCTGCCGTCAGCCCGGAGGCCAGACGCACCGACTCCTTCAGCGAGTCCAGGGTATATATCTGGTCGTCGACCACTCGCGCGACCTGCAGGCGAAAGCTGTTGGAGCCGAGGTCGACGGCAGCTACGGTTTCATAAATCATGGGCTTGGATTCGAACAACGCAAGGGATTGGAGCGCATTCTAGCATCCACCCCGGTTGCGGATTATTACGCCATGGGCGCAAAAAAGCCCGCCAGTTTGCACAGGCGGGCTGATTGCGAACAACGACCGGCGAAATCAGCTGGTCAGCGCCTTTTTGATCTGCTCCAGCGTCAACGGATCGTCGATCGTCGCCAGATCGCCCGGATCACGCCCCTCGGCGAGCGCCTGCAACGAGCGGCGCAACATCTTGCCGGAACGGGTTTTCGGCAGGCCGGTGACAAAATGGACTCGCGCCGGGCGGCCAATTGCGCCCAAAATGCTGTCGACCGTACCGAACACCTCTTTTTCGAGCACTTTGACCTGCTCAGGCGTTGCCACCCGGGTGGCGTCCTTGACGACGGCAAATGCCATCGGGACCTGGCCCTTGAGTTTGTCCTCGACGCCGACCACGGCCACTTCGGCAATCGCCGGATGATTCTGGATGGCTTCCTCGATTTCCCGGGTTCCGAGACGGTGGCCGGCGACGTTGATTACGTCGTCGGTGCGACCGAGGATCGTGAAGTAACCTTCGTCATCCTTGATCGCCCAATCGTAGGAGGAGTAGACCAGCGGCTCCGTGAACAGCGTGAAGTAGGTGGAGACAAAACGATCGTCCTGCCCCCAGACAGTTGTCAGACAGCCAGGCGGCAACGGCGGAATGACGGCAGCGATGCCCTTTTCGTTGGCATCGCAGACCGAACCGTCCTCGCGGAAAATCTGCAGATTGTAGCCATAGACCGGGAAGGACGGGGAACCGTACTTGATCGGCGTTTTCTCGACACCAGGCATGGCGGACAGCATTGGCCAGCCGGTTTCGGTCTGCCAGTAGTTGTCGATGACCGGCTTTTTCAATTCAGTCATGAACCACTCGTGGGTCGGCTGGTCGAGCGGCTCACCGGCCATGAAGATGTGTTTGAGCGAGGAAAGGTCATACTTGTGCATGTAGGCCGGATCTTGCTTCTTCAGCACCCGCGCGGCAGTCGGCGCCGAGAACATCACATTGACCTTGTATTTCTCGACGATCTGCCACCAGATGCCCGGGTCGGGGCGCAACGGCGTACCTTCGTACATCACTGTCGCCATGCCGGCAATCAGCGGGCCGTAGATGATGTAGGAGTGACCGACCACCCAGCCGATATCCGAAGTCGAGAAGTAGGTTTCACCCTCGCCGCCGCAGTAGATGTGCTTCATCGACGACGCCAGCGCCACTGCATAGCCACCGGTATCGCGCTGCACGCCCTTCGGCTTGCCGGTGGTACCCGACGTGTAGAGGATGTAGGACGGCTCGGATGATTCCATCCACTCGCACGGCACCTGCGCATCCATGTGCTCGCTGCGCAGGGTCGCATAATCGACGTCGCGGCCGGCAACCTTGTTGAAACCCTTGTCGAGGCCGCGATCGACCATCAGGACCTTGGCCGGCTTGTATTCGGCCAGTTTAATGGCCTCGTCGAGCAGATTCTTGTACGGCACAGCCTTGCCCCCGCGCATGCCGGCATCGGAAGACACGACAAGCACGGGCTTGGCATCGTCGATGCGCGTTGCCAGCGAACCCGAGGCGAAACCGCCAAAAACAACCGAGTGGATGGCGCCGATACGGGCCGATGCCAGAATGGCAAAGCAGGCTTGAGCGATCATCGGCATGTAGATCAGCACGCGGTCTCCGCGCTTGACGCCGAGGCTCTGGTAGATCGCCGCCATGCGCTCGACTTCGCGCTGCAGTTCGGCGAAGGTGTAAACCTTTTCATCGTCGGTTTCGGTCAACACGAAAATCAGCGCCGGATCGCTCGGGCGCTTGGCTGCATGGCGGTCAACTGCGTTATGGCAAAGATTGGTCTTGCCGCCGACGAACCATTTGGCGAATGGCGGGCGCGAGTAATCGCAGACCTGGGTAAACGGCTCTTTCCAGTCGATCAGTTTGGCCTGCTCGGTCCAGAATTCGTCCGGCTTCTCGATCGAATATTGATGGAATTCCTTGTATGTCGTCATATGTCGTCCTCTAGATTGATTTCCTGCACATGGAAAGAATTGCCGGATTATTTTTTCTCGCTTGCCCGGTCACGTAATCGGCGTTCGATCTCTGCCATCGGCAGATTCAACCCCAAATCCTGGTTCATCAACTGCAGCAACGGCAACAACTCGACCCCGAGTTGCCCCAGATGCGGGCGCACGACTTCGCTGCGCCGTGCCGCGATCAATTCCAGCGCGCGCGGCAACTTGATCTGGCGCATCAGCGCCGGCCCGGCTTCGCCGGCAACAATCCGGTTGCCGCCGGCCTGCATGCCCTGGCGCATCCTTTGCCCCGCGAGTTCCAGCAGCGCTGGCGCCGACTCCACATCATCGGCCGGAAAACTGGCGACGCCGATACTGACCGTCAGGGAAACAGGCTGCCCCTGGACCGGTACATGCGCCACCTCGACGGCTTCCCGCACTCGCTCGGCAAAGGCGGTAAACAGTAACGGCGAAGTTCCTGGCGCAACGATGGCGAACTGTCCGGGACCAAAATGCCCGAGCGAGTCCTCGGTTCTCACCTTGCCGGCGAGCATCTTGGCAAACCGGGTGCCGACACGTTCGGCCAAGTCCGGACCAAGTCGCTCGCGCGCCTGGTCAAAGGCATCGAAGCCAAGCACCATGATGCACAATTCGACACCCGAACGCGTCGCGTGCGACAACGCCTGCGACGCCTGATGCTCCAAATATTTCCGCGAGAAAAGGCCGCTGCCGGGATCCTGCACCATGCTCTCGCGTCCGGCTTCAAGATTTTCGCGGGCGGCGACGAGGGCGAGCAGATTGTTCAGGCGGGTCAGGATCTCGGCGCTACCTGAACCCTTGGTCACAAAGTCGGATGCCCCCAGCAGGCGCATGCGCTCGCGCTCATCCTCGGTTTCTTCGCCGGACACTACGATGAACGGCATCTCCCGCAGACGCCTCTGTTTGGACGCACGCACCCGTTGCAGCAAGCCCGCGCCATCCAGCTTTGGCATCTGCAGGTCGGAAATGACGGCACGAATCGAATGATCGAGCAGCAGTTGCTCCCAGGCAGCCTCGCCATCGCCCTCCTCGTGCACATCGAACGTCCCCTTGAGGTTCCGGGCGAGCGCCATTCTTACCAGCCGTGAATCATCGACAACCAGAATACGCACCAGATCCGTCATCTCACTCTCCGCCAATTTTCACGACGATGCGCCCCTTGGCCTGTCCAGCAATGTATGCATTAAAAGCTTCCGGCAACTCGGCAAAGTCTATGCTGCGCGCCATCGACGCCAGATGCGGCGGCCGAAGGTCGCTTGCCAGACGCTGCCAGACGCCATGGCGATAAGGCTCTCTTATATATCCTGAATCGATACCAAGCAACGACACGCCGCGCAGGATGAACGGCGCCACGGTTGTGCTAAGCGTCATGCTGGCCGCCATTCCGATACTGGCAATCGTTCCACCCTGCGCCATGGTACTGGCAATCCAGGACAGCACGTCGCCGCCCAGATTATCCACGGCACCCGCCCAGCGTGCATTGCCGAGCGTGCGAATTTTCGTCAGGTCGAGCGTACCGCGCAACATCACCTCGGCAGCACCAAGGCTTTTCAGGTAGTCGGTCTCTGCTTCCTTGCCTGTCAATGCGACGACGTGATAGCCGCGACTGGCCAGAATATCGACAGCCAGACTGCCGACACCCCCGGTGGCACCGGTAACGATGACCGGCCCATTTGCTGGAGACAGCCGGTTTTCTTCCATCCGCACCACCGCCAGAGCAGCGGTAAAACCAGCTGTTCCCAGGACCATAGCGTCATAGAGCGACAAGCCTTCAGGGAGCGGCACCACCCAGTCGCCGGGCACCCGGGCAATTTCCGAATAGCCACCATGATGCGCGACACCAATGTCAAAGCTCGTCGCGATGACCGCATCGCCCCGCTGGTAGCGCGGGTCTGCACTCTCGATAACCGTTCCCGACAGGTCGATGCCGCCGACACATGGAAAGCGCCGGATGACCTTGCCGGTACCGGTCGCTGCCAGCGCGTCCTTGTAGTTGACGCTCGAGTAAGCAACGCGAATCGTCACGGCGCCCGGATCAAGCCGGGCAGGATCCAGCATCACGAAACTGCTGGAACCCTTGCCGTCAATTTGTTCGATCAGCAGTGCCTTGAAGGATTGCATTGAGTTCCTTGCTCTCGGGGAAAGAAATTGTATTCATAATTATAGCGATTGGCCATAGTCTCATCCTTGTCCCTGCCCAATTTCTTATAGACACTTTACAGCAAGGGGTTTTTCACATACATTGCGCCGCTATGCGCAAAGCTCTGACCACCTTCTTCCTCGCCGCAACCTTCATGTCCGTTGGCCTCCAGGCTGCTGCGACCGAGCAGGCCCACAAGAACGAAGAGCCCCAATCCTTCATCGAACGCTACACGAGTGCCGCTCAGGATGTCATCCTGCAAAGCCTGAAACTTGTCGGTGTCCGTTATCGCTTTGGTGGCAACGACGAGTCAAGCGGTCTCGATTGCAGCGGATTTGTCCGCCTGGTGTTCAAGGACAGTGTCGGCACCCAACTGCCACGCACCTCGGCCGAAATGAGCAAGCTTGGCGAGCGGATCGACACCAGCCAACTCAAGGCGGGCGATCTGGTATTTTTCAACACCATGCGCCGTGCCTTCTCGCACGTCGGCATCTATCTCGGCGACAATCACTTCCTGCACGCGCCACGCACCGGCGCCGAAGTTCGCGTCGAAGACATGAGCGACAGCTACTGGGTCAAACGCTACAACGGTGCCCGTCGGATCATCGACGGAAGCTGAGTAGCAATACGGCGGGTTCCCCGCTTTTTTTTCGCCGCTTTCCAATAACAATTCTCATTTACACGGCAGCAATCAGGCACTACAATGGCAATGATTCTCATTTGCCTACTGGAGTTTGCCGCATGAAGCCGATTGCCCGCTTGATTGTCGTCGCCCTCGCCACACTGTCCCTCTCGGTCCACGCCGACGACAAGGTGCTCAATCTGTACTCCGCCCGTCATTATCAGACCGACGAAGCACTTTACGCCAACTTCACGAAGCAGACCGGCATCAAGATCAACCGCATCGAGGGCAAGGAAGACGAACTCCTCGAGCGCATCAAAAACGAAGGCAACAACAGCCCGGCCGATATCTTCCTGACCGTCGATGCTGCGCGCCTCGCCAAGGCGCACGAACTCGGCCTCTTCGCACCACTAACGTCAAAGACCCTGGATTCGCGTATCCCTGCCCATCTGCGTACCGACGACTGGTTTTCCTTCTCGAAGCGGGCCAGGGTAATCGTCTTCAACAAGGCCGAGATCAAGCCGTCCGAAGTCCAGAACTACAGCGATCTCGCCAACCCCGGACTCAAGGGCAGGCTGTGCTCGCGCTCCGGCTCGCACCCCTACAACTTGTCGCTGATGGCATCGGTCATTGCGCACGAGGGAGAAGCCAAGGCCGAAACGTGGGCCAAAGGCATGGTGGCCAACCTGGCGCGCGCGCCGAAAGGCGGCGACACTGACCAGATCAAGGCCGTCGCGGCTGGCGAATGCGGCGTCGCGCTGGCCAACACCTACTATGTTGCCCGCCTGATGCGGTCGACCAAGCCCGATGACGTGAAAATAATGCAGAAAGTCGGGGTCATCTGGCCCAACCAGACGACCACCGGAACTCACGTCAACGTTTCCGGCGGTGGCATGCTGAAAACGGCGCCACACAAGGAAGCTGCCGTCATGTTTCTCGAATACCTTGCCTCCGACGACGCCCAGCGCTATTTTGCCGACGGCAACAACGAGTGGCCTGTCGTCGAGAGCGTCAGGGTGAGCAACCCGGCGCTCGAAACGCTGGGCAAATTCAAGGCCGACAATCTGCCGGTCAGCAATCTGGCGATGTACCAGGTCAAGGCACAGATGATCTTCGACCGCGCCGGCTTCAAGTAAGCCGCCCGGCATTCGCGAGCGCCCCGCCCCCGGCGGGGCGTTTTCTATTTGCGCGCCCGCGAAACTTGCCGCGACAGTGCAATCAGCGGCAACAGGCCGACCGCGACAATCGCCAATGACGCCGTCAACGCCTCGGCCAGGCGTTCATCCGAAGCCAGCGTATAAACCTGCGTTGCCAGCGTGTCAAAATTGAACGGGCGCATGACCAGCGTCGCCGGCAGTTCCTTCATCACATCGACAAATACCAGCAGGCCGGCAGTAAACAGGCTGCCACGCAGCAAAGGCGTGTGCACCCGACGCAGCGTCGCGCTCTGGCCCAACCCGAGGCAGCGCGCCGCATCATCCATGTTCGGGGTTATCTTGGCCAAACTCGACTCGACCGTATGCAGCGCGACTGCCAGGAAGCGCACCAGGTAGGCATAGACCAGCGCAGCGATGCCACCAGTCAGCAACAGACCCGGGTTATTGCCGAACCAGTGCTCCCACTGGCCGGCCAGCCAATTGTCGAAGCGCGTCACCGGAATCAGGACGCCAACCGCGATGACCGCACCCGGAACGGCATATCCGAGTCCGACCAGCCGATTGAGACCGGTCGCCAGCGTGCTCTTCGACAGGCGCGCACCATACGCCATCAACAACGCCAGCAGAACGCCAATGAGCGCAGTCACTCCGGCAAGCAGGAAGCTGTTGCGCGACAGCAGCAGAAAGCGCTCGCCAAACTGTATATCGCCCTCGGCCAACGCCATCTTGAACAGTAGCGCCGCCGGCACGACAAAGCCCAGCAGCAGCGGCAGCAGGCAGGCGGCGACTGCAAGAAAGGCTGCGAAGGTGCGCAGGCGGGCACCGGCCAGCGGACGATTGCGCCCCGTTGTGTTGTGGTAGCGCGCCCGGCCCCGCGAAATGCGCTCGGCCATCAGCAGGAAAAGTACAAACGAGAGCAGCATCGCCGCCAGTTGCGCTGCCGCAACCCGGTCACCCAGCGAAAACCAGGCGCGGTAAATGCCGGTCGTGAAAGTGTTCACGCCAAAGTACGCTACCGTGCCGTAATCGGCCAGCGTTTCCATCAGCGCCAGTGCGACGCCAGCGACAATCGCCGGTCGCGCCAACGGCAGCGACACCGCGAAGAAGGCCCGCCACGGCCCCATGCCCAAAGTCCGCGCCGCCTCGAGCATGCCGCTCGCCCGCTCGAGGAAGGCGGCGCGGGCCAGCAGGTAGACATAGGGATAAAGAACGAAGATAAACATCAGGATGGCGCCGGGCAAGGTCCGGATGTCGGGGAACCAGTAATCGCCATACTTCCAGCCGAACGCTTCGCGCAGTGCCGTCTGCAGTGGACCGACGAACTGCAGGAAATCGGTATAGACATAAGCGAGAACATAGGCCGGCATGGCCAGCGGCAGCACCAGCGCCCACTCGAAGAAGCGGCGGCCGGGAAAATCGTGCATGGCGGTGAGCCAGGCGGTCGCTACGCCGACCAGCGCCACGCCCAGCCCGACCCCGAGGCACAGCCAAAGCGAGTTCAGGATGTATTCCGACAGCACCGTCCGGGCCAGATGCGACCACGTCGCGCTGGTCCCGCCGACGAAGATGTTGAGGCCGACACTGGCCACCGGCAACGCTGCCAGCAGGGCAACGAGCATGGCAACGGCAAGCAGCGGAGAATATTTTGGAATTCGCATGGTGCAAATGCGAATTATAATCGTCCGGATGATGCAACTTGAACTAAAAGGCGTCGTTCAGCGCTATGGCAAACACACCGTCGTCGCTGGCGTCAACTTCCACCTTGAGGGTGGGCAGATCGCCTGCTTGCTTGGCCCGTCCGGCTGCGGCAAGACAACCCTGCTACGCTGCATTGCCGGTTTCGAGGAGATTGCCGACGGGGAAATCCGCCTGCACGGCGCGGTCGTCAGCGCGGCCAGCTACCGCCTGCCGCCGGAAAAGCGGCGGATCGGCATGGTCTTCCAGGACTACGCGCTGTTCCCGCATCTGACGGTCGAGCAGAACGTCGCATTCGGCCTCGGCCGCAAACCCCAGGAAGAAGCCCATCTACGCGTTCGCCAGTTGCTCGCCACGGTCGGCCTCGCCGGGCAGGGCGACAAGTTCCCGCACGAACTGTCCGGCGGCCAGCAACAGCGCGTCGCCCTGGCCCGCGCCCTGGCGCCGCGCCCTGAGCTGATCCTGCTCGACGAGCCTTTTTCCAACCTCGACGTCGGCCTGCGCGAACGGTTGTCGCTCGAAGTCCGGGAAATTCTCAAGCGCGAGGGGTCGACCGCGATCCTCGTCACCCACGACCAGAACGAGGCCTTCGCGATGGCCGACGAAATCGGCGTCATGCATGGCGGGCGCATCCAGCAATGGGATGCGCCATACAACCTCTATCACCGCCCGGCCAACCGCTTCGTCGCCGACTTCATCGGCCAGGGCGTGCTGCTGCCCGGTACCGTCGCGGCCGGCACCAACGTCGAGATGGAACTCGGCAATCTGGTCTCCGACATCCCGGTCGAATGCAGCGAAACCTGCACCGATTGCCATGACGGCTGTGCGGTCGATGTGCTGCTTCGCCCCGACGACGTCGTCCATGACGACCGCAGTCCGCTGCAGGCCGAGGTGCTGCACAAGGCCTTTCGCGGCGCCGACATTCTCTACACGCTGCGCCTCGATAGTGGCGCCCAGGTCCTGTCGCTGGTGCCGTCGCATCACAACCACGCGATCGGCGAGAAGATCGGCATCCGGCTCGATGCCGACCACGTGATCGCGTTCAAGAAATCCGGGCACTGATCGCCCGATGATTCCCTTTCTGCGGCCCCTCGATCCGTTTCCGCCGGTGGCCTCGGCGCGGGCCGACATGGGCGGCCTGCTTGCCGTCGGCGCCGACCTCTCCGTCGCCCGCCTGCTCGAAGCCTACCGGCACGGCATTTTTCCCTGGGGCACGGTCGAGCAGCAACCGTTATGGTACAGCCCCGATCCGCGCATGGTGCTGTTTCCGGACGAGTTCAGGATCACCGCCTCATTGCGCAAGGTCCTGCGCGGGCGCCGTTACGAAATCCGCTTCGATCACGATTTTCCGGCGGTGATCAGCGCCTGCGCGGAGATGCCGCGCCCCGGCCAGGACGGCACCTGGATCACGCCGGACATGATGGACGCCTACATCCGCCTGCATGAACTTGGCTGGGCGCACTCTGTCGAAGTTTATGCAGAAGGCGATCTGACTGGCGGCTTGTACGGCATCGGGATCGGCCGCATGTTTTATGGCGAGTCGATGTTCTCCCGGCGCAGCAACGCTTCGAAGATTGCCTTCGCGCATCTCATCCGCTATCTTCTCGCGCACGACTTCGCCATGATCGACTGCCAGATGCGCACCGAACACCTTACCTCGCTGGGCGGACGCGAAATTCCGCGCAGCGATTTCCTCGCCCGGCTGCAACCACTGGCCGGCGCCAAGAATCTGCGTGAGCGCTGGAACTCCGACGGTCTCGACCTGAACTGGTAAGCATGGCACTACCCGACGATTCTGCCCTACCCTATTCGCTGTTGCAGTTCTATGCGACCTCGCCCTATCCGTGCAGTTACCTGTCCGACCGCGAAGCGCGCTCGCAGGTGGCAACCCCCACCCACCTGATCGACACCGAGGTCTATAGCACGCTGGTCCGGCGCGGCTTCCGCCGCAGCGGCGCCTTCACCTACCGGCCGCACTGCGACAATTGCGAGGCCTGCATCCCCGTTCGCCTGCCGGTTGCCGAACTGCAATACAGCCGGGCCCAGCGCCGCGCCATCCGCAACCATGCCGGGCTGACCATCCGCCAGCGACCACTGGCTTTCTACGGCGAGCACTTCGCGCTATACACCCGTTACCAGAATGCCCGCCACGCCGGCGGCGGCATGGACGAAGACGGTGCCGAAAATTACACGCACTTCTTGCTGCAAAGTCGCGTCGATACGCGCCTGATCGAATTCTCAGAAGGTGATGCGGTGCGCATGGTCAGCATCATCGATGTGCTCGAAGACGGCCTGTCGTCGGTGTACACCTACTACGATCCCGATATCTCCGGCGCCAGCTACGGCACCTACAATATCCTGTGGCAGGCACTGCAATGCAGCACCCTCGATCTGCCCTACCTCTATCTCGGCTACTGGATCGCCAACAGCCGCAAAATGGCCTACAAATCACGTTTCCAGCCTATCGAAGGCCTCATCGACGGCCACTGGCAACCCCTCGACATTTCCGATTGCGACCGATGAAATCCATCTTTCTTCCGCTGCTTCCCCTCTTCGTATTCGGCCTGGTACACGCCGCCGAGGAACGGGTGCGCTACACCTGCGACGACGGCAGCCGCTTCGAAGCGGAATTCATGACCGGTGACGGCGGACGGCCGCAGGCCACGGTGTTCATGAGCGGCAAGGAGATCGCGCTGCCCCTGGTTCCCGCCGCCTCCGGCGCGCTCTATCGGGCCGACGGCATCGCGTTGCACACCAAGGGCGACGACGCGCTCTTCGACGATGGCAAGAATCCCAAGCGGCGGTGCACGCGCGGCGAACTGCCGACCTCGGCAGCCATCGTCCAGCCGCCGGCCGCTTCCGCCAATTTTGCCGACTTCTCCGGCAGCGTCGCCTACCCAGCCCACAGTGCGATGCCGCCCAACGCCGTGCTGATCGTCCGTATCCAGGACACCTCGCGTGCTGATTCCAAGGCGCTGACACTGGCCGAGCAGCGCATTGAACTGGCCGGCCAGCAGGTACCGATTCCATTCCAAATGACGGTCAACCGCGCCCTTCTGCACAAGAATGCCCGCATTACCGTCGCCGCCCGCATCCAACGTGGCAACACCCTGCTGTTCATCAACGACACCGCCTATTTGGCCCTGAAAAATGGCGAACCGCAGCGCGTGGACATGACGCTCAAGCAAGTCAGCCAACCCAGAAAGCGCTGACCGCCTATCTGCGCTGGATCAAGGCCACTGTCCGGGCCCTGTGCAACAGTGCGCCCTTCACCTGAAAGCCCGAACACCATGTTCTCTCGCACGCACCCTCTCTGGCTGGTCGGCTTCCGACCCTTCTTCGCTCTCGCCTGCCTCGCCGGGCTGAGCCTGCCGATTGCCTGGATCCTGATTTTCAAGGGCGTCCTGCCCGCACCTTCGCAGAACTTCTCGCCGGTCCAGTGGCACGCCCACGAAATGTTCTTCGGTTTCGGCTGGGCCGTTCTCGGCGGCTTTCTGCTGACGGCGAGCAAGAACTGGGTCGGCGTACGCGGCTACCACGGCGCCACCCTGATGTTTCTCGCCGCGGCCTGGGTGTTCGAGCGCATCGGGATGAGCTTCGGCGCCAACTGGCCGAGCGCGCTGTTTCTGCTCAGCAACAACCTCTTCCTGTTCGCCATCGTCGCCCTGCTGCTCACAACGCTGATCGGCCATCGCGACAAGGACAGCTACCGCCGCGACAATATCCTGTTCCTCTTCGTCCTGCCGCTGTTCTGGATCGCCAAGACCCTGCTCCTCGCGCCGGATCAGTTCAATATCGGCTGGAGCATGACCATCGGGCTGTTCCGCGTCGCCTTCCTGATCATGCTCGAACGCACGCAATCCCAGTTCATGCGTTCCGCGTTCAAGGTCGAGATCCTGCGCCGTCCGGTGCTCGACGCGGCAATCAAGGCACTCGCCGTCGTCCTCGTCTTCGGCGCCCTGTTACCCGCAGAACTGAGCCACAATCTCGAACTGGCGCTCGCCGCCCTGCTCCTCGGCCGCCTCGCCTTCTGGTATCCGCACAAGGCATTTCGCCGACTCGACATCGGCATCATGTATCTCGGCTACCTGGCCATCGCCGGGCAGTTGCTGATCGACGCCCTGCCACCGCCCGGCGGTATCGGCTGGGTCGGCACCGTATCGGTACACGTATTTACCTTCGGCACCATGGGCCTGATCATTCCGGCCATGATGATCCGCATCGCCAACGGCCACACCGGGCGCAAGGTCATATTCGGGCGCCTCGAAAAGACAGTCCTGTGGATCATGATCACCGCCTTCTTCCTGCGCCTGGTCGGCCCGCAATTCGCCCCTGAAGCTTACATGCGCTGGCTCGATCTCGCCGCCACCTGCTGGTTCGTCGCCTTCGGCCTGCTCGCCTGGCGCTACATCCCCCAGCTTTTGCGCCCGCGTGTCGATGGCCGGGAACACTGAGCGCCGGCTTGCCGCCGTCCTCGTTGCCGCGCTGGCCTTCCCGGCGCAGGCCGCGAGTGTCGCCTGCCATGTCACCTACGGCGGCGAGACCCGAGTCATCAGCGCCGGGGCAACCAGCAACCCCTATACGATTGCACCGGTTCCCCTCGGTTCCTACTTCCTGTTCAGCATCGTTTTCCGCCAGGAACCTACCGACCTCGCCGGCATCAAGCTCACCACCTATGCCGACCGCGCGGAAGGCCCGGTCGTCATCCATCAGGCGGCCTATCCCTATCCGCCGCCAGCGGCTTCGGTCAAAGGCTTTACCGGGCTCAACTTCGTTTATGAACCGGTGCGCGACGGCGAGCTGCAATACTGGTGCGAACTGAAGGACACGCCATGAAAATGGCCCTTTTTTACCGGTCAACCGCAACAAGCGCTTTTTTCTGCCTGCTCGTCGGCCTCACCCACGCCGATCCCGTCACCCTGCTCTTTGCCGGCGACCTCATGCTCGCCGACGGCCCCGGCCAGACCATCGCCCAGGGCGGCGACCCGCTGGCACCCCTTGCCGCCATTCTCAAGGAAGCCGACTACCGTATCGGCAACCTCGAAGTCCCGATCGCCACCGGCGGCCAGCCGCACGCCAGCAAGATCGTCTCCTTCCGTGCCGACCCGCGCGTCGTCACGGTACTGCAAGGCCGCTTCGACGCCGTCTCGCTCGCCAACAACCACTCCGGTGACTACGGCCACGAAGCCTTTATTGAGACCATGCAGCACTTGGACCATGCGGGAATCGCCCATTTCGGCGGCGGCCCCAATCTTGCCGCAGCGCACCGGCCGCTGTGGATCGAGCGGAATGGCCTGAAGATCGCCGTCCTCGGCTACAACGAATTCAAACCGCGCGCCTTCCAGGCTGGCCCCAACTGGCCCGGTATCGCCTGGAGCGAAGACGACCTGGTGATCGCCGACATCCGCGCCGCCAAGGCTGCCGGCGCCGACCTCGTCATCCCCTTCATGCACTGGGGCTGGGAGAAGGAAACGCAACCGAGCGAACGCCAGAAGGTCTTTGCCCGGAAGATGATCGACGAAGGTGCAGCCCTCGTCGTCGGCAGCCACCCGCACGTCACGCAAGGCGCCGAAATCTACAAGGGCAAGCCCATCGTCTATAGCCTCGGCAACCTCGTCTTCGACGGCTTCGACTACCCGGAGGCCGAGCGCGGCTGGCTGCTCCGGCTGAAGCTCGACAAGTCCGGCGTCCTTTCGTGGGAGACGCTTGCCGCGCAGATCGACGACGCCGGCACTCCGTGGCCCGTCGCGGGCGCCTTCACGCCTTGCGGGCGGGCTGGAGACACGACACCGGCGGAATGCTCGAACCCGTAGCGACGGGCTACAAACCGGCCATCATGAAAATTGCAAGCTTCATGATTCGCCGGAGGAGAAAAAAGCACCTTGGTCCGGTTGGCTGCGGCCCGCTTCAGGCGGGCAAGACGCAAACGCTACGGTCAACTCCAAAAAAACAGCAAAAACGTATTAGCGGTCACGCACCGGCAGCGGCAACGCGTTGCTCTTGTCGCGCCCCCAGAGGTCGAGCGGGTCACCAACCGAACGGCGGAGTTCTTCCCGGGCCTTGGTGGCGGTAACCGGCTCGTCGAATGAAATAAGCTGGGCGAACGCCTGGCCCGTAAGACGGTACAACCAGGTACGGCGTTTCACGATCATGGTCTCTCCTCTTTTGCGCCGGCCGCGGAAAAATATTTTTTCGTTTGCCGGCGTTGGTACGACTCTACTCCCATTTCCGCGGCCCTGCTGAACTGGTGGCCGCGCCTGGGCCGAGCGTGGCGGAAATGTTGCGCACATCGCGTCGCATCAATCAGGCATCCGGCAGGTGATCGAAGCTGTTGAAACTGCCGGAACCCGGGGCGACATTGACTCGCTCGACGCGGGCATGGGCCGGGCCGCGTCGCGCGCAGGCGATCAGGTCGCCCACCGCAGCCTCGTCGCCAGCTACCATTGCCTCGACGCGCCCGTCGGACAGATTGCGCACCCAGCCGACGATACCGAGCCGCCTGGCCTGATCGACGATGAACCAGCGATAGCCAACGCCCTGGACATGGCCTTCGATCATCAGGTGATTTGCAATGCGCTTCATTTGAGCCCCAAGGCCTTGATCAATATTCCCGAAATACTGCCACAGCACCGCGCATATTAATAATTACCCAATAGAATCATTATATTAGCAATAAACGAAACTCGCACAGATCAAGGATTGTCGAATAGACTCCCGCAACAATCACGTTTCCCGATTCCCGGAGTTCGCCCCATGAAGCACCTGATTTCTTTCCTGTTCGCGTGTTGCCTTGGCCTGCCGGTCTTTGCCGAAGTGACGAGCTACGATCAGCCGATTCACGATGCAGCGCGGAACGGCAGCGGCGACGATGTCCGCCGTGTGCTCAAGGCCGACCCCAAACAGCGTGACGCGCGCACGGCGCTCGGCTCGACACCACTGCACCTGGCTGCGACAAATGGCGATACCAGCGCCATGAAGGCACTGATCGCCGCTGGCGCCAATCCCAACGCCCGCGACAACGACGGCGCCACGCCGCTGCACATGGCGGCCTACTCCAGCCGTCCGGCCAACAGCCAATTGCTGCTCGAAGCCGGCGCCGACCCGCTGGCCAAGACCGACAACGGCCGCGATCCCACCTCGATGGCGCGCAAGGTCAAGGCTGACGAGGCAGCCGGCGTCATTTCGCTGTGGGTGCTCAAGGGCTGCAAGGCCGGCAAGCCATGCTGAAAAAGACGCTCGCGCTGATCGCCGCGCTGCTCACCGGCAGCGTGCATGCCGCCACTCCGGCAAAGCCATTGCCGACCATCGAGGTCTACATGCCGACTGTCTGCCTGGCCTGCATCGACTGGGCGGAACACCTGCGGCAAAACGGCTTTACCGTGAAGGTGACGCAGACCGACGACATGGAAGCGGTCAAGCGCCGCCTGAAGGTACCGAAGGATCTGGAAGCGGTGCCGAGCGCGCGGGTTGCCGGCTATTTCATCGAAGGCCATGTCCACGCCGATCAGATCAAGGAACTGCTGGGCGAAAATCCAAAAGCGCTCGGCCTTGCCGTCCCCGGCCTGCCGCTCGGCGCCCCTGGCCGCGAGTACTCCAGCCCGACCTGCGAAACGGGATGCACGATGCTCGAAAAAGACAGCGCCCCGCAACGGGTGCGCCGCGAGCTTTACATGACGCTGCTGGTCAATAAGGACGGCTCGACCTCGATCTATGCCAGGCATTGATTCCCCGGCGCCGGACAGCCAGCGCCCGATTCACGGCTACAGGAAATCGCGGTAGATTTCGCTGGCCCAAGCACGGTCCTCGCCATCCGGATTCGGGTTGCGCTTCTGCCTGACCTGCTGCAGCAGGAAGCCATCGCCGCGATCCCGATAACTGGTTTCGATGCGAATGCTCTCCACCGGATCGACGCTGCTCAGGACGTGGCAGACGCTCTCCGGCAGCAGCGGCTGCACCTTCTTTCCCGTCGCTTCGGCGGCGATCTGGCGGGCAACCGCCAGCCCCATGCGGTTGGCGACATGGCCAGTCTTCGGATACTGGCCGAACAACGGAGACACCTGGCCACAGGAATCACCGATGATGAAAACGCGCGGGTCCGCGCTGCTGCGGAAATCGATGGCGTCCTGCGCCGCCCAGCCACTCGGCCGGCCGCTGTCCTCGGGCCGGATCAGCCCCGCCTGCCAGAGCAGATCGGCCGCCTGTTGCGGTGGACACAGCAGCGCTTCGGAAAACTGGATGTCGTCGATATCGGTACTCAGGGTCTTGCGCGCCGGGTCGATCCGGCGTACCTGCGCGTGATCGAGGTAGGTGATCTGGTCCTTGAAGCGCTCGAGCAGAACCGAACGGAAGGCCGGCATCAGCGGGTTCGGGTCGACGACGATCAACTTGCCGGGAATCTTCCGCGTTTTGAGGAACCAGGCGATCAGCATCGCCCGTTCGTAGGGCGCCGGCGGACAGCGATAGGGGGCGGGCGGAATGGTCATCAGCAGATCGCCGCCAGAGAAGGTGGCGAGCCGCTGCTTCAGTGCTGGCAGGTCGGCGCCATTGGCCAGCGCGCCCGAATAGCGGCGGCGCAGTTCGGCCACCGTCGCCGGATCGTCGACACCCCAGGCCGTGAAATCCTCGCGGATACCGGGCGCGATGACCAGCCAGTCGTAAGCCAGCCGCTCGTTGCCGGCAACCACGATGCGCGCCGCGCGGTCGATGGCATTGACCTCGGCGCGCAGGAAGCGGTAGCCCCAGCGCGCCGCCAGGGCGGTGTAATCGTGGCGCTCCGGTGCCAGGCTGTCGATGCCGACCAACCAGCGATTGCTCAGGGCGAACGAAACGAAGGCCGGCTGGCGGTCGACCAGCACCACCTCGAGGTCGGGCGTCAGGGCGCGCAGGTGGCGTGCCGCGGAAAGCCCGCCCCAGCCGCCGCCGATAACAATGACCCGCCGCACTGCCGCATGGCCGACACCGACCAGCGGCAGCAGGCCGGCGGCACAGACGAACTGGCGGCGCGTGGTTGTCATTGGTAGCGCAAGGCCTCGATCGGGTCGAGGCGTGCCGCCTTCTGCGCCGGGTAGTAGCCAAAGAAGATGCCAACTGCCGCCGCGACGCCGAAGGCCACCAGCACCGAACTGCCGGAAATGACCACGACCATGCCGGTAATGACGTTCACCAGCAGCGCACTGCTGATGCCGAGCAGCAGCCCGAGCAGGCAGCCGGCCAGCGAGATCATCACGGCTTCGAGCAGGAACTGCAGCAGGATGTCGCGCTCGCGGGCGCCGATCGCCATGCGGATGCCGATTTCGCGCGTCCGTTCGGTCACCGAGACGAGCATGATGTTCATGATGCCGATGCCGCCGACCAGCAGTGAAATCGAGGCAATGGCGCCGAGCAGGACGGACATCGTGCGCGTCGTCTCGGCCTGGCTTTCGGCGGCGGCCGACAGGTTGCGAATGAAGAAGTCATTAGGCTGACCCTCGCGTAACCGGTGACGCTGACGCAGCAGAGCGGTCGTGCTTTCCATGACCCGTGGCATTGCTTCATCCGATTCGGCCTGAACCATGATCATCCGCACCGAACCCAGGAATGGCGTGCCGAAAACCTTGCGCTGCGCCGTGGACAGCGGAATGATCACGGTATCGTCCTGGTCGTCCCCGGAGAGGCTCTGACCCTTGCTGGCAAGCACGCCGATGACGACAAAGGGATTCTGCTGGATGCGTATGGTCTTGCCGATCGGGTCTTCGTCGCCGAAAAGGTTTTCCGCAGTGGTCTTGCCGAGCAGCGCGACGCGGGTCGCCGAACGCACGTCGGAATCGCCGAACGAGGCGCCCTTGGCAATCGACCACACGCGCGCGTCGAGATAGGCTGGCGTCGTGCCGACCACCTGCGCGCTCCAGTTCTGGGAACCATAGACCAGCTGCCGCGAACCCCGGTGAGTCGCCGCCGCATTGACGACGCCGTCGAGTTCGGCGATCGCCTCGACGTCCGCCACATTCAGTGTCGGGGCACCGGCCGTCCCGCTGCGCACCCCGGAAGTGGTGAACGAACCCGAGAGGGCGATGAAGAGATTGCTGCCCATCGTGCTGATCGCCTGCTGGACGGCATACTGCGCGCCCTGCCCGATGGCCATCATGATGACGACGGCGCCGACGCCGATCACCATGCCGAGCATGGTCAGCGCAGTGCGCAGCCGGTTGGCGCCCATCGCCATCCAGGCTTCGCCGAGCATCGCCTTCAGCACGGCGCCGTCTCCTGATGCACGATGGTGGCATGGTCGCTGACGATCTCTCCGTCGAGAAAGCGCACCTGGCGCCGGGCGTGGTCGGCGATATCGGTTTCGTGCGTGACCAGCACGATGGTGATGCCTTCGCGGTTGAGTTCGCCGAAGAAGGCCATGATTTCCTCGCTGGTATGGCTGTCGAGGTTGCCGGTCGGCTCGTCGGCGAGGATCAGCCGCGGCTTGTTCACCAGCGCCCGGGCAATCGCCACGCGCTGTTGCTGGCCACCGGAAATACGGCTGGGCAGCGAGTCGGCGTACTTTCCCAGGCCAACCTTTTCGAGCACGGCGCGCGCCGCCGCCCGCCGCGCCTCCCTGCCGGCTCCGCTGTAAACCAGGGGCAGTGCGACATTGTCGAGCAGGGTCATGCGCGGTAGCAGGTTGAATCCCTGAAAGACGAAGCCGAGCGTCCGGTTGCGCAGGCGCGCCAGCGCATCGCTGTCCATGTGGGCGACGTTGCGGCCGGCCAGAAAGTAGTCGCCGCTGGTCGGCGTATCAAGGCAACCGAGCAGGTTCATGAAGGTCGACTTGCCGGAGCCGGAGGGTCCCATGATGGCGATATACTCGCCGGAATCGACCACCAGGTTGACGTCGCGCAGGGCCGGAAACAACCCGGCCGCCGTGACGTAGGACTTGCCCAGCCCGACCACGCGGATCACTGGCTCGGTCATCAGAACATCCGCATGCCGACACTCGAGGGCTTGCTGCTGGCGCTCGTGTTCTCACCGGTGACGACGCGGTCGCCTGCCTTCAGCTCACCGCCGACGATCTCGGTATTGCGGTTGTCGGTGATGCCGAGTTGGACGCTGACCGGCCTGATCTCGCCGCCGTCGAGAACGTAGACCGTGCCGCTCTGGCCGTCGCGCTTCTTGCCCTTCTTCTCGCCCGATCCCATACCACCCATTCCGCCACCCATGCCCGCCCCCATGCCGGGACCGACTGTTGCGGTCGACGGCGAATTCTGCCCGTTTTCCGCTTTCTTCTCGGCGCCGTCGGCCGGCTTGAAGCGCAACGCGGCGTTGGGCACCAGCAAGACGTCTTCGCGCTTCTGCACGCCGATATTGACGTAGGCCGTCATGCCTGGCAGCAAGGTCAGGTCGGGGTTATCCACCCGGATGCGGACGTTGTAGGTGACGACGTTCTGCTGGTTGGTCGGATTGAGGCGAATCTGCTGCACCTCACCCTGGAAATTGCGATTGGGAAAGGCATCGACGGTAAAGCGAACTGGCAGTCCCTGCTTGATGTTGCCGATATCGGCCTCGGCGAAGCTGGTATCGATGGCCATCTTCGAGAGATCCTGGGCGATCTGGATCAACACCGGCGTCTGGAAGCTGGCTGCCACCGTCTGGCCGATATCGACCAGACGCGCAACGACGACGCCGGACACCGGCGAGGTGATGACCGAATAGCTCAGGTTGACCTTGTCCTTGTCGGCCGCCGCCTTGGCCTGGATCAGTTGCGCTTCCGCCGACCTCAGGGCCTGCCGGGCCAGATCGTAATCTTGGCGCGAGACGTATTCCTTGTCCAGCAGCGCTTTCATGCGCGCCTCGTTGGCCCGCGCCAGATCGAGCGCCGCCTGCTGGTTGAGGACGTTGGCCTGGCTCTGGCGAACGATGGTCTGCAACAACGACTGGTCCAGTTCGAGCAGCTTCTGCCCAGCCTCCACCTTGTCGTTGAAATCGACATACAGCTTTCTGACCGTCCCCGACACCTGCGTGCCGACATTGACCAGCACCAGCGGGTTGAGCGTGCCGTTGGCCGATACCGTCTGCGTGACGTCACCCTTTTCGACCGTCGCCAGCTTGTAGCGTTGCTCTGGATCCAAGGCCGCGCGCTGCTTGGCGTACCAGATGCCGCCGCCTGCCAGGGCGGCGATGAGCGTGACGCCGATCAGGGTCTTGCCGATATGTTTCATGGCTTTCCTTCCGTTGCCGGTAACAGCAGCGTGTAATCGAGGGCACCGACCGCCTGAGCCAGCGTGGCGCGATAGACGAACCAGTCGAGCGCCGCCTGAATCCGTTGCAGGCGTGCATTGGCCAGCGCACTCTGCGCAGTCAGCAGATCGAGGACGGTGCCGACGCCGGCCTTGTAGCGGCCGAGGGAAACGCGCTCCGACTCCTCGGCGCTGGCCACCAGATCGAGCGTCGTCTTGAGGCTCTGGGTGGCGGTGGTCAGGCTCTGATAGGCTTTCCACACATCGAGCGCCACCTGGTTCTTCAGGCGGTCGCGCTGGGCTTCCTTGACGTCGACTTGCGCCGCCGCTGCGCGAACCTTGTAGGTGGTGGCGAAGCCGGTAAAAAGCGGCAGGTTGACGCTGACGCCAATCACCCCGCCATCGACCGACACGCGATCGGTCTCGGCCCAGGTCGGCGCCGCCGACACGCTGACCGTCGGCCGCCCCTGCGCCTGTGCCAGGTCGACGCTGGCCTGCGCGGCCCTGACCTGCGCCTCGGCGGCCTTGAGATCGGGACGCCGGACCTCGGCTTCGGCAATCAGCGCCGCCACTTCCTGCGTGAAGGCAGCATCCGGCAGCGTGGCCGGCGGCGGGGCCAGCGCCAGCTTCTGTCCGGCCGTGAAGCCCATGATGTTGGCCAGGGTTCCGAGCGCATTGCGCGTCTCGCCTTCGGCCTTGATCCGGGTCAGCGTCGACTGCGACAGCGCCGTCTGGGCCAGCAGGCGGTCGCTGGGTGTCGCGACGCCGACCTTGTAACGCGCTTCGGCAGCGTTGAACCCTTCGCGCGCCGCCCGCTCGGCCTCGGAGGTCGAAACGACGGCGGCCTGCGTTGCCTGCGCCGTGTAGAAAGCCTGCAAGGCAGACAGAAATAGCGACTGGACAGTGGAATCCTGGGTCGCGGCGGCAGCTTCGAGCAGTTGGCGGGCATTCTCGCCGCTTGCCGAACGCGCCCCGGAATCGAACACCAGCCACGAAAGCGTCAACTGCGCACTATTCGCGTCGTAGTAGCGCTGGTCGTTGCGCAGCCGGCTGGCACCCAGCCGGCCGTCGAGATTCGGCAACCAGGCAGACTGCGCAACGCCAACCTGCGCCGCCTGGGCACGTGCGGCGGACCACACTTCACGCGTTTGCGGATTGTTGCACAGCGCCAGGTCGACCGCATCGATCGCCGTCAATGCCGCCGGAATCTCCCGCGTGCACGGCACATCGGCGCTGCGCCCGGCGGCCTGGGGCGACGGTCTGGGCGGTGCCAGGGCATCGGTCGCGAATGGATCGTCGAGGCTTGCCGCACGAACCGGTGCGGCAAGGCAGACGATAATCAGGAGGACGGGGAATAACGGCTTTGTCATGGGCGCGTAGTTTAGCCTTTCTTGAGCACCCCACGCTGTTACAGATTGTTGCCGGACATGACCGGCAAGAGATTCGTGCCGGAAATGGAAAGCAATCTCGCGCGCGGCGGATTGCTGCGTTACGGTAAAATCGCGCCACCATGATTTATCCACTTATCCGCAAATTCTTCTTCGCCCTCGATGCCGAAACTGCCCACGGCATCGGCATGGACGGTATCGACTTCCTCAACGCCAGCGGCCTGGCCTGCGCGCTGGCCAAGCCGGTGACGCCCTGCCCGGTCAACGTGATGGGGCTGAAATTCCCCAATCCGGTCGGCATTGCCGCCGGACTGGACAAGAACGGCGATCACATCGACGGCCTGGCGCGCCTCGGCTTCGGCTTTCTCGAAATCGGCACCATCACGCCGCGCCCGCAGGACGGCAACCCGCGGCCGCGCTTGTTCCGCATCCCGGAAGCGCAGGGCATCATCAACCGCATGGGCTTCAACAACGCCGGCGTGGACAAACTGCTGGAAAACGTGCGCGCGGCGGAATTCCCTAAAAAAGGCGGCATCCTCGGCATCAATATCGGCAAGAACGCGACGACGCCGATCGAACACGCGGTCAACGACTACCTGATTTGCCTGAACAAGGTTTACAACGACGCCAGCTACGTCGCAATCAACATTTCGTCGCCCAACACCAAGAACCTGCGCGAACTGCAGAATGACGACGCGCTGGAAGACCTGCTGTCGCAGCTCAAGGCACGCCAGGAACAACTGGCCAACAAGCACGGCAAATATGTGCCGATGGCGCTCAAGATCGCCCCTGACCTTGACGATGCGCAGATCGCGGCGATTGCCGATGCCCTGCGCCGCCACCGCATGGACGGCGTCATCGCCACCAACACCACGCTGTCGCGCGAGGGTGTCGAGGGCTTTGCGAACGCCAACGAAAGCGGCGGACTTTCGGGGGCGCCGGTTTTCCAGAAATCGACCGCCGTCCTGAAGAAGCTGGCAGATGCGCTGGCCGGCGAACTTCCCATCATCGGCGTCGGCGGCATCATGAGCGGCGCCGACGCGGCCGAAAAGATCCGCGCCGGGGCGAGCCTGGTGCAGTTCTATAGCGGCTTCATCTACCGCGGCCCGGACCTGGTCGGCGAAGTCGCCGAAACACTGGCCAACGTGCTGAAGAAAAAGGGCTAAATCCTTATTTTTATTGCGGTTGTTCGCACTGCATCATTGCTGGATAATACAGGCCCCGACTGCCCCTAATTCATGAGCCACTACCTTTTCATCCTCGTCGGCGCGGTGTTGGTCAACAATGTCGTGCTGGTGAAGATTCTCGGTCTTTGCCCCTTCATGGGCGTTTCCAAGAAACTGGAGACCGCTTACGGCATGGGCGCCGCCACGACTTTCGTGCTGACCATGGCGACCGGTGCGAGTTACATCATCGACCATTACCTGCTCCTGCCCTTCGGGCTCGAGTACCTGCGCACGTTGTCCTTCATCGTCACCATCGCCGCCATCGTCCAGTTGACCGAAATGGTCATCGCCAAGACCTCGCCGATGCTGCAGCAGACGCTGGGCATCTACCTGCCGCTGATCACGACCAATTGCGCGGTGCTCGGCGTGCCGCTGCTCAACATCGCCAACGGGAACAACTTCGTCGAATCACTGCTCTTCGGCGCCGGCAGCGCGGTCGGCTTCTCTCTGGTGCTGATCCTTTTTTCCGGCATCCGCGAGCGTATTGAAGGCGCCGATGTACCGGTGCATTTCCGCGGCGTGGCCATCGCCATGGTCACCGCTGGCCTGATGGCGCTCGCCTTCATGGGCTTCGCCGGCCTGGACAGGTACCAGTAATGGAATTGCTGCTCGCCATCGCCATCATGGCCCTCGGCGCGCTCGTGCTGGGCGCCGCGCTCGGCTTCGCTTCGATCAAGTTCAAGGTCGAGGGCAATCCGCTGGTCGAGAAGATCGAGGGCATCCTGCCGCAGACGCAATGCGGGCAGTGCGGTTTCCCCGGCTGCAAGCCCTATGCCGAAGCCATCGCCAAGGGCGAAGTCAACATCAACCTGTGCCCGCCGGGCGGCATGGAAGGCGTGCAGAAACTGGCCGACCTGCTCGGCCGCGAGGTCAAGGATCTGGAGGCCGAGGAAAAGCCCAAGCAGGTCGCCATCATCGACGAAAACACCTGCATCGGCTGCACGCTGTGCATCCAGGCCTGCCCGGTCGATGCCATCGTCGGCGCTGCCAAGCAGATGCACACCATCATCGGCCCGCTGTGCACCGGCTGCGAACTGTGCCTGCCGCCGTGTCCGGTCGAGTGCATCCGCATGGAGCCGATCGGCGAGAACATCGACAACTGGAAGTGGAAATACCCGGTCATCGAAATCAAGGCTGAATCGGGCAAGCGTCCGGCGCTGCAAGAGGCCGCCTGATGCTGATGAACCTGTTCAAGTTCAAGGGCGGCGTCAAGCCGCCGACCAACAAGACGCAATCGACTACCCTGCCGATTGCCCCGGCGCCGTTGCCGTCGCGCCTCGTCGTGCCACTGCACCAGAGCATCGGCGGCATGCCACGCCCGGTCGTCCAGGCCGGGGACAAGGTGCTCAAGGGCCAGCTGATCGGCGAAGCCGACGGCTGGATTTCAGCCGCCGTCCATGCCCCGACGTCCGGCACCGTACTGGAAGTGGCGATGCATGCCCAGCCGCACCCCTCCGGCCTTGATGCGCTGTGTGTCGTCATCGAGCCGGACGGCAAGGATGAATGGATCGCCCGCGAACCGCTTGATTACAAAACTCTGAAGCCCGAGGAGGTCCGTGAGCGTCTGCAGCAGGCTGGTGTCGTCGGTCTCGGTGGCGCCGTTTTCCCGACCCACGGCAAGCTGACCGCCTCGAAGACGGTGGCGATGGAAGAACTGGTGATCAACGGTGCCGAATGCGAGCCCTTCATCACCTGCGACGACCTGCTGATGCGCGAACGCGCCGAGGAGGTCGTGCGCGGCATCGGCATATTCCGCGACCTCCTGCAGCCGAAAAAGGTATTGATCGGCATCGAGGACAACAAGCCGGAAGCCGCCGCCGCCATGCGTGCTGCGGTCACCGCACTGAACGAACCGTTTCTCGTCGTCCAGGTGCCGACGCTCTACCCGGCCGGCGGCGCCAAGCAATTGATCCGCGTACTGACCGGCAAGGAAGTACCGGCTGCCAAGCGGTCGACCGACCTCGGCGTCCAGTGCTTCAACGTCGCCACCGCCTACACCGCCTGGCGCGCCATCGCACACGGCGAGCCGGTCGTCTCGCGCATCGTCACCGTCAGCGGCAACGTCCACCATCCACGCAATTACGAGGTCCTGATCGGGACGCCGATGGACGAGCTGCTCAAACTCGCCCAGCCGCATCCCGATACCGACGGCATCATCATGGGCGGCCCGATGATGGGCTTCCTGGTGCCCGACATGCAGGTGCCGGTGGTCAAGGCGACCAACTGCCTGATCGCCCACGACGATCGCCTGTTCCCGCCCAAGCCGCCGGAGATGCCGTGCATCCGCTGCGGCGCCTGCGCCGAGGTCTGTCCGCACGAACTGCAACCCTTCGAGATGTACTGGTTCGCGCGGGCGAAAAATTTCGGCAAGACGCAGGAGTACCACATCTTCGACTGCATCGAATGCGGGTGCTGCTCCTTCGTCTGCCCGTCGCGCATTCCGCTGGTCCAGTATTTCCGGTTCGCCAAGAGCGAGATCTGGGCGCGCGAGCGCGAAAAGAATGCCGCCGAGGGCGCCAAGGCACGCTTCGAATTCAAGCAGTTGCGCGACGAACGCGAAAAGGCGGAAAAGGCCGAGAAGCTGGCCAGAGCGGCCGCCGCACAGGCCGCCAAAAAGGCGGCCGAGGCTGCAGCTGCCGCGGCAGCTGGCGATGCGCCGGCAGAACCCGCGGCGGCAACGGTGGCGGCCACTCCTGCGGAAAATTCGCAGGCTGTTGCCCCCCAAGGGGACTTCCTTCGGGGCGCGGTCAACCCGGAAAAAGCGGCAAAAATGGCCACCATCCAGGCCGCGATGGAACGTGCCAAGGCACAACGCGCAGCCATCCAGCCGAAAAACGTCGAATCCCTGAGCGCCGAACAGCAACGCACGGTGGCCGAAATCGAAGCGCGCCGCGCCGTCCTCGCGCCGCCCCCTCCGGAAACCGCTGCGGCGGCCGGTGAATCCAGCCAGAAAGCCGAGTGATGTTCGCTCCCGCCCCCTTCTTCCTCAAGGATGCCAGCGTCAGCCAGGTGATGACGCAGGTCTGCATCGCGCTGGTCCCGGGCATCGCGGCCTACGCCTGGCTGGTCGGCCCGGCGATTCTGCTCCAGTTGGCGATCGCCTCGCTGGCTGCGCTGTTCGCCGAAGCCACCATGCTGAAGCTGCGCGACAAGCCGCTGCCGATATTCCTCTCCGACGGCTCGGCGATCGTCACTGCCTGGCTGATCGCCCTGACTTTCCCGCCGCTGGCGCCATGGTGGCTGGTGGCGCTCGGCACGGTTTTCGCCATCGTCGTCGCCAAGCACCTCTATGGCGGCCTCGGCCAGAACCCGTTCAACCCGGCGATGGTCGCCTTCGCCGTCTGCATCGTTTCCTTCCCGGCACTGATGTCGCAATGGCCGAGTGTCGGCCTGCAACTCACCTTCAAGGAACAGGCCGACATCATTCTCGGCCTCGCCCCGCGCGTCGATGCGCTGACCGGGGCGACCCCGCTCGATGCGCTGAAGACCGCGCTCAAGCTCGGCGATGCAAGTATCGACGTCGGCCAGTTGCTGTCCAATCAGGATATCTTCGGCAATTTCGCCGGGCGTGGCTGGGAATGGGTAGCCGGCGGCTACCTGCTCGGCGGTCTCTGGCTGTGGCAGCGCAAGATCATCACCTGGCACGTTCCACTCGCCTTCGTCGGTGCCCTGACGCTCATTTCCGGCGCGCTCTGGCTCTACCACCCGGCGCAATTCGCCAACCCGCTGTTCCACCTGTTCTCGGGCGGCGCGATGCTCGGCGCCTTCTTCATCGCCACCGACCCGGTTTCCGGCTGCACGACGCCGCGCGGCAAACTGATTTTTGGCGCCGGTGCGGGCCTGCTCGCCTACATCATCCGCGTTTTCGGCGGTTACCCTGACGGCGTGGCGTTCGCCGTGCTGCTGATGAACCTGTGCGTCCCGCTGATCGACCTGCTGTCGCAGCCGCCGATCTTCGGCATGAAAGAGAAATCATGAACGCGCCGGTCACGGAGATTTCCGCCACCGGCATGGCCATGCGCACGGCGGCCATCCTGTTTGTTTTCGTCATCGTCTTCACCGGCCTGCTCTCCGCCGCCTATCAATGGACCAAACCGGCCATCGAAGCCTCGGCCGCCGAAGAAAAGATGAAGCTGGTCGACGAGGTGCTGCCGCGCGGCGACTACGACAACGACCTGCTCAACGACACGCTGACTTTGCCGCCGACCCCTGAACTCGGCCTCGCCGAAACGACGACGCTGTTCCGCGCACGCAAGGGTGGGCAGCCGGTGGCGCTTGTTTTCGAAGCCGTGGCCCCCGATGGCTACGCCGGCAAGGTGCGCCTGCTGATCGCGCTACGCGCCGACGGTTCGCTGGCCGGCGTGCGCGTCACCCAGCACAAGGAAACGCCAGGGCTCGGCGACTATGTCAACCCGCGCAAGGACAAGAACAAGGCCACGCCCTGGATTGGCCAGTTCACCGGCCTGTCGCTGGCGACGGTGACCGACAAGGGCTGGCGGGTCAGGAAGGACGGTGGCCGCTTCGATTACCATGCGGGGGCGACCGTGACGCCGCGCGCCATCGTCAAGGCAGTACACAAGGCCCTGCAGTGGGCCGACCCGGAACGTGACAAACTGTTCGCCGGAAGCGGAGGCAAGCCATGATCAGTCGCGAAGAATTCAGGAACATCGCCGGCAACGGCATCTGGAAGCAGAACTCGTCGATCGTCCAGCTGCTCGGCCTGTGCCCGTTGCTGGCGGTGACGACTAATGCGGTCAACGGCATCATGCTCTCGCTCGCCACGATCATCGTCATGGCCGTCGCCAACGTGTCCGTGGCCTCGCTGCGCAATTTCATTCCGCACGAGATCCGCATCCCGGTTTTCATCCTGATCGTCGCCGCGCTGGTCACCGTGGTCAACCTGCTGTTCAACGCCAACCTGCACGAACTCTACCTCGTGCTCGGCATCTTCATCCCGCTGATCGTCACCAACTGCATCGTTCTCGCGCGCGTCGAAGCCTTCGCCGCCAAGAATCCGCCGCTGCAATCGACCTTCGATGGCATCTTCATGGGTGTCGGCATGTTGTGGACCCTGGCGCTGCTCGGCGCCATGCGCGAACTGCTGGGCGGCGGCACGCTGTTGAGCGGCATCGACATGGTCTTCCCCAGCCTGCAACCGATCCAGCTGCTGCCCGAAAGCTACCCAGGATTTCTGCTGGCGATGCTGCCGCCCGGCGCCTTCATCCTGCTCGGCTGCATGATCGCCTGGAAAAACTGGATGGACGCCCGCGCCGCCGAACGCGCCCAGCGCAAGCCGCCAGCTCCAGCCAATGCCGCTGGCGCCCATTAGCCACGCAGCAGGCAGAACATTCGGCCTGCCGGACTTTTTCCTGCAGGCTTTCACGACGACGGCGCCCAGCTCTGGCCACATTCGATGACCATTTTTTGCGCTGAAGGAATTTGCTTGAGCGACCAGCATCGTCCGGAACATCCAAGCCTGGCCCAAGCCCTCCCCTACTGGCTGAAACTCGGTTTCATCAGCTTCGGCGGCCCGGCCGGCCAGATCGCCATGATGCATCAGGAACTGGTCGAAAAACGACGCTGGATCTCCGAACACCGCTTCCTCCATGCGCTCAACTACTGCATGTTGCTGCCGGGGCCGGAGGCGACCCAGCTCGCCATCTACATCGCCTGGCTGATGCACGGCATCGCCGGCGCGGTCATGGCCGGCGTCCTGTTTTTCATGCCCGCATTCGTGCTGCTCTCGTCGCTTGCTGCGGTCTATCTGGCGTATGGCGATCTGTCGCTGGTGCAAGGCATTTTTTACGGGATAAAACCGGCTGTGGTAGCGGTGGTATTGTTCGCCGCCTGGCGCATCGGCTCCAAGGCGATCAAGAATAAAGTGCTGTTTACCGTCGCCGCGCTGGCTTTCATCGGCATCTTTTTTTTCAAGATCGATTTTCCCTGGATCGTTCTTGCAGCAGCGATCATCGGTTCCATCGGCGGCAAGTTCTATCCCGCCAAATTCAAGGGCGGAGGCGGCCACGGCGCATCGAACAAGCAATACGGCCCGGCGCTGATCGACGACGACACCCCGCCACCAGCTCATGCCAGGTTTTCATGGATCAGGCTGTTCGCCAAAGTCACAATCTTTGCATTGATCTGGGTTTCCACAATTCTGGCCATCGGCGGCCAGCAAACCCTTGCCGACATGGGCGAATTCTTCACCAAGGCTGCTTTCCTGACCATCGGCGGCGCCTATGCCGTACTGCCCTATGTGTATCAGGGCGCGGTGGAGCATCACGCCTGGCTGACCGGCGCCCAGATGATGGATGGCCTGGCCTTGGGCGAAACCACGCCAGGACCGCTGATCATGGTGGTCACCTGGGTTGGCTACATGGGCGGCGTCGCCAAGCAGGTTTTCCCGGATCCGATCGCGGCTGGCCTGGCCGGTGCGGCGGTGGCCACCTTCTTTACCTTCCTGCCCTCTTTCCTGTTCATTCTGGCAGGCGCCCCTGTCGTCGAAGCGACGCGCGGCGAACTGAAATTTACCGCCCCGCTCACCGCCATCACGGCCGCCGTGGTCGGCGTGATCATCAATCTGGCAGCCTTTTTCGCGTGGCACACGCTCTGGCCACAGGCTACCGATGCTGCACCGTTCGCCGGGTCGTTCGCCTGGCTGCAACTTGTGGTCGCGACCATTGCCTTCATCGCCCTGTGGAAATACAAGGTGGATATCATGAAAGTCATCGGCGCCAGCGCCGTGATCGGCATCGTATACACCCTGATCTGAAAAGACGACATCCCGTGACTATCGAACAACTGCGCCAAATGTTGCGTGCCAATGGCGCCTTGAGTTGCCACGAGGAGCGCGTGCTGCGCGCATGGACCGCCGCACGGCCGCTCACCAGCGGAGCCCGCCACCAGCGCCCCGAAAACTATCTCCCGCTCCGCTTGCGCAATGCATTGCCGGCGCTGGAAACCGAACTGAACGGCCTCGCCGGAATTCGCTCCGTCCACCCTGGCGAAGACGGATCGGAGCGCCTGCTGGTCGAACTCGCCGACGGGCAGACCGTCGAAAGCGTGCTGCTGCCGCGTGACGGCCTCTGCGTATCGACCCAGGTCGGCTGTGCGGTCGGCTGTCTGTTCTGCATGACCGGACGCGACGGCCTGCTGCGCCAGCTCACCAGCGCCGAAATCGTCGCCCAGGTCGTCCTCGCCCGTGCCCGCCGCACGGTGAAGCGTGTCGTTTTCATGGGTATGGGCGAACCGGCGCACAACCTCGACAACGTGCTCGAAGCCATCGACCTGCTCGGCACCGCCGGCGGTATTGGCCACAAGAACCTGGTCTTCTCGACGGTCGGCGACACCCGTGTTTTCGAGCGTTTGCCAACACTGCGCGTCGTCCCGGCGCTCGCCCTATCGCTCCATTCGACCGATGCCGAACTGCGCGCCCGCCTGCTGCCCAAGGCACCGCGCATCGATCCCGCAGAACTGGTCGAACTCGCCGAGCGCTACGCGCGCGCCACCGGCTACCCGATCCAGTACCAATGGACGCTGCTCGCAGGCGTCAATGACAGCGAGGCGGAAATGGATGGTATCGTCCGCCTGCTCACCGGCAAGTACGCGATCATGAACCTGATTCCCTACAACAACACCGAAGGCGAAGGATTCACCCGTCCGTCGCGCGAACGCGCCATCGCGCTGGTCAAGAGCCTGCACCAGCGGCGTATCCTGACCAAGTTGCGCAACTCGGCAGGGCAGGATATCGATGGCGGCTGCGGGCAACTGCGGGCTCGCGCGCAAGCCGATGGCGAACTGCCGCGTCGGCGCTCGGGTAAAATCCCGCTGGCCATCGTGTCCTGAATTCAGTCCCTGTGAAAAAAACCGCCATCGAGCAGTTCTACGCCCGCCTGCGCGACGCCAACCCGGCGCCGACCACCGAGCTGGCGTATGCAACCCCGTTCCAGTTGCTGATCGCCGTCATCCTCTCGGCGCAGGCGACCGATGTCGGGGTCAACAAGGCGACGACGAAGCTCTTTCCGGTCGCCCCGACGCCGGAGGCGATGCTGGCGCTCGGTGTCGACGGGTTCACCGATTACATCAAGACCATTGGCCTCTTTCGCACCAAGGCGAAGAACGTGATCGCCACCTGCCGCCTGCTGGTCGAACGGCACGACGGCCATGTACCTGAAGACCGAGCGGCGCTCGAAGCGCTGCCCGGCGTCGGACGCAAGACGGCCAATGTCGTGCTCAATACCGCTTTCGGCCACCCGACCATTGCTGTCGATACCCACATCTTCCGCCTCGGCAACCGCACCGGGCTGGCGCCCGGCAAGACACCGCTGGAGGTCGAGAAAAAGTTGCTCCGCGTCACCCCGGCACAGTTCGCCAAGGACGCGCATCACTGGCTGATCCTGCATGGGCGCTACGTGTGCAAGGCGCGCAAGCCGGATTGCGGCCGCTGCGTCGTCGCCGACCTCTGCCGCTACCAGGGCAAGCTCGCATGAAGGTGGGCAGCGGGCTGGTCAGCGGCCTCCAGCCGACCCCCGATCTGGCGGCCGACGCCGTGCGCAATGCGCTGCACGGTGCCGGACTGGAGCGCGCCGACCAGGTCCTGCTCTTTCTCACCCGCGACTTCGTGCGCCATGCGCAACCCGCCATCGTCGCCGCCGCCCGCGCCGCCGGCACGCTGCAGGTCTGCGGCTGCACCGCCTACGGGCTACTGACCGAACGCGGCTGGCTGCTCGACCAGCCCGGCGCAGCAGCCCTGGTCTTCGCGCAGCCGACGCCGGACCACGGCGAACGGAGCGGGCCGCTGCTCTCGTTCAGCGGCCACCACACCCTGCCGCATGACTGGATATCCCTGCCGGCGCGCGCCGGCCTGCTCGATGCCGAAGCGGCAAGCTGGGCACACGGACGGCTTGCCGGCACGCCCGGCGCCGAAATCGGCCTGCCGGGCGTCCATGCGCGAGTCGCCTGTTCGCCCGGCTTGCGCCTGCTCGGCCTGCCGCTCACGGTCAACACGACGACCGGCTACGATCTGCGCCAGCTTGGCGGTCTTGCCGCAATCGACAGCCTGCGCCGCGCGCTGCCGGCCGAACTGCGCGCCGACCCGCCGCTGCATCAGATCGTCGTTTCCCGGGCAGCGGACGAACCGGCGCTACCTATCCTCAGCATCAACGCCGACGGTTCGCTGACGCTGGGCGAAGCGCTGGCAGTCGGCGAAGCCGTGCACTGGGCGATTCGTCAGCCGCTGAGCGCCGAACGGGACATGCGCCGATCGTTGCTTGCCGCGCCTCTGAACGGTGCGGTCGACGCCGAAAACACGCCGGATTTTGCATTGATGTTTTCGTGCCTCGGCCGCGGCCCGCTGTTCTACGGCAATGAGGATCGCGACCTGCTGGCCTTCGCCGAGCAATTCCCCGGCGTGCCGCTGCTCGGCGCTTATGGCAGCGGCCAGATCGCCCCGGTCGGCAAGCAGAATCGCCTGTTCCAGAACACCGTCGTCACCCTGCTCTACGAAAGTACCCATGTTCAATCCTTCACGTGAACAGGTTCGCCAGTTTTTCTGCGCTGCCTGGAATAAATATCAGGAACGCCTGCCGCTGGTCGGCGCTGAAGTGAGCGCCGCCGACATCGCCGCGCGCCACCCGGAATATCACGCACTGCTTGCCGACAGCGCGGGCGCGCTTGACAAGGAATGGACACCGGAAGGCGGGCAAACCAACCCCTTCCTGCACCTGTCGCTACACCTCGCCATCCACGAGCAGGTCAGCATCGACCAGCCGCCAGGCATCCGCGCCGCCTACGACGCGCTACGCGCCAGGATGGACGCGCACGATGCCGAACACGTCCTGCTCGAATGCCTGGGGGAAACCATCTGGCGCGCCCAGCGCCAGGGTGGCGAGATGGACGCGGCAGCTTACGTCGATGCCGTCAGGCGTCAGGCCAGCCTGATCTGACTCTGGCGCGCCCGCTAGCGGGGCAGCGTGTAATGATTCTGGGTCATCAGGTCGACGCCGCACTCAAGGCGCTCGATCCAGTTGATGAACTTTTTGACTGCGTCCTTGCCGACAAAGCGATTGCCGTGTTGCGGCACGATCTGCTCGATGTCGAGCTGGCGCACCATATTGGCCCAGTATTTACAAACCTTGCCGGACACGATGTAGCGCTTGTGAAAGCCCTCCATATACTGGACATGGCTGTCGAAGTCGGTCACCGGCACGTCGGCTCCGGCTGTGGGTACGATCGAGGCACCGAGGTCACCGGAAAAAAGAATTTTCGAGACCGGATCGTAGAATTGGAAATTGCCCTCGGCGTGCATGAAGTGCGCCGGCAACGCCAGCACCTTGCATTGCCCGAGCGTGATCTGCACGCCCGGATCGGGAATGCCGATGATGCGTTCCGAAACATCCTTGCCGGTCGTGAAATGCGGCACGAAGCGCGTCCACAGGCTGGAGATCAGGACCTTGCAGTGCGAGGCGACGAACCACTTGTTAACCGAGGCGATGATGTCGGGATCGGGGTGCGAGGCGAAGATGTAGTCGAGATCCTTGGACGAGAAATACTTCTGCATGTCCATCAGCAGGCCGGTGTAAGTCATCGTGCCGCCCGGATCGATCAGCGCGCCATGGCCGTTGTCGACGATCAGGAACTGGTTGCACTGGACGGCGCCACTGGTCTTTTCGTCGACCAGATCGTAGAAGGCGTGGACGATGTGCTTGCCATCGTTGAATAGTTCGACTGCCATGATGCTCCTCCGGTAAAAATTGTTCGCCGACGCTCAGTCGACCGGCCGATTATTGCCAGCACACGGTCGCTAATGGTCGTCGGCAGGTGGGGCCACCTTGATGACCTCTTCGAGCGAAGTCAGCCCCTGCGCAACTTTCAGTGCCCCCGAAATGCGCAACGGGCGCATACCCTCGCGGCTGGCCAGGTCGCGAATCCTGGCCATTTCTGCATTGGGCCGGATCAGCTTGCGCAGTTCCGGTGAGTTGAGCAGGATTTCGTAGATGCCGACGCGCCCGCTGTAGCCGGTCATGCGGCATTCGAGGCAACCAACGGCCTGATGCAGTTGCTCCGGCTCTTTCGATTTCCAGGGCGCCACCAGTGCCCGCCAGGCGACTTTCTGATCCTCGGTGATCGGCACCGCCTTCTTGCAGTGCGGGCACAGCGTTCGCACCAGGCGCTGGGCCATGACGCCGAGCATGGTCGAATTGATCAGGTAGGCCGGCACGCCAAGATCGAGCAGGCGAGTAATCGCCGACGGCGCATCGTTCGTATGCAGCGTCGATACCACCAGATGCCCGGTCAACGCCGCCTGGACCGCCATTTCCGCAGTTTCCAGATCGCGGATCTCGCCGATCATGACAATGTCCGGGTCCTGCCGCATCAGGGCGCGCACACCGTCGGCAAAACCAAGGTCGATGCTGTGCTGGACCTGCATCTGGTTGAACGACGATTCGACCATCTCGATCGGATCCTCGATGGTGCACACATTGACCTCGGGTGTCGCCAGTTGCTTGAGCGTCGTGTACAGCGTCGTCGTCTTGCCCGATCCGGTCGGCCCGGTGACCAGGATGATGCCGTTCGGGGTGCCGGTCATCTGATTCCAGCGTGTTTCGTCATCTGGCGAAAAACCGAGCGAGCGCAAGTCGCGCACCAGTACCTCGGGGTCGAAAATCCGCATCACCAGCTTTTCGCCAAACGCGGTCGGCAGGGTGGACAGCCGCAACTCGACCTCCTGTCCGGCCGGCGTCCGCGTCTTGATCCGGCCATCCTGCGGCCGCCGCTTCTCGATCACGTCCATGCGCCCGAGCAGCTTGATACGGCTGGTCATCGCGTTCATGACCGCCATCGGGATCTGGTACACCTGATGCAGCACGCCATCGATGCGGAAACGCACGATGCCGAGATCGCGCCGCGGCTCGATGTGGATGTCCGATGCGCGCTGGTCGAAAGCATACTGCCACAGCCAGTCGACGATATGGACGATATGTTGGTCGTTGGCATCGAACTGCCGGTTGCCCTTGCCCAGTTCGACCAATTGTTCGAAGCTCGACAGCCCGGCCGTCACCTCACCCTTGGCCGCCGCCTTCTTGACCGAGCGGGCCAGGTTGAAGAACTCGACCAGGTAGCGCGAAATATCGTCGGGGTTCGCCAGGACACGGCGAATTTCCTTGCGCAGAATGGGCTTGAGTTCGGCGACCCATTCGCGGATGAAAGGCTCGGCGGTGGCAATGACGATCTCGCGCGTCGTCACCTGCACCGGCAGGATGCCAAAGCGTCCCGCGTACGCACTCGACATGATCTCGGCGACGCCGGTGAAATCGATCTTGAGCGGGTCGATATGGAGGTAGTCGAGACCGACCCTGCCGGCCAGCCATTCGGTCAAGGCTTCCAATGTCAGCTGGCGAACCGGCATTCCGGCGGTTCGCCATTTCTGGTCTGCGATGACCACCAGCGGATGGACCTTGATGCCGTGCATGCGGCGCTCGACTTTTAGCGCTTCCGCCACATCTGCAGCGACCAGCCCATCGGCGACCATCCACTCAAGCACCTCGGACAGGTTCAGGCGGTGCTCGTGCGCGTTGATTTCATTCATGCGGGGAAATATAGCATGGCAGACGTAACGCTTTGTAACCACGGGCGCATCGGCTTGCACTCGATTACAAATATACGCGTACCCGGTACCGCATATGTCTAGAATGAATTTACGTTAACCAGTCAGGAGAATCCCATGAAAGCACGTTTGATGATTATCGGAAGCGCATTGCTGGCATCCCTCATCGGCCTGCCCGCCATTGCTCAACCCGTAGCGGATCAAAACATGGGTGGCATGGGTCCGGGCATGGGTGGCATGGGTCCGGGCATGAGTGGCATGGGTCCGGGCATGGGTGGCATGGGTCCGGGCATGGGTGGCATGGGTCCGGGCATGAGGCGGCACGGCCCGCGCGATTGCTCTCAGGTTGCCAACCCGGAAGCCTGCAGGGCACATCAGGCGGCGCGCATGCAGGTGCGAGCAGCTTGCCAGGGCACCACCGGCCCGGCACGCCGGGCGTGCATGCAAGGCCAGATGCAGAGCTTCGACTGCGCCAAGGCCGGCAACCCGCAACAGTGCGAAGCGCGCAAGAAGGTGTATCAGGAATGCCAGGGGCAACCCGCCGGCCCTGCCTTCCGCCAGTGCGTTCAGCAAAGAATGCCAGCCGCCGATTGCAGCAAGGCGGCCGATCCGCACCGCTGTGCACTTCACGAGGCAGCCCGCGCAGCCTGTAGGGACAAGGCTGGCCCCGACCACATGGCCTGCCTGCGCAGTCAGTTCGGCGTCCGCTAAGCGACGGGGCGGTCATGCGCCCCGTTTTTCAACTTCAAGGCCGGTCGACCGCACCGTGAGAAAGATCGTCGCGAAGCGGAGCCGGTCTTTTCATTCGCGGCCATCGATTTATAATGCAGCCGCCGTACGTAATTGAAACTCCACCGGATCGGGTCAAGACTGGCTTGCAAGGAGAAGTGAATGAAATCCCCCTGGAAAACGATTGCCGGCGCACTGCTGACCGTGGTTATCAGCCTGCCCGCAACGGCACAAACTGCGCAGGACCGGGAACTCGCGCGGAAGATCTGCGAAGATCAGTCCGGATCGGCATTCAACCTGTGCGTGCAGCAGCAATTGCGGAATTTCAATTGCGCCAATGCGAGCAACCGGCAGCAATGCGAAGCGCGCAAGCAGGCATCGCAGCAATGCGCCGGGCTGTTCGGCTGGGACTTTCGCCAGTGCACACAGGTCATGCTGCAGCCCGATTGCAGCACATTGAACGCAGCTGATCGCCAGCGTTGCGAATTGAACCAGCAAGCTTTCGCAAAATGTTCGGACAAGCAGCGCGATGAGCACCTGAACTGCCTGCGCGACCATTTCAGCGGCCTTTGAGCGCCAGAAGGCGAACCGACAAGCTCCTGGCCGCTTGGCTTTCGAGCGCCCTTCCATGATTCTTGCAAGTGCCGGGTTCTTCGGTCACCATGCGCGTTTTCCGTCGCCACCGTGCGCCGGGTTCATTGTTGTTCCATGGAGGAGATTTTGATGTCACGATATTTGAAGAAGTCCCTAGGCTTCTCGCTGTTTGCGGCGCTTGCGCTGTCGGCGCCGCTAGCCGGCGCCCAGCAATTCGGCGCTTATCCCGGCGGCCAGCCGGCCTGGAACGGCGGGCCGCCGCCAGCCAATGATTACGGTTACGGCGCCCAACCATGGAACCAGCGCGCGGAGCAGAATTCACCGGCCGCGCAGTTGCGCGATGCCGTTGAAAAGCTCACCCATGTTCTCGAAGGGCGGCCCAACCGCGAGGCGCTGACCTCTTATATCGACGGCGAAGTCGCACCCTGGTTCGATTTTGACTACATGGCCGCCTGGGCTGCCGGTCGCCGCTTCCAGTACATGAACGAGACGCAACAGGATGAAGTGGCGTCGCGCATCAGGGTATCGTTCCTCGACAAGATGATTCAGAAGCTGGCCCGCTACAGTTCGCAGCGTGCGGTATTCATGCCGCCCCAGCCGGATGGCCCGGGCCAGATGACGCTGCCGGTCTCGATCGAGAATCCGGGCGGCTATCCGTCACACCTCGAATTTCACCTGCGCCAGTCCGGCAAGGGCTGGAAAGTCATCGACGTCTCCGCCAACGGCATGAGCGCGCTGCTGCACTATCGGCAGACGTTCAGCGAAATGATGGGACAACGTCCGCCACAGGGACGCTACTGAGCGAACCATTCTGCCGGCACGCGTCGTGCGACGCCTGACCCGGCAGCATTGTTCGGCAGGTTTTCTCCGGATTGTTGCGGTCGACCGCAACAGTCCGGTTTTTCATTTACTGCCGGGTAAGTGGCGCTTGCGCAGCGGATCGAGCAAGGCCGACAGGCCGTTGTGGTCGAGTTCCTGCATCAGTGCGAGCAGGCGACCGATCTCTCCGGGCGGAAAGCCCTCGCGGGCGAACCAGTTGAGATAATTGCCCGGCAAATCGGCGATCAGCTTTCCCTTGTGCTTGCCGAAGGGCATGACGCGGGTGACCAGCAATTCCAGTTCCGCCGATCCGGGCGCGACCGCCGCCATTCAGGCACTCAGGAACGGGTAGTCCGTATAACCCTTTTCCTCGCCGACGTAGAGCTTTTCATAATCCGGTTGATTCAGGGGCGCCCCGCGCCGGAAGCGCTCGACCAGATCGGGATTGGCCAGCAGCGCACGGCCATAGGCGATCGCATCCGCCGCCCCGCTGTGCACCGCTGTCTGGCCGCTCGCAAAATCATAGCCGTTGTTGAGGATCAAGTTACCCTGATAGATGGCGCGCAGGCGGGCATAGTCGAAAGGCAGCCATTGGTCCTGCGGCGCGCCGCCGGCTCCCTGGAGAATATCGAGAAAGGCCAGTTTGAAACTGTTCAACTCGCCGACCACGTAGTCGAAGGTTTCCTGCGGATTTTCATCGCTGATGTCGTTGAACGGCGTGACGGGCGACAGGCGGACGCCGACGCGGTCGTTGCCGATAGCCGCGCAAACTGCACCCAGAATTTCCAGCAGCAGGCGCGCCCGCTTTTCCTTGCTGCCGCCGTAGGCATCGCTGCGCCGGTTGGTCGACGAACGCAGGAACTGGTCAAGCAGATAGCCATTGCCCGCATGGATCTCGACGCCGTCGAAGCCGGCTTCCATCGCGTTCTTCGCCGCCTGCACATAGGTCGCGATCAGGCCGGGAATCTCAGCCGTTTCCAGCGCGCGCGGCATCACGTAATCCTGCATTCCCTTGAGCGTCATCGCCTGGCCTGCAGGCTTCAGTGCCGACGGCGCCAGGGGCGCGGCGCCGTCCGGCTGCATATCTGGATGCGAAATCCGCCCGACATGCCAGAGCTGAATGGCAATCCGTCCGCCCGCCGCATGCACGGCGCCGGTCACTTTCTTCCAGCCGGCGACCTGCTCCGCCGTATGGATGCCCGGCGTGCGCGGGTAGCCGTGGGCTTCCGGGCAGATCGGCGACGCCTCGGTCAGGATCAGCCCGGCGGAAGCGCGCTGACGGTAGTACTCGGCCACCAGATCGGTCGGCACATTGCCGGCGCCGGCCCGATTGCGCGTCAGCGAAGACATGACGACCCGGTTGGGCAATTCAATCGCACCGAGGCGCAACGGCGAGAACAGGTCGGTCATCGAGAACTCCTTAAAATGGGCAAAGGTGTCGGGCAAGCGCAGTGCGAAAGCGTTTCATATTTTCAGCACGGCGTTTTTCGCCCGTTTCGGGCCGTCGACCGCGCCCCTCAGGAATCCACAGCGACGCGCCAGCTTTGCTGGCCGTCTTGCTGTGCAGGGGCTTTACAGTACCTTTGGGGTGCAGCAGACGGCCCGTAGATGGTTTGAAACGGCTTACTTGCCCGACAGCGCCATCATCAGGTCGTTGATGCGCTTGACGAAGCCGGCAGGGTCGTCGAGCTGGCCGCCTTCGGCCAGGGTGGCCTGCTCGAAGAGCAGCGCCGCCCAGTCGTCGAAACGGCTTTCTTCATACTTGAGACGCATCACCGCCGGGTGCTGCGGGTTGATTTCGAGGATCGGCTTGGTCGCCGGAACCGGTTGCCCGGCGGCCTTGAGCATGCGCGCCAGGTTGCCGGACGGATCGTGCTCGTCGGAAACGAGGCAGGACGGCGAATCAGTCAAACGGTAAGTGACGCGGACATCCTTGACCTTGTCGCCGAGCGCGGTCTTGACCTTGTCCAGCAGATCCTTGTACTCGTCGGCTGCTTTCTCGGCCTCCTTCTTTTCTTCCTCGTCTTCCAGCTTGCCGAGATCGAGGCCGCCCTTGGCGACCGACTGCAGCTGCTTGCCGTCGAACTCGGTCAAATTGCCGGCGACCCACTCATCGACACGGTCGGAGAGCAGCAGCACCTCGATGCCCTTCTTGCGGAAGATTTCGAGGTGGGGGCTGTTCTTGGCGGCGTTGAAGGTTTCGGCGGTGACGAAGTAGATCTTCTCCTGGCCTTCCTTCATGCGACCGATGTAGTCGGCGAGCGAAACATTCTGGTCCGGCGTGTCGTTGTGCGTCGACGCGAAGCGGATCAGGCCGGCGATCTTTTCCTTGTTGGCAAAGTCTTCGCCGACACCTTCCTTGAGTACGGCACCGAAGTTCTCCCAGAACTTGGCGTAGTTCTCCTTGTCGTTTTCGGCCAGGTCTTCCAGCATGGACAGCACCTTGCGCGTGCAGCCGCTGCGGATGCCGTCGATGTCCTTGCTCTGCTGCAGGATTTCCCGCGACACGTTGAGTGGCAGGTCGGATGAATCGACGACCCCGCGCACGAAACGCATGTAGAGCGGCATCAACTGTTCGGCGTCGTCCATGATGAAGACGCGACGGACGTAGAGCTTGATGCCGTGCCGTGCGTTGCGATCCCACAGATCGAACGGCGCGCGCGACGGGATATAGAGTAGTTGCGTGTATTCCTGCTTGCCTTCGACGCGGGCATGGGTCCACGCCAGCGGGTCCTCGAAATCGTGGGCGACGTGCTTGTAGAACTCCTTGTACTGCTCGTCGGTGATGTCGGACTTGGGTCGCACCCACAGCGCATTGGCCTGGTTGACCGTCTCGTCCTCGTCGGTCATCACCTGCTCGCCGTCCTTCCAGTCTTCCTTCTTCATGACGATGGGCAGCGTAATGTGGTCGGAATACTTGCGGATGATCGACTTCAGCTTCCAGCCGCCGAGGAACTCATCCTCGGCTTCGCGCAGATGCAGCGTGACGTCGGTGCCGCGCGTCGCCTTTTCAACCATCTCGACGGTGTAATCACCTTCGCCGCCCGACTCCCAGCACACGGCCTGATTGGCTTCGAGGCCGGCGCGGCGGGAAACCACCGTCACCTTGTCGGCAATGATGAACGACGAATAGAAGCCGACGCCGAACTGGCCGATCAGGTGCGCATCCTTGGCCTGATCGCCGGTCAGCGCCGAGAAGAACTCCTTGGTACCCGACTTGGCGATGGTGCCGAGATGCTCGACCGCCTCGTCGCGGCTCAACCCGATGCCATTGTCGGAAATGGTGATGGTGCGCGCCGCCTTGTCGAAGGACACTCGGATCTTCAGGTCGGAATCGTCACCGTACAGCGCTCCATTGTTCAGCGCCTCGAAGCGCAGCTTGTCGCAGGCGTCGGAAGCGTTGGAAACGAGCTCACGCAGGAAAATCTCCTTGTTGCTGTACAAGGAGTGAATCATCAGGTGCAGCAGTTGTTTTACTTCAGCCTGGAAACCCAGGGTTTCGCGATTTGCGTTCGCGGTTGCAGACTCGGACATGCTTGAAACTCCCTATCGAACCAAAATGTGGAATGAGAGATGAGGGCAAGCGCTGGAATTTCAAGCCCCAGTTCGATGCTGACCGTCGCGAAACACTCGGAACTGCAACAACGCGCCGCCAGCAGCGATCCAAAGCCTGAGCCCGCCGGTCAGCGCAAGGCCTCGGCAACGCCGGATTCGCCCTCCGGCACGCCGATAATCACCGAGCCACAGGAACGAAAAAAAGCCGGGACCGAATGAACGGCCCCGGCAAGGGGAGATATTCTGGATCGCCTGCCCAATCAGCGCGCCGGCGGCGGCATGCGGCCTTCGCCACCCATGCCACGCGGCCTGTCGCCGTGCCCGCGCCCCGGTTCGCCGGAGGTCTTCATTTCGGCCAGCTGCTTGCGCTGCTCCGGGGTCAGCACCTCGAACACCTGACGCTCGGCCTTGGCGCGGGCCAGCGACATTTCCGACATTGCCTTGGCACCAGCGTCAGCCAGCGACTTGGCCCTGGCATCGCTGTAATCAGCTGCCGCAGTCAGCGTGCGCAAGTCGTCTTCGGCCTTGCGTACGGCCTTGGCCTTGTCGCGCATTGCCGGCGCTTGAGCATGCATGATCTCGAAAATCTTGTCGCGCTGAGCTTCGGTCAGATTGAGGCCGCGCAGATGCGGTGGCATCATCTCGCCACCCATCATGCCCGGACCGCCCTGGCCCGCGAAGCCCCCGCAACCGTGGTGTCCACCGGGAGGACCCTGAAACGCCACAGCGGTGAGCGGAACCGCCAGCGCGACAGCGGCGGCGACGAGGAAGCGCTTGGTGTTGCTTTGCGAAATAGCCTTCATGTTTCATTTCCTTTCAGTCTTGTTGGCTGCCCCGAGCGAGGCGAGCGACAGGACGAATACTCTCCCCGGGCGGTGTAAAGCGCGGTTAACGACCTGTAAGTAAACGTAAATCGTGCAACTGGTCGTTACGCATGGATGGTGCAGATACAACTGCAAAAACGCGTTGTCTGCCTCAAGTGATGCAAAACGACTATCGGGCTGGCAGTCGTTCGGGCAACTCCAATACCACGACCAATCCACCATCGGGGCTATTGACCGCGGTGACCGAGCCACGGTGCGCCTCAATAACCCGACGCGTTATCGCCAACCCAAGTCCATATCCGGCAGGTGCCTGGCTTGATCCGCTACGAACGAAAGTATCAAAGATCGAGGCAAGATCGCTTTCGGGAACACCCGTTCCATTGTCAGCAATGGTTATGTGCAGGCGGCTTGCCTTCGCCTGGGCGGATATCGAAATGCGCCCACCCTCGGGCGAATGGCGTACCGCGTTCCGCACGACGTTCTCGATGGCACGATAGAGCAACTCATGACTACCAAGCGCAGCCAGCGGCCCGTCAATATCAAGGTCTATCGAACAAGCCTTGCGCTCTGCCTCGAAACGGGCATCTTCGGCAATGTCGGGAAGAATTTCCTGCAGATCGAGAACTTCGTCGAGCTTTCCGTTCATCCCGGCATCGAGACGCGCCAATGTCAGCAATTCCCCAACGAGTTTGTCCATGCGTCCGGTATCGCGCTCGATACGCTCGATAAACTCGGCGGCACGTTCCGGTTGCTGCCGGACAAGATCTGTGGCCGCCTGCAGGCGCGCCAGCGGCGAACGTAATTCATGAGATACATCGTGGAGCAAGCGGCGCTGGGCCTCGAGCAGGCTTTCGAGCCGGTTCGCCATCCGGTCAAAGTCACTGCCGAGATCAGTCAGCTCGTCGTTGCGGTTTCCCATGGAAGCACTGATGCGCGTCTGGAGCCTGCCGGCGGCGACCGACTCGAAAGCTGTGTGCAAAATGCGTATCGGCTTGGCGAAATACCAGGCCAGCAGTGCTGCAAACAGAACACTCACTACACTACCGGAGAGTAATGGCACTATTGGCACCGGATGGGGCGGTGGTGGTGGCAAATGGCCATCCGGGGGGGGTCGCGGTCGCTCCAGCCCAGTGAGACCAGGAGGCGGCTGGGGTGGCCCGCGGTCGAAAATTCTAGCCCCGGGATCATGCTCAAGGCGGTCAAGCCAAACCGCGACGCCGACACCCACCGATGTCAGCACTTGCGCAGCCCAGAAAAAGAAAAAGAATTTCCAGAAAAGCCTGCCCATAGCTTCTTCCTACTCGACGATCAACTGATAACCCATGCGGATCACCGTCTGTATCCAGGATCGACCATCTGCGAGATTGCCAAGCTTATGACGGATGCTGCTCATATGCACGTCGATGCTCCGATCGAAGCGCGTCAAAGGCCTGCCCAGCGCTTCCTGCGAAAGGTCGGCCTTGCTCACAGTCCGGCCGGCATGACGAGCCAGGACTTCGAGAAGATTGAATTCGGTACTGGTGAGGTCGAGGGGAACCCCATTTTGCTCGGCGCGGCGCTGAGCAGGAAATACGGTCAAGGTACCGACGACAATCGGTGACACAGGTGTGGCTGCCGCTGGCCCTGTGCGCTTCAGGATCGCACGGACACGCGCCGCCAGTTCCCTCGGCGTGCATGGCTTCGGAACATAGTCGTCCGCCCCCAGCTCAAGGCCAGCGATGCGGTCGGCATCGTCGCCGCGCGCCGTCAGCATGATGACGGGAATCGCACTCTCGGCGCGAATCCGAGCCAGTGCCTCGATGCCGCTCATGCCCGGCATCATGATGTCCAGCACGGCAATGTCGTAACGCGCACTCAACGCGGCGGCAACGCCTGTCGCGCCATCATGCGCGGCACTCACGGCGAACCCCTCGCGTTCAAGGTAGTCGCGCAACAGTTCGACCAGCTCGACGTCATCATCCACCAGCAGAACCCGTTCTGACATGCCCCCGCCCTTCCGACAATACGCTTGTAGCAATCTTAGGGCAGGAGTAGCAGACCAGGTGCCGTCTTTACCTGCTTTTACCGCACCTTAACCGCGATTAACGCTGCCCAAACCGAGAATACCGTTCATCGTGTTGTCCCTCCATTCGGGGAGACCGTGAAAAAAGGAGCGATCTCATGAAAATTGCAAACAAGACATTGATTCAAATTAGCCTGATGGCGGCACTCTCGTGTTCGTCCAGCCTTCTTATTGCCCAGCCCGCTGAGGGACAAGGCGGTCCGCGCAGGCCGCCGCAGGAAGCGCTTGACGCCTGCAAGTCATTGAGCGCCGGACAGGAGTGCAGCTTTGCCGGCTCTCAGGGAAGCATCAAGGGATCCTGCTGGGCGCCCGAAGGCCGACCGCTGGCATGCAAACCGAATGATGCACCGAGCGATGGATCTCGACCAAAAAGGCCGTAGGCACGTTCGCTTGCGGTCGTTCCGCTGGAACGATCCAACGGCTGCATGGGGCTTGGCGGCAAGACATGCGAGCCCTTGATCGGACAACGGGACAATCGCCGATTACAGCAACCTTCGCACGCATGCGCAGCGTTCAACACTGTCGGACCAAGCCAATAAATGCACGATCACATCATTTTCCCGTCCTATTCTTCCGACCCATACCTGTTGCTGTTGGTCATCCTGTTGTTTGGTGCCGTTACGCTGATCCTAAAAAACGCCACATTACTGCTACTGACTTCCGGAGAGGAGCCTCCACTGGGCCGTAACCCCCTGTTCGTCTATCGTTCTTCGCGAAGGCATGGCATCGAGTTGGTCACCGAAATCTGGCCAAGCATTGATCCTGTGGCGTCCTTCAATTTATCCGTCGCCGTCAGCGTACCGCAAGAATCAGGATGCTATCCATTGATAGTATATCTGCCACCCCCAACGGAATTGGCTGCCTTCGCCCATGAACTGCGCCTGTCTTGGGTCAAAGCCGGATATGCCGTAGTGATGGCTGCGCAAGAACAACCAATGTCGTCGCCCCAAGGGAAACCTGCCGCAAATATTGATGACGAATATGTATGTCGCATCCATGGCCTTCTTGGCCACCTGGAAAAGCGGCAAGCCCCACCATTCGATCGCATCAACTTCAAAACAACAGTGTTCGCCGGTTACGGGTCTGGTGCGCATACGGCACGGGCACTTGCCAATGTTTTCAGCAGCGAAACTTGCTCGACACTGCAAACCGGTTCGCTACAACGCCTCATGATCCACGAGCCACATGCCAGCAAGCTTGCCATAGCCAACGACAGTGCGGCGTTGCCCTCCGGTGATCTGGCAATATTCATCCCCAAAGAAGGCGACAGGGGAATCACGCTTCGGTACGCCAGTTACGCGCAACTTGACAAAACCCCTGGCAGGCGTTGCTCGGACTCAAATATTTCGCATATCACCGCCACACGGCACCTGAGCCTGGGTTTTCTGGATGCGAATGTAAAAATGGATCCGACTGCTATCGAATGGCTGGAACGCGACGCCGGACGCTGGCTGGAGCCTGTCGGCAAGTTGCAGCACGCATAGCATACTGCTCGGACTCAAATGCAACACCGAGACATATTTCGTTCCCCATTTGCATCGCCCGAAAACTTCTCGCGTTTTTATACCGTCCGGGCCACAAGCCGGCAGCATGGAGAAAGCCCAGCCTTACTCGATCCGCTCGTAAACCACTTCGATGACATCGATCTCGCGGATGCCGAGCGGGCTCTGGAAACGCACGGTATCGCCTTCGCGCGACTTGATTAGCGCCCGGGCCAGCGGCGAGATCCAGCTGATGCGGCCGTGTCCGACATCGGCTTCATCGACGCCGACGATGGTGTAGGTGTTTTCCACCCCGTCCGCCTCGGCAATGGTGATGCGGGCGCCGAAGAAGACCTGATCGTTGTCGCCCTGACGTAGCGGGTCGACAACCTCGGCCAGTTCCAGGCGCTTGGTCAGAAAACGGATGCGCCGGTCGATTTCGCGCAGGCGGCGCTTGCCGTAGATGTAGTCGCCGTTTTCCGAGCGGTCGCCATTGGACGCGGCCCAGGCGACGACTTCGACCACCTGCGGACGCTCGCGCTTGACCAGATGCTCCAGCTCGTCCTTGAGCCGGGCATGGCCGGCCGGCGTGATGTAGTTGCGCGTTCCGGCAGGAAGTTTCAGCGCGGGTTCGAGTGCTTCTTCGTCATCGCCGTCGCCCTCGCGGACAAACGCCTTGTTCATCAGTAGCCGATGCTGTAGTTCTCGACATCCACCCTGATCAGGTCGCGCCCGAGCAGCGAGCCGGTGTTTTTTGCGAACTGCTCGGCCCAGCCCGGCTGTTCGCGGAAACGCGCTTCGCCCGCATATTTGGCAACGCTCAGGATACGGTCGACGGCCAGAATCTTGCCGGTCGGCGTCGCCACGTCGCACTCGAGCGCCTCGAATTCACGACCCAGCCACTGGCGCGCTTCATCGGGCGGCGTGCCACCGATAACTTTGAATTCGAATTCCTTGTCCCGACCGAACGTGACGATGACGTGGTGCCGCATTTCTCTCTCCCGCCAAAAAGCGTTTCGGTTATTCTAGCAAAACATCGCAGCTTGCAAGGAAAAGGCCACGAACATGCAGACGTTGGACGACGACAAGCTCGCCGACATTCGCCATCAGTTGCACGAATTGCAGATCGAACATCGCGACCTCGATCAGGTCATCGCCCATCTGACCACCCATCCGCCACCCGACGACCTTCTGATCCGGCGACTCAAGAAACGCAAGCTGGCACTCAAGGACCGGATCCTGATGTTCGAAGCCATGCTGGTGCCCGACATCCCGGCCTGATATTCCGCTGGCGGGCGGTTAAAATACGGCATGCACTGCAACCCATTTGCCGAAAACACCTTTGGCGACCGCTTCCACCTGGACGATCTGCCGTTGCCGCGCCCGGCCCGCGGCTACGCGGTCCAGATGCTCGACACCGACACCTTGCTCGACCGCAATTCAGGCAATTTCCTGGCTGTCCGCTCGCCGGAACTCGACGGCCTGTTCGCCACGTTCGACGACGCCTATGCGGCGGCCCGGCACTGGGTCGAAGCCAACTGTGCGAATTCTGACGAACACCGGCTGGCGATCGTTCCCGCCGGGTTCGACGACCGTATGCAGCGCCACGTCCTGATCTATGGCGTGCTCTGCGGTCAACCCTGAAAATTCGCCAAATTCCGGAGGAATCCATGGCCAGCCAGTTCAATCCCCGCCCGCTCGGCCGCAGCACCCTCGTCGTTCCCGATGTCTGCCTCGGCACCATGACCTTCGGCGAGCAGACCGGCGAGGCAGACGCCCACAGCCAGCTCGATTTTGCGCTGGCCAACGGCGTCAATTTCATTGACACCGCCGAGATGTACGCCGTGCCGCCGCGCGCCGAAACATTCGGGGTCTCGGAAAGCATCGTCGGGCGCTGGCTGAAGCGCCAGCAACGTGGGCAGATTGTCGTCGCGACCAAGGTCGCCGGCCCCTCGCGCAACCTGGCCTGGATCCGCGGCGGCCCGCCGGCACTCGACCGCGCCAATATCCGCGCCGCCATCGACGGTTCGCTGCAACGCCTGCAGACCGACTACATCGACCTCTACCAGTTGCATTGGCCGGAACGCAACCAGCCGATGTTCGGCCAGTGGCAGTTCGACCCGGCCGGCGAGCGCACGTGCACGACGATCCGCGGACAGCTCGACGCCCTCGCCGAACTCGTCAAGGAGGGCAAGGTGCGCGCCATCGGCCTGTCCAACGAACATCCGTGGGGCGTCATGCAGTTCGTCCGCCTCGCCGATGAATTCGGCCTGCCGCGCGTGCTGTGCACGCAGAATGCCTACAGCCTGCTCAACCGGACCTTCGAAACCGCGCTCGCCGAAGTTTGCCACCGCGAACAGGTCGGGCTGCTCGCCTATTCCGCCCTCGCCTTCGGCCACCTCACCGGCAAGTATCTCGCCGACCCGGCGGCGCCTGGCCGCCTGACGCGCTGGCCGGGCTTCGGCCAACGCTACGGCAAGCCCAACGTAATCCCCGCCGTCACGGCCTACGCCGCGCTGGCCAGGAAACATGGCCTGACCTTGACCCAACTGGCGCTCGGTTTCGCACGCTCGCGCTGGTTCGTCAGCAGCACCATCATCGGCGCCTCGTCGCTGACGCAACTCAAGGAAACGCTGCCGGCAACGCGGACGCCAATTTCCGCCGAACTGCTCGGCGAAATCGACGCCATCCACCTGCGCTATACCAACCCGGCGCCATGAGCCGATCGCTGTTCGCGGCACTCGGGGCGGCGCTGGCCACCCGGGAAATCGCGCAAAAACTGGCGTTGACCGCAACGGTTGCTGCCGACTGGCAGGCAGGGGAACTGGACTGGCAGGACCCGGCGCCGGTAGTGCTGGTCTGCGGCATTCCGGAACGACCACAGCTGGTTCCGCCCAAAAGCGTTCCGCAGCGCAGTCCAGTCACCGTGGATGGGCGTGCCCGCCTTCTTCATGCCATCGTTCACATCGAATTCTCGGCCATCAACCTGGCACTGGACCATGCCGCCCGTTTTCGCGGCATGCCGCGGCAGTATTACGCGGACTGGATCGGCGTCGCCGCCGAAGAGGCCTATCACTTCACCCTCCTGCGCCAGCGCCTGCAGGCGCTCGGCCATGATTACGGCGATTTCCCGGCCCATGCCGGGCTCTGGGAAATGGCCGAACGAACCCGGCATGACGTCCTGGAACGCATGGCACTGGTGCCTCGTCTGCTTGAAGCCCGCGGCCTCGATGCCACGCCGCCGATCCAGAAACGGCTGGAACAGGCCGGCGACCACGAATCCGCACGCGTTCTCGACATCATCCTGCGCGACGAAATCGGCCACGTCGGACTGGGCGACCGCTGGTTTCGCGCCCTCTGTGCGACCCGCGGATGCGAACCGGAGCAGACATTCCGACAGCTGCTGAAGCAACACAAGGCGCCACGCCCGATCAGCCCAATGAACGAAAACGCTCGCCTGGCAGCAGGTTTCACTCGCGCCGAGCTGGCGGCCCTGCTCGAAATCGAGTAAACTATTAAATTCAATGCGTTGACGCATCGCCCGCAGGTCTTCTGAGCAGCCCCCGTCTTCTGTTTGCAAGTTAACAACATTGATTCGCCCCCGGTCAGGCTGCATCGGGGAACTCAGGCCGCCCGACCATCGGGCCAATCCGTCGCACGCCGTAACAAAGCTCAAAGGCGACGATGAAAGGAAACAGCATGTCATCCACAGAGGCTTCCAGCACTCTGAGCTTCGCCGATCTCGGCTTAAGCGATTCCCTCCTCAAAACCCTGGCCGATGTCGGCTATGAAACCCCGTCGCCGATCCAGGCCCAGTGCATCCCCGTCCTGCTCCAAGGCCGCGACATCATCGGCCAGGCCCAGACCGGCACCGGCAAGACCGCCGCCTTCGCGCTGCCGCTGATGGAACAGATCGACGTCAAACTGACCAAGCCACAGGCGTTGGTCCTGACCCCGACGCGCGAGCTGGCCATCCAGGTCGCCGAGGCGCTGCAAAGCTATGCACGCAACATGCCCGGCTTCCACGTCCTGCCGATCTATGGCGGCCAGAGCTACACCATCCAGCTCAAGCAATTGTCGCGCGGCGCCCATATCATCGTCGGCACCCCGGGTCGCGTCATGGACCACCTGGAGCGCAAGACGCTCAATCTCGACCACCTGAAGACCCTCGTTCTCGACGAAGCCGACGAAATGCTGCGCATGGGCTTCATCGACGACGTCGAATGGATTCTCGAACGCACCCCGGAACAGCACCAGACCGCGCTGTTCTCGGCCACCATGCCGGAGCAGATCCGGCGCGTCGCGCAAAAGTATCTGGTCGAGCCGCGCGAAATCAAGATCAAGTCGGCCACCGCCACCGTTGCCGCCATTCGCCAGGTTTACTGGCAGGTCAGCGGCATGCACAAGCTCGACGCGCTAACCCGCATCCTTGAAGTCGAAGAGGATTTCGACGCCGCCATCATCTTCGTGCGCACCAAGACCGCCACCGTCGAACTGGCCGACAAGCTGGCCGCCCGTGGCTATGCTGCCGCCGCGCTGAACGGCGACCTCAACCAGCAGATGCGAGAACGCGTCATCGATCAGCTGAAGTCCGGCGCGCTGGACATCGTCATCGCCACCGACGTCGCCGCCCGCGGCATCGACGTGCCGCGCGTCAGCCACGTCGTCAATTACGACATCCCCTACGATACCGAAGCCTATGTGCACCGCATCGGCCGCACCGGCCGCGCCGGACGCACCGGCAACGCCATCCTGTTCGTCGCGCCGCGCGAAATCCGCATGCTGCGCACCATCGAACGCGCCACGCGTTCGCCGATCGCCCCGCTGACGCTGCCCAGCCGGGCCGACGTCACCAACAAACGGGTCAATGACTTCAAGGAAAAGGTCGCCGAGGTACTCAATGCCGAAGGCCTCGATTTCTTCGCCAACATTGTTTCGCAAATCGCCGAGGAGCAAAACGTCGGCGCCGAGGAAGTCGCTGCCGCGCTGGCCATGATGGCCCAGGAAGGCAAGCCGCTGCAGATCGGCGGTGAAGACCCACGTCCGGCACCGGCCGCCGCCTTCGACAGCCGTGACAGCCGCCCCCGTCCGGGCAGCTTTGGCGAGCGTGACGAGCGTAAGCCGCGCTTCAACGAACGCAGCGGCGACAAGCCCAGCTTCGAAAGCCGTGGCGAGCGCCCGCGTCGCGAAGAGCGCCCGGCCCGCTCGGCGCCGGCCGGCGACATGGTGCGCTATCGCATCGATGTCGGTCGCGATCATGGCGTACAGGTCAAGGACATCGTCGGCGCCATCGCCAACGAAGCCGGCATCGAAAGCCGCTTCATCGGCCGCATCGGCCTCTACGACGAATCGAGCACCGTCGAACTGCCGGCCGGCATGCCGAAGGAAGCCGAAAACGCCCTAAAGCGCACCCGCGTTCGCGGCGTGCCGATCAATATGCGCCCGGACGAAGGCCGACCGGATGGCGCCGGCGAACACACGTTCAAGAAACGGAAGTTTGGCGACGGCTGAACGACAGCCGCCCGCAATTTTCTGAAAAGGCCTGCTCTGCCAAATCTTGCTTATACCGTCGGATGCAAACCTCCAAACTGCTCTTGACACTGCTTTTGGGTCTCGCTACGGCAAACAGCCACGCAGCGGTCTATGGCTATGTCGATGAGCAGGGCGTATCGCATTTCTCATCCGAAAAACTGGATGCGCGCTATCAGTTGTTGGTGCGAGGAAGCCGATTCGGATCACTCGAGGTGGAGTCAACAGGGCCTGGAATACCGCCGCTTTCAGCTTGGTTGACAGAGCACCCCAACTTAAAAAAATATGCACCATTGCTGAAAAGTGCCAGCATGGAGTTTGCGGTCGAACTTGCCTTGCTCAAGGCAGTCATGGCTGCTGAGTCCGGGTTCAATCCTGACGCGATCTCTCCCAAAGGAGCAATTGGCCTGATGCAAGTGATGCCATCGACTGCCGAACGCTATGGTTTGCGTGCCGACAAGGGCAAGACACTCGAACAGAAGTTGCGCGACCCAAAAACCAATATTCGTCTGGCTACGCGTTACCTTGCCGATCTTTTCAAATTGTTTCCCGAACAACGGAATCTGGTGATTGCTTCATACAACGCCGGTGAAGGCGCGGTTAGGCAATACAAGAACGACATTCCGCCTTTTCCGGAAACGCGCAGTTACGTTCAACTGGTAACGCAGCTCTATTACGTCTATCAGCCCAGGTCAACCGTCAGAAAGCTTGGCGCCGGCGTGATTGGCGGTACCTCAAATGGGACAAAGCGCGTGCACCTGACCATTCGCCTGCCAAGCGACACCGTCGCGCTTCCGTCACCATCATCGGGGCGCTGACCAGGCTCGATTGCGTCGATGCCGAAACTTGCATCGTGATTATTCATAACTAAGAATCGTTCCTATTTACAGAATGCAAATAGCTCTGTAGGATGCGAATCATTCTCAATAAAAGGAATGATCATGCGCTCACTGGTATTCAATGTTTCAATTGCCGGCACGCTGCTCTGGTGCTTTCTGGTCGCCGTCTCGCACTGATGATGCCATCTCCCGAACTCTGGGCCGGCGCCCTCAGCCTGATCCTGATCCACCACGAGAGCGGCTGCCCGCATTCCGCGCTAAACGCCGCCCGCATCCTGGACCGCTTGTGCGCCACACCGGAGATTGATGAAGACACCCGCGCGCTGTGCGAGCGGGCCAGCAATCGCCTGATACAAGCCGAATACCGTCAGGCGCGTTGAGTGTCTAAGCTACTGTTTCGACTCGCCACCACCGCCATGATCACCACGCAACACTCCCCCTGTATTTTCAGTTATTAACCCGCCATGACCTCAGCCGGCATCTGAGACCCGGGGATATTTCCCGGTTAATCGGCAGCGATCCGTCGCTCACAATCAGGGATTGAAGCGCCAACACTACAATTATTTAATTGACAATTATTCGCATTCCCGATGTACTGCGACCCGTTATCATTTGTATTCGCATAACTATGAATTCCACGATAAAACCTGTCGAGCCACTTCGGCCCACCAGCTCCAAGTCGCCAGCGGTTTCCGTTTCCAGCGCGGCACTATTGCGTGGCGCGACCATGCTGGAGATCGAACATGCGGGCCAGATCTACATCCTGCGCGTCACCCGCGAAAACAAACTGATCCTGACCAAATGACGATCTCGTCACTCGCCTTTCCTTCCAACAGCCAGCCAGCCATCCAGGCAAGCCAGCCAGCCACAATCAAACTGGAGTCTTGCCTTGTTCAACGCCAAAAACCTCATTTCCGCGCTGGCCCTTAGCGCCGCCCTCGCCGCCCCCGCATTCGCCCTCGAATACCCTATCGGCATCCCGCAGCAAAAGGCCGGCATGGAAATCGCTGCCGTCTATCTGCAAGCCGTCGAAATGGAACCGGACGGCATGATGCGCAAGGTGTCGGAATCCGATATCCACATCGAGGCCGACATCCACGCGCTGGCCAACAACCCCAATGGTTTCCCGGAAGGCGCCTGGGTTCCCTACCTCATTATCAAATATGAAGTGTCGAAAATCGGCGGCGACTACAAGGTGGCTGGCGATTTCATGCCGATGGTCGCCAACGACGGCCCGCATTACGGCGACAACATCAAGCTGGCCGGCCCCGGCAAGTACAAGGTCAAATACACCATCCAGCCGCCATCGGCCAACCCGCACGCCCATTTCGGCCGCCACACCGATCGCGCCACCGGCGTCCGTCCGTGGTTCAAACCCTTCGAGGTCGAGTATGAATTCACCTATGTCGGGATCGGCAAAAAAGGCGGCTACTGATCATGCGCCTCGTCAAACTCACCGCCGCGCTGGTCGCGGCGGGCCTCACCATGCCCGCGCTCGCCGCCAGCGACAATGCGACGCTGGAAAAACTGGCCGCGCGCCTGGAAAAGCTGGAGGCGCGCAACGCCGAACTGGAGAAGGAAGTGAAGTCGCTCAAGGCTGAAAGCGAACAGGTTGCCAGGAGCCTCGACAACGACCGGATCTCAGAAAACGAACCGGAACTGACGACGCGCCTGAAGGCGACCGAGAACGACGTTCTGGCGATGAAGAAGCCGGCAAAAGCGATCGAAGCGCTCGAAGGGATCAAGGCGACTGCGGCGCTCGCCACTGTCGTCCAAGGCGCCAGCGGCCTGCCCGCAGGAACGGAAGATGCGGGGACCCAGCTGAATTACCGGGCCGACGTCACTGTCGAATTGCCGCTGGAACCGATCGGCGACATCGAGCACAAGCTGTTCGGCGGCTTCCGCATCGGCCAGGGAGAAGGCCTCAACACCGCTTTCGCCCGCCTCGGCTATTTTGCCAGTGCGCCCAATGCCCTGGCCTTCCGCGCCAGCGGCGCCAACTCGGACGACTCGGTGGTGATTCTCGGGCAGGCCTGGTATCAGGCTGCCATTCCACTGCCCTTCGGCGGCTTCAAGCCCGATTCGCGGGAAAAGCTGGAGATCACTTTCGGCAAGATGGACATCTTCGGATTTTTCGACCAAAACGTAGTGGCTGGCGACGAATCAAAGCAGTTCCTGAATTCGGCATTGGTGCACAACCCACTGCTCGATGCCGGTGGCGAAGCCGGGGTCGATGCCAATGGCTTCCAGCCCGGATTCATCGCCGCCTATGCCAACGACAGCGACAAGACCCAGCCCTGGCGGCTGTCGGTCGCTGCCTTCGGCGCCGGTGAATATGGCGCCAACTACCAGAAGAGCTTTAATTCGCCGCTCTTCATGGCGCAGGCGGAAACGCAACTCAAGTTGTTCGGTGGACTGACCGGCCACTACCGCACCTACGCCTGGACGCGCGCCGAGGCTGTCGACTTTAACGGCACGACGACCAGGCACACGGGCATCGGCGTCTCCATCGACCAGCGTGTCGACGACGGCATCACGCTCTTCGGCCGCTACGGCAACCTGGTGAAGGGGGAAGCGGCGTTCAATCAGGCGGTTGCGCTGGGCGCCGAGTTCAACGGCAGCTACTGGGGTCGCGGCGCCGACACGCTCGGCATTGGCGGCGCCTGGCTGCAGGCGGGAAGCGGCTACAAGAGCGCCAGCACCGAAATTGACATCAACGGAGACGGCATCGCTGACTACGCGTTCATTCCGAGTGGTGCCGAAACGGTGGCCGAAGTCTATTACCGCTACCACATTTCGCCGCAGTTCGAGCTTAGCCCGGACTTCCAGTGGCTGACCCAGGGCGGCGCCAACCCGGACGCCAAGTCGGCCTACGTCCTCGGCCTGCGCGCCAACATCGTCTATTGAGGAACCCATGAAGAATGCCCTCCTTTCCGCGGTTTTCAGCCTGTTTCTGGCGTCGACCACAACATTTGCCGACGACATGCCGACTATCAAGCTGTTGATGAAGGACGGCCGCCTGATCCCTGAAACGCTGGAAGTTCCCGCCAACACGCGCTTCCGGCTGGAGGTGACGAACGAAGGGCCGGGCGCCGCGGAATTCGAGAGCCTGGTGTTGCGCAAGGAACTGGTGATGGCGCCCGGCGTCACCCGCAACCTGGTTTTCCACCCGATGAAAGCGGGCACCTACAAGTTCTTCGACGACTTCCACCCGGCCACCGGTCAGGGCCGGATCGTCGCCAAATAAACGGAGCGCAGCATGGGTAACGCCCTTTTCGTGGTCTGGCGTGAGAGCCTCGAAGCCTTCCTGATCGCCGGCATTCTCTACGCCTGGCTGAAGGGCAATGACGACAGCGGACGCGGCCGGCAGGCGCTGTTCATCGGCCTCGCCGCCGGGGCCGGGCTGGCCGTGCTGCTCGGCTGGGTGCTGCTGGGCGTTCAGGACGAACTGACCGGCAATGCGCTCGAAGTCTTCCAGATCGCCACGCTGTTCGTCGCCTCCGGGCTGATTACGCAGATGGTGCTGTGGATGACGAAAAACGGCCGCCACATGAAAGCGCGGCTGCACGCCGACCTTTCGGCGGCGGCCGAGAAATCGGGCTTCGTCGGCGTCGCGGTCGTCGCCGCGCTGGCGGTGGCCCGCGAAGGGGCGGAAACGGTGATTTTCCTCTACGGCATGGCGCAGGGAAGCCCGCTCGGCACCGTGCTGCTCGGCGCGCTGGGCGGCATCGCCGGCGCCGCGGCAACCGCCTGGCTGGCAGCCAAAAGCCTTGCCCGCCTCAATATCGGCCTGCTGCTGCGCCTGTCGTCGATCCTGCTGCTGATCCTCGCCTCGGCACTGCTGGTCATGGCGGTGGACCGGCTGATCGGCAGCGGCTGGCTGCCGGCGCTGGTCGATCCGGTGTGGGATACGTCGCGGCTGATCGACGACACAACCAGGGGCGGCAAGCTGCTCGCCGACTTCTCCGGCTACCGTGCGCGCCCGGCACTGAGCGCGCTGCTCGCCTACCTCGCCTACTGGAGCGCCATCGCCCTCGCCTACCGGAGAATTTCGCGTGGCTGAATACGTCATCCGGTTCCAGCCGCAGGCCGAGCGCAAGCGGGTCGGCCGAATCGCCCGGATCGGCCTCTTCCTGCGGCGCAACCGGCGCGCCATCATCGCCGTGCAATGGCTGATCGTCCTGCTTTACGCGGCGATGGTCATCATCCCCGCCTTTCTGCCGCTGCCACCGGAGGACGCCCACATCTGGAACAACCTGCGCCTGTTTGCGCAATTCTGTTTCTGGGGCCTGTGGTGGCCGGGCGTCATGATCGCCACGGTGACCATGGGCCGCGTCTGGTGCGGCCTGTTCTGCCCGGAAGGCGCAATTTCCGAATGGGTCAGCCAGTACGGGCGCGGCAAGGCGCTGCCGCGCTGGCTCAAGTGGAGCGGCTGGCCCTTCTTCGCCTTCGTCGCCACCACGGTCTACGGCCAGCTGGTCAGCGTTTACGAATATCCGCAGGCCGCCTTGCTGGTACTCGGCGGCTCGACCGTCGCTGCCGTCGGCATCGGCCTGCTCTACGGCCGCGAAAAACGCATCTGGTGCCGCTACCTGTGCCCGGCTTCCGGCGTCTTCGCCGTACTGGCCAAGATCGCCCCGCTACACTACAAGGTCGACCGGGCCGCCTGGGACCGTTATTCGGGAGACGTCGAACCGGTCAATTGCGCGCCCCTGCTCGACGTCCGGCGCATGACCAGCGCCTCCGAATGCCATTCCTGCGGGCGCTGCGCCGGCCAGCGCGATGCTGTCACCTACGCCGCCCGCTCACCCTTCGCCGAGATCCTCGACCTCGACGCCCCGGCCCGCACGCCGGACGCCCTGACGCTGGTCTACGGCGTCCTCGGGGTTGCCACCGCAGCCTTCCAGTGGACGCTCAGCCCGTGGCTGCGGAGCGCCAAGCTGGCGCTCGCCGACTGGCTGGTCGACCACAACCACTTCGCGCTGCTCGACAACGACGCACCTTGGTGGCTGCTGACCCATTACCCGGAAGCCGGCGACCTGTTCACCTGGCTCGACGGCGCGCTGGTCCTCGCCTATCTGCTCGGCGGCGGCTTCGTGCTCGGCAGCCTGCTGCTGATCGGCCCGATCCTCGCCGCCCGCCTGGCAAGGAATCCGGCGCTCACCTGGCAACGCTTCGCGCTGGCACTCACACCGCTGGCCGCCGCCAGCGTCATCCTCGGGCTGTCGATGCTGACCGTCACCCACCTCAAGGCCGAACATCTCTGGCTCGGCTGGCTGCCCGGATTGCGCGTCGCGCTGCTCGGCGCCGGCTGTCTCGGCAGCCTGTGGCTGGCCTTCCGGCTAACGTCGCACCCCAAGGGTGCTTCCTGCGGGGCGCGGTCGACGACTGGAATCGGCAAAAAATTGCTGGCCAATGTCGCGATGATGCTGCCGGTCGGCCTCATGGCCACTGTCTGGACGCTGGTTTTCTTCATCTGGTAGGCGCTTTCCAAAACCCGACGCAACGCGTAGCCTATCGGTTTGAAGGCGCGAAGGCGCCGCAATGGTCACCTGAAAGAGTTGAGTCAATGGGAAAAAACTATCTGTTGCCGGTGGCGTTAATCGTCATCGTGCTGGGCCTCATCTACTATGTTCTGAAGCCGGGGCCGCAAGCGCCCAATCCGGAGGTTGTAGCGCAAACATCAGCGCCGTCCGCAGCACCGGCGCAACCTGCGCCGGATGCCGAAGCCGTCGAACGCTACGCGATCATCGCGGAAACCCCGTCCGCCGAAACCAGCACCCCGATCAATCTCGACGACGACACCGGCTATCGTGACGGATTGCAGCAGTTGCTTGGTATCGAAGCGCTGGCCAATTTCTATCCCGACCGGATGATTCGCCGCTTCGTCGCCACCATCGACAACCTACCGCGCGAGGAGGCGCCGGCAAAAATGATGCCGATCAAGCCGGTCGGCGGACCCTTTCTGGTTGAACGCAACGCCGCCAGCATGACCGTCGACCCAGCCAATGCCCAGCGTTACCTGCGTTATCTGAACATCATGGCCGCGGTTGATGCTCGGCGTCTGGTCGATTATTACGTCGGCCTCTATCCTGTGTTCCAGCAAGCCTACCGCGAGCTTGGCTATCCGCGCGGACACTTCAACGACCGCCTGGTCGATGCCATCGACAATCTGCTGGCGACGCCGGATGTCGCGCCACCGCTTGCCGTGGTGCAGCCGAAAGTGCTGTACAAATTTGCCGACCCGGCACTCGAAAGGCGTTCCGCCGGACAGAAGATCATGCTGCGCATGGGGCCGGACAACATGGCGCGCGCCAAGGTTCTGCTGATTGCCATCCGCGGCGAACTGCTGCAACGCTCGCCGACAAATTAACCCTGTGTTAGCGCAAGTACCCCAGGCTGGCCGGCTGCGCGCCGGCCTGTTTTCTGGCCGTTATTGCCAGTCGACCGCCCCCCGCAGGAATCCACAGCGACGCGCCTGCTTTGCTGGCCGTCTTGCTGTGCAGGGGGCCTTATCAGCACCCTTGGGGTGCAACAGTTGCCAGAATCTTCCAAATACATGAAAACTTGCCACAGATCATCAAAAGCTGATACACAAAGAGTTAAAGTGTGGCCCTGTCCGGCACCCGGCGCACATGCCGCCGGGTGCCGGAAATACTTGAACCATAATCATCTGTGACTACGCCCCTGACCACCAGCAATGCAATCCTTCTCGTTGGCCATCCCAACGTTGGCAAATCGGTCCTCTTCCACCGCCTGACCGGCGCCTACGTCAACGTCTCCAACTACCCCGGAACCACGGTCGAAGTGACTCGCGCCAGCGCCCGCTTCGACCGCGAGGCGATGCTGCTCGACACGCCCGGCGTGCTTTCCCTGCCGGCGCGCAGCGACGACGAACGGGCGACGATGCGCGCCCTGCTCGAAGAGAAAACGCGCTGCCTGGTCCAGGTCGGCGATGCCAAGAACCTGCGCCGCACGCTAACCCTGACCGCGCTGCTCGCCGAACTCGGCGTGCCGATGGTGCTGGCGCTCAACATGCACGACGAAGCCGCAGCGCGCGGCGTCACCGTCGATCTCCCGGCGCTCGCCAAGGACCTCGGCATCCCGGTGTTGGCCACGGTGGCGACCGGCGGCGAAGGGATCGCCGAGCTGATCGGCAACCTGCCCGACGCCTGCCCGCCGCAAGCCCTGCTGCGCTATGACCGAGAAATCGAAGCCGACATCGCGCGCGCCAGTGAAATCATCACCCGCCTTGCACCGCACCCGCACCTGGCGGCGCGCGGACTGGCCATCCTCTACCTCGGCGGCGACCCGGAAGTCACTATCTGGCTGAACGAACACGTGGGCGCCAACTACGCCCTGCTGGAAAGCCTGCGCGAGCAGGCCACCCGGCGCGCCGAAGGCAAGCTGCCGGCGCTGCTGGCGCGCGAGCGCACCCAGGCCGCCGACGTGCTGACCACCGCCGTCATCCAGCGCGCCTTGCGCAGCAGCCCCTTGCTCGCGCAGCGCATCGGCCAGTACGTCGTCAACCCGCTATGGGGCGTCCCGATCCTGCTCGGCATGCTTTATCTGGTTTACCAGTTCGTCGGCGTCTTCGGCGCCACGACGCTGGTCGGGCTGATGGAAAAGGACCTTTTCGAAGGCATCCTCAACCCGGCTTTCAGCGATTTCGTCAACAGTTCGGTGACGATTCCATGGCTGGCCGAATTGCTGGTCGGCCAGTACGGCCTGTGGACCATGGGCATGACCTACGCGCTGGCGCTGATCCTGCCCATCGTCAGCACTTTCTTCTTCGCCTTCGGCGTCCTCGAGGATTCCGGCTACCTGCCGCGCCTGACCGTCATCGCCAACCGGCTGTTCGCGCTGATCGGCCTCAACGGCCGCGCCGTGCTGCCGATGGTGCTCGGCCTCGGCTGCGTGACCATGGCGACGCTGACCACGCGCATCCTGCACAGCCCGCGTGAACGGATGATCACCATCTTCCTGCTCGCGCTGGCCATTCCCTGTTCGGCACAGCTCGGTGTCGTCCTCGGCATGCTCGGCGGCGTTTCGTTTACTGCAGTGCTGATCTGGGTGCTGGCGATGATTGGCGTCCTGCTCCTTTCCGGCTTCCTCGCCGCCCGGCTGATTCCCGGCCGGCGCATTCCGCTGGTCACCGAACTGCCGCCGATGCGCCTGCCGATCCTCGGCAACGTGGTCAAGAAGACCGGCGGCCGGCTCAAGTGGTATCTGATCGAGGTCATCCCGCTCTTCCTGCTCGGCACGCTGATCATGTTCATCCTCGACAAGACGGGTGCCCTGCCCGGCATCATCCGCATCGGCGAGCCGCTGGTTTCCGGCTGGCTCGGGCTGCCACCGGAAGCCAGTGCCGCCTTCGTCATGGGCTTTCTGCGCCGCGACTTCGGCGCCACCGGCCTGTTCGCCATGGCCCACACGCTGTCACCGATCCAGTCCGTGGTCGGCATGATCACCATCACGCTGTTCATTCCCTGCTTCGCCAGCCTGATGATGATGGTCAAGGAACAGGGGCTGAAAGTTGCAGTTTCCATGGTCGCCGTGATCGTCCCCTTTGCCTTCCTCGTTGGCGGCCTGTTCAACATCGCGCTGCACGCGTTCTGGTCCTGACATGAGCCCGAAACACGAAGCCCGCCTGCCACTCGCCTTCATCCCGCCGGGCAAGGAAGTCCGCCTAGCGGCATTCGGGGACGAAATCGACGCCATGCAACGCGAACAACTGATCGCCTACGGGCTGGCCGAATCGCGCCCGCTCAAGGTGCTGCAGCAGAGGCCAATGACCGTCATTCTCGCCGACGAGGTGGAACTGGCACTCGAACACGCTGTCGCACGTCATATCTGGGTAGAAAAGGCCTAGCACCTTCCCTATCCTCCATTTTTACCAACCCCGGGAGAACGCCATGAAGGGCGACAAGAAAATCATCGACATCCTCAACGACCTGCTGGCCGGCGAGCTGACCGCCGTCGACCAGTACCTGATCCACGGCGAAATGTATGCCGACATGGGCTTTGCCCAACTTGCAGAAAAGGCGCTGCACGAGTCCGACCACGAACGCCTGCATGCCCGCGCGCTGATCCAGCGCATCCTGTTCCTCGAAGGCAAGCCGAATCTCGCCAAGCGCGAAGCACTCAAGATCGGCAGGACGGTGCCGGAAATGCTGAAGTCCGACCTCGCCGTCGAATACAAGGTCGTCGGCGAACTGAAGAAGGCCATGGCCGCCTGCGAACTGGCGCAGGATTACGTGAGTCGCGACATGCTCGGCATCCAGCTCGAAGACACCGAGATGGACCACGCCTACTATCTCGAAAAGCAGCTGCGCCTGATCGAACAGGTCGGCCTCCAAAACTACCAGCAGAGCCAGATCGGCTCAGCCACGGCGGCCTGAGGGACAAGCGATGAAAGGCGACAAGAAGGTCATCGCGGCACTGAATAAGGTGCTGAAAAACGAGTTGACCGCAATCAACCAGTATTTCCTGCACGCCCGCATGTTCCGCAACTGGGGCCTGGAAAGACTCAACGACTACCAGTACCGGCAATCGATCCGCGTCATGAAGGAAGCCGACGAGATCATCGAGCGCGTGCTCTTCCTCGAAGGCCTGCCCAACCTGCAGAACCTCGGCAAACTGCTGATCGGCGAGGATGTCGTCGAATGCCTTAACGGCGACCTGACCTACGAGCGCGATATCCAGCACCCGCTACTGATAGAGAGCATCGCACTGTGCGAGGAACTGCAGGACTACGTCAGCCGCGACCTGCTCGAAGAGCTGCTCGAACATTGCGAAGAAGCAATCGACTGGCTGGAAACGCAGCACAGCCTGATCGCGAATGTCACCCTGCCGAACTATCTGCAAGCGCATATCGAACCGGGCGACGACTGAACCCGGCGTCTGCCGATAACAGCGGAAAAGCCACAGCGGAAATCCGTGGTTTTTTCGCTTCGACACACGCTTGTTGACAGTAATTCTCATTCGTATAGAATGCGAATTGTTCTCATTGAATATCCTGAAATCGTTCACGGAGGCTTTTCATGTACGTCTGCGTATGCAACGCAGTGACTGAGCGCCAGATTCGCGAGGCCGCGGCAGGTGGCGCGCGAACCCTGAAGGATTTGCGCCGCGAACTCGGCGTCGGCAGCGAATGCGGACGTTGCACCGCCTGCGCCCGCGAATGCCTGCGTGAAGCCCACGCCAAGCACCCACAGCCTTGCATGGAGCTGTGCGCGGCGCTTGCCTGACTACGCGGCAATAGTCATCAACGGCGAGCGGCGCAACCAGTGCGCTGGTCTTGCTGTTCCGCGAGAGCTGGCTGGTTCTAGCGCTTCCCCGAAGGCGGCGGTTCAGCCGGTTCAGAGAACCAGTTTTCCTTATTTACCACGACATTGGTCTTCGGCTGCAAAACGAAGTGCGGCGACATGATCTGGACGCCGTAGGTGTTGAATTCGTCCTGGATGTGCGAGTGCAGTTCCGACAAAATCTGGATGCGTTCCAGCGGACGATCCATGTAGGCGTAGAGTTCGTATTCGACGTAGTAGTCCTGCAATGCCTTCTGCATGACAAAGGGCTTCGGCTGGTTACGCAGACCTGAGGTTTTCTCCGCCGCGTTGACCAGCATCGCATGCACCTGGCGCCATGGCGTGTCGTAGCCGATGGTCACCGTCGTTGAAACCAGCGTGCCGCGCTCGCCCGTGACGCCGGTGTAATTCTTGATTGCGCTGCTGACCAGAACGGCATTGGGGATCGTCACTTCTTCGTTACGCATGTTGATGATCTTGGTCGACAAGGCGCTCATTTCCTTGACCACGCCCGTCACATCACCGATGCAGACAAAGTCCCCCACTTTGAGCGCGCGCGAATAGATCAGCACCAGCCCGCCCATCAGCTGTGTGACGATGCCGGCGGAGCCGAGGGTCAGCATGAATCCGAACATGACCGACAGCCCCTTGAAGGCATTGCTCTCGGCAAGCGGCAGGTAGGGATAGGCAATGGCGATGCCTACCCCCCAGATCACGACGGCGACGATACGGCGGGTCGCACCTGCCGTCTCCTTGTGAACGCCGGGGAGCAGCGATCGCCCGAGTGCGACATTGTGGAAGATGTTGCCCGCCACATCGTTGGCGGCCTTGGCGAGAAAGAGAATGATCGCGACGCTGACCATGCTGGGAATCGCGGCAATGGCGCCATCACCGAAGCGGCCGAGGCTATGGACCAGCATCTCGGAAAGCTCCTCGGCAAAGGGTTGGGTCAACGGAAAATTGCCCAGCACATAAGTGATCCACAAATAGGCGACCGCAAGCCAGAGTGCCATTAGAACCAGGTGCGCGACCCGGCTGACCAGCAGCCAGGCATGTGCGGCCCAGCGCAACTTGGAATTGGCATTGGCCGACTGGATTCGCTGTTGCAACTTGTCCAACACAAAAGCTGTCGCCTTCTGGATTGCCCAGAGCAATGCAAACATGATGCCCGTCGCCACCAGGGAAAACAGAATCCCCTTGAACAGGACAGTGCCATGACTCTGCTCGACAAGGGCTTTGATGGCCTCAGCAAGGCGTATTTCGACCTCGGCGGCAACCTGATCCAGACTACGCTGTTCACCTCCTTCAAGATCCTTCTCGAGCAGAACGAACGCTGTCTGGTCGCCAATGGAGAACAGAACCGCTTTGATATCGCCGACGGCCAGCGTAGAACGCGTGATCGGTTGCGAGAAATCGCTCTCGTTCATCGCGCGAATCCGCTCGGCAATCCGCTCGACCCGCTTCTCCGGCGGCGCACCCTGCACCGCCGCGCGAAGGATGACAATGTCACGGTGGGCGATCTTCAGCATGGCTTCCGGAATCGCCTCATCCGTGGCCCACGTTGACCCTGAGGCCAGCGTAGCCACGAGCAGGATGACGAGCCGAAATACCGACCGGAACGTATTCATGGAAACTTCCCCGAACTCAGATAACTTCGATTGAAGGCTTGCCCTTGACGACTTCGCCGATCACCGAAACGTGCGAAAAGCCCTGTTGCAGGAAAATCGACAACACCTCGGTCACTGTCTCCGGCGAACAGGAAACCAGCAAGCCGCCCGAGGTTTGCGGATCGGTCAGCAGCGTCCGCTCGTTTTCACCCAGCGTCTTGGCCAACTTCACGTCCTTGCCGAAGCTTCTCCAGTTGCGCAGCGAGGCACCGGTCTTGAACCCGGCATCGATCATTTCCATCGCCTTTCCCAGCTTGGGCAAGGCCGCAAAATCCACTTTCGCCCTGGCTTTGCTGCCCTTGCACATGGCGATCAGGTGGCCAAGCAGGCCGAATCCGGTGACATCGGTCACGGCATGGACGCCATCAAGACAGGCAAGTACAGGCCCCGGCGTATTGAGCTGAGTGGCGCTGGCGAGCATGGTCTGATAATCGACAGCGCTCAGTTCGCCCCGCTTCAGCGCATTGCTATAGACGCCAACACCGAGCGGCTTGCCGAGAATCAGCCGGTCACCCGGCAGGGCGGCGACATTGCGCTTGAGATGTTCGGGATTGATCAGTCCAATGACCACCAGACCGTAAATCGGCTCCAGCGAATCGATCGTATGGCCGCCGGCGACCGGAATGCTGGCCAGCCGGCAGACCGTCTCGCCGCCTTCGAGTATCCGGCCGATCGCTTCGAGCGGCAGGACGTTGACCGGCATGCCGACCAGCGCCAGCGCGAACAGCGGCGTGCCGCCCATCGCGTAGATGTTGGAAATTGCGGTGGTTGCGGCAATTCGCCCGAAATCGAAGGGATCGTCGACGATCGGCGTGAAGAAATTGGTCGCCGCAATGATCGCCTGCTGGGCGCTGATCTGATAGACCGCCGCATCGTCGCTGGTTTCCTTGCCGATCAGCAGCTGCGGCGGGATGATGCCGGGCTTGATTCCGGAAAGTATCTTCTGGAGGATGTCCGGGGCGACCTTGCATCCCCCGCCGCCCCCATGGGTTAGCTGGGTAAGTCTGACCTGCGCTTCTGCCACGGCTGTTCTCTGCTGTTGTTATTAGTCGATTCTAACTCACTCGGCATCGAAGCCCGCATCTTCGATAGCAGCGGCCAGCGCGCTGCGCGAAACGATCTGCGGATCGAAGGAAACCTTGGCCTCGCCCGCTTCAAGCGAAACCTCGGCTGCCACCACACCGGGCATGGCGGCCAGCACACCGGTGATGTTTTTGACGCAACCCTGGCAGCTCATGCCGCCGACCTTGATGACGCTCGATTCCATGAACTACTCCTTGCCTACGAATGGGTGATTCTTGAGAAATTCGACCAGTTCCTCGGGCGGCAACGGTCGGCTGAAATGGTAGCCTTGCACCAGTTCGCAACCCATGCCGCAGAGGATCGCATACTGCTCCCTGGTTTCGACACCCTCGGCCAGCACCTTGAGGCGCAGGCTGCGCCCCATGCTGAGTATGGTTGAGGCGATGGCGCGGTCATCCGGGTCGACTTCCAGATCGCGGACGAACGAACGGTCGATCTTCAGCTTGCCAACCGGGAAGCGCTTGAGATAGGCGAGCGAAGAATAGCCGGTCCCGAAATCGTCTAGCGACAACTCGACCCCCATCCGGTTGAGTGCCGACAGCGTGTCGAGATTAAGTTCGGCATCGTTCATCAACGTACGCTCGGTCAGCTCCAGCTCGAGAAAGCGGGCGTCAAGACCGGATACCGCCAGCGCGCTGGCGACGGTATCGACAAATCCTGCCTGACGGAACTGCTGGGGCGACACATTGACCGCCACGACCAACGGCGGCAGTCCGGCATCCTGCCAGGCGCGGATTTGCCGGCAAGCCTCGCGCAACACCCAGTCGCCGATCGGGTTGATCAGCCCGATGTCTTCGGCGATATGAATGAACTGGTCCGGCTGAACCAGTCCGACTTCCGGATTCTGCCAGCGGATCAGTGCCTCGACGCCGATCGTCACGCCGCTCTCGCTATGCACCAGCGGCTGATAATGGAGGATGAATTCGCGCGCGCCCAGCCCGCGCCGCAGGCTGCTTTCCATCAGCAGGTGCTTTAGCGTCGCAACGTTCATCTCGCTTGAATAGAAGCGGAAAGCGTTGCGGCCCGCATCCTTGGCCTTGTACATCGCGACATCGGCGTTGCGCAAAAGCGTTTCGAAATCCCTGCCGTCGACCGGATAGAGGCTGATGCCCATTGAAGGCGTGATGGTCAGATCGTGACCGCCAACCGAAAACGGCGTCGCGCAGACATCGAGAAGGCGGCACGCGACTTCGGCGGCGCCCGAGGTATGGACACCGGGCAAGGCGATGATGAACTCGTCGCCACCGAGGCGGGCCAGCGTGTCGACCTTGCGCAAGACCGTCGCCAGGCGCTGTGCCACGGCGCACAGGAGCTCGTCGCCGAGGCTGTGGCCGAGCGAATCGTTGACCCGCTTGAAGTGATCGAGGTCGAGGAAAACCAGCGCCATTTCGGACTCTTCGCGCTCCGCTGCAGCGAGCAACTGGGCGCAGCGGTCGCGCAACAGCCGGCGGTTCGGCAGGCCGGTCAGCGGATCGAATTCAGCGAGTTCGCGAACCCGCATTTCCGCTTCCTTCTGCACCGATATATCGAGCAGGGTGCCAACCGATGCCGGTCGCCCTTCGAAAGTCGCCGGCGAACCGAGAATGATGGCTGGAAAGATCGAGCCATCCTTGCGCAAGCTCATGATTTCGTATGGCTTCCCAGGCTCGCCGGCAGCCCGCCGCTGCATTTGTTCCCCGACCATGGCCCGCTGCTCGGGAATGATCAGGTCGAGCGGACCATAGTGGCCAACCAGTTCGTCTTCCCCATAACGGAACAATTTCGTGAGGAACGGGTTCACATAACGGAATACACCATCCTGCAACAGGAAAATTCCGACCTGCGCTGCCTCCATCGTCAACCGAAACTGCGATTCCTTTTCATGCATGGCTTCGGCCGCCCGAATCCTTTCGCTGACATCGACGACGACACCGAAGGCCGCCGTCGGCCTGCCCTCCGGATCGACCTCGAGCATCATCGAGTCATGGCAATGGCGCACCTTGCCATCGGCGCCGACCAGGCGGTAATGAACGACCAGCGAGGCGCGCTGGCCCGGGCGGCTTGCGGCCACTTCGGCGATACGGGCCAGGGCGGCTTCGTAATCGCCAGCCAGCATGTGGCGCCCGACCATGTCCATGCCGGCATCGCGGATTTCGTTCAACTCCAGCCCGAACAGGCTGGACGCCGCCCCCGAGATGTATTCGAAACGGCCACTGTCGAGATTCAGGCGATAAACGACACGCGTAATGCTCTCGAGCAACGCCTCATAGAACGACAGCTTTTCGTTTTCTTCCAGACAACCCCCTTCCGTAGCTAGCGGCCCCGCGGACGCCAGCGCTTCAGCAACAGGGAATTCGAGACCACGGAAACCGAACTCATGGCCATCGCCGCGCCGGCGACCACCGGGTTGAGCCAGCCGAATGCCGCCAGCGGAATCCCCAGTACATTATAGATAAAGGCGAAGAACAGGTTTTGCCGAATCTTGTTAAGCGTCGCTCGTGAGAGTTCGATGGCGTCGTCGACGCCGCACAGGTCGCTGCGGATCAACGTCAGGTCGGCCGCTTCGACCGCGACGTCGGACCCGGCGCCGATGGCGAAACTGACATCGGCCGCCGCCAGCGCCGGCGCGTCGTTGATGCCGTCGCCGACCATCGCCACCAACCCGCCACGCTTCAATTCGCCGATCACGGCCGCCTTGTCACCGGGCAGGATGCCGGCGCGGAATTCGTCGATACCGGCTTCGCGGGCAATCGCCGCCGCCGTCGCCGCGTTGTCACCGGTCAGCATGACGACCCGGATGCCCCGTGCACGCAGGCGCTCGACTGCCACCCGCGAGGTCGGGCGCAAGGCATCGGCGATGGCGAGCAAAGCCAGAGCGCTACCGTTTTCTTCGAGTACGACAACGGTCTTGCCGGCCTGCTGCAGGTTCACGATTGCCGCGTCATCGGCCATGCCGAACCAGACTGGCGCGCCCAGACGCAAGCTGCGCCCCGCGATTTCCCCGGCGACGCCATGCCCCGGCGTCGCAATGAAATTCGCCACTTTTGGCAGGTTGACCGCAACAGTCTCTGCACGTGCCAGAACCGCCCGCGCCAGCGGATGTTCCGACCCCTGTTCGAGCGCCGCCGCCAGGCGCAACGCGCTGTCAGCATCGGTGCCGAGCGCCACGATGTCGGTGACCTGGGGCTCGCCGCGCGTCAGCGTGCCGGTCTTGTCGAGCGCGAGCACGGCAATCTTTTCCGCGCGCTCCAGCGCCTCGGCGTTCTTGACCAGGATGCCGGCACGCGCGCCCTGCCCGGTGCCAACCATGATCGCCGTCGGCGTCGCCAGACCAAGCGCGCACGGACAGGCAATGACGAGGACAGCGACGGCATTGACCAGAGCCTCGGCGAAATCGCCGGCATACAGCCACCAGCCGCCAAAAGTCAGCAAGGCGATCGCGCAGACCACCGGTACGAATACCGCAGAAATCCGGTCGGCCAGGCGCTGTACCGGCGCCTTCGAGCCCTGCGCCTCGCCAACCAGGCGAATGATGCCGGCCAGCAGGGTCTGTTCGCCGACGCCGGTGGCGCGGCAATGCAATACGCCCTGGCCATTGGCAGTCGCGGCGAAAACCTTGTCGCCGGCCGACTTGCCCACCGGCATGCTCTCGCCGGTCAGCATCGCTTCGTTGATGCTGGACTTGCCGTCCACGACCTCGCCATCGACCGGCACGTTCTCGCCCGGACGAACCATGAAGATATCACCGGGCATCAGCGCATCGACGGCAATCTCGATCCATTGCCCGTCGCGCTCGATGCGCGCGGTCTTCGGCTGCAGGCGGATCAGCGATTCGATCGCTTCCGACGTCTGCGCCTTGGCCCGCGCCTCGAGCAGTTTACCGAGCAGGACCAGCGTGATGACCGCCGCCCCGCCTTCAAAATAGACGTGCTGATCGAGAGCGAACAGCGTGACCACAGTCGAGAAACCCCAGGCCATGCTGGTGCCGAGCGCGACCAGCACGTCCATGTTGGCGCCGCCGCCGCGCAGCGCCTTGAAGGCACCATCATAGAAACGCCAGCCGATCCAGAACTGGACCGGCGTCGCCAGCGCGAACTGCAGCCAGCGCGGCAGTTCGGGATGATGATGGCCGCCGCCGAACATGAAGAACATCTGGCCGACCAAGGGCAGGGTCAGCGCCACGGATATCCAGAAGCGGCGAATCTCGCGCTGGTACTCGGCCTGGCGGCGCGCCTTTTCGCGCGCCCGGGTGTCCTTGTTGACGACGCTGGCGGTAAAGCCGGCCTTGGCCACAGCGGCGATCACGGCCGCCTCGTCGGCGACGCCGTCGAGCCTGACGCGCGCCCGCTCGGCAGCCAGATTGACATTGGCCTCGATTCCCGTCTGCCGGTTGAGCACTTTTTCCAGACGCGCCGAACAGGCGGCGCAGGTCATGCCGGCGATCGAAAACTCGACCACGCGACCGGTGCCGGCGGTTGCCTCCGCCGCGTTTCCGCTGGCCTCGCTCATTTGACCAGCAACACCGGGCAACTCACCAGTTGCAGCACACGGTTGGCGACCGAGCCCATGACCAGCCCGGCAATGCCGCCGCGACCATGGGTACCCATGACGACCAGGTCGCAGGCCAGCTCATTGGCAAGACGGGCGATCACTTCGGCCGCCTGGCCGACATGGATATGGGTGGTATGAAAACGGCTGGCGGCATCGAGCCGTTGCTGCGCGCCAAGCAGGTGCTCGCGGCTTTCATCGAGATAATGACCGTGCAGGTTTTCCTTGCTGACATGGGCCAGCGCCCGCCCGATGGGAACCGGCGGCTGGACGTGCAGCAGGTGAATTTCGGGAATCTCCCGGAACCAGGCCGTGTGCGCGATGAGGTGGTCGACAGCACGCAGTGCGCAATCGGAACCATCCACCGGCAGCAGAATTTTCATGCTCATTGCCTTCTCCTAGATCCACTGCAGCAGGCGCATCAGGCCGATCAGTCCATAGATGCCGAAGCCGAGGACCAGCAGCCCCGACAAGTTACGGACAAGCGGCCGCCTGACAAATTCATTGAGCCGTGCCAGAAGGATGCCCGCCAGCAGCAGATTTGGCAACGTGCCCAGCCCGAACACCAGCATCAGCAGGGCGCCGCGCCCAGGCGAACCGGCACTCAAGGCGGTTGCCAGCGCACTGTAAACCAGCCCGCAGGGCAGCCAGCCCCAAAGCATACCGAGCGGAAAAGCCTTGAGCACCGTGTTCGCCGGGAGGAAACGGCGGGTCAGCGGCTGGACGTGGCGCCACAGCCGCTGACCGGCGCGTTCGGTAAAGGCCAGTGCCCGGGTTACACCAAGCAGGTAAAGCCCGAGCGCGACGAGCATCAGGTTGGCCAGCAGATAGAGCACGAGGCGCACCGGCGCCTGCCCGTCGAGCGTCAGGCTGGCGGCACCGAGCAGGCCGGCGATGGCACCCGCCGCGGTGTACGACAAAATTCGCCCGAAATTGTAGGCAAGATGCAGCGACCAGCGCGCCGGAGCGCCCATCGACAGGGCACTGACAATGCCACCGCACATGCCAACGCAGTGGGTGCCGCCGAGCAGGCCGACGAGGAACAGGGCGAGATAGCCGGAATCAGGCATCGGGGATGGAAAAGGCTGGGCTGGACGTCACGGCGCAAGGATACATCACTGCCCTGCCCGGTATTGCAACACCGCGCAGCGCTGCCGGTCAGATCACCTTGGAATAGCGGGTCCGCTGGCGGTCGGCACGCAGGTAGCGGTCGAAAACCATGGCGATGATGCGCACCAGCAGGCGCCCCGGCGGCAGAACGGTAATCCATTCGCGCTCGACCTTGAGCAGGCCGCCATGTTCCATTTCCTTGAGATCTTCGATCTCGGCTGCAAAGTAGCGGCGAAAATCGATCAGGTGCGCGCTTTCGATCGATTCAATCGAGAGCTCGAAGTGGCACATCAGCGCCTGGATGATCGAGCGCCGGAGGATGTCGTCGGCGTTCAGTTCGATCCCGCGAAACGCCGGCAGAATATTGGCGTCGAGACGATCGTAATACTCGTCCAGCGTCTTGACGTTCTGGCTATAGGTCGGTCCGACCTTGCCGATCGACGAAATGCCGAACGACAGCATGTCGCTGTCGGCATAGGTCGAATAACCCTGGAAATTCCGATGCAGGCGCCCCTGGCGCTGGGCAACCGCCAGTTCGTCGTCTGGCTTGGCGAAGTGGTCCATGCCGATGAAGACATAACCGGCATCGGTCAGCTTCTTGATCGCCAGCGCAAGGATCTGCAGTTTGGTGTCGGCCGACGGCAAATCAGGTTCGGCGATCCGGCGCTGCGGTTTGAACAGGCTGGGCAGATGCGCATAGTTGTAGATCGACAGGCGCTCGGGATCCATCGCCAGCACGCGCTCGAGCGTGCGATTGAAACCCATGACCGTCTGGTGCGGCAGACCGTAAATCAGATCGATGGAAACCGACTTGAAGCCATTGGCGCGCGCCGCGTCGATGACGTTGGCGGTTTCTTCCTCGCTCTGGACTCGATTGACGGCGACCTGCACGCGCTCGTCAAAATCCTGGACGCCGACACTCATGCGGTTGAAGCCCAGTTCGCCAAGTAACGCGACCGTAGCGGTATCGACCTTGCGCGGATCGACCTCGATCGAATATTCGCCACCGTCGAGCAGCTTGAAATGCTTGCGCGTCTCACCCATCAACTGGCGCATTTCATCGTGCGACAGGAAGGTTGGCGTGCCGCCACCCCAGTGCAGCTGGATGACCTCGTTCCCGCCATCGAGGGCCTGGCTCTGCAGGGCGACCTCTTTGGCCAGGTACTTCAGATACTTGGCGCTGCGCCCGTGATCCTTGGTAATGATCTTGTTGCAGGCACAGTAGTAGCAAATGGTGTTGCAGAACGGGATGTGAAAGTATAATGAGAGTGGACGGCTGAAGCCGCCGATGGTACGTTTGCCGAGCCAGAGCTTTGCCGCTTCGGCGTCGAACGCCTCGACAAAGCGGTCGGCGGTTGGATAGGACGTGTAGCGTGGGCCGTTGATATCGAAACGGCGAATGATCTGGGGATCGAAGACGAGGTTTTCAGTTGCAAAATTCATTAAACGCACCACCAAGAATAGGTCGAATTATGGCCGTACACAACAAAATCACGGTTGACTTACATCAACCTTGCACAGGTTGCTGATGCCTACCGAATCCTCCGGAAATCCGATCTCGCTTTCGCTGATCAAGACAGCTTGTTCCAACTGTAATCTGCGCGAATTGTGCCTGCCCTTGGGACTCAGCAACGATGAACTTGAGCGCCTAGACGATCTGGTTTCCAGTCGTCGTCGCCTCAAGCGGGGTGACCGCCTTTACAGTTCCGGTACGCCATTCGACGCGATCTACGCGATCCGCAGCGGCTTTTTCAAGACCGACGTCCTGATCGAGGACGGGCGCGAACAGGTCACCGGCTTCCAGATGGCCGGCGAATTGCTGGGCCTCGACGGCATCAGCACCGAACATCACACCTGCAATGCGATCGCGCTCGAAGACAGCGAAATCTGCGCCATTCCCTTCTCGCGCCTGGAAAGCCTGTCGCGCGAAATCCATACCCTGCAGCACCATTTCCACAAGGTCATGAGCCGCGAGATCGTGCGTGACCATGGCGTCATGATGCTGCTCGGCACGATGCGCGCCGAAGAGCGCCTGGCTGCCTTCCTGCTCAACCTGTCGCAGCGTTTCACGGCGCGCGGCTTCTCGCATGCCGAGTTCTACCTGCGCATGACGCGCGAGGAAATCGGCAGCTACCTGGGGCTCAAGCTGGAAACGGTTTCCCGTGCCTTTTCGCGTTTCCAGGAAGAAGGCCACATCGCCGTCCAGCAGAAACACATCAGGATTCTCAATGTCGCCGGCCTCAAGGCGCTGATGAATCCACGGACCTAGAGAAACGAACTCCGCGTCAGCGCAACACCGACAATGTAGGCGTAGGCAGTCACGGCAAGCACGAGGAAGAGGCTGCGCTGTGCTTTGGTCTTGCCGCGCTTGAGCGCCATCGTTCCACACAGGATGTAGATCAGCAGGCCGAAGAACTTGGCCGTCAGCCAGCCTTGCGCGAACGGGTACTGGCCGCTCAACCAGGCCATGAGCACTGCGCTGCCGAGCAGAAGCGAATCGACCACATGCGGAACGATGCGGGTAAGGCGCGCCTTGAGCCTTGGCGATTCACCAAGCATCCACCAGCCGCGCAGCGCGAAGCCAAGCCCGCTAAGAACGACGCAGGTGACGTGGAGATGCTTGAGGATCAGGTAAGTCATGCTGCGGCCGCTTGCCGGGCCGCCTCTTCAAGATGCTGCCGGTAACGCAGGGCGGCCCCCAGGAGGTTGTAAAACAGCCAGCCGCTGGCCAGCGCGAGCGCCGCACCGGCCGGCCGTGTGAGCCAGTCGGGCTGGATGACGGCGGCCAATAGCAGCACGAGCGCCACGCCGTGCATCCACAACTGACGCTGCATGTCGACCCCAGGCAGGATCTTGTTCATGTTCGGCACCGGCAGGCCTGGCCGAGCGTGATTCTGCAGGTGCAGCCAGGCGAGAAACGGCACGATCTTGTAGAGCATGCCGACGATGAAGGGCATGAAGCCGCCGACCAGCAGCAGGATGCCGGCAAACTGGCTCCATCCGTCAAGTTCGCCAAGCGACGGCCAGAGCGTTGCGGTCAACAGCATAAACAGGGCAAAAATCGCGCTCGCCAGACCCAGTTGCCAATAGCGGTAGGTGGCATCGGCGCGCGCCCGCCGGCGCTGCATTTGCAGGCGCAGGGTCTGCAGCAGGAAAGCCATGCCAAGCAACGCCGTCAAGCCCTGGATCAGGCGAATCGCCAGCACCGAATCGAAATAGGCGGACAGCGCCCAGGCCAGCATAAGGCCGAGCATGACGCCCGGGAACAGCCAACCCGGCCGTGCCGGGTAACCGGGCGTCAGCTGGAACATCGGCACGACGACAAAAGCCATTGCCGCGAGCAGAACCCCCGCCCAGGCGCCGAGCGCCCAGCCGGCGTGGAGATCGGTCAGGGTCGCCAGCGGAATGGCCCAGCCGTGGGCGACGGCCAGCGCCAATGTCACGCCGAGGCCGACCCCGCCAGCCAGCCCGAGCAGTGCCAGCTTGATACCGCGGATCGTCGGGCTGGTCGATGGCACATTCAGGAGCGCGTACCCGGTGACGGCCAGAAAGGCGGCGACGGTCAGGCCAAGTATAAGGGCGGCCGCGCTGAGCAATTCGGGCTGACCAAGCAGAAAACCGCCGGCAAGCGACAAGGTGCCGAGCGCCAGGCCGACATGCACCCAGCGTGCGACGCGCAACGGATTGCCCAGATTGACCCCGGCGACCACGGGCAGGATCTGGATCAGCGCCCCGAGCATGACCATCAGCATGAAGCCGATGGTAATCAGGTGCGTCGTCGCCAGCAGTCCTGGCGTCCAGCGCGACGCAAGCAGATCGGGGCCGCCGGCCAGAAGCAGCAACCCGGCAGCCAGCGAAAACAGCGGCGCGGTGAGAAAGAAGCGCAGCGGCGCGGCAAATGGCGGCGCATTTTCGAACGACAGCATTCCTTGCATGCCTACTGGTCAGCGCCAGATCAGGATTTCGAAGGTGCCATCGGCAAGCAGCTCGGTTTCGTAGGTATAACCGTTCTGCCTGAGCACCTTGTAGAGCGGATGCGGCTCGCGGAATAGCATCAGCAGCATCTTCTCACCAGCCTTCAGGGTATCGAGCATTTCCATGGTCTGCACGAACGGTTCCGGCGGCTCCATGTAGCGCGCATCGACGACATGCGGCGTCTTCGGATGGGTCATGATTCAGCCAGTTCGGTTTCGAGGCGCGCCAGCAGTTCGGGCGTTTCGCCGGCGAGATGCTGATCGCACATCGGATAAAGAATGTTCTCTTCCTTCATGTTGTGTTGCTGCATCATGATCAGCAACGTATCGGCCAGACCGAGGTAGTCCTCCGCATTATCGCGTTCCAGCGTGGCGGCAGCGTCATCGAGCAGGCTGCGCATCTGGGCGTGTTCCATGCGCATCATCTGGGTCGGCCCCATGCGCATGCCGGTCTTGGCTTCGAAAGTCGGGAACAGGGTTTTTTCCTCGCTGTCGAAATGCGCCCGCATGGCGTTGCGAAAATGCCCGAAGGCGGCCTTGGCCGCCGGCAGGTTCTTTTTGGCGATCGCCTGCTCCGCCTCGGCGAAGAAATCATCGCATCGGCGATGATCGTCGGTCATAAAACTACGAATGGTGGTCATGGCTAACTCGCGGGTTGCGGATGGCCTCATTGTCGGGGTGCCCGACAGCCCCCTCCTTAATCACGGTCAAAAACAGGCGAATCAGGTCGCGGGCAAAGCCGCAGCCAAGAGGCGGCGTATCAATTCAGCATTCTCCGAACCATCACTATTTTTCGAGAACGTATTCCCCGGGCGCATCGGCAAGCGCCGGGAAGCGCGTGTTGGCCGCCGGATAGGCGTCAACCTGATCGCCGCAGCGTTCGCCGAGCCAGCGCGTCCAGTCGTCCCACCACGAGCCGGATTTCTTTTCCGCGCGTTCGAGCCAGTGTTCCCAGTGCTCATTGCGTTCGGGTTCGCCGATCCAGTAATGGCGCTTGGGCGGATTGACCGGCGGATTGACGATGCCGAAGATGTGGCCCGAGTTGGAGCGGACGAAACGCACCGCGGCATTGACGTTAACGTACTTGCGAATCCGGTAGCACTGGATCCACGGCGCAATGTGGTCGTCCTCGGCGGTTACCGCGTATAGCGGCTGGATGACGCGGTCGAGGTCGATGGATTCGCCGGCGATGGTCAGGTGATCGCGCTTGATCAGGTTGTTGTGCAGGTACATCTCGCGCAGGTAGTACGAGTGCATGGCGCGCGGCATGCGTGTCGTGTCCATGTTCCAGAAAAGGACATCGAACGGCGGCAACTGCTCGCCCATCAGGTAGCTACTGACCCAGTAATGCCAGACCAGGCTGTTCGAGCGCAGCATGCGGAAGGAACTGGCCATCTCGCTGCCATCGAGATAGCCCTTCCTGGCCATCGACTCTTCCAGCGCGCCGATACAGGCCTCGTCGATGAAAACATCGATATCGCCAGGGTGCGAAAAATCAGTCAGCGTGGTGAACAACGACCAGTGTGCGACCGGCACCTGATCGGCGCCAAAGCGCTTGTTGGCCCAGGCCATATAGGTCGATACCAGTGTCCCGCCGATGCAGTAGCCGACCAGATGCACCTTCGGCACCTTGCAGAACTCGCCGGCGACGCGCACGACCTCGTTGATGCCTTCGAGCAAGTAGTCGTCGAGGCGAACCTCGGACATCTCGGTATCGGGGTTCTTCCAGCTGGTGATAAAGACCGAAAAACCCTGGTCGGTCAGGTATTTGACCAGGCTTTTCTTGGGATTCAGGTCGAGGATGTAGAACTTGTTTATCCACGGCGTGACGATGACGATTGGGATCGCCCGCACTTTTTCGGTGGTCGGCGCATAATGGATCAGTTCCACCAGACGATTGCGGAACACCACCTTGCCCGGCGTCGTCGCCAGATTCTTGCCGACGACGAAGGCGTCGGGTTCGACCATCTGGATATTCCGGGCCTTCACGTCGCGCATGAAGTTCTGGAAGCCGCGCGCCAGACTTTCGCCGCTGGTCGCCACGAAGCGCTCCATGGCCACCGGGTTGAGCCAGAATAAATTGGTCGGCGCCACCATGTTGAGCCATTTGCGATGCCAGAATGCAGCGCGCCGCCGCTCCTTGTCCGACAGTCCAGGCGTCTCGAAATACATGTCCTGCAATCGGTGGGTGAAGGCCAGATACCACTCCTTGATGATGTCCCACGTTGCTGCGTCGGTCCACACCGGATCGGAAAAACGAACGTCATCCGGATGGGGTTCGATCACGTCAGCCGACGGCATGCCGAGCGCCCGCCGCATGATGTGTGACTGCAGGGCCAGCAGATCACCCGACAACGCACTGTTGGCGCGTAGCAACTCCTGCGGATGCATCATCCAGGCGATCTGCGCATTGAGCAGCGATGTGGTCACGCCGTAGGGATCGACGGCCTTGCTGATCGCTGTGGCAGCGGTCTCCAGCGGGCTCGGGCCACTAAGATCAACACCCCGGCTTTTTGCTGACGAATGGTTGGACATGCTGGCTTCCCCGTTACGGATACGCTGGAATTTATACCATGCCGGGGCGGTCTGTTTTGGGTAAACACACCCAGACTCAGACCTTGATCAGGCGAATCATCCGCCGCCTGTTTTACTTCGTCACGACTTGGCGTAGCATGTATTTCAAGAACGTCGCCCTGACGACATACACGATAGAGGAGGAAACCCATGTTCAAGCATATTCTCGTACCAACCGACGGTTCGGAATTGTCGCAAGCGACCGCCAAGCGGGCGGTCGAGTTTGCCAAGGCCTGCGGGGCCAAGGTCACCATCTTCTTTGCCAAGCCGGAATATCCGATCGCCTATTTCGGCGAAGGCGCGCTGATCGACCCGACCACACCGGAGAAATTTGCCGAGCTCGCCACGCAACAGGCGACCACCTACCTCGGCGAGGTAGAAAAGCAATGCGCGGCTGCCGGCGTCGAATGCGCGACCATTGCGGCGACCAGCGACGTGCCTTACGAAGCGATCATCGATGCCGCCGAAAAATCGGGCTGCGACCTGATCTTCATGGCCTCGCACGGCCGCCGCGGCATCAGCGGTTTCCTGCTCGGCAGCGAGACCAACAAGGTGCTGACCCACTCGAAGATTCCGGTTCTGGTCTACCGCTGAACCCGGTTTTCAGGGCGCTGAACAGCGCGCCTGCCCAGCCTGGATCCGACACAGGATTTCGCCGTTGCGCGCATCGACGAAATCAACTTCATCGAGCACTGCAATCAGGTAGCGCTTCTTCAGCGTGAAATCTGTGGGCTTGCCGTAAGTTGCCTTCCAGAACGTCGTGCTTTCGCTGATTACCGGCGCAATAAGGTGCGCCCGTGCGCGCAATCCCAGATGTGCCGCTTCGCCGGCCGGCAGGTCGGCGCTGAAACCGGCATCGTCGTCGGCGCCACGCGGATAAAAATCGTAGAGATTCTCGAAGGCGAGAAAGTAATCGTAACGCCAGCGCACCTTCATCTGCTGCGTGACGCCGATCTTGTCTTCGTGAGCGTATTCGCCACGCGCTTCCGACACCGACTGCAGGGGCAGGAATTTGTACCGGTAATAGTCGTTGACCGCCGGGTCGGCCAGCGGCCGCCAGCTCCAACCTTCGGCGATCTGGTTGAAAGTCATGCGGTAGCGCGCCTCGGCGCGTTCACCCGTCACTTCGACGGTGAACCCGGAACTGGCAGCGAGATCGACATCGACTTCGACTTTCTTGTCCACCATGTCATGCAGGCTGGCCGGCGGCAGTTTTGCCAGCGTCGCGAATTGACCCTCGGCGGTTTCCGCCGCCAGCACTGACGAAAACAGGAAGGCGGCCGTAGCCGCAGCAACGATTTTTCCGGGGGAATGGATGTCGATCATGAACGCGGCCAAAAAGGGCAAATGCACAACCGCGCATGCTGAACCCAGGCCGGCGAATCGCCCATGATGCACATCAACGTTTTCTGATGAAGCGCGGCCCGAACTCATTACTTGAAGGGCGACCGTTGCGGTCGACGCAGAAAAACGGACAATAACCGGATCGTCTCTTGCCTAAGCTGTCGCCTGCTCCCAAGCGGTCGGCGCTGGTTGCCGGCAAAGACTTTGCAGCAGAGTGAAGGCATCCTCGACATGCGACAGCACTGCAGGACTCAAAGGCGCACCCAGTTCGAATTCCTCGCCGCGCACGCAGAGCACGAAGGCCGGTGGCGGCTCGCCGTCCTCGGTCTGCATGTAGACCTGTAGCACCGCTTCGGGCGGCAGTTCATGGGTCGTGAGTGCCATACCTGTTGCCGGGGCGATGCGCCGGAAGGTGTAGGGTCCGGGCGTCCTCAATCCGGCGTCGATGAACAGGGCGATCTGGCGCCCTTTCAGATCAAGTGCGTGTTCGATCTGCAACTGGAAATCCTCGATCAGTTCAACGCCATCGGCCAGCCCTTCGCTTCCGAGCCATTCCGCCAGTCGACCGCAGAGTTCCGGCCCGATCGCGTCGTCGCCACGACTGGGGTTGCCGACGGCGAAGACAACGACCGGCGCCGTCACGAACGGCTCAACGAATGAACGATTTGCCCTTCAGGATCGACCAGCTCGACTTCGAGTGGCATCTTGCCCAGCGCGTGCGTGGCGCAGGACAGGCAGGGGTCGAAGGCACGGATCGCCACCTCGATGTGGTTGAGCAGGCCCTCGGTAATTTCGCGGCCGTGCAGGTAGCGGCGCGCAACGTGGCGCACCGCCTCGTTCATCGCCTGGTTGTTGTTGGTTGTCGAAACGATCAGGTTGGCCATCGTAATCAGGTCGTTCTCATCGACGCGGTAATGGTGGAAAAGCGTGCCGCGCGGCGCTTCGATGACGCCGACACCTTCCATCCGGCGCTCGCCTTCGACCATCAGGTTGTCGCTCAGCAGGTCGTCGTCGTGCAGCAGGTCCTTGATCACTTCGGCGGCGTGCAGCATCTCGATCATGCGTGTCCAGTGATAGGCAAGCGGTGCGTGCATCGGCGTGCCACCAGCGTAATCGACGAACTCCTTGCGCTCATGCTCGGCGAACGGCGTCGATATCTGGTCGCAGTTCTGAACACGGGCCAGCGGGCCGACCTTGTACCAACCATGTTCCTTGCCGATTGACTTGAAGAACGGGAACTTCATGTAGCTCCATGGCCTGACTTCTTCTTCGATGTACTTGTCGTACTGCTGGTAATCGACACCATCAAAGATGAGTTTGCCGTTGTCGTCGCGAGCGCGCAGCGAGCCGTGGTAGAAGTCGAGGTCGCCGTTGTGGCCGACGATGGACATGAAATTTGAGCGGAAGATGCCGAAGCTGTTGTAGAGCCCCGGGTCCTGCGTATGCACCTTCTGGATCAGGTGCACCGCATCGCGCGACCAGGCGACGATGCGATATACATCCTTGAGCAGTTCATCGCGCTCGGCCACTGTCAGCGACTTGTTCATGCCGCCCGGCACGGCACCGGTGCCGTGAACGCGCTTTCCGGCAGTGACACGGATTACCTCCTGCCCGAACTTGCGCAGCAATACACCCTGCTTGGCAATATCCGGATGGGCGGCGGCAACGCCGACGATGTTGCGTCGGGTCACATCGCTGTCGAAGCCGAACAACAGGTCGGGAGAGCAAAGGTGGAAGAAGTGCAAGGCGTGCGATTGCAGCATCTGGCCGTAATGCATCAGGCGGCGCAGCTTCTCGGCAGGCGGCGTCAGCTTCCTGGCGCCGACGATGATATCGAGCGCCTTCGATGCAGCCAGATGATGCGACACCGGGCAGATGCCGCACAGGCGCTGAACCATGACCGGCACCTCCCAATACGGCCGGCCCTGAATGAATTTCTCGAAGCCGCGAAACTCGACGATGTGCAGGCGCACCTGATGCACCTTGTTATGTTCGTCGAGCAGGATGGTGACCTTGCCATGGCCTTCGACACGCGAGACAGGATCGATGGCGACGCGGCGCAGGCGCTCTGGATGTTCGGCAGTTTCAAGGTTGTAGCTCATCGTGGAACCTCAGTCGTAGTGCATCAGGCCGTGTTCGAGGGTCGGTTCGCGGCCGGCCAGCAGGTCAGTCAAAACCTTCCAGATCGCATCGGCCGACGGCGGACAGCCGGGAATGAAGTAATCGATCTTCACCACCTCGTGGATCGGGTGCACCTTGTTGAGCGGCAGCGGCAGTTCACGATCGTTCGGAATCATGCCGTTGGCCAGCCCCGGGCTGGTGTGATAGACCTCTTCGAGAATGGTCGTCAGCGGCAGATGGTTGCGCTGGGCGGGCAGGCCGCCATTGATGGCGCAGGCACCGATGGCAATCAGGATCTTGCAGTTGTCGCGAAACTCTCTCAGTACATGGATGTTCTCGGCATTGCACAGGCCGCCCTCGATAATGCCGATGTCGCAATCCGGGCTGCACTTCTTGATGTCGGTCAGCGGCGAGCGGTCGAACTCGATGAGTTCGAGCAACGTGAACAGCCGCTCGTCAATATCCAGAAAGGACATGTGGCATCCAAAACAGCCGGCCAGTGAGGTCGTGGCGACCTTAAGCTTCCTTGTCGGCGCGGTCATCTCAATGGCCCTCCGTCGTTTCGGAAATCGGCGCCTTGTCATAGGTGCGTTCGCCGATCGGCACGGCAAAGCCCCGCCGCTTCTTGAGGATGACACCTACCGGGCAGACCTGCGCTGCCTTGTCGTCGAGCATGAAGTCGGTATCGCCCAATTGGCCCGACCTGGCATTGACGATCAGGTGCGTCTTGATGCCCCGCCCGGAGAGGGCAAAAACATTCTTGCCATCGACATCGCGGCTGGCGCGCACGCAAAGGGAGCAGAGGATGCAGCGATTGAATTCGAGCAAAACCTCGGGGTGTGAAGCGTCAACCGGTCGATTCGGGAAAAAATGGTCGTAGTGCGGCGACATCATGCCGAGATGGTAGGCCGTGGCCTGCAACTGGCAGTTCCCGCTCTGCTCGCACGACGGGCAGAAATGATTGCCCTCGACGAACAGCATCTGGGTCAGGGCAAGTCGTTCAGCATTGATTTCCTCGGTATCGCTTTCGACGACCATGCCGGCCATCGCGCGCATCGTGCACGAAGCTGTCTGGCGGCCATTGACCTTGACCGTGCACAGCTTGCACGAGCCATGCGGCTTGAAATCCGGGTGGTAACACAGGTGCGGGATGAACACCCCCGCTGCGGTCGCCGCCTGAATGATGGTCTGCCCTTCCTCAAAGGGAATGGCCTTGCCATCGAGCATGAAGGTCTGATTCATGAGCACCGTCCGAATTCTTCCTTGGGGATATGCGCCGCAGCGTCGTCGCGCCCGGTCATTTGCCTTGCGCCGGCCAATGCCCGGTCGAGGTCGAACGCCGGCGAAAAATCTTTGCAGGTCATCCGCCGCTCGTAGGCCGGACGGAATTTGGCGATGGTGTCGAGCACCGGGTTGCAGGCGGTATGCCCGAGGCCGCAATGGCTCATCGACTGCAGCAACTGGTTGAGCTTCTCGATTTCGGCAAAATCGTAGGGGGAACCGGCGCCGTTGTGCAGTTTGTCCATCAGGTTCTTCAGCAGCGAGGTGCCGACCCGGCACGGCGTGCAGAAACCGCAGCTCTCGTGCTGAAAGAAATGCACGTAGTTGCGCGCCACCTGGAACATGTCGCGGGTCTGGTCGAATATCGTGAAGGCGCCGGCGGTCGGAATATCCTCGAAGCCGATGACGCGGTCGAACTCATCCTCGGCAACGCAGATACCTGACGGGCCGCTGACCTGCACGGCCTGCGTGTTCTCGGCGCCGCAGTCTTCGAGAACCTGGCGGATGCTGACGCCGAACGGGTATTCGTACAGCCCGGGTCGCGCGCAATCGCCGGACACCGAAAGAATCTTGGTTCCCGCCGAATGTCGGGTGCCGATCCCGGCGTACCAGTCGCCGCCATTCAGCGCGATCAGCGCCGCCGCGGCGAAGGTTTCGACGTTATTGACAATGGTCGGCTGGTCGAGATATCCGTTGGTGACCGGGAATGGTGGCCGGTTGCGCGGCGTGCCGCGCTTGCCTTCGAGCGATTCGATCAGCGCCGACTCCTCGCCGCAGACATAGGCGCCAGCCCCGACATGAATCTCGATCTCGAAATCGGCGCCGGGTATGCCGAGGATATCCTTGCCCAGCAGGCCTTCCCGGCGGCGGTGCGCCAGCACAGCGTTCAGGTGGTCGAGCAGATAGCGGTACTCGCCGCGCAGGTAGACGAAACCGCGTGTCGCGCCGACCGCATAGGCGGCGACGGTCATGCCTTCGAAGACAAGGTCAGGATATTTGGCGAGGAGCACGCGGTCCTTGAAGGTGCCCGGCTCGCCCTCATCCGCATTGCAGACGACGATGCGCTGCAGCCCTGCCTTGAGCGGCGCATTGCGGCAGGCCTCCCATTTCAGCGCGGTGCTGAACCCGGCACCGCCGCGCCCGCGCAGGTTGGCCCGCTTGATCTCGTCGAGCATGGAAATCGGCCCGCTCAACCCGCTCGGCAGGCCCTCGCGCCAGGAACGCGTGTTGGAAGCCAGCAAGCCGTCGCTCGGCGCCCGTGCCCGAGCCGCCAGCAGGGCCGCGCCGGGCTTGAGGTCACTGTCGAGCAGGATGTCGGCGCGGCGGATGTTGTCGTCGACCCGGAAATACTCGGGCGGCCAATCAGCGAGCGGCATCTTGTTGCGGATCAATTCGGCGATTTCGTCGATGCGCGTTGCGGTCAACCCTGAAATTGCGTAATTATTGACCAGCAGTGCCGGCCCCTGATCGCACATGCCGGTACACGCCGTCTTGCCGACGCTGACCAGCCCATCTTCGGAAACCATGCCGCGCTCGACCCACAGGTTATTGCACAGCCGATCCATCAGCGCCTTGTTGCCAAGCATGCGGTCGGTGATGTTGTCCGAAAACAGAACCCGGTATTTGCCGCGTGGCTCGGTGTAGAGGAAGGAATAAAAACCGGCGACCCCCTCGATCTTGGTCCGCGGAACACCCAGCGTCGTCTGCATGCGGTCGATGGCTTCCGGCGAAATCCAGTCACATGCCTCCTGCACTTCCCGCAGGATCTGCACCATGCAGGTCGGGTCGCGCCGGAAACGGTCAACTACGCGATCGACAATGTCGACCACGGCTTCGCTCTGTCTATCGTTGATTGTCACGACAAGCTCCCGCCAGATGTTTACGACTCCGAAAAGGGTAGCACCAAAATATTTCGGGCGTTTGTTTCAGGTCAACGAGTGACGCGGCTACCGCCGTTTGGCGCGGAAAGTCAGTCGCAGCGTGCCAGCGCACGGCGCTCGCTGACATCGCGCTCAGCAGGGATTTCGATGGGCAACTCGGGGTGCAATCGCGACAGCAGGTGAACGACCCAGCGATTGGCGTCGTAGGAAAACTCGCGTGCCACCAGCGGCGCCCCGGCATAGTCCGCAACGAAGAGCGCGACTGCAGCCGAGCGGCTGACCCCATACTCGCAATGCACAATCAACGAAACCGTATCCGGCTGCGCATGCAATTCATGCACAAAATTGTCGATCTGGCGCGCCATAAGGTGATTGAACAGGCCCGGCAAGGGCGCCGGCAGGTATTCGTCAGCCGGCATGGCGTCGTAGAACGACAAGCGCAGCAGCGCCGCGAAATCCGGGTCGAGGCAGGCTTCCGGCGTGCCCGGATCGGTGATCGAAATCACCGCGACATGCGGGCTGGCGACCAGCGATTCAGCATGCTCCCGGGAGGTGAAACTGACCTGACAAATGGTCATGCGCTATTCCATGAATACCGGGTCGGAGAAGACGAGCGTTCCGTCCTTGCGCATCATCAGGTTGTCGGCCTTGATCAGGTCGGGCAGTGCGCCATACTCGTTGGAAAACGTCTCCAGCGCCCTCAGCGACTGCTGCACCGCACGGCTCCACCCCATCGGTGTCACCACCAGATGATGCAGGGCGATGCGTCCCATGTCTTGGGCCAGGTTGCGCCACATCAGGCAGGCATCGAAATAGGATGTACTCAACTTGGTCGCCACTTCCGAGGCCTCGCCGCGGCCCGGCAACGGATAGAGCTTTTCCACCTCGACGATGTGAAACGGAAACCCGCGGCTCGAACGCCCGACAACGCCATGGTCGGCATAGACGACCGGAAAATGCTTGCCGGTCGGCCGGTCGGGCGCCGTGTAATAGGCGTAATCGGTGGGCGAGGACAGCACCTTGAAGACCCGCGCCTGGCCATCGACGACATCGCCGTCAAGGACGATGGTGCTCTCACCGCGGCCAATTTCCTGGCGTCCGTTGAGTAACGGATGTTCAGGAACCGCATCGGGAATGAGTTCGCTACAGTTGATATCCATCGCAAGCTCCAGGCTCAGATCACGAGAACGGCCAATATAAGCCGCCCCCGCCCTCTGCGCTCAAGCAACGATGTGGGCACCGGCGTCAACATAGATGGTCTGCCCGGTCATGCCCGAGGAACCGGAAGTGCACAGGAAGGCGGTGAACGCCCCGACTTCATCGATGCTTACCGTGTGTCCGAGCGGCGCTTTCAAGGCATCGGCCTCGAGCAACTTGTCGAAGTTGGCGATACCGGACGCGGCGCGCGTCATGATCGGTCCGGGCGACACCGCGAAGACGCGAATTCCCTTGGGACCGAGGTCGTAGGCCATGTAGCGGACCGCCGATTCAAGCGCCGCCTTGATGATGCCCATCACGCCATAGTTGCGCACCACGCGCTCGGCACCCAGGTAGGACATGGTGATCAACGATCCACCTTCGGTCATCAGCGGCTCAAGCGCCTTGGCCATGCGCAGGAAGCTGTGACAGGAGATGTTCATCGCCGAATCGAAACCGGCTTCTGAGGTGTCGATGACGCGCCCGTGCAGGTCGTCGGCATCGCAGAAGGCCATCGAATGGACGGCGAAATCGATCTGGCCAAATTCGGCGCCGCACTTCTCGATCACCGCCTCCAGGCTGCCCGGCTGCGTGACATCGAGCTTTTCGAACAGTCGGGCGCCGACTGCTTCGGCCAACGGCTGCGTGTATTTTGCCGTCTTGTCGTTCTGGTAGGTCAGCGCGATGTCGGCACCCAGCGCGCGCACCGCCCTGGCGACCGCGTAGGCAATCGACTTGTCGTTGGCGACCCCGTAATCAGGCCCTTCTTCCCGGCCAGCGGCAGGACGAGCGCATTGTTGGACAGGGGGGTTGGTTCGGTAATTGCATTCATGCTGTTTTCCTTGGGGTTTATCGGGACCTTCTGGTGCCCGTTTAGTTATCAACGATCATCCATGCACGGCGAGTTCACGCTTTCCTGAACTGCTCCATCACACGAACGACATTGTTTGCTGCACTGCAACATACTATACTACGAACAATTGAATATGGAAGCCAAGGAGTGCGGAAATGCATGAAACGACCGAAAACGTCATGTCGTGAACAAGACCTACGATGAAATCCGGGTCGGCGACTTCGCCACCCTCTCGCGCACGCTAATGCCCGAGGACGTCAAACTTTTCGCTGCCCTGACCGGCACTTTCAACCGCAGCGCCAGCGAGTCTCAATATTCCGAAAGCGGCATGTTCCGCGAGGTCATGGCCCACGGCATGTGGAGCGGCTCGCTGATTTCGACGGTGCTCGGCACCCTGTTTCCCGGCCCCGGCACCATCCTGATTGACGAATCCCTGCATTTTGCAAGACCGGTAACCATTGGCGACACGATTACCATCACGGTAACGGCCAAGCAGAAATTCGATCACAACAAGCATGTCATTCTCGATTGCGTGTGCACCAATCAGGAAAATCTGCAGGTCGTGCGTGGCACGGAAGTTCTGGCGCCGACCGAAAAGATTTCGCACATGCAGGAAGTCAATCGACCGCAGGTAAGCATCGACAACAAGCAAGAGCGCTATCAGCAGATGCTGGCCATGGTCAAAGGACTGGAACCAATCCCAACCGCAGTGGCGCACCCGTGCGACAAGGAGTCGCTCAAAGGCCCCGTGATCGCCTTTCAGGAAGGCATCATCGAACCGATCCTGGTCGGTCCGGAAGGGAAGATTCGTTCCGTCGCCGAAGAATTCGGTATCGACCTGCACGGCATCCGCATCGTCAATGCCGACATAGCCACGACTCTGCGGCCATCGCCGTTTCCTCGTACGCACCGGCGATGCCGAAGCACTGATGAAGGGCAGCCTGCATACCGACGAGTTGATGGGCGAAGTGGTTTCCCGCGCCAACGGCCTGCGCACCTCGCGCCGCATCAGCCACGTGTTCCTGATGAACGTGCCGACCTACCATCGCCCCCTGCTGATCACCGATGCGGCGATCAACATCGCACCGACGCTGGCCGACAAGGTAGACATCATCCAGAACGCCATCGATCTGGCGCACATCATCGGCATCCCCGAACCGAAGGTCGCCATCCTTTCGGCGGTTGAAACAGTCAATCCGAAAATTCAGTCCACGCTGGACGCCGCAGCGCTGTGCAAGATGGCCGACCGCGGCCAGATCACCGGCGGCATTCTCGACGGGCCGCTGGCCTTCGACAACGCCGTTTCCATCGTCGCCGCCAAAACCAAGGGCATCAAGTCGGCGGTTGCCGGCCACGCCGAGATCCTCGTCGTGCCCGATCTTGAGTCCGGCAACATGGTCGCCAAGCAACTCGAATATCTGGCCAACGCCCTGACCGCCGGCATCGTCCTCGGCACACGGGTGCCGATTGTCCTCACCAGCCGTGCCGATACGGCGGAAACCCGTACTGCTTCGTGCGTCATTGCCGCGCTCGTCGCCCATGCCAACAGAAATAAGGGAGTTTATAAAATGTCACAAGGCATCCTCACCATTAATGCCGGTTCATCGTCAATCAAGTTTGCGCTTTTCCCGCTGCGCACTCCATTTCTCCAGAAGCTGAGGTTTCCGGACAAATCGATGGTATCGGAACCGTATCTCACCAAATGGTCGCCAAAAACAATGCTGGCGAACGCATTACCGATCAGACACTGGCCGGCGAAAAGGTCAGCCATGCCCAAGCCTTCGACGCGCTGCTCAATGGTTTACCGCCAGCCATGCAGATTGGGAAATCGTCCGTCGGCCACCGTGTCGTCCATGGCGGCGACCTCTACTCGCAACCGACCATTATCGACAGCCAGGTTCTCGAAAATCTGAACAGCTTCATTCCGCTGGCACCTTTGCACGAGCCGCACAACGTCGCCGGTATCCGCGCGCTGACAAGCACCTGCTGCCAAAGGTGCCCAAGTCGCCTGTTTCGACACCGCTTTCCACCGTAGCCAACCTGCCAGTCGCCCAGATGTTCGGCTTGCCGCGCTGGGTCTCCGCAGAGGGTGTCAAACGCTACGGTTTCCATGGTCTTTCTTACGAATACATCGCCCGCGCCCTTCCTCAATACTCAAGCTCGTGCCGAAGGTCGTGTTGTCGTCGCTCACCTTGGTAATGGTGCCAGCATGGCAGCGATGGTCGGGCGCAAGTCTGTCTTACAACCACACTGGGATTCTCGACCATCGACGGCCTGGTGATGGGTACGCGTTGCGGCAATATCGACCCCGGCGTACTGCACCTGATGGAAAACAAGGGCCTCGGCGTCAAGGAAATGACCAAGATGCTCTACAAGGAATCAGGCCTCCTTGGCGTCTCCGGCATCACGCAGGACATGCGCACCCTGCTCGCCAGCGACAAACCGGAAGCTCAGGAGGCGGTTGATCTTTTCTGCTACCGCATCGTTCGCGAACTCGGTTCGCTGGCTGCTGCCGCTGGCGGCCTCGATGCCCTAGTGTTCACTGGCGGCATCGGCGAGCACGCTGCCGAGGTCCGGCGCCGCGTTTGCCTGCAAGCCGAGTGGCTGGGCATGCGCCTGACATGCCGAAGCCAACGCTCGCCAGATTTGCATATCGGAGCCGGAAAAGCAGTGTCGATGTACTGGTCATTCCGACCAACGAAGAGTGGATGATGGCGCACCACGCGCAGACGCTGCTAGCCCTCTAATAAAATATTTGGTCTCGTGCCCCGCCACCGAAAGGTGCCGGGGCTTTGTTTTTCGGCCTTTTCAACAACATGACAAACGTGTTTCGCCAACAGCACACGACACCATATCGAGTGACGAAAGATCGCACTGACCCACTAGATATAGTAGATTAGTCGCCATTCGAAAATAAATAAGTCCGATTAATACTGCCATGCCGAGGAGCAAGAAATGAGCCCCGTTTCCGAACAAATGGTCACTAACCGATATTCCGGCGCCGCCGCAATTTGCACCGCTCCCGGAACAGGAGATTTCCGGTGAAGTGCTGATCGAGAATACGCCAAGGGCAAGGAAACCAACGTTCACGATGTGCGCCGCCGCGTTTCTTATGCTCTAGCCCAGGTTGAACTTGAAAAGGATCATGCCCCAATGGGAAGGGCGTTTCCTGTGGGCGCAGGAAAACGGCTTCATTCCGGCCGGCCGCATCAACTCCGCCTGCCGGTCACCGACCTGCAGGCAACCCTGATCAACTCGTTTCGCGCAACCGGTGGGCGATTCCATCGTCGAGACCACGGACGGCAAGCCCGGCGAATCCCCACCGCCAGGCTGGCCCAGGCCGCCGAGACCACGGCGCCGCGGCGGCGGCGTCGGTTACGACTTTTCGAGCATCCGTCCGCAGGGCGCCCACGTCAAGGGCACGCAGTCCGGCGCGCTTCTGGCCCGGTTTCCTACATGCGCGTATTCGACCGCTCCGGCGAAGCCGTCGACGATCGCCGCCTGGCGACGGCCGGCGGTCGGCGTGCCCAGATGGGCGTGCTGCGCTGCGACCATCCGGATATCGAGGTCTTCATCCACGCCAAGGACAAGGGCGACCTGACAACAACTTCGAGCATCTCGACCGCGACGGACACGGACGCCTTCATGCGCAAGCGGTCGATAGCTGTACGGCGAGGTCGAGAACTGCCTCGACGACCGCGCCGAACCCAATGCCGAGATGCGTTCCAGCGGCGCCTACCAGCGCGAGGACGGCCAGGAACAACCGCAAGTTGCGCGCCCGCGATCTCTGGGATCAGGTGATGAAATCCACCTACGATCACGCCATGCCGAGCCGGGCATCCTGTTCCT
>CAVUJN010000034.1:0-93244 GCA_963741765.1 uncultured beta proteobacterium
CATCCGAACACGCGAGAAGAGAATCATGAGCAAAGTATTCGTCAACATTGGACTTAGCCTCGATGGCTACATGGCACCGGAAGGAATGACCATGGGCAAGCCTGAGTACAAAAACTGGGGTGCCAAGTGGGGTACGTTGATGGCCTGGATCATCAATCAACGGTACTTCCGTGAGAGGCTCAACTTCGGCCCCGGCGGCGAGACTGGCCCAGTCAACGACATGGTTCGCCACACCTTCGAGCGCACCGGTGCCAACATCATGGGTAAGCGTATGTTCGACCAAGGCGAGGTCAGTTGGCCGGAGGTGGCTCCGTTTCACACAGCGGTATACGTTCTTGCACACGAGAAACGTGAGCCTTGGGTGCGCCCTGGCAGAACGACGTTTTACTTCATTAATGAAGGGCCTGAGCGTGCGCTGGCGCTGGCTCGGGAGGCTGCAGGGAGCCTTGACATTCGCATTTCAGGAGGCGCAGATGTGATCCAGCAGTACCTGAACCTCGGTGTTGTTGATGAGCTGGAAATTGCCTTGGCACCTGTGTTCTTCGGCGGCGGGCGGCGACTCTTTGAGAACCTGAGCGAGCCCGGGCCGCAGTTTCGCATTGACAGCGTTCTTGATGGTTCAGCGGCCACACACTTGCGCTATGTGCGTCAGTGAGGGCGGCCTAACCCTATGGTCACACGGGCGCTGCGCGATGAAGCCGCGCAGCGCCGGTTGCCTTCACGTTAGACTCAACAAATCATCATGCGAATCGAAGGCGTCATAAAAAACTGGAACGATGATCGGGGCTTCGGTTTCATCGAGCCTCTGAACGGCGGTCAGGAAATCTTTGTGCACATCAAGGCTTTTGTGTCACGCACCGGGCGACCTGAGGTTGGTCAGCGAGTGACATTTGAGGTCGAAATGGCCCCAGATGGAAAAAAACGCGCGAAGCGTGTCGAGGCAGCTAAACCAAAGCGGCAGAGCGTCAGAGAGCGGAATGACAATCCGGCGCAATGGGGCACCGCGACCCTGTTCGCGATTCCGGCGTTTTTTGTTCTCTTCACCATCGCCGCTTTCCTCTGGAAGGTTCCGGGTTGGGTTGCGGGCCTCTATCTCGGAGCGAGTGTGGTGTGCTTCGTCGTATACGCTGTAGATAAATCAGCTGCCGCTGCCGACCGTTGGCGTGTCAGTGAAGACACTTTGCTGGGGTTGGGGCTTATTGGGGGCTGGCCCGGTGCAATCGTCGCCCAACAGGTCTTGCGCCACAAATCCAACAAGGCTTCTTTCCGGACAAGGTTTTGGGCAACTGTGATCGCAAACGTTCTCGGGTTCATCGCCCTCAGCTCGCCGTTGCGAGCGATGCTATTGGCGTGAGTTCTAACCTTCCGGCCAACAGGACGCCCGGTAAGCGGGGCGCTTCGCATCGGGTTGATGCGCGCTTGTTTCGTCAACGCTACGCATCATTCAAGCCAAGCGCCATCATCGTGATTCCGTCATGAGCCCCAAAAAAAGACGCGTTCTCCAAGCCATCTTGTATGAGGTTTTCGCCATTGCCTTCGTTGGCCCGGTGTTGAGCGTCGCCTTCGACAAACCGCCTGCCTCAACCATAGGCCTTGCCTTCGTTCTATCGAGCATTGCCCTCGGATGGAGCTACGTGTTCAACACGCTCTTTGAGCGCTGGGAGTCCCGGCAATCCGTGCGTGGCCGGTCATTTGCCAGGCGCCTGGCGCATGGCATTGGTTTCGAAGGCGGCCTCGTTGTCATACTGCTTCCGGTGATGGCGCTCTGGTTGAATATTTCAGCTCTAAATGCGTTTCTGGCAAATCTTGGCCTCCTGGTGTTCTTCTTCGTCTATGCCATTGTCTTCACATGGGCTTTCGATCGGGTGTTCGGCCTTCCGGAATCTGCGGTGAAGCACGGTGTGGCATAACCCTTCCGTAGAGAGGTGGGCTGTAGCGGCGCGTATGATGCCTGTCTCAACACGATAGGGTCAGAACCATGCCTGCATCTCCCAAACACGCGGCACCGGTCACGGCGAAACGAGCACCGAAGAAGGCCGCCGTCCCGCTCCCAAAGCCATTCCTGCGCTTCCACCATTCGCAAGAACTGCGAGAGAGGACGCTTGAAGTGCTCGAGACCGTCGAAAACGCCGAGAAGGCGACCGCCTACACCGGGCAACTCACCGAACTGGTCCTTGAGTTGACGAATAGCGGCATGGATCAGTATTTTTTACAATCGCTGAAGGCCACGAAAGCGAACTTCCTGGTGCAGCAGTCCGCGAGCCTTGGATTGTCTGGCGTGCAGAAGGTAATGGGCACCGTCATCCGAAATATACTTGGGCGCATGGATGATCGGCAGTTGCTCTCGATTTGCGGCTCTATTCGTCAGTTCATGGCATAGCGTGCTCACCCAAGTGTCAATTTGGCTTACCCCGCGTGGCTCGAACGTTTTGCATCAGACCCAGAACCTTTTATGAGCGAACAGAGGCCCAATCCATCCATCAACAGGGCCTGGCGGGGTAATTGCCCGGTCTTCAATGCGTATGATCCGTTCATCGCCTGACGGGGCGCTACGCGATGAAATTGCGCAACGTCCCTGAGCTTGAACCTTGGCGGGCACATATGACCAGTCGAAACCTTTGTGGGGAAAGCGCTTTGTGGAAACGTAGTTTTGCCTTTGCATCAGGGGAATTCGCGTCACTCTGGGTCTGGGTGGCAATCCTGCCCTACGTTCAATCCGGGCATGGCAATGTTGGAAAGGGCAATTCTCTGGATTGGGCGTTTCTCTTTTTTGTACTTGTCTCGCTCTTTGGCGCACTTGGATTCCGGATTGGTCTGATTGGATTCGAAGCGTGCGGTGACTCCGGATGGGAGAAACGCCATTTTTGGTTGGCATTTGGCATCGGCGCCATGTTTCCTTTGTCGTTCTTTGTCCTTCGACCGGTTTTCGGTTTGGTCAGTACCGGGATTCTTCCTGGAATTGTCTGGATGTTTATCGGAGCCATGGTGGCTGCCGTGCTTTATCGCCGTCTCGTCGTTGCGCGAAAGTAACGGCTACCTTGAACATTGAAGCCGTATAATTTTCCGTTGCGTTGCTGACAGTCGCGGTCTGCGTCGTCAAACTTGTCCAGGGTTCTGGCTTGCGCCGACATAACCGTTCTGGAATGAATCAGTGATTCCCTAGGAAGCCATGTACCACGGAGAAAAATTCAACGCCTGGACGCATCTGGTCGGTGCCCTGCTGGCACTGGGCGGGGCGGTCTGGCTGCTGGTGCTGGCCGCCGCCAGCGGTGACTGGCTGACCATATTCAGCATCGCCGTCTATGGCGCAACGCTGGTCCTGCTTTACAGCATTTCGACGATTTACCACAGTGTCCGCGGGCGGGCCAAGTCCATTCTGCGGAAGCTGGATCACCTGTCGATCTATCTGCTGATCGCCGGCAGTTACACGCCGTTCTGCCTGATTACGCTGCGTGGGACATGGGGTTGGTCATTGTTTGGCGTGGTGTGGACGCTGGGGCTGATCGGCATGTTGCAGGAGATCAAACCGCGCTCCGAAGCGCGGATCATGTCGCTGGTCATCTATGCGGTGATGGGCTGGATCGTGCTTGTCGCCATCAAGCCGCTACTCGCCGCCCTGGGGCTCGCCGGTTTTCTCTGGCTGGCCGCCGGGGGTGTGTTCTACACGGTCGGCATCATCTTTTTCGCATTCGACGAGCGCTTCCGCCACTGGCATGGCATCTGGCATCTGTTCGTGATCGCCGGCAGTCTGATGCACTTCATCGCGATACTGTTCTACGTCGTCTGATCCGGCGCGTGGCTAGGCTTTGCCGGCCTTCTCGTTGGCCAAGCCTTTTTCGGTGATCTCGTGATACAGCGTCCTCATCTTGATGACGATCTGCTCGTATTCCGGATGGCGATCGAGAAGTGGCTTGAGTTTTGCCGAATCGGCAAATACCTCTTCCAGCAGGGCGAGGTCGAATTCGTCCAGACACTCTCCGCGATCGACCTTTTCCTTCATGGCCAGTGCTCTGGGCAGGCGCTGGGTTTCGAGACGCTCAACCAGCACGGCCAGCATGCCGGTGTCTTGAGTGGTGTCTTTCATGGATGGTGCTCCGGAAGTGGTAGAAGTAAATATTCTACCATCCGGTCAGGGTGCAATTTGCCTGCAGTTCAGGAGCGACGGTCTTGCGGGTTCCAGGAAAAAAGTGCGCGGGCGGCATCGTTCACCCGTTCGAGAGCCGGGCCAACGCGCTTCGCGTGAGGTGCCGTATGTTCTTGCGGATTCCACGAGAACATCGGGCGCAGCATTTCGCTGAAGACATGGAGTCCGGCGACGCTGCTTTCGACAGCCAGTTTGGTCATCAGGCTAGCGCGCTCGGCGATCAGGTGGTTGATGCGATGAATTTCCGCTGTACGCAGTTCGTCAGCTTCTTTTTCGATGGAGGGAATGTCGATGGGGTTCATGGTGTGGCTCTTATTATTGCGGTGCAACATTGCACGCCATGAACTTTAATTGCTTTCGTATTTAAAGACAATTAGGCGTCAGGGAATAACACTTGTGAAATTTGGTCCATAATATACGCATGGATCGCGCTGCCGAGATGACTGCTTTTGTTCGTTCTGTCGATAGCGGCGGATTTTCTGCTGCGGCGCGTGAACTTGGCCTGACGCCATCGGCACTTTCCAAGCTGGTCACCCGTCTCGAAGACCGACTGGGGGCGCGTTTGTTGCAGCGGACGACGCGCCGCCTGTCGCTGACGCCCGAGGGCGAGGTGTTCTATCTTCGCTCACGGCGGATTCTTGCCGACATGGATGAGGCGGAGGCCGAGATGCTGCAGGCCGGCACCCGGCCTACGGGCCTGTTGCGCCTGCATTGCGGTTCGGCTTTCGGCATGCACCAGCTGGCGCCGGCGATTCCGCTGTTTCTTGAACAGCATCCGGGCGTCGAACTCGACATCACGATCAGCGACGAACCGCTGGCGGCGGTGGTGGAAGGGGTCGATCTGGCGATTCGCATCGGCCCCCTCGACGAGTCCTCGATGGTGGCACGCCGCATCTGCAACCTCGAGCGCGTCATCTGCGCCGCGCCATCCTACCTGGTGCGGCGCGGGACGCCGCGAACGCCGGATGAGCTGCAGCAGCACAACTGTCTGTGGATCACCCGGCTGCCCGTCCTGCGCCGCTGGCCGTTCGCCACCGACGACGGCATCCGCGTCGTCCATATCGACGGCAATGTGGTGGCCAACAATGCGGAGACCGTTCTGCAACTTGCGGTGGCCGGGGTCGGCATCACGCGCCTGACCGACGTGATCGTCGGCGATGCGATCCAGCGCGGCGAACTTGTCCCGATTCTGAGCGACTGGCATCACGTCGAGCCGGTGCCGCTGTATGCGACCTATCCGAGCGGTCGCAATTTGTCGCCGAAGATCCGGGCGATGGTCGATTTTCTGGTCGAGCAATTCGGTACCGCGCCTTGGCGCCGTCCGCTCAGCTCCAGATCCGGGTCGCCCCGACCGTAAGCAGGCCGAGCCAGGTTGCGGTCAGCGAACCGGCCAGATGGAGCGAGGCGAGGCCGATGGCCCAGGCCGGCTGGCCGGCCAGCAGGCGTTCGACGACTTCCGCCGAAAAGGTCGAGAAGGTTGTCAGGCCGCCGAGAAAACCCGTTATCGCGAACAGCTTCAAGGCCGCCGGCAAGTCGGTATTGAGATGAAACAGGCCGACCGCAGCGCCGATCAGGTAACCACCGAGCACGTTGGCTGCCAGCGTGCCGAGTGGCAAGGCAATGAGCAGCGGGTTCAAAGCGACGCCGAGCAGCCAGCGCATCCAGGCGCCCAGCGCGGCGCCGGCGCCGACGGCCAGAAAGTTGAGGGCGGTGAGGTAGGGCAAGGCGGACATGAGTGGCAATTGTAGCGGTTCGCCGGTCTCTGCCGGTTAAAATAGCGCGATTACGCCAAGAGGTTTAATCGTGAGCAGTCCAACCAAACCCGCCGCCAAGCCAGAAATTGCGCCTGCCGGCAATTTCATCAGGAACATCGTCGAAGCCGACCTCGCCGCCGGCAAGCATGCCCGGCGTCATTGGGCCGGCCAGCCCGGCACTGCAGCCGATCACGCCGCAGGCCCGCTTGATCCGGCGAGGATCCGTACCCGCTTCCCGCCCGAGCCGAACGGCTACCTGCATTTCGGCCACGCCAAGTCGATCCTGCTCAACTTCGGCCTCGCCGAACAATACGGCGGCCGCTGTCACCTGCGCTTCGATGATACCAATCCGGAAAAGGAAGAGCAGGAATACGTCGATTCGATCGTCGATTCGGTCAAGTGGCTCGGCTGCTCGTGGGAGCAGGGCGGCGAGAACAACCTTTACTATGCGTCGAACTACTTCGACTGGATGGTGCAATTTGCCGAATACCTGATTTCGGCCGGCCACGCCTACGTCGACAGCCAGTCGGCCGACGAGATGCGCGCCAACCGCGGCACCTTGACCCAGCCGGGCAAGGATTCGCCCTTCCGCAACCGTGGCGCCGACGAGAACATGGATCTCTTCAAGCGCATGCAGGCCGGCGAATTCGCCGATGGCAAGCACATCCTGCGGGCGAAGATCGACATGGCAGCGCCCAACATCAACCTGCGCGACCCGGCGATCTACCGCATCCGCCACGCTACCCACCACAACACCGGCGACAAATGGTGCGTGTACCCGATGTACACCTTCGCCCACCCGATCGAGGACGCGCTGGAAAACATCACGCACTCGATCTGCACGCTCGAATTCGAAGACCAGCGCCCGTTCTACGACTGGCTTCTGGAACGTCTGGCCGAAGGCGGCCTGCTGCAGCGCCCGCTGCCGCAGCAGATCGAATTCTCGCGCCTCAACCTGACCTACGTCGTGCTTTCCAAGCGCAAACTGATCCAGCTGGTCGACGAAAAACATGTCGAAGGCTGGGATGATCCGCGCCTGCCGACTCTGGTCGGTGCCCGCCGCCGCGGCTATTCGGCCGCAGGTTTCCACCTCTTCGCCGAGCGCATCGGGGTTTCCAAGAACGATTCCCTGATCGACTACGTGCTGTTCGAGGACGCCATGCGCGAGATGATGAACGAATCCGACCAGCGCCGCGTCGCCGTGCTCGATCCGCTCAAGCTGATCATCGACAACTATCCCGCAGGCCAGTTCGAGGATTGCCAAGCCCCGAACCACCCGCTGCACCCGGAACAGGGCGAGCGCACCATGCCTTTCGGCCGCGAGCTGTGGATCGAAGCCGAGGATTTCCAGGAGGTGCCGCAGAAGGGCTTCCGCCGCCTGTTCCCGGGCAACAAGGTGCGCCTCAAATACGGCTACATCGTCGAATGCACCGGCTGCGACAAGGACGCCAGCGGCAAGGTCGTTGCGGTCCACTGCGAATATCTGCCGGAAACCAAATCCGGCACGCCGGGCGCCGACAGCGTCAAGGTCAAGGGCAACCTGCACTGGGTTTCCGCCGCGCATGCCTACGCAGCCGAAGTCCGCCTCTACGACCGCCTGTTCAAGGTGCCCGCTCCCGGTAGCCGGCGCGAAGGCGATGCGCCGGATTTGGAGCGGAACTTTCTCGATGACCTTAACGCAGATTCAAAACGCACCATTACTGCCCAGCTCGAAGCAGGCCTGCGCAGCGCCAGGCCGGAACAGCGCTTCCAGTTCGAGCGCCACGGCTACTTCGTGGCCGACCGCGTCGACTCGCGCGACGGCATGCCGGTATTCAATCGCGCAGTGACGCTCAAGGATTCCTGGGGCAAGGCGGGCTGATGGGCGCCGTCGGCCCGGCAGACATCCTCGCCTTCTGGTTTGGCCGGCCGGACGACCCGGCGCACGGCCAGGCCCGTAGCGTCTGGTTCCGCAAGGATGCCGGGTTTGACGAGGAAATCCGCAGCCGCTTCCTGGCGGATGTCGAAACGGCGCTGGCCGGCCAGCTGGCGCACTGGGCTGCCACGCCCGATGGCCTGCTGGCCCTGCTGATCCTGCTCGACCAGTTTCCGCGCAATCTCTTTCGCGGTGAGGCAAGGGCATTCGCCGGCGACGAACAAGCGCGCGAACTGGCCGCAACCGCCATCGCCGACGGCTGGGACAAGCCGCTGCTGGCCGTCGAAAAGCTGTTCCTCTACCTGCCGCTTGAACACAGCGAGTCGCTTGCCGACCAGCAGCGCTCGCTGGCGCTATTCACCGAACTGGCGGCCGTGCATGCCGGCTGCGAGGGCTTCCTTGACTACGCCAGACGTCATTTCGAGGTGATTGCCCGCTTCGGCCGCTTCCCGCACCGCAATGCGGCGCTCGGCCGCGACTCGACGGCCGATGAAGCCGCCTACCTGGCGCAGCCCGGCAGCGGCTTCTGAACGCAGGACAAACACCCGACGCGCTGCATCAGGGATGGGCCGCCCGCGACAGGGCACGCGACAGGGCTGATGAATTGCGATAGCCCGAATCCCTGGCCGCCCGCTTCAGACCCAACCCTGACTCGACGGTGCGGCGGGCGATCGACAGGCGCAGTTGCGCCAGATACTTTCCCGGCGGCGTCGCCATCACCTCGCGAAATCGGGTGGCAAAGGCGGTCCGCGACATGGCGGCCTCTTCGGCCATGGCTTCCAGCGTCCACCGGGCTTGCGGCGCGGCGTGCAGGGCGACCAGCGCGCGCGATATCCGGGCATCGGCCAGACCGCTGAACAGCCCGACAGAGCGCCGGGGATTGGCCACCAGGTGGCGCAGAATGGCAATGAACAGAATATCGCCGGCCCGATTGAGCAGGGCTGGCTGGCCACAGCGTTGCTCGCGCAATTCGGTGGCGATCAGGGCCAGCACGTGACTGAGTGAGGCATCTTCCTGAACGGGGTTGAGGACTGCCGGCCGGTCGAATTCGCTGATAAACAGTGCGCCGACCGGTCCATCCAGGTGGGCCCGGGCGCTGAGCAGGACGCCGGCCGGTTGTGTGGTCAATGGCTCGATAGTGTGCGCCGTAGCGGCCCGGCAAATGATCAGGGCCGGCCCGTCGACGAGCGCATCCGGAAAGCCTGCGGCACTCAACCGGACCCGCCCCTGCGACACCAGATGCAAATGCAGCATGGTCTCGCCGGACGGCGCGAAGTGGCGCAACACCCCGTTGCCGGGCAGGGCCTCGACCCGGGGCTCAAGCCCTTCGAGCAGGGCAGACAATCTATCCAATCGGGGGCTGGTCATGATCTGTACGAATTGCAAGCATTTATGAACGAATGGTTGCATATCGTACAGCATAATGGCTCCCTTGCTCAATTTCCCTCAAAGGACAGCCTCATGAACCCGCAAGCCCTGATTCCCCGCCACCCGGTTCCCGCGCTCAATGTGCCACTCATCGACGGCCAGCGCTTTGTGCTGGGCGCCCAACCCGGCGAGCGCTTCGACCTCGTCGTTTTTTACCGTGGCCTGCACTGCCCGATCTGCGCCAAATACCTGATCGAACTAGAGCGCCTGGGGGCTGAATTTGCTCAGAGGGGCGTCAATATCATCGCCGTCAGCAGCGACGACCATGAACGCGCCAAGGCCATGGCCGAGAAGATCGGTGCCAAATCGCTCCGCTTTGCTTTTGGCCTGGGCTTGAAGTCGGCTCGCCAGTGGGGTCTCTATATCAGCGCCTCGCGAGGCAAGACCTCGATCGGCATTGAAGAGCCGCCCCTGTTCAGCGAACCCGGCGTATTCCTGGTTCAGCCCGACGGTACCCTGTATTACGGCGCCGTCCAGACCATGCCCTTCGCCCGGCCGCAATTCCAGGACCTGCTTGGCGCCATCGACTTCGCCATTGCCAAGGATTACCCGGCACGCGGCGAGTACACCGGGGAGGTCTGATCGCGCAGGGCGGCGGATCAGTGTAAGAAAGGTCGGCGACTGCCGACTAAATGAAAGCCAAAGGAGCTTTCGATGCCCGATTTCCGCCGCCTCGCCCTGTTCTCCCCACTGCTCGTTTTCGTCGCGCTGTCCGCCGGGCCGGCCGGAGCTGCGCCGGCCTGTTCGGCCAGTAGTCCGGACCGGCAGGCAACGCTGATCGAGCTGTTCACGTCCGAGGGCTGCAGCAGTTGCCCGCCGGCTGATCGCTGGCTGTCCGGCTTCACCGGCGAAAAGGCCAGCGCGCAAGGCAGCCAGATCGTGCCGCTGGCCTTCCATGTCGATTACTGGGATTACATCGGCTGGCCCGACCGTTTCGCCAGCCCGGCCTTTACCGCCCGCCAGCAAGACCGGCAGCGGGCGCTGCAGGCCCGCTTCGTCTACACACCGCAAACGGTGATCAATGGGCGCGACTCGACCAGTTGGCGACAGGCCGGCGCGCCCGGCCAACTGCCGTCGGCAACGCCCGGCCCGGCCGGGGCGAGCCTGAAAATTAGCGCCGAACGCGGTGCCAGCGGCGACACCGAGGTGGTGCTATCCGCCCAATTGCTGGCTGGTGCCGGCGCCCAGCCGGCGGTCGCCTATCTGGCGCTGTACGAGAATGGTCTGAGCTCGGAAGTCCGGCACGGCGAGAATGCCGGCAAGCAGTTGCGTCACGATTTCGTGGTCCGCCAATGGCTGGGTCCGCTGCCCTTGAACGCCGATGGCCGGCTCGACACCCGGCAGCGCCTGGCCATGAACGGCGTCGCTGCCAGCCGCGCCGGCATCGCTGCCATCGTCGAAAGCAGGGATGGCAAGCGCTATTATCAGGCGCTCGCCTTGCCGCTCTGCCATTAGGTTTCACCTCGCCAACCCGGCATGAAAACGGCCACCAACTGCAGGCAGCGGTTTCCGGCGCGGGCGCATGCCGGTATAGTCTGCCTCCTGTCGCATTTCAAGCTTTGCCATGCCCTACACGTCAGCCCACACTTATCGCCGGATCACCGACAGCCAGTCGCGTGCGGCCGCCGCTCCGGCGTGGGTCCGCCGATGAGCCGCGCCTCCGTCCACAACGTTGAACAACTGGGGCAGGTGTTCACGCCGCCCAATGTCGTCGATTTCATGCTCGACCTGTGCCGGAACAAGGGTCGGATACTCGAGCCATCGGCCGGCAACGGCGCCTTCTTCACCCGCCTGCGGACGGGCTTCGCCGATTGCGTCGGCCTCGAAATCGACCCGCGGGTGGCGCCGGAAGGGGTTCGGGTCGGCGATTTTTTCGATTTCCCGCTCAGCGAGCAGTTCGACACCATCATCGGCAACCCGCCCTACGTGCGTTTCCAGGATGTTGCGGTCGACACGAAAAAACGCCTGAAATCGGATCTGTTCGATGCGCGCAGCAACCTGTTCCTGTTCTTCATCGAGAAGAGCATCCGCCACCTGAAGCCGGGCGGCGAACTGGTCTTCATCGTGCCGCGTGAGTTCATCAAGCTGACCGCCGCCAAAAAGCTCAATGCCTGGCTCCACGAACAGGGCAGCATCACGCACTTCTACGAAACTGGCGACGCCCGCGTCTTCGGCGAACACACGCCGAACTGCGCCATTTTCCGTTTCGAGAAAGGCCGTATGGACCGCCACATGGCCGATGGCCGGCGCTTCGTCGCAGTCGACGGCCAGCTGATGTTCCTGCGCGACAATTATGGTGTGCGTTTTTCCGAAGTGTTCACCGTCAAGGTCGGTGCGGTGTCCGGGGCAGATCGCATTTTCACGCACCCCAAGGGCAACATGGAGTTCGTCTGCTCCAGGACTGTCGAGACCGGCGAAACGCGCCGCATGCTCTACGGGGTCAAGCACCCGCATCTGGAAAAGCACAAAGACGAACTGCTGGCCCGCCGCGTCACGACTTTCGACGAGAGCAACTGGTGGCAGTGGGGCCGCGCCTTTCCGATCAACCTGCACCCGCGCATCTACGTCAATGGCCGGACGCGCAAGCCCGAGCCGTTTTTCCTGCACGACTGCAACGCCTTCGACGGCGCGGTGCTCGCGCTGTTTACAAAGAATCAGCGCATGGCGCGCCGCGAGCTGATCGAATGCACGCTGATGTTGAACAAGGAAGTGGACTGGCAGGAACTCGGTTTCGTCTGCGACGGCCGCTTCCTGTTCACCCAGCGCAGCCTGCAGACCTGTCTGCTGCCGGACAAGTTTGCCCGTTTCCTTCCTTCTGAAAAATCCAGGGATGCCGCATGAATTTCACCCAGATGCTCGCCGCCGCCTGGCAGAAAAACGACTCGCTGCTCTGCGTCGGCCTCGACCCCGATCCGGCGAAGTTTCCGGCCCACCTCAAGCGCCGTGACGACGCGATCTTCGAATTCTGCAAGACCATCGCCGACGCCACCGCCGACCTCGTCTGCAGCTTCAAGCCGCAGATCGCCTACTTCGCCGCGCGCCGTGCCGAGGAGCAGCTCGAAGCGCTGATCGCCCACATTCACGAAAAGCATCCCGGCATCCCGGTCATTCTCGACGCCAAGCGCGGCGACATTGGCTCGACCGCCGAGCAATACGCAATCGAAGCCTTCGAACGGTTCAAGGCCGATGCCGTTACGGTCAACCCCTACATGGGCCGCGATTCGGTCGAGCCCTGGCTGGCATACCCGGACAAGGGCGTCATCCTGCTCTGCCGCACCTCCAACCCCGGCGGCTCGGACCTGCAGTTTCTTGATGTCGGTGGTCCCGGCACGCAAGAACGGCTCTACGAGCGCGTCGCCCGCCTGGCCGCCAATGAGTGGAACTCCACCGGCCAGATAGCCTTGGTCGTCGGTGCCACTTTCCCGGCCGAAATCACCCGCGTCCGCGAACTCGTCGGCGACATGCCGCTGCTGGTGCCGGGCATCGGTGCGCAGGGTGGGGACATCGAAGCCACGGTGAGCGCCGGGCGTACTGCAGATGGTTTCGGCTTGATGATCAATTCGTCGCGTGCCATTCTTTACGCCGGCAAGGACGAAGGGTTTGCCTTGGCCGCCCGCAAGGCAGCCGAGGAAACCCGCGCTGCCATCAATCTTTACCGTCAGGAGTAGCGCCATGCGCATGGATGACCAACGCGAAAGCGACAACCTCGAAGACCGGCGCGGCAGCGGCATGGGCGGCGGCGGTGGCCTGCGCCTGGGCGGCGGGCGCCTGGGCCTGGGCACCATCGCCATTGCGCTGGTCGCCAGCTATTTCCTCGGCATCAATCCGCTGACCGTGCTCAGCATGTTGAGCGGTGGCGGCGGCATGCCAAGCATCGAGCAAAGCGCGCCGCCCCCGGCGCACAAGCCGCCGGCGACCGATGAAACGGCGATCTTCGTCTCGAAGGTGCTGGCATCGACCGAAGACACCTGGAACGACGTGTTTCGTGCCAGCGGGAAAAAATATGTCGAACCCAAGCTGGTGCTCTTCTCGGGCATGACGCCGACGGCTTGCGGCACTGGCCAGTCGGCGATGGGGCCTTTCTATTGTCCGGGCGACCAGAAGGTTTACATCGACCTGGCTTTCTTCCGCGAACTCAAGACCCGCTTTCATGCGCCGGGCGAATTCGCCCAGGCCTATGTTGTCGCGCACGAGGTTGGTCATCATGTGCAGAACCAGCTCGGCATCGCCGACAAGGTCAATCAGGCGCGGCAACGGGCGAGCAAGGCCGAAGGGAACGCGCTGTCGGTGCGTCTGGAACTGCAGGCCGACTGTCTGGCCGGCGTCTGGGGCAAGCATACCGACACGATGAAGAGCGTCCTCGAACCGGGCGACCTCGAAGCGGCGTTGGGCGCGGCCTCGGCCATCGGCGACGATCGTCTGCAGCAGCAGGCGCAGGGGCGCATCGTCCCGGAGAGCTTCACCCACGGCAGTTCGGCGCAGCGCGTACGCTGGTTCAAGCGCGGCTTCGAAACGGGTGACATCAACCAGTGCAACACCTTCAAGGCAGCGCAGCTGTAGCCCGATTGAACGACAACGCAGCACCCGCGAAAAGCGCACAACCGTCCCCGCCGCGCTGGCGCCGCTGGGCGCTCGAGGCGCTGATTTTTTTCGCCATCGTGATCGGCGTCCAGATATGGCAGGCACGCGATGCAGAGCGCGGGCCGGCGCCCAACTTCGCCGGCCAACTGGTCGATGGCCGGCCCTTCGTGCTGGCCGAATGGCGCGCCGCGTATCCGGGTCGTCCCTTGCTGCTCTATTTCTGGGCCGAATGGTGTCCGATCTGCAAGACGACCGCCGGCAATGTCAGCAATATCAGCGCCGACTGGCCGGTGACCAGCATCGCCATCCAGTCCGGCTCGGCCGAACAGGTCGCCAGGGTGATGCGGGAAAAGGGCTACCATTGGTCAACCGTCGTCGATCCAAAGGCGGAAATTCTCAGGCGCTATGGCCTGCCCGGCACGCCGGCGTTCGCCATCATCGATCCGGCCGGCGACATCAGTTTCGTATCGGTCGGCTACACCAGTGAAATCGGCCTGCGCCTGCGCTTGTGGTGGGCGGGCCGGGGAAAATCATGAGACTGCTTTATTCGCTTTCTGTGGCGCTCGTGCTGGGCCACGCCGCAGTAGCAGGTGCCGTACCGGGAAATGCGCCAGTTCCCGGCGGCGTCGCCGTCATCGACCTCGGCCCGGCCAGCTCGCCGGCCCCTGCTGCGCGCTGGGGGGAACAGTCGCTGGCCGTCGTCGCCGATCGCGGGCGCTGGTTGGCGCTGCTCGGCATTCCGCTCGATACGCTACCGGGCGAACTGGAAATCAGCGTATTTTCCGGGTCGACCGCAACAGTCAAAAATGTGCCGATCCGACCGAAGAATTACCCGGAGCAGCGCCTGACGATCAAGAACAAACGCCAGGTCGATCCCGATCCGGACGATCTTGTGCGCATCGAACGCGAGCAGGCGGTCACGGCTGAAATCAAGAAGCGTTTCAGCGAACCGGCACCGCAAACGGATTTCCTGTTGCCGGCGAGTGGTCCGCTGTCGTCGCGCTTCGGCCTGCGCCGCATCTTCAACGGCCAGCCGCGCAATCCGCACGCAGGGCTCGATGTCGCCGTTGGCAGCGGGGCCCCGATCAGGGCGCCGGCGGCCGGTGTCGTCGCCAATACCGGAGATTATTTTTTCAACGGCAACACGGTTTTCGTCGACCATGGCCAGGGCCTGGTCACCGCCTACATGCACATGTCGCGGATCGACGTGCGTGTCGGGCAAGCGGTAAAGCAGGGCGAGGTTCTCGGCGCGGTCGGCGCCACCGGCCGGGTCACCGGCCCGCATCTGCACTGGGCAGTCATTCTCAACAATACGCCGGTCGATCCGGAACTGTTTCTCGCCAGCCCTTCGGTTATGCCTCAGGATAAGCGAAAATAGAAGTACGTCGGCAACGCCCTCAGAGACAGCCCGACGCCCTGTTTTTCGTTGAGGAAATACCATGCGCCGCATTGCGCTCATCGTCGCCATCATTGCCCTGCTCGGTCTCGCTTTCGCCTGGTTCAGCCGCCCCAAACCGATTCCCGTGGTGCTCAAGGAAGTCGCCACGGGCATGGTCGAGGCCACTCTTGCCAACACCCGGGCCGGCACGGTCGAGGCCTGCCTGCGCACCAAGCTGTCGACCATCGTTGGCGGCCGTATCGAATATCTTGGGGTCAAGGAGGGCGATCGGGTCAAGAAGGGGCAATTGCTGCTCAAGCTGTGGAACGATGACCAGCAGGCACAGGCGGCGCTGGCCGAGACGCAGATCGCGCTGGCCGGACGGCGGGTGGACGAAGCCTGCATCGCTGCGGTCAACGCCGAAAAAGAGGCAAAAAGACAAAGCGAGCTGCGCGCCAGGGGATTCGTGTTGACCAGCAAGGAAGATGCCGCGCGAACCGAAGCCGAGGTGCGCCGCGCCAGCTGCAACACGGCCAAGGCCGACGTCGCCCAGGCCGAGGCCAAGCTCAAGGCGACCCGCGTCGAGCAGGGGCGGGTCGCGCTCTATGCGCCGTTCGACGGTACGGTGGCGAAGATCGTCGGCGAACTGGGCGAGTATTCGACGCCATCGCCGCCCGGCGTGCCGACGCCGCCGGCCATCGACCTGATCGACGACTCGTGCCTCTACGTCAAGGCGCCGATGGACGAAGTCGATGCGCCCAAGATCCAGATCGGCCAGCCGGCGCGCATCACGCTCGACGCGCTGCCGGGCAAGCTGTTGCCGGGCAAGGTGCGGCGCGTCGCGCCCTACGTTTCGGCGGTCGAAAAGCAGGCGCGCACGGTCGATGTCGAGGTCGATTTCGCCAAACCGGAAGAAACCGGCAAGCTGCTGGTCGGCTACAGCGCCGACGTCGAGATCATTCTTGACGGCCGCGACAATGTGCTGCGCATCCCAACGGCGGCGATCCAGGAAGGCGGCAAGGTTCTGCTCTTCAACGCCGACAGCGGCAAGCTCGAGGAACGGAAGATCAAGGCCGGCCTCGCCAACTGGGAGTTCACCGAGGTGCTCGAAGGGCTGGTCGCCGGCGACCGCATCGTCACCTCGCTCGAGAAGGAAGGCGTCAAGGCCGGCGCCAAGGTGACGCCCGACGACAAGACCAAGGCCAGGTAAGCTCATGGCGTTGATCGAACTGAAGGGCATCGAGCGCGTTTTCCAGCTCGGCGACACCACGGTACACGCGCTGGCCGGGCTGGATTTGCGCATCGACAACGGCGAATACGTCGCCGTGATGGGGCCGTCCGGCTCCGGCAAGTCGACGCTGCTCAACCTGCTCGGCCTGCTCGACCGCCCCAACGCCGGCACCTATCTGCTCGAAGGGCGCGACGTGACGACGCTGTCGCCCGACGAGCAGGCGCGTGTGCGCAGCGAGCGCATCGGCTTCGTCTTCCAGAGCTTCCATCTGGTCCCGCGCCTGACCGCCGCCGAGAACATCGCGTTGCCAATGACCCTGGCCGGCATTCCAGCCAGGGAGCGCAATGCGCGAGTCGCCAAAGCGCTCGCCGGCTTCGGCCTGGAAAACCGCGCCGACCACCGGCCCGACCAGCTTTCCGGCGGCCAGCGCCAGCGCGTGGCGATTGCCCGCGCGACCATCATGCAGCCGGCGCTGATCCTCGCCGACGAGCCGACCGGCAACCTCGATCGCCATACCGGCGAAGAAGTCGTCAACTTGCTCGAAGGCCTCAACGCCAGCGGCGTCACGCTGATCGTCGTTACCCACGACCAGGCGATGGGCGCTCGCGCCCGCCGCCAGCTGGTCATGGAAGACGGCCGCCTCGAGCACGATAGCCTGGCTGATACCCGGAACGCGCATGCGCCTGGCTGACACCCTGCGTTTCGCCCGCGACGCGGCGACCGGCAACCCGATGCGGACGACGCTGTCGGTGCTCGCCATGTCGATCGGCGTCGCAGCCGTCGTCATCCTGACGGCGCTGGGCGACGGGGCGCGGCGCTATGTGGTCGGCCAGTTTTCGTCGATCGGCACCAACCTCGTCATCGTGCTGCCGGGCCGCTCCGGTACTGGCGGCTTCAATCCGGCCAACGCGATCACCAGCACGCCGCGCGACCTGACCATCGACGATGCCGGCGCCTTGCGCCGGGCCCCGGCGGTCAGCCGCGTCGCGCCGCTCGCGGTCGGCACTTCGGAAATCAGTTCCGGCGGGCGCCTGCGCGAAATCATGGTCGCTGGGTCGACCAGCGACTTCATCCCGATCCGAAATTTCGAACTCGGGCAGGGCCGTGGCTTGCCGGACGAAGACTGGAACCGCGGTTCGTCGGTCGCCGTCATCGGTAACAAGATCCGCGAAGAACTGTTCGGCAACGAGCCGGCGGTCGGCCAGCTGGTCCGCGTCGGCGACCGCCGCCTGCGCGTCATCGGCGTCCTGAAGCCGATCGGCCAGGGGCTTGGCATGAACACCGATGAACTGGTCATCGTGCCGGTCGCACTGGCACAGGCGATGTTCAATTCCAACACGCTGTTCCGCATCCTGGTCGAAGCCAAAAGCCGCGAGGCGATTCCCGAGGCCAAGGAGCAGGCCATGGAAATCCTCAAGCAGCGCCATCGCGGCGAGGAAGATGTCACGGTCATTACGCAGGATGCCGTGCTGGCCACTTTCGACAAGCTGCTCGGCGCACTGACCATGGGGGTTGCCGGCATCGCCGCAATCAGCCTCGCCGTCGCCGGCATTCTGGTCATGAACGTGATGCTCGTCGCCGTCACCCAGCGCACCGGCGAAATCGGCCTGCTCAAGGCGCTCGGCGCGCCGGCGCGGACGATCCGCCTGGCCTTCCTGACCGAGGCGGCGATGCTGTCCACGGTCGGCGCCCTGGTCGGCTATCTGCTCGGCCAGCTTGGCGCCTTCGCGCTGCGCCAGTTTTTCCCCGTATTTCCTGCCTATCCGCCCGACTGGGCGGTTGTCGCCAGCCTGGCCACGGCGCTGGTCACCGGCCTGCTGTTCGGTGTCATGCCGGCGCGTCGGGCAGCGCAGCTCGACCCGGTCAACGCGCTGATGAAGCACTGACATGCTGCTCACCGACGCCCTCCAACTCGCCATTCGCGCCGTCACGGCCCAGCGCCTGCGCAGTTTCCTGACCTTGCTCGGGATCGCCGTCGGGATCGCGGCGGTGATCCTGCTGACCTCGATTGGCGAAGGTATCCACCGCTTCGTGCTTGGCGAGTTCACCCAGTTCGGCACCAACGTGATCACTGCGGTTCCCGGCAAGACCAAGACCGGCGGTTCGCCTTCCGGCCTGCCGTCGAGCGCGCGCCCGTTGTCGCTCGAAGATGCGCGTTCGCTCGAACGCCTGCCCAACGTTGTCGCGGTGACGCCCAATGTGCGTGGCAATGCCGAGGTCGAAGGCAATGGCCGTACCCGGCGCACACTGGTTTATGGGGTCAATGCCAATTTGCCGAAGATCTTCCGGTCAACCGTGCAAAGCGGCCAGTTCTTGCCGGCCGATGACGAGAGCAGCGCCCGCGCTTTCGTCGTTCTCGGTTCCAAGCTCAAGAGCGAACTGTTCGGCAGCGAGAACCCGCTCGGCCAGCGCCTGCGCATCGGCGGCCTGCATTTCCGGGTAATCGGTGTCATGGCTCCGAAGGGGCAGTTCCTCGGCATCGACCTCGACGACACCGCATTCATTCCGACCGCCCGCGCCCAGGAGTTGTTCAATCGCGAGGGGGTCGATGAAATCAACGTCGCCGCCGAGGAAGGCGTGCCGTCGGCAGTCGTCGCCCGCGCCATCAAGGAGCGCCTGGTCGCCCGGCACGGACGCGAGGATTTCACCATCGTTACCCAGGAAGAGATGCTGAAGACGCTGTCCAACATCCTCAACGTGCTGACCATGGCGGTCGGTGCGCTCGGCGGCATCTCGCTGCTGGTCGGCGGTGTCGGCATCGTCACCATCATGACCATCGCCGTCACCGAGCGCACCGGAGAAATCGGCCTGCTGGTCGCCCTCGGCGCACGGCGGCGGACCATTTTGCTGCTCTTCCTCGGCGAGGCCGTCGCGCTCTCGGCGCTCGGCGGTTTCCTCGGCCTGCTGCTCGGCTTCGGGCTCGCCCAGGCCATCCATTTCGCCCTGCCAGCCTTGCCGGTGCATACGCCGATCAGCTTCGTGCTGCTCGCCGAAACGGTCGCCATCGTCATCGGCCTTGCCGCCGGCGTGCTGCCGGCGCGCCGCGCCGCCCGTCTCGACCCGGTTGAGGCCTTGCGCACGGAATGACGTGCTAAATTCGATTTCCCCAACCTGTAACCATCGGAGTTCAGCATGACCCATTACATTGACCAACTGCATCCCGGCATGTCCGCCAGCATCGCCAAGACCGTTACCGAAACGGACATCATCCTGTTCGCGGGCATCTCGACCGATGTCAACCCGGCGCATCTGGACGAGGAGTATGCCAAGGGCACGATGTTCGGCGGGCGTATCGCCCACGGCATGCTGTCGGCGGGGTTCATTTCGGCCGTACTGGCCAATCATCTCCCCGGTCCGGGCACCATCTACATGTCGCAAACCCTGAAATTCAAGGCGCCGGTTCGCCCCGGTGATACTGTCCGGGCTACCGTAACGGTCAAGGAAGTCAATGTCGCGAGGAACCGCGTGACGCTCGATACGGTATGCACGGTCGCCGGCAAGGTCGTCATCGAAGGCGAATGCCTGATGATGCCGCCGGTGCGCGCCAAGGAGGCCGGCGGAACGGCCTGAGTCTTTCTGCGGGGCAGTCATGAAAACGCCGGCTTGTCGCCGGCGTTTTTGCGTTCAGAACGATTCGTCGGCGCGCAGGAAACGCCATTGCCCGAGCGTCAGGTCGCCCAGCCGGACGCGACCGATGCGCACGCGCTTGAGGCCGGTAACCTGCAATCCCACCAGTTCGCACATGCGGCGAATCTGGCGCTTCTTGCCTTCTTTCAGGATGAAGTGCAACTGGTCCTCGTTCAGCTGCTTGACCCAGGCCGGCTTGAGCGGCTTGCCGTCAAGTTCGAGGCCGTGCTGGAGCAGTTTCAGGCCGTTCGGAATCAGGTCGCCGCTGACGCGCACCAGGTATTCCTTTTCCACCTGGCTGTCTTCGCCGATCAGCTTCTTGGCGATGCGCCCGTCCTGGGTGAATACCAGCAGGCCGGTGGAGTCGATATCGAGCCGGCCGGCCGGCGCCAGGCCGCGCAGCATCCACGGCTTGAATTCCGGGTCGCCCGACTGGCGGTGCCAGGTTTCCCCGGAAATCAGTGTTACCGCCGGCTTGCAATCGGCCTCCGGCTGGCCGGAAACATAGCCGACCGGCTTGTTGAGCAGGATCGTCACCTGCTTGGCCTGATCGAGCTGTGCTTCCCTGGATACCTTGATATCGGCGTTCGGTTCGATCCGCGAGCCGAGTTCCGAAATGCGCTCGCCATCGACGAATACCCAGCCGCGTTCGATCCACAGATCGGCTTCGCGCCGCGAACACATGCCGCGCTCGGACATGATCTTCGATAGCCGGACGCCCGTCGGCGTCGAACCCGGTTCGCGTGGTGCCACGGGCGCCCTTGGTGCGGGCGGCTTGCTGCTTGCCGGCGACTGCTTGTAGGGCCGTTTTGCCGGTGCTGCTGCCCTGGCGGGCGACTTTGCCTTTGCCGGGCTCAGCGTGCCCGTCGGGCGCTCACGTACCGGTGTCACGATTGCCGGTGCCCGTTCAGGCAAAGTTTTTTCCTTGATTTCGCCGTCGACCGCAACGCTCGGTTTGCCGGCGGGCGCCTCCGGCTTGCGCCATTTGGCCCACGGATCGTCGCCGGCCGCCGGGGCCGGCGGCCGTTTTGGCTTGCGCTCGCTGGCGAAATCGCTCATTGGATGGCGAGCAACTCGACTTCAAAAACCAGTGTTGCGTTCGGCGGAATCACGCCACCGGCGCCCCGGGCACCGTAGCCGAGTTCAGGGGGAATGGTCAGCTTGCGCGTGCCGCCGATCTTCATGCCCTGGACGCCTTCATCCCAGCCGGAAATGACATGGCGCTGGCCGAGCGGAAAATCGAAAGGATCGCTGCGGTCCTTGCTCGAATCGAACTTGCTGCCATTGGTCAGCCAGCCGGTGTAATGGACGACGACATGATCGCCGGCCTTGGCTTCGGCGCCTTCGCCGACGATGCTGTCTTCGTAGATCAGGCCGGAGGCCGTGGTGATTTCTGCCATGTTGTGCTCCTCTTTAAAGGCGGAAAGTCTACCACAACCCATGACAAGGCTTTGACTTCGCGGCGCTTTTGCGTATAATGCGCGGTTCTTTGTAGCACCTTTTTGGTATTATTTTTCGGAGTCCAACCCATGTATGCGGTCATAAAAACCGGCGGCAAGCAGTATCGCGTTTCCGCTGGTCAAAAACTTAAAGTAGAACAGATACCGGCAGACGTTGGCGCAGAAATCACTCTTGACCAGGTCCTGATGGTAGGCGAAGGCGAGTCGGTGAAGGTCGGCGCCCCCCTCGTTGCTGGCGCCAGCGTCAAGTGCACCGTGGTTTCCCACGGCCGCCACGACAAGGTCAAGATCTTCAAGATGCGCCGTCGCAAGCACTATCAGAAGCACCAGGGCCATCGTCAGAACTACACCGAACTGCGCATCGACACGATCGCTGCCTAAGTTCAGACAAGGAGCTAACAAATGGCACACAAGAAAGCAGGCGGCAGTTCACGTAACGGCCGCGACTCACAGGCAAAGCGTCTTGGCGTCAAGCGCTACGGCGGTCAGTTCGTTCTCGCCGGCAACATCATCGTTCGCCAGCGCGGCACCGAGTTCCATCCCGGCGAAAATGTTGGTTGCGGCAAGGATCACACCCTGTTCGCGCTCAAGGACGGCACCGTCCAGTTCGCCATCAAGGGTGCGAAGCAGCGGCGCACGGTAACCATCGTTCCGTCCGCTGAATAATTCAGCCCGGCGGAACCCGAAAGCCCTATCCGCCGGATAGGGCTTTTTAGTTTATGCCGCCAGCCCTGCTGGCGACGGTATCCCGAGTGGATGTAAAGGCGGAACATGAAATTTATCGACGAAGCCAAGATTTACGTAAAAGCCGGCGATGGCGGCAACGGCGTGGCTACGTTTCGCCGCGAGAAATACATCCCGTTCGGCGGCCCGGACGGCGGCGACGGCGGCAAGGGCGGCAGCATCTACGTGGTCGCCGACCGCAACATCAACACCCTGGTCGACTACCGCTACACCCGCAAATTCATTGGGAAGCGCGGTGAGAACGGCCGCGGCGCCGATTGCTACGGCGCCGGTGGTGACGACATCGTGCTGCGCATGCCGGTCGGCACGGTGATCAGCGATCTTGACACCGAACAGGTGCTGGCCGACCTCGACCAGCACGACAAGAAAGTCATGATCGCCAAGGGCGGCAAGGGCGGGCTCGGCAATATCCATTTCAAGTCGAGCACCAACCGTGCGCCGCGCCAGTGCACCAAGGGCGAAGAGGGCGAAGAACTCGAACTCAAGCTCGAACTGCGCGTACTCGCCGATGTCGGCCTGCTCGGCCTGCCCAATGCCGGCAAGAGCACGTTGATTCGCGCCATCTCCGCCGCCCGCCCGAAGGTTGCGGACTATCCGTTCACGACCCTGCATCCCAACCTTGGCGTCGTTCGCGTCGATACCGAGAAAAGCTTCGTGATGGCTGACGTGCCGGGCCTGATCGAAGGGGCGGCCGATGGCGCCGGCCTGGGCATCCGCTTTCTCAAGCATTTGCAGCGCACGCGTATCCTGCTCCACCTCGTCGATATCGCGCCGATCGATCCCGACGCCGACCCGGTGCGCGATGCCAGGGCCATCGTCGGCGAACTCGTCAAGCATGACCCGGCGCTGGCCGACAAGCCGCGCTGGCTGGTCCTCAACAAGCTCGACCTGATACCCGAAGAAGACCGCGAAGCGACGGTCAAGAACTTCCTCAAAGCCTACAAGAAGGCGACCAGGTACGACGGACCGGTGTTTCCGATCGCCGCAATCAGCGGCGAAGGTACCAAGCCGCTGATCTACGCGATCCACGAGGCGCTGGAGAAGATGGCGCGGCCCGAGGTCGACGACGAAACTGACGCTGCTGATAAAAAAGAAGCATGAACAAATCAAGGCTCTCTACCGCCAAGCGGCTGGTTGTCAAGGTCGGCTCGGCCCTCGTTACCAACAACGGCACCGGCCTCGACCTGGCCGCCATCGACGACTGGGCGCGCCAGATCAGTGTGCTGCGTGGGCAGGGCAAGGAAGTGGTGCTGGTTTCATCGGGCGCCATTGCCTGCGGCATGCAGCGCCTGGGTTGGCACAAGCGGCCGAAGTCGGTCCATGAATTGCAGGCGGCGGCGGCGGTCGGGCAGATGGGGCTGGTGCAGGTCTATGAAGGCGCGTTCGCCAAACATGGCCTGCATACGGCGCAAATCCTGCTGACCCACGACGACATGGCCGATCGCAAACGCTACCTCAATGCGCGGTCGACCCTGACCACGCTGCTCGGCATCGGCGTCGTCCCGATCATCAATGAAAACGACACGGTGGTCACCGACGAAATCAAGTTCGGCGACAACGATACGCTGGGTGCGCTGGTCGCCAACCTGATCGAAGCCGACGCGCTGATTATTCTTACCGACCAGCTTGGCTTGTACACTGCCGATCCGCGCAAGGATCCATCGGCCACGCTGATCCGCGAAGCGACGGCCGGCGACGAAAAGCTGGAACGTATGGCCGGCGGGGCCGGTACGGCGATCGGCAAGGGTGGCATGATCACCAAGGTCATCGCCGCCAAGCGGGCGGCCAAGAGCGGCGCCCATACGGCGATCGCCAACGGCCGCGAAATCGACCCGATCATCCGTCTGGCCAATGGCGAAGCGGTGGGCACATTGTTGGTTTCACAAACGCGGCCGCTGGCGGCGCGCAAGCAATGGCTGGCCGATCACCTGCAACTGGCAGGCCGTCTGATGCTTGACGCTGGTGCGGTCAACGCGCTGAAAGCCGGAAAAAGTCTGTTGCCGATCGGTGTCGTTGCTGCCGAAGGCGAATTCGAGCGCGGCGCGGCAGTGGCCTGCATTGCCCCCGATGGCACCGAAGTGGCGCGCGGCTTGTGCAACTACGGCAGCGGGGAAGCGCGCCGGATCGCCCGCAAGTCAACGCCGGAAATCGAAAGCCTGCTCGGCTATGTCAACGAACCGGAAATCATTCACCGCGACAACCTGATCCTGATCGCCTGATTTCATTGGGGTAGGCAAAGCAAAAGGGCGTCCGGATTGGACGCCCTTTTGCTTTGCGACTGCGTGGGCTTGGTACAATAAAAAAGGGTGCCGAAGCACCCTTTTTGCAAATCCGGCTTGCGCTGGATTAGAACATGTGACGCAGGCCAACCTGGAAGCCTTGTTGCCATACACCGGCGGCGAGTATTGCCGATTGCGCAGCCGTTGGCATGTAGCCACCGCTGTTGGACGCATCACCAACACCATTCAGACGCACGTCGCTGTTGTCGATCCACGAGTAGGCCGAGTAGAAGTTGGTGCGCTTCGACAGGGCGTAATCGACACCGAGGGCCAGTTGCTGTGCATCGCCACCGGCAGCGCCGTTGCCATCAGAGTAGATGTACGAAGCCTTGGCGGTCCACTTGCCGAACGGGGCTGCAGCGCCGAGCAGGTAGTTGTTGAGCGTTGCGTTGCTTGACATTCGCGACAGCGCGTATTCACCTTCGTTCCAGGAATAGACGCCAGTCAGCTTCATGAACTTGAAGTCATAGCCGAGACCGAGCGTGAAGTTCTGAACGTTGTCATCGCCAGCACCCTGCCGCGAGGCCGGTACCAGCGGCGATGTCGTGGTAGTTGGCGCCAGCAGTGAATGCGCCACCTGCGTAGTCGCCCTTGATGGCGTACACGGTGTTGTTCTCGGCATTGTTGCTGAGTGCTGTCGTCGCCGCCAGCGTTGTTGGAGAACGCACCGGTGACGGTGAAGCCACCGAAGGACGGCGAGATGTAGGCGATGGCGTTATCGACGCGAAACGGGTTCGTCAAGCCACCCAAACCGCCAGCCGTGGCAGCCGGGGTCCAGACGTTGGTATACTGGCCCATGGTGCCGTTGGCGAACGGATCGTACTGGAGCATCATGGTGTAGAACGGGGTGTACAGACGGCCACCGACTGCGGTACCGAAGTTGCCGCTCAGGCCGGCGTAGGCTTGACGGTTGAACATCTGGTCACCACCACCGGCTTGCGTGCCGGTATCCATGTTGAAGCCTTGCTCGAGCAGGAAGACAGCCTTCAGGCCGTTGCCCAGATCTTCGGTGCCCTTGAAGCCAAGGCGGTTGCCGCTTTGGAGGCCGGAATCGAGACGGCTGCTGCTGTTCGGGCCGCCAACGCTGCCCTTGTTCGTCAGAGAATCGAGGCCACGTCCATCGAAACGGTAGGAATAACCGTAATCAACGATACCGTAGATGGTGACGTTGGTCTGTGCGAAGGCAGCCGTGGAGGCCAGACCGGCAACAGCCAGAGCGATGAGTTTCTTTTGCATCAGAATTTCTCCTGTAGTGGTTAGTTTTTAATCCGCCCTGCGAGGGTCGATTAAGCTTTACCTCTCGGATTGAGAAGTTGGAGCCATTTTGGCAAAGCAAGGGCCGGCGGGCAACGGATGTTTGTAGCGCAAGGGTGTTTTACGCTTCGTGTGTTGTGTTGGCGCAACACTTGGTTTGCGGCAGACTGTTGCTACCGTCTCGCACCGCTGAATCCGGCCTGGCGCCAGGCTTCGAAGACGGTGACGGCGACGGCGTTGGACAGGTTGAGGCTGCGCTGATCGGGGCGCATCGGCAGGCGCAGGCGCCGCGCCGCTGGAAACTGTTCGAGGATTTGCGCTGGCAGACCACAGGTTTCAGCGCCGAAGACGAATACGTCATCAGCGCCTAATTGTTGAGAGAACAGATTTGCCGCGCCCTTGGTGGTCATCGCCCACAACCGGCGCCTGCCGAGCGCGGCCGTGCAGGCTTGCCAGCTGGCGTGGCGCTCGATGCGGGCGCATTCATGGTAGTCGAGGCCGGCGCGGCGCAAGGCCTTGTCGCTCAGTTCGAAGCCGAGCGGTTCGACAAGATGCAGTTCGGCGCCGGTATTGGCGCACAGGCGGATGATGTTGCCGGTGTTGGGCGGAATCTCGGGCTGATAGAGGACGACGGCGGTCATTGTGACTTGCAGACTGGATGGTTTGTGGTCAGTGGCGCAGGGCACGGGCGGCGATCGCCACGGTGATTTCGCCGGCGCCGTGGAGTGCAAGTATGCGGGCCGCTTCGCGCAGTGTCGAGCCGGTGGTCATCACGTCGTCAACGAGCAGGATGCGTTTGCCTGCAAGATCGCCAGTGCATTCAAAGGCGCCGCGCACGTTCTTGCTGCGCTCCTTGAGCGGCAATTCGGCCTGTGGCGGGGTGGCGCGGATGCGGGTGAGGCAGCTTGTTTTGAGCGGAATGCCGAGTGCCTTGCTTGTCGCCCGGGCGATTTCCAGCGACTGGTTGAAGCCGCGGGTCTGCAGGCGCGCAGGATGCAGCGGGAGCGGCAGCAGGAGGTCGTAGTCTGTTGCGACCAGTCGTTCGGCAAGTTGATTGCCGAACCAGGCGGCAAGCGCCAGCTGGTGGCCGTACTTGAGCGCCTGGATCAGGCGGTCGACCGGAAACTCGTAGCGCAACAGCGCAATCGTCCGCACGAAGGCCGGCGGATCCTTGAGGCAGGCGCCGCAACGCTCGCCGAGCGTTGTTTCGTCGGCGCACTGCGGGCAAAGCGCAGCCGGGAGTCGCGGCAGGTCGGCGGCGCATGCCGGGCAGAGCAGGTTCGTGGCGCTGTCGGCGGCGCAGAGCAGGCAACTGCCCGGCAGCAGGTGCGCGGAGAGGCCTTGCAGGGCATGGCGCAAGGTCTGGGGTAAAATTGACATCACTGGCGAAGGCTTTGATGATTCATAATTATCAAGGTATTTCGTCTCTGATTCTTTACGCTTTTTCCAGCAAGGCCACTCATGCCAGCAAGTTCCCTCGCCGCCGCTTCCCCTGTTGCCCCGCCAGTGACTGTCCAGCGCTGGGCGCTTGATGAGGTTCTCGCCCTTTACGACATGCCGCTGATGGATCTGATCTGGCGTGCGCAGGGTGTGCATCGCGAACATTTCGATCCCAATGCCATTCAACGCTCGACGCTGCTGTCGGTCAAGACCGGCGGTTGTTCCGAGGATTGCAGCTACTGTTCGCAATCGGCTCGCTACGAGACCGACACCGGGCGCGAGCGCCTGATGCCGCTCGACGAAGTGATCGCCGCCGCCCGGCTCGCCAAGGACAAAGGCGCCTCGCGCTTCTGCATGGGTGCCGCCTGGAAAGGCCCGAAGGACAATGATCTTGACCGTGTGCTCGACATGGTGCGCGAAGTCAAGGCACTCGGCATGCAGACCTGCGTGACGCTCGGCATGCTGAAGGAAGGGCAGGCCGGGAAGCTGAAAGAGGCGGGGCTCGATTACTACAACCACAATCTGGATACCGACAAGGAATTTTACGGTCAGGTGATCAAGACACATACCCATGACGACCGTCTCGATACGCTCGACCAGGTACGCGAGGCGGGAATCAACGTCTGCTCGGGCGGCATCATCGGCATGGGCGAGTCGCGCAAGAATCGCGCCGCGCTGATCGTGCAACTGGCCAACCTGCCGCAGCCGCCAGAATCGGTTCCGATCAACAATCTGGTGCCGATTCCCGGCACGCCGATGGCCGACAACCCGCGCCTCGATCCTTTCGAGTTCGTACGCACCATCGCTGCCGCGCGCATCACGATGCCCAAGTCGTGGGTGCGGCTGTCGGCCGGGCGCCAGGAGATGGGCGACGAATTGCAGGCGCTGTGTTTCCTTGCCGGCGCCAATTCGATGTTCTACGGCGACCGCCTGCTGACCACCGGCAATCCGGATGTCGATCGCGACGACCAGTTGTTTGCTCGTCTGGGCGTGAAGGCGGTTTGAGCGAGACGTTTGTCGACCGCTTGCAGGTCGGCCGGCGCTTTACGCGCGTTGCGGCGAACTACGGGCAGGCGGACTTCCTGGTGCGCGAGGTTGACCGCCGCATGCAGGAACGGCTCGACTACGTAAAGATCGATCCGCAACGGATTCTCGATCTGGGTTGCAGTCGCGGCGGCAGTTTTGCCGGCCTGACGGCCCGTTTTCCGGCGGCGGATTTGATTGGGCTGGATATTTCCCCTGCCATGTTGCGCCCGGAGCGGAGCGCGCGTCCGGGCTGGCAGCGCTGGCTGGGCCTCGGGCGCCAGAACGGCGTGCAACGCCTGGCCGGCGACGCCGCGAAATTGCCCCTGAAATCGCAGTCGACCGCAGCGGTCTGGTCGAACCTGCTGCTGCACTGGCTTGACGACCCGCTACCGGCTCTGGCCGAGGCACACCGTGTTCTCGAAGTTGGCGGCCTGATCATGTTCTCGACGCTGGGGCCGGATACGCTCAAGGAACTGCGCTCGGCATTTGCCGATGGCTACGCGCATACCCAGCGCTTCATCGACATGCACGACCTCGGCGACATGCTGGTCGGCTGCGGGTTTGCCGACCCGGTGATGGACATGGAAGTGCTGACGCTGACTTATGATCGCTTCGACGACCTGCTTGGCGAATTGCGTGCTGCCGGTTCCGGTTGCGCCATGAAGGCCCGGCGCCATGGATTGACCGGGCGCCAAACCTGGGCGCGGGGGCGCGCTGCGTACGAGGGCCTGCGCAGCAACGGAAAGTTGCCGGCAACCTTCGAGATCGTCTACGGCCACGCCTGGAAGGTGCCGCCCCGGCAGGCCGCCGATGGCCGCGCCATCATCCGCTTCGATACCCAGGCGAAAATCGCTTAGGGAAGAGCCCGTTAGTCCGGCTTGCGCTGAAAAAACTTGAGTGGCTTGGCATCCGGAGACTGCGGCACCGGAATTGCCTTGCGCCGCCGTTCGCTGACCCGCCAGGCGAGCAGCAAACCCAGTGCGACGGAATAGGCCAGCGGCCAGAGCAGGGCGCTGATCTTGGATAGCCACAAATAATGGACGGCCGCGAGAATGCCGATCAGGTAAATGTTGCGATGCAGTTCCTGCCACTTGTGCCCGCCCAGTTTGCGAACTGCCCACTGGTTCGAGGTCGCGGCGAGCGGGATCAGGAGCACGAAGGCAGCGAAGCCGACAGTAACAAACGGGCGCTTGACAATATCCTTGGCGATCGCGTCGACCGAGAAGGCATGGTCGAAACCGATGAAGGTATAAAAGTGCAGGGTCGCGTAGAAGAAGGTGAATAGCCCGAGCATGCGCCGCAGACGGAGCAGCCAGTGCCATTGCGTCCACGCGCGGAGCGGTGAGACGCAGAGGGTCAGCAACAGGAAATTGAAAGTCCAGGTGCCGGTCCAGCGCTGGACGAACTCGACCGGTTCAGGCCCGAAATTGTCGGTATAGGCAGCCCACAGCAGGCGGACCAAGGGCAGTAGCGCAACGAAGAACAGCGCAGCCTTGAGCCGGACGATCGGCGGCGGGTTGTTTTGCGGCGTCATCGTTGAATGATTCTTGGTGTAATTCCTTGCCGGCAGGGCACCCTTGCCGGCGATGGGCGCGGATCACCCGGCGATGTAGCGTTCCAGTTCCGAGATGATCATTTGCTGGCTGCTGATGGTAGCCTTGACCAGGTCGCCGATCGAGACGATGCCGACAACCGCGCCTTCATCGGAGAGTACCGGGAGGTGGCGGAAATGCTTTTCGGTCATCAGCGTCATGCATTCATCCAGCGTGGCGGCTGGCGTCACGTAGGCGACCTTGTCGCTCATGATGTCGCGCACCAGCGTTTCCTTGGAACTCTTGCCTTGCAGCATGATTTTCCGGGCGTAATCCCGTTCGGTGAAAATACCGACCAGTTGTTCGCCCTCGAGGACCAGCAGGGAGCCCACGTCATGCTGTGCCATCAGGCCCAGGGCATGAAACACGGAGTCGGTTGGCGTCACTACAGCGAGCGGGCGCTGTTTTTCTTCCAGCAATTGCTTGAGCGTTATCATGATCGGATTCCTCGAAGCGGTTGAACACCACAGTCAGGGCAGTCTAGCCGTCAGCGCCGCCGCTGCCAAGACCGGAAAACAAAAAAGGCAGCCGAAGCTGCCCTTTCGAGTATTGCCAGCTTAACGAAGGCCGGCAGCGTATTCGGAAACGGCCTTGATCTCGGGATCGGACAACTTGGCCGCAATCATGCGCATCATCTTCTCAGGGTCGTTATCGCGTTCTTCCGAGCGGAAGATTTTCAACTGGGCTTCGGTGTATTCGGGGAACTGCCCCGCGAGGCGCGGATACTGGTTGGGTAGTCCGGCGCCGGACGGTCCGTGGCAACCGGCGCACGCCGGGATGCCCTTCTTGAAGTCTCCCTGGCGCCAGAGCTTCTGGCCGAGGGCGATCTTGGATTCGTCGGTGGCGGAGGCCGGCTTCAGTTGCTGGCTGGCGAACCAGGCCGCGACGTTGCGCATGTCTTCATCGGACAGCGGTGCGGCCATACCGCCCATGATGGCGTTGTTGCGGGCGGCTGGCTTGCCATCGACCGACTTGAAATTCTTGAGCTGCTTGTAGATATACGCTTCGCCCTGCTGCGCGAGATGCGGGTTGGCCCCGGCAAGACTGTTGCCGTCGGCGCCATGGCAGGCAACGCAGATCGATTCTGCGATGACCTTGCCCTTGGCGGGGTCTGCCTTGGCTTGAGCTTCTTCAGCTGCGTTGGTTGCAAAACTGGTGGCAAGAAGGATTGCCATTGCCGCTGTACGGATCATTTTCGAACTCCTAATGCGCGTTTTTGGGCGCTTTGGCCGGAACGGAAGTTACAAACCTGCTATTCTATATTAGTTCTCCGCCGCCTTGGCGGCTCTTGAGAGTTTTTTATGCCTTTGTTCCAACAGGCGGTTTTCCTTACCACTGTCGCCCACCTCCGCGATCTGCCACAGGATGCCGTCAGCGAAGTTGCATTTGCCGGTCGTTCAAATGCCGGAAAATCTTCGGCGATCAACACCTTGGCCGGGCGTGTGCGTCTGGCCTACGTCAGCAAGACGCCGGGCCGCACCCAGCACCTGAATTATTTTACGCTGGCCGAGGGGAAATATTTCGTCGATCTGCCAGGCTACGGCTATGCCAAGGCGCCGGCGGAAATCCGGGCGCAGTGGGAGGGCCTGATCGGCCCCTATCTGAGCAAGCGGAATCAGCTGGCCGGCCTGGTCGTCATCATGGATATCCGGCGCCCGCTGACTGACCTCGATCTGCGCCTGATCGACTGGTTCAGGCCGACGGGTCGGCCGATCCACATTCTTCTGTCCAAGGCTGACAAGGTCAGCCGTCAGGAGCAGACGAAGATCCTGCGCTCAGTGAAAGCGGAACTGGCGACCTGGGGCGGGGCCGAGTTGTACTCGGTGCAGCTTTTTTCCAGCCTCAAGAAGATCGGTGTCGAAGAGGCTGAAGGGGTGCTGGCCGGGTGGCTTGGCCTTGAAAACAAAAGGCCCCCGGATAAGGGGGGTCCGGGGGCCAAAATGCCTTAACGTGGTCAAGGCCCCGCTCAGGGAGGTGAAGCGGGAGACAGCGCGTGCCATCTGCTGAGTCAGACGTGGGTCAAGGTAAATAGTTCCGCGCTGCAACAGAATTCTTTTTTCTGATTGATTTGAGGTTTTGCCATGAGTGTTACCGGACGTTTTCCCGCAACGCGCATGCGCCGGATGCGGCGCGATGATTTTTCCCGCCGCCTGATGCGCGAGTCGGCGCTGACGGTCAACGACTTCATCTACCCGGTTTTCGTTCTCGAGGGTGAAGGGCGTCGCGAGAAGGTGGCGTCGATGCCGGGTGTCGAGCGCCAGTCGCTCGATATCCTGCTGAAAACCGCCGAGCGCGCGGCGAATCTCGGTATTCCGGCGTTGGCGCTGTTTCCGGTGATCGATACCGCGCTGAAATCGCTGGGTGCCGAAGAGGCTTTCAACAGCCATGGCCTGGTGCCGCGCGTGATCAAGGCTCTGAAGGGCGAATTTCCCGATCTTGGCGTGATTACCGATGTGGCGCTCGATCCCTACACGAGCCACGGCCAGGACGGCCTGATCGACGCAAGCGGTTATGTGCTGAACGACGAGACCCTGGAGGTGCTGGCAAAGCAGGCGCTTTGCCATGCCGAGGCGGGCGCCGACGTGGTGGCGCCATCGGACATGATGGACGGGCGCATCGGTCGCATTCGCCACGAGCTCAACGAAACCGGGCAAATCTACACGCGGATTCTGGCCTATTCGGCCAAGTACGCATCGAGCTTCTATGGGCCGTTTCGCGATGCGGTCGGCTCGGCCGGCAATCTCGGCAAGGGCAACAAATATACCTATCAGATGGACCCGGCAAATTCCGACGAGGCGCTGAAAGAGGTCGCCCTCGACCTCGAAGAAGGCGCCGACATGGTCATGGTCAAGCCGGGGATGCCGTATCTGGACATCGTGCGGCGCGTCAAGGATGAATTCGGCGTGCCGACCTACGCCTATCAGGTTAGCGGCGAATACGCGATGCTGAAGGCCGCCGCGCAGAACGGCTGGCTGAACGAAGAGGCTTGCGTGCTGGAGAGTCTGCTGGCCTTCAAGCGTGCCGGGGCCGATGGTATCCTGACCTATTTTGCCCTCGATGCGGCCGAGTATCTGAAGCGCTGATCCGGGTTTGGTCGAAAAGAAAGGGCGGCAGTGGCCGCCCTTGTTCGTTCACGCGCCTTGCGTGCTGGCTTGCGACAGGCAGGCGAAATAGAGCATTGGCCACTGTTGCGGCCATTGGGCGAGTGGTTCGCGGCTGAAGCCGCTGCGCGCATATTGCTCCCAGCGTCCGACCACGTAACAGCGCAGCAGGTTGGCCAGCGCAGTGAAGTCGGCATCGGACTTGAGATTTTCCTGGGTCGCCGCGATGCGCAGTGCCTGCTTCAGTGCCGCCTCGACCTTGTCGAGCAGGCCGTTGATGCGCACCTGCAGGCGCTCGTTTTCATTGACCAGCGCGTCGCCGATCAGGACGCGGGTCATGCCGCGGTTTTTCTGGGCGAAGCGCAGCAGCAAGCCGAGAATCAATTCCACCTGCCGGATGCCCTGTGTTTCCTCCGAGGTGATCTGGTTGATGACGCCGAACAGGCTCTGCTCGATGAATTCGATCAGGCCCTCGAACATCTGTGCCTTGCTCGCGAAGTGGCGATAGAGTGCGGCTTCCGAGCATTCCAGCCGGGCAGCGAGGGCAGCGGTGGTGATTTTTTCCCCTTTGGGGGTTTCCAGCATCTGGGCCAGGGTCTGCAGGATCTGCAGGCGACGTTCGCCGGGCTTGGTGGCCATGGTTCTCTTCCCTCGATTATGGTTATCTATTTTTTGCCCGGAAATTATAGTCGACCGCAACGGCCGGGAAGCTGAACAACGGAAGCAATTTTCACATCCACGCTGGGTGATTTGCGGTAGCTAGTACTTACCCACACCGTCTTCATGCCGAATTTCTTGGCGGTGACCAGATTGGCCAGGCTGTCCTCGACCATGATGCAGCGGCGCGGATCGAGTCGTTCTGCCTGGAGCAGGGCGCGGAAGCCGGCACGCATGGGCTTGGGCTGATAGCGAACGTTTTCGACGGAATAAATGGCATCGAAGCAGGCGCCGAGTCCGGTGATGTCGAGAATCGCCTCGGTGTAGTGGCGCGGCGCGTTGGAAAAGATGAGCTTGCGCCCCGGCAGGCGCCGCAAGGCATGGATGACCGGGCGCTCGAAAACGACCATGCGTTCGAGGTCTGGAAACTGGTGTGTTTCGCGCAGGAAATGGTCGGGGTCGGTACCGTGATGGCGGGTGAGGCCGAGCAGCGTCGCGCCGTAGCGCACCCAGTATTCCTGCCGGATGCGGCTCGCCTCGCCGGGTTCGACGGCGAGATGACGCTCGATGTATTCGGTCATCGAGCGGTTGATGTGCGGAAAGATGTGCGGCGTGGCCTGGTGCAGCGTGTTGTCGAGGTCGAAGAGCCAGGTTCTTGCCGGCCGGCGCATTAGTGTGACTTGATCATGGTGCCGACCCCGTGGTCGGTCAAAATTTCCAGCAGCAAGGCGTGTTCGACGCGTCCGTCGATGATGTGCACGCCCTTGACGCCATTGCGCGCGGCATCGAGGGCCGAACCGATCTTCGGCAGCATGCCGCCGGACAACGTGCCATCCTCGACCATTTCGTCGATCTCTTTTGGGGTGATCCCGGTGATCAGGTTGCCGGCCTTGTCGAGGACACCGGGGGTGTTGGTCAGCAGCACCAGTTTCTCGGCCTTCAGAACTTCGGCGATCTTGCCGGCGACGACGTCGGCATTGATGTTGTAGGTTTCGCCATCTTTGCCGACACCGATCGGGGCGATGACCGGAATGAAGGTGCCGCGGTCGAGATGTTCGATCAGCGAGGGGTCGATCTGGGTGATTTGCCCGACCTGGCCGACGTCGATCAGGTCGCCGGGATGCTCCTTGTTTTCCAGCATGAGTTTCTTGGCGCGGATGAAGTTGCCATCCTTGCCGGTCAGGCCGACAGCCTTGCCACCATGCTGGTTGATCAGGTTGACGATGTCCTTGTTGACCTGGCCGCCGAGCACCATTTCGACGAGTTCCATGGTTTCGGCATCGGTCACACGCATGCCCTGGACGAATTCGCCCTTCTTGCCGACGCGGGCGAGCAGGCTCTCGATCTGCGGTCCGCCGCCATGGACAACGACGATGTTGAAGCCGACCAGTTCAAGCAGCACGACGTCGCGCGCGAAGCAATTTTTCAGGTGCTCGTCCGTCATCGCGTTGCCACCGTACTTGACGACGATGGTCTTGCCATGAAAGCGCTTGATATAGGGCAAGGCTTCGGCCAGAACGGCGGCCTTGATGCCGGGGGTAAGGTCGTCGATGTTCATGGCGTGCTCCAGATCGTTTGGCGCGGATTGTACAAAGAAAAAGGCCGGAACGGGGTCCGGCCTGCGTTACGGCTTGATGCTGCCGCCTATTCGACGGTCAGCCGCTTGTTCGGGCTGGACACGCGTTTGGGCAGGGTCAGTTCGAGCACGCCTTCGTTGAACTTGGCGGTGGCCTTGGTATCGTCGATCTCCTGGCCAATCTGGAAGGAACGCGAAACCTTGCCGAAATAACGCTCCGAGCGGAGTACGCGCTCACCTTCCTTGACTTCCTTTTCCTGCTTTACTTCGGCGCTGATCGATACCTGGTTGCCATCGACGACGACGTGAATGTCTTCTTTCTTGACGCCGGGCAGTTCGGCATGGACGAGGTAATTTTCGCCCTGCTCCTTGACGTCCATCTTGATTGACGGTGCTTGTTGCGGGTTTCCATTCAGATCAACGGGGCGGACAAAAAAGCCTCGAAAGAGATCGTCGAACGGATCGAATCGGGTAACGTTTGCCATGGTGGTCTCCTTGTTGAATGAAGTACTGCTGAAACCGATATGGGGTCTGCCGTTAGCGTTTCAAGTCCCGTGAGCCAGCCGCTGCGGCAGCATCAGGATCGCATCGCGATTGCTCCACGAGAAGCAGCGCCGGGCCGCCTCCTGCCACGGCACCCAGGTCCAGTCGCGATGCTCGTCGGGGGACACGGCGATGTCGAGCGGGCCGGGAAGCTGCAGGCCGAAGACATGTTCGGTGTTCTCGGTGATTCCCGGCGCGTAGCGGTGTCGCCATTCCGCGAAAATCTCGAAGCGGTTGGTGACCTGCCAATCGACCGGCAGGTAGCGGGTCGTGTCGATGCCGGTCTCTTCCGTGACCTCGCGGCAGGCTGTCGCGAACAAGGACTCGTCGTCCTCGCGGCTGCCGGTGACGGACTGCCAGAATCCGCGATGCGCCGCACGTTCGAGCAAGAGGACTTCGAGCGCCGGGGTGTGGATTACGACCAGAACCGAGAGCGGCTGCTTGAAACCGGTCATGCCAGAGGCAATTCGCTGAGACCGCCGGTCTCGCTGTCGAAGAGTACCCACAACGGGGTGCCGCTCCGGTGCAGTTCGATGGCTGCGGCCGTGAACACCTCGATCAGCGTAGACAAGCCGTTCGGGTCGCTGTCGCGCAAATTCGCGCTGCCGTCGACGAAGAGCACGATGCCCTTGGCGGGCAGGCAGTCGGGATCGGTCAGGCAATCATGCAGTGCATCGAAATTCGCGCCGTACCAGTCGGGAAAATGAAGTGCCTTGCCGAGCCGTTCAAGCAACTCGCCGGACTTCATGTTCCGGGGGATTTCGAGCAACGCCGTGTGCAGCCTGGCCTTTTTGGCTGCTGCCGCAAGGGCTTCGCGCCGTGCGGCGGGCAGGTAATAGACCGTGGCCTGGTCAACCCTGCGGATGAATTTCTCGCTCATGACCTATTCCAAAATGCGTGTGAAGGAGCGGTAGTGATCGTCGGTGTAGAAATACTCGTGGCCGCGCCCGGTGATGATGCGCCGCGCCCCACGATCGCGGCGACCTGGGGTCTTCACGGTGTATTCGTGGTAGTAGCCGCGCTGCTTGAGCGGCAGACGCTTTTCGTAATTTCCGAAAACAACGCCGTCACGATTGTATGGAAATGGCCCGCCATCCTTGATCAGCGCCAGGGTCTGCTGTGCTTCGCGCGGCAAATCCGCGAGGAAAACGCCGTCGACCGCGCCGTTGTCGCGGGCGACACCCAGCGTTGCGCCGATCGCCAGCCAGGCGACGATCAGCAGACGCAGCCAGGGTCGCATCGGAATCAGCCGGGGCTGACTTCGACCTGGGTCTCCACCTTCTGGCGCAGGCGGATGTGCAGTTCGCGCAACTGCTTCTCATCGACGCTGGAGGGGGCATCGGTCAGCAGGCACTGGGCGCGCTGGGTCTTCGGGAAGGCGATGACGTCACGGATCGATTCGGCGCCGGTCATCATCGTGACGATGCGGTCGAGGCCGAAGGCCAGGCCGCCGTGCGGTGGTGCGCCATACTTCAGCGCGTCGAGCAGGAAGCCGAACTTGGCCTGTTGTTCCTCGGGGCCGATGTTGAGCGCCTTGAACACCGTTTCCTGAACGTCGGCGCGGTGGATACGTACCGAGCCGCCGCCGATTTCCCAGCCGTTGAGCGCCAGGTCGTAGGCCTTGGCCAGGCACTTGCCGGGGTCGGTCTTGAGCAGCGCGACGTGTTCGTCCTTGGGGCTGGTGAAGGGGTGGTGGCAGGCCGTCCACCGCTTGTCGTCCTCGTCGTACTCGAACATCGGGAAGTCCACGACCCACAGAGGCTCCCAGGCGTTGCCGTTGAGGAAGCCCTTCTCGTGGCCAATCCTGGTGCGCAGGGCGCCGAGCGCGTCGTTGACCACCTTGGCGTTGTCGGCGCCGAAGAAGATCAGGTCGCCGGATTGGGCGCCGGTGCGGTCTACGATGGCTTTCAGCGCATTTTCGTGCAGGTTCTTGACGATCGGGCTTTGCAGGCCGGTTTCGTTGAGCTGGCTGACGTCATTGATCTTGATGTAAGCCAGGCCTCGGGCGCCGTAAATGGCGACGAACTTGGTGTATTCGTCGATCTCGCCGCGCGTCAGGTTGGCGCCGCCGGGCACGCGCAGGGCGGCGACGCGGCCATTTTCGCTGTTGGCAACGCCGGCGAAGACCTTGAAGGCGACATCCTTGACGGCGTCAGTGACTTCAGTGAGTTCGAGCGTCACGCGCAGGTCGGGCTTGTCGGAGCCGAAGCGGTTCATGGCTTCGGCATAGGGCATGCGGGGGAACGGGTTCGGCAGGTTGACGTTGATCGCGTCCTTGAAAACGTAGCGGATCAGTTCTTCGATCAGGTCAATGATCTCGTTCTCGGTCATGAACGAGGTTTCGATATCGACCTGGGTGAATTCGGGCTGGCGATCGGCGCGCAGGTCTTCGTCGCGGAAACATTTGACGATCTGGTAGTAGCGGTCGTAGCCGGCGACCATCAGCAGTTGTTTGAACAGTTGCGGCGATTGCGGCAGGGCGAAGAACTGGCCGGGGTGCACGCGCGAAGGCACGAGGTAGTCGCGGGCGCCTTCCGGCGTCGATTTCGTAAGCATCGGCGTTTCGATGTCGATGAAACCGTTGTCGTCGAGGAAGCGGCGGAAGGCGCGCGCGGTCTTGTAGCGCAGCATCATGTTGTTCTGCATTTGCGGGCGGCGCAGGTCGATGACGCGATGCAGCAGGCGAACGTTTTCGGAGAGGTTGTCCTCATCGAGCTGGAATGGCGGCGTAACCGCCGGGTTCAGGACTTCGATCTCGTGGCACAGGACTTCGATCTCGCCGGAGGCGAGGTTGGCATTGGTCGTTCCGGCCGGCCGCGGACGCACCTTGCCGGTAATCTTCAGGCAGAACTCGTTGCGAACGGATTCGGCAACGGCGAACATGTCAGCCCGGTCCGGGTCGCAAACGACTTGCGCCAGGCCTTCACGATCGCGCAGGTCGATGAAGATAACGCCACCGTGGTCGCGGCGACGGTGAGCCCAACCGCAAAGGGTGACGATTTGCCCGTCGAGGGCGGCATTGAGTTGTCCGCAATAATGGGTACGCATGAAGCTTTCCGGTTGATTCAGGTTTTGGTGGCGGTGATGCGGGTCTGTTTTGGCGGGGCCACGACCCCCATCGAGATGATGTATTTGAGAGCGGCGTCGACCGACATGTCGAGTTCGATGACGTCCTGTTTGGGCATCATCAGGAAGAATCCGGAGGTCGGGTTGGGCGTTGTCGGCACGTAAACACTGACGTAGTCGCCCTGCAGGTGACTCACGACGTCGCCACCCGGCTTGCCGGTCAGGAAGGCAATCGTCCAGCTTCCCTCGCGCGGGTACTGGACCAGCAGCGCCTTGCGAAAGGCGTTGCCACTCGATGAAAAAAGCGTGTCGGAAACCTGCTTGACGCTGTGGTAGACCGAATTGACGACCGGAATCCGCGCCAGCAGCATTTCCCACCAGACCACCAGTTTCTGGCCGATGAAGTTGGCGGCAAGCAGGCCGGTCAGCAAGATCATCGCCAGTGTCAGCAGCGCGCCGACGCCAGGAATGGGGAATCCGAATAGGTTCTGCGGGTGCATGGCCTCGGGCAACAGCCGCAGCGATTGATCCAGGGTGCTGACGATGAACGACAGCACCCAGCCGGTGATGACCAGCGGGACCCAGATCAGAAGCCCGGTAAGAAAGTAGCGCTTGATCAACTGGCTGCGCACGGCGTGCACGACCCGGCCCCGCCCTGGCAGGGCGGGGCGCTATCGGCTTTGGCGGCCGGCTTGCTGCCGCCCTTGAAATCCGTGGCGTACCAGCCGCTGCCCTTGAGCTGGAAACCCGCTGCCGAAAGCAGCTTGTTGTAGCTTTCCTTGCCGCAATCAGGGCAGGTGGTGAGTTGCGGCTCGCTCAGCTTTTGTAGATGTTCTTTCTGGAAGCCGCAGGCCTCACAGCGATATTCGTAAATCGGCACGGGAATCCTCCAAAACCTTGAATTATAAATGAGAAAGTAGCCCTGCCAAGCTTGTGGTGGCGCCTTGAAATTTCAAGTCACCAGTCCAAGATAGCTGCGCGTCAAACCGGAACCCCAGAACAGGGCGATGCAGCCGGCGGCGGCGAGATACGGGCCAAAGGGGATCGGCGTGTTCCGTCCATGACGATTGAACACGATGAGGCTGATTCCGACCGCCGCGCCGACCACCGACGAGAGCAGGATGATGACAGGCAGCATCTGCCAGCCGAGCCAGGCGCCGAGCGCGGCGAGCAGCTTGAAATCGCCATAGCCCATGCCTTCCTTGCCAGTCGCCAGCTTGAACGCCCAGAAGATCGACCACAACGTCAGATAGCCGACCATGGCGCCGATCACGGCCGACGAGATATCGGTATAGGTGCCGGCGAGATTGAAAGCCAGTCCGAACCAGAGCAGCGGCAGGGTGATCGAATCAGGAAGTAGTTGCGTATCGTAATCGATGACGGTCAGCGCGATCAGCGCCCAAAGCAGGACCAGGGCGCCCACCATCTGCAGTGTCGGACCGAAGTGCCAGGCTGCATAGGCGGAGAGCAGGGCGGCAAGCACCTCGATGACCGGATAGCGCAGAGAGATCGGCGCCGCGCAATTCGAACATTTGCCGCGCAACAACAGGTAACTGACGACGGGAATGTTTTCGAGCGCGGTGATTTGATGCCCGCAGGCCGGACAGCGCGAGCGTGGTCTGGCCAGCGAGAGGGCTGCGGGCTCTGCACTCCCTGCGGTCGCGGTCGACGGCGTTTCGCCACGCAAATCCGCGCATTGAGCCTGCCACTCCTGCTCCATCATCTTGGGCAGGCGGTGGATGACGACATTGAGAAAACTGCCGACGCACAAACCGAGCAGCCCGGCTACGGCAGCCAGGCCGCCCAGTGAATCGAAAGGCATCAGATCACGGCGCCCAGCTTGAAGATCGGCAGATACATGGCGACAACCATGCCGCCGATCAGGGTGCCCAGAACCACCATGATGACCGGTTCCATCAGGCTGGACATCGCCTCGACGGCATCGTCAACTTCCTGTTCGAAAAAGTCGGCGACCTTGGACAGCATCGAATCGAGAGCGCCGGATTCTTCGCCGATGGCGACCATCTGGGTGACCATGTTGGGGAACAGATTGACGTTGGTCATCGCGTTGGTCAGGCTCGTGCCGGTTGAGACCTCGCCCTGGATTTGCTTGGTGGCCACCTTGTAAACATGGTTGCCGGCAGCGCCGCCCACCGAGTCGAGCGACTCGACCAACGGAACGCCAGCGGCGAACATGGTCGATAGCGTACGCGACCAGCGGGCGATGACCGCCTTGCGAATGATGTCGCCGAAGATGGGCAGGCGCAACAGGAAGCGGTCCATCAGCATTTGTACTTTCTCCGAGCGTTTCCAGGATTCGAAGAAGGCGTAAAAGCCGCCGAAGATGATGCCGAATATTGCCCACCAGTAGGCGACGAAAAAGTCCGAGATGGCCATGACGATCAGGGTCGGGGCGGGCAGGTCGGCGCCGAAGCTCTTGAATACCTCCTTGAAGGCCGGAATGACGAAGATCATGATTACGGCAGTGATGATGAATGCCACGACAATGATTGAGATCGGGTAGAAGAGTGCAGACTTGATCTTGCTCTTGATCGCGAGGATTTTTTCCTTGTAGGTCGCGAGGCGTTCCAGCAGGGTATCGAGGATACCGGCTTGTTCGCCGGCGGCGACCAGGTTGCAATAGAGCGCATCGAAATACAGCGGGTATTTCCGGAATGCCTGCGACAGCGAACTGCCGGTTTCGACGTCGGACTTGATGTCGAGCAGGAGCTTGGCAACCGCCGGATTCGCATGGCCGCGACCGACAATATCGAAAGCCTGAAGCAGGGGGACGCCCGACTTCATCATCGTCGCGAGTTGGCGGGTAAAAAGGGAAATATCCTTTTCGGTGACCTTGCCGCCCATCTTGAAACGGGCTTTCTTGACCCTGGCATTGATGATGCCCTGGCGCCGCAGGGTAGTCTGAACCACCGCCAGGCTGGCCGCGCGCATCTCTCCGCGAACGGGCTTGCCGTCACGATTACTGCCATGCCAGAGGAAGGTGTACTCTTTGACTATGAGGGTTCTAGCTCTTGCGGCGGTAGCCATCCGTTATCCTTCCCCGTTAAACATTTGTCGTGCCAAGAATCTCGTCGAGCGAGGTCAGGCCCTGTTTTACCTTCAGCAGTCCTGATTCGCGAAGGTTTTTGACGCCCTCGCGCGCGGCCTGTTCAGCCAGATCCATTTCACCCGCGCCGCTCATGATCAGTCGCTGCGTCGTTTCGGATATCGGCATCACCTGATAGATGCCGACGCGTCCCTTGTAACCGGTACCCTTGCAGCGTTCGCAGCTGTCGGGGCCGAACAGGGTCCACGAGCCATCGAGATCGGCCTCGGTGAAGCCTGCCTCGATCAGGGTCTCGTGCGGAACGTCGATCGGCTTCTTGCAGGTGCACAGGCGGCGCGCCAGGCGTTGGGCGGTGATCAGCAGGATGCTCGACGCAATATTGAAAGTCGGCACACCCATGTTCATCAGGCGGGTCAAGGTTGCCGGTGCATCGTTCGTATGCAGCGTGGACATGACCATGTGGCCCGTCTGGGCAGCCTTGATGGCGATTTCCGCAGTTTCCAGGTCGCGAACTTCGCCGACCATGATGATGTCCGGATCCTGGCGCAGGAAGGCCCGCAGGGCAACCGCGAAGGTCAGGCCGGCCTTGTCGTCCACGTTAACCTGGTTGATTCCGGCCAGATTGATTTCTGCCGGGTCTTCTGCGGTCGAGATGTTGACACCATCCTTGTTCAGGATATTCAGGCAGGTATAGAGCGAAACCGTCTTTCCAGAACCGGTCGGGCCGGTCACCAGGACCATGCCATAGGGGCGGTTGATGGCATCTAGCAGTACCGCCTTCTGTTCGGGTTCGTAGCCAAGGGCCTCGATCCCAAGGGTCGCCGATGTCGGATCGAGAATCCGCATGACAATCTTTTCGCCTTGCAGTGTGGGCAGGGTGCTGACGCGGAAATCGATGGTGCGGCTTTTCGACAAGATAAGTTTCATCCGGCCATCCTGTGGCACGCGTTTTTCGGCGATGTTCAGGCGGGAAATGACCTTGATCCGCGACGCGATCTTGTCCTTGATCGCCAGCGGCGGTGTCGCCACCTCGCGCAGGACGCCGTCCACGCGGACGCGAATGCGGTAGAACTTCTCGTAGGGTTCGAAATGGATATCCGAGGCGCCATCGTTGATCGCGTCGAGCAGCATTTTCTGGATGAATTTGACAACCGGTGCGTCGTCGATTTCCTGCGATGCCGCTTCGTCGGCCTTGCCTGTTGCCTCGTCGTCGAGAAAGTCCAGGTTGATGTCGTCGGAGGTCAGGCTTTTGAGTGTGTCCTCGGCAGATTCGGCATATTTCGTGACCAGTGGCATCAGTTTCGGATGCTCGACAACGATGGGGTCGACGCCCAATCCGGTCTGAAAGCGGATTTCATCCAGCGCCCGCAGATTGGTCGGGTCGGCAATCGCCACCGAAAGCCGGTTTCCCCGCTGATTGAGCGGGATCACGCGGTGCGTGGCGATCAGCTTGCGGTCGATGGCCTTGGTCGGAATGTGCGTTTCATCGTAAACAGCCAGATCGAGTAGCGGATAGCCGAAGGTGTCAGCCACGAAACGAGCGAGATCGAGCGACGAAATCTTCTGGCTGGCGATGATCTGCTCAAGCATCGAACGCTTCTCGTGATTTGCCTGGGTCTGCAACTGTTCCGCCTCGGCTTCCTTGATCCGTCCGGCCTGGACCAAGGCGCGGGCGAGGCCGCTGAGGGGGCTTCCTTGAGGTGTGGACATTGATTACGCGTCTGATGCCGTTTAGATTGAGCGATGATGCTACGGAGGTCGGGGTTTGTAAAGACTGCCCGGGCTGCAGTCAGCGCCGCGCAGGCCGGAATAGGCGGGCGGTGACGACACTGCGATCCTGAGTTTGCAGGATCTCGACCGCAACCCCGGTTAGCTTGATACTAACACCCGCTTCTGGAATATCCTGGAAATGTTCGAGAATGAGTCCGTTCAGTGTTTTTGGGCCATCCAGAGGAAACTGCAGGTCGAGCATGCGGTTGATGTCGCGTAGTTGCCGCGCGCCCTCGACGATGACACTGCCATTGCTGTCCCAGGTCAGTGACTGTCCGAGGCCGGGCAGCGAGGTGGTAAATTCGCCGACGAATTCCTCGATGATGTCTTCAAGCGTTACCAGACCGAGGATTTCGCCGTACTCATCGACGACAAAACCGGTTCGCTGGCGGTTTTCCTGAAAGAAGGATAACTGTGAAAAGACCGGGGTACCGGCGGGAATGTAGTAGGCGGGCTGTATCTGTTCCAGCAGGGCGGCTTCGTCGAACTCGGCGTCGCCGATGCTTCCCAGCAAACGACGTACCGGGAGCACGCCGACAAGTTCGTCGAGCGACTCGCGGCAGACGGGAAGCCGGTTGTGATGGCTGGTTGCAAGCTGGGCGAGCACCTCTTCCCATGAGAGTTCAAGATCGAGAATCTCGATGTTGCCGCGCGGTGTCATCACGTCTTCAACGGAGATGCTGTTCAGTTCGAACAGACTGGAGAGGATCGCCTGGTGCTTCTGGGGCATCAGGTGCGCCGATTCCAGAACGAGGCTGCGCAATTCTTCTGGCGACAGCCTGGCATCTTCATGGGCGTGTTTCGGGGCCAGGCGAATGGTCTTCAGCAGCCCGCTGACGAACAGGTTGACGAACCAGATGATCGGATAGGCAATTCGCAGCAACGGGGTAAGTATGAAGCTCAGCAGCGGCGCCAGGCGGTCGGCATGGGTTGCGCAGATGACCTTCGGCGAGATTTCCGAGAAGATCAGCAAGGCAAAGGTGATGGATAAAGTGCCGATTTCCAGTGCCCATTCCGACTGTCCGAAAAGGGCCAGTGCAATATAACCGGTCAGCGTGGCCGCCGCAGCGTTGAACAGGGTATTGCAGAGGAGGATGAGGCCGAGCAGTTTGTCGGTCCGGCCCAGCAGGGCTAGAGCAAGTTTTGCGCCGCGGCTGCCGTTTTGCGCCGCATGGCGCAACCGGAAACGGTTGGCGGCCATCATCGCCGTTTCAGATCCAGAAAAAATGCCCGACAGGATCAGCAGTACGACCAGTGCACCGAGCAGGGCCGAAAGGGGAACGTCGTCCATTGCAGGCGATCAGCCCCGACCGAGAACTACTTCCGCGACAAAGCGGCTGCCGACATAGGCAAGAATCAGCAAGGAAAATCCGGCAAGTGTCCAGCGCAGGGCGCGTTTGCCGCGCCAGCCCCAGGCGTGGCGGCCGACCAGCAAGGTCGCGAAAATGCCCCACGAGGCAAAAGCGAACAGGGTCTTGTGATCCAGTGACAAAGGCTTGCCGAAGAGTTCTTCGGAAAAAAGTAGACCGCTGCCGACCGTCAGGGTCAGCAATATGAAACCAAGCAACAACATGCGGAAGAGGAGCGATTCCATGGTCAAGAGCGGTGGAAGGCTGCCAAGGCTGCGCTTCATCTGGCGCTTGTGCAGGGCGTTTTCGCTGAAGCCCATGAAAATCGCGTGCAGCGCGGATAGCGTGAGCAGACTGTAGGCGAGCATGGCGGCAAGAAAATGAAGCTTGAAACCGATCGCACTGGCGTGGGCGACGACATGCACCTGCGGGAAAAAGACTGGCAGTAAGGTACAAATTGCCGCCAGTGGCAGGACCATCGGCTGCATACCCTCCATGCGGGTCATGAAGCTTTCCAGCCAGTAGATCAGGACGGCCAGCCACATCATCAGCGACAGCGCGAAGCTGAACGAGAAGCGCATGCCGGCTTCGGTGAATAGCGCGTTATAGAGGCCGAATGCATGGATTGCGATGGCGACGGCGATCGCCACGCGCTCCCAGGTTTGCATCGGGCAGGCGAGGCACTGGTCGTCATGCTCGCGCCAGCGGGTATTCCAGAAATGGAAACCAAGTGCGCCATAGAGCAGGGCGGCGAAGATGTGGGGCACAAGCTGAATTACAATGTCGGACATTCGCGAATTCTACTAGAAGCCAATCTGCCATGCTCGATAACCTGACCAATCGCCTTGCCCGTGTCATGAAGACGCTCAAGGGCGAGGCGCGCCTGACCGAATCCAACATTACCGACGCCTTGCGCGAGGTTCGCATGGCGCTGCTCGAGGCGGACGTCGCGCTGCCGGTGATCAAGGATTTCATCGCGGCGGTCAAGGAAAAGGCCGTCGGCGAAGAGGTTATCGGCTCACTGAGTCCCGGCCAGGCACTGGTCGGTGTCGTTCACCGCGAGCTGACGCGGATCATGGGCGAAGCCCACGAAGGCATCAGTTTCAATACCCAGCCGCCGGCCATCGTGTTGATGGCGGGTCTGCAGGGCGCCGGCAAGACGACGACGGTCGGCAAGCTGGGAAAATATCTCAAGGAGAACCACAAGAAGAAGGTGCTGGTGGTTTCCTGTGACGTTTACCGTCCGGCAGCCATCGATCAGCTGAAATTCGTTGCCGGTCAGGCCGGGGTGGATTTCTTCCCGTCCACGGCCGCTGAAAAGCCGGAAGCGATCGCAGTTGCTGCGGTCGACTGGGCCAAACGCCACTATTTTGATGTGCTATTGGTTGACACCGCCGGTCGCCTTGCGGTCGACGAGGAAATGATGGCGGAAATCAAGCGTCTGCATGCGGCGCTGAATCCGATCGAAACGCTGTTCGTCGTCGATGCGATGCTCGGCCAGGATGCGGTCAATACCGCCAAGGCCTTCAGCGAAACGCTGCCGCTGACCGGCGTCGTTCTGACCAAACTGGACGGCGATGCGCGGGGCGGAGCGGCGCTGTCGGTGCGCCACATCACGGGCAAGCCGATCAAGTTTTCCGGGGTGGGAGAAAAGCTGACGGGTCTGGAGGCGTTTCATCCGGAACGGATGGCGTCGCGGATTCTCGGCATGGGCGACGTCCTGTCGTTGATCGAGGATGCCAAAAAGGGGCTTGACGAGGACAGGGCGGTCGCTTTCGCCAAGAAGCTGAAATCCGGCAAGGGCTTCGATCTCAACGACTTCAAGGAGCAGATTGCTCAGATGCGCAACATGGGCGGCCTTTCGGCGCTGATGGACAAGATGCCGGCGCAGATTGCCCAAGCAGCCGGTCAGCTACCGGCCGGCGCCGAGAATAAGATGGTTGGCCGTGTCGAGGGCATCATCAATTCGATGACGCCGACCGAGCGCACCAAGCCCGAAATCATCAAGGCCAGCCGTAAACGTCGCATTGCGCTGGGTGCCGGTGTTCAGGTGCAGGAAGTGAACCGCCTGCTGAACCAGTTCGAACAGTCGCAGAAAATGATGAAGATGATGTCCAAGGGCGGCATGGGCAAGCTCATGCGTGGCATGAAGGGCATGCTGCCTGGCATGGGACGTTGATCAGGGGCTTGCCTGGGCAAGCTTTGCCGGCGGCTTGATATAGCTCCACTGGTTCTGCCAGGCGGCGCGAACCATGTTGGGGTATTCGGGTTTGCCGAGGCTGCCGTTGTAGCGGCCAAGGGCGCGGTAAAGGTCACCTTTCTCGATGTCCAGATAGTGGCGGAGGATGGTGCATCCGTAGCGCAGGTTAGTGCGCAGGTCGAACAGGCTGTCATCCTGGCGGCCGATAAGTTTGACCCAGAACGGCATGACCTGCATGTAACCACGGGCGCCGGCGGACGATACGGCATATTTCCGGAAACCTGATTCGACCTGCATCAGGCCAAGCACCAGTTGTGGGTCAAGGCCGGCCCGCTTGGCTTCGTAATGGACGCTACGCAACAGGTCCATGCGGTAATCGCGGTTGGGGATACGCTTTTCCAGTCGTGGCGACATCTCGGCCAGCCATTCGACCGCGTCCATGGGGTTGTCAAATGATGTGGACGGGGGACGGACATCGGAAACGCTCTTGTGCAACGCCGCCCGTACACTGGCCGAAAGCGGTTCGTAAAGCTGGGCGCCGGCAAATGCAGCCGACGCACTCAGTGAAAGAATCGTGGCGATCAGCCAGCGCACAGCTTCTCCATGATCATGTCGATGACGCCGTCTTGCTCGATCAGTGTCGGTTCGCTGTCGAGGCGGCTCTTGTATTCTAGCTTGCCTTCGTTCAGTCCGCGCTCGCCGATCACGATCCGGTGCGGAATGCCGATCAGTTCCATGTCTGCGAACATCACGCCGGGACGCTCGTTGCGGTCGTCGAGCAGCACGTCGATTCCGGCTTTTCTGAGATTGCCATAGAGTTCGTCGGCCGCCAGCCTGACCGCTTCGCTCTTGTGGTAGCCCATCGGCACGATGCAGACCGCGAAGGGCGCGATGGCAGGCGGAAGAACGATGCCCTTGGCGTCATTGCCCTGCTCGATGGCGGCGCCGACGATGCGCGATACGCCGATGCCGTAACAGCCCATTTCCATGATCTGGCTCTTGCCGCCTTCGTCGAGAAAGGCGCAGTTCAGTGCGGCTGCGTACTTCTGGCGCAACTGGAAGATATGTCCGACTTCGATGCCGCGCAGGATGTCCAGGCTTCCCTTGCCGTCGGGTGAAGGGTCGCCGGACACCACGTTGCGAAGGTCGGCGACTTGCGGCTCCGGCAGGTCGCGGCCGAAATTGACGCCGCTCAGGTGGAATCCCGCCTCGTTGGCGCCGCAGACGAAATCGCTCAGGGCAGCGACGCTGCGATCGGCAAAAATCGCCACTTTTTCACCGTCGACCGCAACAGGTCCGATATAGCCGGGCTTGCAGCCAAGGTATTCCTCGACTTCGCCTTCCGAGGCGAAACGGAAGGACGCCAGGCCGGCAATCTTGCTGGCCTTGATTTCATTGAGTTCGTGATCGCCACGCAGCAGCAACAGCGCGAATGTCTTGCCGCCGTCGACATTCTCGCTGACGACGGCGATCGCCTTAACGATCCTGTCCAGACCTAGCGCGAGGAATTCGGCAACATCGGCGCAGGCCATCTTGCCTGGCGTGGCGATCTTGCTCATGGCTTGGGTCGCCGCGGTGCGTGGTGCGCTCGGCGCGAGCGCCTCGGCCAGTTCGACATTGGCCGCGTAATCAGAGTCCGGGCAGTAGGCGATGTCGTCTTCTCCGGAATCGGCGAGGACGTGGAATTCATGTGAGCCGGTTCCGCCGATCGAGCCGGTGTCGGCAGCCACAGCACGGAATTTCAGGCCCAGTCGCGTGAAAATTCGGCTGTAAGTGTCATACATTTTCCGGTATTCGCGCTGCAGATCCGGGAACGAGGCATGAAACGAGTAGCCGTCTTTCATCAGGAATTCGCGGCCGCGCATGACGCCGAAGCGGGGGCGGATCTCGTCGCGGAACTTCGTCTGGATCTGGTAAAGGTGAATCGGCAGCTGGCGGTAGCTCTTGACGTCACGGCGTACGGCGTCGGTGATGACCTCCTCGTGAGTCGGACCGATCACGAATTCGCGCTGATGGCGATCCTTGAAGCGTAGCAATTCCGGGCCGTATTGTTCCCAGCGCCCCGATTCCTGCCATAGTTCGGCCGGTTGCACCGCCGGCATCAGGAGTTCCAGGGCGCCGGCCTTGTCCATCTCGTCGCGCACGATGCTTTCGACTTTGCGCAGCACGCGCAAGCCCAGCGGCATCCACGTATAGATGCCTGCCGCCGCACGCTTGATGTAGCCGGCGCGCAGCATCAGTTTCTGGCTGACGACCTCGGCGTCGCTCGGGGCTTCCTTCAATGTCGTGAAAAAGAATTGCGAAGTGCGCATGAGAAGCTCTGAATTCGTTGCAAAACAAAGATTTTACACGCAGCGCCGGCTTTGCATGCAGGCTGTCTTTGTGAAAGAATCAGGCAACTCTATTAATTTTGCAGGATTCATATGCTCGATCGTGAAGGCTATCGCCCGAACGTCGGCATCATTCTTTGTAACGCCAAGAACGAGGTCTTTTGGGGCAAGCGCATACGTGAACACTCCTGGCAGTTTCCGCAAGGTGGCATCAAACGTGGCGAAACGCCCGAACAGGCCATGTACCGGGAATTGCATGAGGAAGTCGGGCTGCAGCCCGATCATGTACGTATCCTCGGGCGGACCAAAGGCTGGTTGCGTTATGAAGTGCCGACACACTGGATAAAGCGCGAGTGGCGCGGTTCGTACCGTGGGCAGAAGCAGATCTGGTTTCTTTTGCGCCTGGTTGGACGAGACAATGACGTTTCCCTGCGGGCGACCAGCAAGCCGGAGTTCGATGCCTGGCGCTGGAACGATTTCTGGGTTCCGCTCGATTCAGTGATCGAATTCAAGCGCAGCGTCTACGAACAGGCGCTGAGTGAACTTGTCCGCTTCATCGATCTCGACCGACGCAACCGCCAGCGGCATGGCAGCTTGAATGAGTCGGGCGGCGGACCGATCAAGGAGTAGCTGTGCCCCGGAAAGACTTCAACGTGTTGCGTTCACTGGTTGCGATCATCTTGCTTGGCTCTTTTTTCGTGCGCCCGGTTCTTGCCGACGCCGATGAAGATGAGGGCAGGGAGTCCAGGCGATGGCAGGAGAATGTCGCCGATTTTCCCGCAGCGCCACTGGCGGAGAACCTGCTGCCGTTTTATGTCAGCGCGGCCACCAATAACGATTTTTTTGTCGATGGCACCGCCATCAGCGTCGGTTCAGATGGCGTCGTTCGTTATGTGCTTGTCGTCCAGGCTACCGGTGGGGCACGAAATGTCAGTTTCGAGGGAATTCGCTGCGAGACAAAAGAATATCGTGACTATGCATTCGGCAGGCCCGACGGCACTTGGTCGAAATCGCGAAATGAAAATTGGCGGCTGATTCGCGACGTCCCTGCGAATCGCCAACATTTCACACTCTTTATCGATTATTTTTGCCCCGGCGGGGTCATCGCCCTCAGCGCCGACCATGTGCGCGCTGCGCTGCGTCGAGGCCCATATCGCGATAACCGGTGGTGGTAAACATGTCAGTTGATCAACTCATTCTCGAATTTGACCGTGCGCTGCGCACCGTTCTTGCTCCGGCGCGCAGTCAGCGTCCGATACCAGGCTCGGCACACCCAGAGGCCGAAATGAGCGAGCAGGAACGGGCACATGCCTGTGGTCTGATGCGTGTCAATCATGTCGGGGAAGTCTGTGCCCAGGCCCTATATCAGGGGCAGGCGCTGACGTCGCGCGATCCGGCGCTAAGTGATGCCCTGCGCAGTGCGGCTGACGAAGAGACGGAGCATCTGGCGTGGACCGAGCAGCGAATCGTCGAACTCGGCGGGCGCAAGAGCCTGCTTAATCCACTCTGGTATGCCGGTGCGTTATCGATGGGCTTGGTCGCCGGGCGCTTTGGCGACAGGTGGAATCTGGGGTTTCTTGCCGAAACCGAACGTCAAGTCGAGGCTCACCTCGATAGCCACCTGCGCCATTTGCCCGAGCAGGATTTGCGCTCGCGGGAAGTTGTCGAGCAAATGCGCATCGATGAAATCCGGCACGCTGAAACTGCTGTCAAACTCGGCGCCGCCGAGCTGCCCGAGGTGGTCAAGAGGGCTATGAAGCTCGTTGCAGGGATAATGACCGGAACAGCCTATCGGGTCTGAGGTTCCCGTGCGGCAGTGGCCGGGATTCAGATTTCCTCGATGATCTCGAAGTCGTGCGTAATTGTGGCAGTCTTGCCCATCATGATTGATGCCGAGCAGTACTTGTCCTTGGAAAGCTCGATTGCCCTGGCGACCGCTTCCGGTTTGAGGTGGCGCCCCTTGATCTTGAAGTGGAAGTGAATGCGCGTGAAGACCTTGGGGTCGACATCGGCGCGTTCAGCAGTCAGTTGGACCTCGCACCCGCTGACAGCATGGCGTCCCCTTTTCAGGATCAGCACGATGTCAAAAGCCGTGCAACCGCCGGTTCCCGCAAGTACCATCTCCATCGGCCGCAGCCCGAGGTTGCGGCCGCCGGCATCGGCAGCGCCATCCATTACAACAGCATGTCCGCTTCCGCTCTCGGCAACGAACGACATTCCGGCATCGCTTCCCATCCATCTTACGGTGCATTCCATTCCAGCCTCCTATTCATAGCGGCTCGATTCTAGCGGAGTTTTTCGTGATACGTGCCCCCAAGCCAGAAGTGGTGCGGCGCAACATATCATGGCTTACCGGCATTGCAATTGCTTGAGAGGTGGCGTTAAACATTGTAATTTACGTTTAACAAAAATAATAAATTACCTTAAATAACAACATGTTAAATGCGATTGAAATTTATATTTGTTGGATTAAAATAAAAATGCTGCAACGCAGTACAAATGCTTGCGCAAATTCAACTGATTGCCCATAATGCGAAGCGTACGAACCAGAATGATCAGCCAGTGGTTGGTTTCTTTGGTTCAGGATGTCTCCTCCACCCTCCTCCTTTGGTGTGGATTTTACGCGGCTCGCTGAGCCGCGTTTTTTTTGCCCTCTTGATTAAAGTGGGCTGTTTTTCGTTTGACAGTCAACGCGAACGTCAACTAAAATCTGCGGCTTTCCGCAATCTGCGCCCAATTTTTCAGGACGGCACATACATGAAAACGTTTTCCGCCAAGCCACATGAGGTGACGCGCGAGTGGTTTGTGGTAGACGCCACAGACAAGGTACTCGGTCGCCTAGCTACCGAAATTGCCAGCCGCCTGCGTGGCAAGCACAAGCCTATCTATACTCCGCACGTCGATACCGGCGACTTTATCGTTGTCACCAACGTCGAACGTCTGGTTGTCACCGGCAACAAGGCCGAGGACAAGAAGTATTACCGCCACTCTGGTTACCCTGGCGGTATTTACGAAACCAATTTCAAGAAGATGCAGCAACGTTTCCCGGGCCGCGCCCTGGAAACCGCCGTCAAAGGCATGTTGCCGAAGGGTCCTCTGGGCTACGCCATGCTCAAGAAGCTGAAATGCTACGCTGGTGCCCAGCATCCTCACACTGCCCAGCAGCCCAAGGCTCTGGAAATCTAAGGGGTCGTCATGGCTGAAAGCTATTTTTACGGAACGGGTCGGCGCAAGAGTGCTGTTGCTCGTGTATTCATGAAGCGTGGTACGGGCGCCATTGTTGTCAATGGAAAGCCAATCGACCAGTTCTTCTCCCGCGAAACCGGTCGCATGATTGTTCGCCAGCCGCTGGAACTGGTCGAACAACTCAAGGGATTTGACATCAAGGTCAATGTGGCTGGCGGTGGCGAATCTGGCCAGGCAGGCGCTGTCCGCCATGGCATTACCCGCGCGTTGATCGAATACGACGCTACGCTGAAGCCCGCGCTATCCAAGGCTGGTTTCGTCACGCGCGATGCGCGCGAAGTGGAACGCAAGAAGGTGGGTTTCCACAAGGCGCGTCGTCGCAAGCAATTCTCCAAGCGTTAATTCGCTTGATGGCACAGGAAAGCCGCCGGTTTGGCGGCTTTTTTGTTTTTCTGGCGCGGAGTACTATCTACCCTTGATTCGGAGGTTTGTTAGATGATCAAGATCGGCATTGTTGGTGGCACCGGTTATACCGGTGTCGAACTGCTACGCTTGCTGGCTCAGCATCCGCAAGCTGAAATCGTTGTCATTACGTCGCGGGGCGATGCCGGTACGGATGTTTCGGCCATGTTTCCGAGCTTGCGTGGGCGCGTTGCCCTCAAGTTCGACGATCCCGCCCAAGCCAATTTGTCCGCCTGCGACGTCGTTTTTTTCGCGACGCCCAACGGGATTGCAATGCAGCAAGTGCCTGCGTTGCTCGATGCCGGAGTAAGAGTGATCGACTTGGCGGCCGACTTCAGGATCAAGGACATCGCCGAGTGGGAGAAGTGGTATGGCATGACTCATGCCTGCCCTGATTGGGTTGAACGGGCCGTTTACGGGTTGCCGGAGTTGAATCGCGAGCAAATCCGATCGGCCCGCCTGGTGGCAAATCCCGGGTGCTATCCGACCGCAGTTCAGCTGGGATTCATGCCGTTGGTCAAGAGCGGATTGGTGGAAACCGGATCGCTGATTGCCGATGCCAAGTCAGGTGTATCCGGCGCGGGCCGCAAGGCTGAAACGCATATCATGTTTGCGGAGGCTTCGGATAACTTCAAGGCCTACGGCGTATCCGGTCATCGCCATTTGCCCGAGATTCGTCAGGGCCTCGGACTGATGTCGGGTGGCAATGTGGGCCTGACATTCGTTCCGCATCTGACCCCGATCATTCGCGGCATTCATGCAACACTGTATGCACGGATCAAGTCCGAATCCGACTTCCAGAGTCTATTCGAACGTGCGTATGCCGATGAGCCATTCGTCGATGTGCTTCCCGCAAAGTCGCACCCCGAAACGCGCTCTGTCCGCTCGGCCAATATTTGCCGGATTGCCGTGCATCGGCCGCAGGGGGGCGATACGCTGGTCATCCTCTCGGTAATCGACAACCTGGTCAAGGGCGCCGCCGGCCAGGCGGTACAGAACATGAACCTGATGTTTGGCCTGGATGAGACGATGGGTCTATGCCAACTCCCGCTGTCACCCTGAAAATCAATAAATTCAGGCGCCGTTTCGGAATCACGGCACCTCGGGTGGTCGTGCGGACGCACCTTTCCTGGCCGTGGTATGTGGCGGCAGCCTCGGTTGTCGTGTTGCTGCTACTGATATTTATCTGGTTCTTCGTTCAACGTGGCGAGGCAGGTGGCATGGCTCGGGAACTTGGCGAACTGCGTAATCAGGTTCGCGATCTCAACGGCGAGTTGCTGAAATTGCGTTCGATCGCCGGTACCGAGCAAAGCGTCGTCCAGATGGAGCGCTCGACCCAGGAGCAGTTGACCAGTCGAATAAGTGAACTGGAAGCCGAGAACATGGCCTTGAAAGAGGATATGCGCCTTTTCGAGCGGCTGATACCCTCTGCCGGCAACGATGGAGCGATCCGTCTCGAGAGTTTCCGGGTTGCGCCAGATGGGCCCCAGCGTTACCGTTACAACGCTCATTTGGCATTCCAGTCCGGAAAGCAGGCTCCAAGGTTCCGCGGTCAACTGCAAATAATGGTTGTTTTTTCGCTTGCAGGGAAACGCCAGGAAATGCTTCTTCCCGCCAAGGGCGCGGATACTGGAGCGTTTGAGGTCGAATTCAGAAGAGTTCTGCGTAAGGATGGGGTCTTCGAGCTACCCGCTGTGGCCAAGCTGGAGTCCGTCGAAGCCAGGATTCTGCAGGGTGATACACTTAAAGCTAAGCGCATGGCGCAACTTTAGGAGAGGCACATGTTCGGAAAGCGAGACGATGGCAAACCGCAGGGCCGAATCGACAGCCTGATTGGGGTAGGCACCTTGGTCGAGGGCAATATCTGCTTTACAGGGGGGTTACGGATCGACGGAGAAGTTAAAGGCAGCGTCGAGGCTGCCGAAGGTGCGAGTTCTTCAATGCTGGTGTTGAGCGAACAGGCGAGGATCGAAGGAGCGGTTTCGGTGGCTCATCTGGTAACCAATGGTACGGTTGTCGGCCAGGTGACTGTAACCGAGATGCTGGAAATGCAGTCGCGAGCAAAAATAGTTGGCGACGTCAGCTATACGCTGATAGAAATGCATCAAGGGGCGGTCATCGAAGGTCGGCTCCTGCATCCTGCCAGCAAATCCGCGGAACTAAAGCTCGCAGCATCAAACTAATCCGATTGACCGCAGCCTTCTTGGCTCGCATAATCTGCAACGACATTTTTAGGAGATATCTAAATGAATGCTGTAACCGAAATGGTTTCGCCCCTCGTATTTACGGATAGTGCCGCCAGCAAGGTCAAGGAATTGATCGAAGAGGAAGGCAATCCTGGTCTCAAGCTGCGTGTTTTTGTCACGGGTGGCGGTTGCTCCGGATTCCAGTACGGCTTTACGTTTGACGAGGAGGTCAATGAGGATGACGCGACGCTCGAAAAGAATGGTGTCACGCTGCTGATCGACCCGATGAGTTATCAGTACCTCGTTGGTGCTGAAATCGACTACTCGGAAGGTCTCGAAGGTTCGCAGTTCGTAATTCGCAATCCGAACGCGACTTCGACATGTGGTTGCGGCTCGTCTTTTTCTGCCTAATTCGACCCATGCTTTCGCGGGCGGCTGCGGCCGCCTTTTTTCGTTCACGTCGTTCGAAGCGAGGCGGCCTGATCAGGGAGGGGGATCGAGATTGGGCATGCGCTAAAATACGCCCCTTTCTATTGAAATATTGACTTGGTTCGGGTTCGGGAAGCCTTGCTGGCGCTTACTGACGTCCTGAAACAGGTTCAGGGGTTGATTGATGGTTGATGTTGAAAGCAGTTTGCAGATTATCAAGCGTGGGTGCGATGAACTCCTGATCGAATCCGAACTGGTTGAGCGATTGAATAGCGGCCGCCCGTTGCGGATCAAGGCTGGTTTCGATCCGACGGCGCCGGATCTTCATCTTGGACATACAGTCCTGATCAACAAACTTCGGCATTTTCAGGATTTGGGGCATCACGTACTGTTCCTGATAGGCGATTTTACGGGTCTGATCGGTGACCCAACCGGAAAGAACGCGACGCGCCCACCGTTGTCCCGAGAGCAGATTCTCGATAATGCAAAGACCTACAAGGAACAAGTCTTCAAGATTCTCGATCCCGAGAATACAGAGGTATGTTTCAATTCCGCGTGGTTTGACGATCTGGGTGCCGCTGGCATGATCAAACTGGCAGCGCAGCACACTGTCGCCCGGATGCTGGAGCGTGATGATTTCGCCAAGCGCTATGCGGGGGGCTTGCCCATAGCCATTCACGAATTCCTCTATCCCTTGTGTCAGGGCTATGACTCGGTTGCCATGCGCGCTGACGTCGAACTCGGAGGGACGGATCAAAAATTCAACCTGCTCGTCGGGCGCGAACTCCAGAAGCACTACGGGCAACCTCCCCAGTGCGTTCTGACGATGCCTTTGCTCGAGGGCCTCGATGGCATCAACAAAATGTCGAAGTCCTTAGGGAACTATATCGGGATCGACGAGGCACCACGGGAAATCTTCGGCAAGGTCATGTCAATCTCCGATGAACTGATGTGGCGTTATTTCGACTTGCTCTCGTTCCGCAATATCGCCGAGATCCGGCAGCTCAAAGCGTCGGTGGGCAAAGGTCGCAATCCGAGGGATGTCAAAGTCGAGCTCGCGCTGGAACTTGTTGCCCGCTTTCACAGCGGTGCGGCTGCGGAAGATGCCTTGGCCGAATTCGAGGCACGGTTCCGCCAGGGCGTGTTACCGGAGGATATGCCGGAACTGTCGCTGCAAACCGACGCGCCTCTCGCGCTGGTGCAAGTCCTCAAGCAGGCGGGATTGACGGCAAGCACATCCGAGTCGCTGCGCATGATCGAGCAGGGGGCGGTACGCGCCAACGGTGAGAAGGTAGTAGACAAGGCAATAACGATCGCTGTTGGTGAAACGGTCATTCTGCAGGTCGGCAAACGGAAGTTCGCCAGGGTGACACTTGGCTGAATTCGGGGAACGAAAACATTTCTCGAGTTAATTCGAAGAATCGTGTTGACCGGCGCGGTTTGATCTATATAATGCGCACCTCTTCTGCAGCAGCGGGCATTTCCGGTAATTGTAGAAGGGGCTTGTTGAATAAAAAAGAGTTGTGAAGATCTTGACTGTTTTATTGAAGTTCTTCATAATCTCGCTTCTCTGCTGATGACGGGTTTTTTTGACGGCGCGGCGGGGGTGATCTTTAAAAATTTGGACAACCGATAGGTGTGGGTGTCTTGATGCGAAGCGACGCAAGTCGCAAAACGTATTAAGGCAATCACACGGATGGAGAGATCCATCGAGGTAGATGTAAAAAATCTACCGTCAGTGAATTGTGAGTATTAAGTTGGATTGAACTGAAGAGTTTGATCCTGGCTCAGATTGAACGCTGGCGGCATGCCTTACACATGCAAGTCGAACGGTAACAGGGAGCTTGCTCCGCTGACGAGTGGCGAACGGGTGAGTAACGTATCGGAACGTACCTTTCAGTGGGGGATAACGCAGCGAAAGTTGCGCTAATACCGCATATTCTGTGAGCAGGAAAGCAGGGGATCGCAAGACCTTGCGCTGATTGAGCGGCCGATATCAGATTAGCTAGTTGGTGAGGTAAAGGCTCACCAAGGCGACGATCTGTAGCGGGTCTGAGAGGATGATCCGCCACACTGGAACTGAGACACGGTCCAGACTCCTACGGGAGGCAGCAGTGGGGAATTTTGGACAATGGGGGCAACCCTGATCCAGCCATGCCGCGTGAGTGAAGAAGGCCTTCGGGTTGTAAAGCTCTTTCAGCCGGGAAGAAATCGCACAGGCTAATACCTTGTGTGGATGACGGTACCGGAATAAGAAGCACCGGCTAACTACGTGCCAGCAGCCGCGGTAATACGTAGGGTGCGAGCGTTAATCGGAATTACTGGGCGTAAAGCGTGCGCAGGCGGTTTTGTAAGACAGGCGTGAAATCCCCGGGCTCAACCTGGGAACTGCGCTTGTGACTGCAAGGCTAGAGTACGGCAGAGGGGGGTGGAATTCCACGTGTAGCAGTGAAATGCGTAGAGATGTGGAGGAACACCAATGGCGAAGGCAGCCCCCTGGGTCGATACTGACGCTCATGCACGAAAGCGTGGGTAGCAAACAGGATTAGATACCCTGGTAGTCCACGCCCTAAACGATGTCAACTAGGTGTTGGGTGGGTAAAACCATTTAGTACCGGAGCTAACGCGTGAAGTTGACCGCCTGGGGAGTACGGCCGCAAGGTTAAAACTCAAAGGAATTGACGGGGACCCGCACAAGCGGTGGATGATGTGGATTAATTCGATGCAACGCGAAAAACCTTACCTACCCTTGACATGTCAGGAAGTCTTGAGAGATTGAGATGTGCCCGAAAGGGAACCTGAACACAGGTGCTGCATGGCTGTCGTCAGCTCGTGTCGTGAGATGTTGGGTTAAGTCCCGCAACGAGCGCAACCCTTGTCGTTAATTGCCATCATTTAGTTGGGCACTTTAACGAGACTGCCGGTGACAAACCGGAGGAAGGTGGGGATGACGTCAAGTCCTCATGGCCCTTATGGGTAGGGCTTCACACGTCATACAATGGTCGGTACAAAGGGTTGCCAAGCCGCGAGGTGGAGCCAATCCCAGAAAGCCGATCGTAGTCCGGATTGCAGGCTGCAACTCGCCTGCATGAAGTCGGAATCGCTAGTAATCGTGGATCAGCATGTCACGGTGAATACGTTCCCGGGTCTTGTACACACCGCCCGTCACACCATGGGAGCGGGTTCCGCCAGAAGTAGGTAGCCTAACCGCAAGGGGGGCGCTTACCACGGCGGGGTTCGTGACTGGGGTGAAGTCGTAACAAGGTAGCCGTAGGGGAACCTGCGGCTGGATCACCTCCTTTCTAGAGAAGCATCCTGGCACCCACAACCTATCGGTTGTTCATGAGTAGCAAACAGACGAGGGTCTGTAGCTCAGTCGGTTAGAGCACCGTCTTGATAAGGCGGGGGTCGTTGGTTCGATTCCAACCAGACCCACCAGCTGACTTTCGATAACACTGCGCACTTCGGCGTTGTCGAATCACTTGCATACATGAGTATGCGGCGTGATTCTCCGCCTTGAATTGCCTGGTTCTCGAAAGCCGGCGAAACGTCTATCAAAAAGACAAGTTGAAAGATTTGTTTGACGGGGGATTAGCTCAGCTGGGAGAGCACCTGCTTTGCAAGCAGGGGGTCAACGGTTCGATCCCGTTATCCTCCACCAGAACCCAAAGATAAGCGCTGCGTTTATCTTTGGCTTTTGAGAAATCAATTGCTACGCTCTTTAACAAAACGGAAGAAGGTTGTGTCACTCGAACTGATGAGGTTCGGGTGATGCGTTGTGATTGCATCGATCTTCATGCAGCAGTCAGCGGTATGAAGGTCGCACAAATGAGTTGCCTGTAGCCTGGCTTCGAGAGAGGCCGCAAGGTTATAGGATCAAGCGACTAAGTGCATGTGGTGGATGCCTTGGCGATCACAGGCGATGAAGGACGTGCAAGCCTGCGAAAAGCGGGGGGGAGCTGGCAATGAAGCTTTGATCCCCCGATATCCGAATGGGGAAACCCACTCCGCAAGGAGTATCTTTATCTGAATACATAGGATATTGAGGCGAACCCGGTGAACTGAAACATCTAAGTAGCCGGAGGAAAATAAATCAACCGAGATTCCCCAAGTAGTGGCGAGCGAACGGGGATCAGCCTGCTAGTGATAGCGGAGACGTTAATAGAACGGAATGGAAAGTCCGGCCGTAGTGGGTGATAGCCCCGTATATGAAAACGACTCCGTGGTACTAAGTTAGCGAAAAGTAGGGCGGGGCACGTGAAACCTTGTCTGAACATGGGGGGACCATCCTCCAAGGCTAAATACTCGTGATCGACCGATAGTGAACTAGTACCGTGAGGGAAAGGCGAAAAGAACCCCGGGAGGGGAGTGAAATAGATCCTGAAACCGCATGCATACAAACAGTGGGAGCCTCCTTGTGGGGTGACTGCGTACCTTTTGTATAATGGGTCAGCGACTTACGTTATGTTGCGAGCTTAACCGAATAGGGGAGGCGTAGCGAAAGCGAGTCCGAATAGGGCGTTTAGTAGCATGGCGTAGACCCGAAACCGGATGATCTATCCATGGCCAGGATGAAGGTGCCGTAACAGGTACTGGAGGTCCGAACCCACTAATGTTGAAAAATTAGGGGATGAGCTGTGGATAGGGGTGAAAGGCTAAACAAATCCGGAAATAGCTGGTTCTCCCCGAAAACTATTTAGGTAGTGCGTCTTGTATCACTGACGGGGGTAAAGCACTGTTATGGCTAGGGGGTCATCGCGACTTACCAAACCATTGCAAACTCTGAATACCGTCAAGTGCGAGCAAGGCAGACAGACAGTGGGTGCTAACGTCCATTGTCAAGAGGGAAACAACCCAGACCGCCAGCTAAGGTCCCCAAGACACAGTTAAGTGGGAAACGAAGTGGGAAGGCATAGACAGCTAGGAGGTTGGCTTAGAAGCAGCCATCCTTTAAAGAAAGCGTAATAGCTCACTAGTCGAGTCGTCCTGCGCGGAAGATGTAACGGGGCTCAAACTGTGCACCGAAGCTGCGGATATCGAAAGATATGGTAGGGGAGCGTTCTGTAGGTCTGTGAAGGTGTCTCGTAAGGGATGCTGGAGATATCAGAAGTGCGAATGCTGACATGAGTAGCGATAAAGGGAGTGAAAAGCTCCCTCGCCGAAAGCCCAAGGTTTCCTACGCAACGTTCATCGGCGTAGGGTGAGTCGGCCCCTAAGGCGAGGCAGAAATGCGTAGTCGATGGGAAACAGGTCAATATTCCTGTACCGATTCTAGATGCGATGTGGGGACGGAGAAGGTTAGGTCAGCCAACTGTTGGAATAGTTGGTTTAAGCGTGTAGGCGTGCCCCTTAGGCAAATCCGGGGGGCTTAGCTGAGGCGTGATGACGAGGCACTACGGTGCTGAAGTGATTGATACCAAGCTTCCAGGAAAAGCCACTAAGCTTCAGTCTAGAATTGACCGTACCGCAAACCGACACAGGTGGGCAGGATGAAAATTCTAAGGCGCTTGAGAGAACTCAGGAGAAGGAACTCGGCAAATTAACACCGTAACTTCGGGAGAAGGTGTGCCCCGGTAGGTTGTAGAGCCTCGCGCTCGAAGGCCGATGGGGTTGCAGTGAAATGGTGGCTGCGACTGTTTAATAAAAACACAGCACTCTGCAAACACGAAAGTGGACGTATAGGGTGTGACGCCTGCCCGGTGCCGGAAGGTTAATTGATGGGGTGCAAGCTCTTGATCGAAGCCCCGGTAAACGGCGGCCGTAACTATAACGGTCCTAAGGTAGCGAAATTCCTTGTCGGGTAAGTTCCGACCTGCACGAATGGCGTAACGATGGCCACACTGTCTCCTCCTGAGACTCAGCGAAGTTGAAATGTTTGTGAAGATGCAATCTCCCCGCGGCAAGACGGAAAGACCCCATGAACCTTTACTGTAGCTTTGCATTGGACTTTGAATCGGTCTGTGTAGGATAGGTGGGAGGCTGTGAAACCGGGACGCTAGTCTCGGCGGAGCCAACCTTGAAATACCACCCTGATTTATTTGAGGTTCTAACCTTGATCCGTGAATCCGGATCGGGGACCGTGCATGGTGGGCAGTTTGACTGGGGCGGTCTCCTCCCAAAAGGTAACGGAGGAGTACGAAGGTACGCTTAGGGCGGTCGGACATCGCCCATAAAGTGCAATGGCAAAAGCGTGCTTGACTGCGAGACCCACAAGTCGAGCAGGTGCGAAAGCAGGTCATAGTGATCCGGTGGTTCTGTATGGAAGGGCCATCGCTCAACGGATAAAAGGTACTCTGGGGATAACAGGCTGATACCGCCCAAGAGTTCATATCGACGGCGGTGTTTGGCACCTCGATGTCGGCTCATCACATCCTGGGGCTGTAGCCGGTCCCAAGGGTATGGCTGTTCGCCATTTAAAGTGGTACGTGAGCTGGGTTTAAAACGTCGTGAGACAGTTTGGTCCCTATCTGCCGTGGGCGCTGGATATTTGAAGGGGGCTGCTCCTAGTACGAGAGGACCGGAGTGGACGAACCTCTGGTGTACCGGTTATGACGCCAGTCGTATCGCCGGGTAGCTATGTTCGGAAGAGATAAACGCTGAAAGCATCTAAGCGTGAAACTTGCCTTAAGATGAGATATCCCGGAGTCTTGAACTCCTTAAAGGGTCGTCGAAGACCACGACGTTGATAGGTCAGGTGTGGAAGCGCAGCAATGCGTTAAGCTAACTGATACTAATTGCCCGTACGGCTTGATCCTATAACCTTGTAGCACTGCAGCAACTCAATAGCAGTCACAACAAACAACCTTCCTCCATTTTGCGTTTGCCGCCATCAGGCGTCAGACGAACAAGTTACGCTTGGCGACCATAGCGTTTCGGACCCACCCCTTCCCTTCCCGAACAGGACCGTGAAACGAAACCGCGCCGATGATATTGCACATTGCGTGTGAGAAAGTAGGTCATCGCCAGGCTCCCTATACCCACAAAGCCCCTCTAGCTCACCCGCTACAGGGGCTTCGTGCATTTATCTCCAGAGAAAAGGCTATACTGTTTCGCGACCGACTTTCTGAATGGAGGCCTACATGGAATTGGCGACATTTGCCGGGGGCTGCTTCTGGTGCCTTGATGCGGTATTTTCCGAGCTGCCCGGAGTTGACCGCGTCACATCCGGGTATTGCGGTGGCTATAATCCCAGCCCAAGCTATGAGCAGGTTTGCTCCGGTACTACTGGTCACGCTGAAGCAGTCACGATCAGTTTCGATCCGTTACGGATTTCGTATCGTCAGCTTCTGCATGTTTTTTTTGCGACCCATGACCCGACAACGTTGAATCGTCAGGGAGCGGATGCGGGTACGCAATATCGCTCGGCAATATTCATTCATTCGGCGGAGCAACGCGCGGAAGCGACGACAGTTATTCAGGAGCTTTCGACGAACTTGCCTACCAGTTCGCCCATCGTGACAGAGGTCGTCGATGCGTCCGAGTTTTTCCCCGCGGAGCCCTACCATCAAGGTTACTTCGCGAAAAATCCGGGTCAGGGCTATTGCGCAGTTGTAATCAACCCTAAATTGGCTGCCTTCAGGCACCAATTTGCGGAACTACTAAAAGATCCTGGTCGATAGGGGTGGACCTGGCTCCCGTCATCACTGCGCCAAGCGCACGACGTATCATTCCTGTCCCTGCCTGCTGTTCGAATCAACACGGCACGTGACCAAACTGCCGGTAGTCCATACACTGAATATTCGGGAAACTACTCTTGGATCCAATGCTCCAGACTTCTAGGTATTGCTGGAGAGATAGGCTTCCGGAGCATTAGCGGCGGCGCCAGAAAAGCACGAGCATGATCGAAGCGATGGTCAGCATCAATCCGGTAGCGAAATAGAAACCACTGGGGAGTTCCAGCCAAGGCATCTGGCGAAAGTTCATCCCAAAAATACCGGCGATCAGAGTGGCCGGCATGAAAATGGTGGCGACCACCGTCAGTGCGCGGACTTCGAGGTTGACCCGGTGGCTGACAGTTGTCAGATGAACGTCCAGCAATCCAGTTGCCAGTTCGCGAAGATCATCGAGGGATTCAATGATGTGTACGGTGTGATCATACACATCACGCAGATAGAGCTGGACATCCGGGCCGAAAAAATTGGCGTGTTCGCGATGCAGGCTACCCAGAAGTTCGCGTAATGGGTAGAGATTGCGGCGAAGCTGAGATACGCAACGCTTGAACTGATGAATGTTTTCGAGAACCGCCGGGCCGGGGTGGCCGAGAATTTCGTCCTCAAGTCGCTCGGCGTAGTCGTCCAGACTTTCGATTACGACGAAGTAGCTATCGACCACAGAATCGAAGAGTGAATAGGCAAGCATGTCGGTCGCAGCACTGCGCAGGTTTGCCCTGTCGGCGCGCAGGCGTTGCCGGACTGGCTCAAAGGTCTTTGACTGGCGTTCCTGGAAGGTGAGCAGGTAGTCAGCTCCAATAATCAGGCTGATCTGGTCCTGAACGAGATTGAGGGGATCGGTGCTTATCTCGTAGCGGTGCAGGACGACATAAAGATAATCTTCGTAGGTGTCGACCTTCTGGCGCTGGTTGTTGTTGAGGATATCCTCAAGAACCAACGGGTGAAGGTGAAATTTCGTGCCAATGGCGGCCAGTGCTGCTGGATCCTGAAGCCCGTAGATGTTTCCCCATAGCACCCTGTTCTGACGTACATAAGAGGCTAGGCTGGCGGTATCTGGAAGCGTCGCTTCAATCAGTGCCTTGGAGCCAAAGTCGAGAACGGAAACGCTTGCCTTGACGGTCTTGATCTCACCGATGTGGACCGGCGAGCCGGGCGCCATTCCCGACTTGAGAGAACGCAGCTTTTTTTGGTTTTTCATTGGCTCAACACCAAGTCGATAGCGCGTGCGGCAGCGGCCATCCCGAAGGCCGAAGTGACACAGACCGAAGATCCGAAGCCCGCACAACTTAGCCCCGCCGGCCCGTCTGTGGCTTCGCAGTTCGCATGCCGGGCAGGATAGCGCAATGGTTCTGCTGAATATACTGCAGCGACGCCGAATTTCTTGCGTGGATCTCGGGGAAATCCGTGAGAGCGGCGCAACAAGGCACGAACCTTTGCCAACAGGGGGTCCTGCACTGTTGCTGCCAGGTCGCTGGTGCGTATCTGTGTCGGGTCGGTCTGTCCGCCAGCGGCGCCCGCTACAACAATGGCCGTTCCCTGACGGCGGCAATGGGCAATCATCGCCGCTTTCACACGGGTCTGGTCAATGGCGTCGATGACCACGTCGAATCCGGGCAGCAGGATTTCTGCCACATTTTCGGCGGTGACGAAATCCTCAATGCAGACAACATCACAATCGGGGTTGATCAGTTGAATGCGTTCAGCCATGGCATCAACTTTGGCTTTACCATAAATGCCGCCAAGGGCATGAATCTGCCGGTTCGTATTGGATTCGGCCACCATATCGAGGTCGACCGCAACAAGATGCCCGATGCCGGTTCTCGCCAACGCTTCAAGCGCCCAGGAACCGACTCCGCCAACCCCGACGACGCAGATTCGCGAACGTTCGAGTCGTTCTGCCGCGACGGAGCCGTAGAGGCGGGCAACACCGCCGAAGCGGCGTTGGCGATCAATTGCCATCACGGTGGAAAACCTGGAACGTTAGTCATGCTGCAGTTTCGCGATCTTGTGGAGATAGAACGGGGGTGTCGGGTGACCATCCATGAAATATCCCTGTAGGATAGACTGCACGAAATTTCCAACGATCCGGGGAGTTTATCCGAAAGCATCATCATCAAAGAGGCTGGCATTCCAATTTCCTTATCTTGACGCCCACTCCGCCCACGCCTAAGATTCCGCGTCTAGCAAAATGCAGGTTAAATGTGACTTTGGAACAGCTTTACGCCCTGATTGGGGCAGATATGAAGGCCGTCGATGCGGTTATCCGCAATCGCCTGCATTCCGATGTGGTGCTGGTTCGGCAAGTTGCAGAATACATCATCGGTGCCGGCGGCAAACGCATGCGACCGGCGCTGGTATTGCTCGCTGCTGGTGCGATGGGCTACACAGGGCGACACCATCATGATCTGGCGGCGGTCGTCGAGTTCATCCATACCGCGACACTGCTGCACGATGATGTGGTCGATGAATCCTCCTTGCGGCGCGGACACGATACCGCCAATGCCATGTTCGGCAATGCAGCCAGCGTTCTGGTCGGTGATTTTCTGTATTCGCGTGCTTTCCAGATGATGGTGGAGGTCGATGACATGCGCGTCATGCGCGTTCTCTCCGACGCCACCAATGTGATTGCGGAAGGCGAAGTGCTGCAATTGATGAATTGTCATGATGCAGATGTCGATGAGCAGCGTTATCTGCAGGTCATTCGCTACAAGACCGCCAAGCTTTTCGAAGCGGCTGCCCAACTCGGAGCGATATTGGGCGGCGCCACACCCGAAGTCGAGCAAGCAATGGCCGAATACGGCATGCATCTTGGAACAGCTTTTCAGTTAGTCGATGACGTACTGGACTATTCAGGCCAGGAAGCGGATACCGGAAAGCATCTCGGAGATGATCTGGCAGAAGGCAAACCAACGCTCCCGTTGATTTACGTGATGCAGCAGGGCACGCCGGAACAGGCGGCGTGTGTGCGACGCGCTATCGAGGAAGGCGGTCGGGATGAATTCTCAGCAGTACTCGAAGCTATTCGCACGACTGGTGCACTGGGCCATGCACGTCGCCAGGCAGCGCTGGAAGCGGAACGTGCGAGAGCAGCAATTCAATGTCTGAAGGATACAAATTATCGGGAAGCTCTGCTACAATTGACGCTCTTTGCTGTTGAGCGGAATCACTGATCCCTTCTCATACTGCATCGGAGTGTAGCTCAGCCTGGTAGAGCACTGCGTTCGGGACGCAGGGGTCGCAAGTTCGAATCCTGTCACTCCGACCAATTAAAACCCCTGTAACTCAACGAGTTGCAGGGGTTTTTTCTTTATAGATGTTGTTGGGATTCACTGCCAGAGCAACTCGGTGACCAATTTGTGACCAAATTGTGGCTACTCCGTGACTAGAGCGAGTGCGCTATACGTTCGCAGGTCAAAATTCGACTACTGCTTGCAGTGACGATTCTCTATCCCTGCCCCGTCAGGCACATAAACTACCAATTGCTCGTGATTGCAGCCAGAAAATTTGCACAACTTGTCCGAGTTTTCCGTATCCGCGCCCGCTTGCCGTTACTTAACTGCTGTACCTCCAACGCATAGTGCATTTTGCCTCACTTTGTAGCTGCCTTTGCGCTACCATTGCCCGATGAAACGATGGGTTACCTTCCTGCTTCTCATTGCTGCGATCTCCGGCTGTGCGCTCAAACCGACGTGGCATTGGGAAAAACGCGGGGCGAGCGATGAGGAATATTCGTTCGATCTGAACCAATGCAAGGCGGCGACCTATACCGACGCGTCAGGGGTCGTAACCAACGAATCGGTTCGCCGCATGTTTGCCTGCATGGAGCGCAAGGGCTGGTCAAAGGTGGCGAATTAAGCGCATCCTTTGCCGGCCGGGAAGCATTTGAAATTCTTCCCTCGCAAGCACTACATCTGTAAAATGTTTATCCACTGGGGGCGTAGCTCAGTTGGGAGAGCGATTGGTTCGCAATCAATAGGTCGGCGGTTCGATCCCGCCCGTCTCCACCAGGAACCAAAGGCCGACTCAATGTCGGCCTTTCGCATTTTGACGGGGAACTTAAGTGGCTGGACTTGGCAAATGGACTTGTGGAAAACGCAAGCCATGGTTGCCAGTCTGGATGACCGGAAAACTGGACAAGTCAGGGGAATTCATGACTACTCATCACGATATTGATAATCGCAAATGCAAGCCTTGCGAGGCAGGTATGGCTGCAATGGATGAGTCAGCGTGTCATGACTATCTCGGCGCGCTTGACGGCTGGGTTTTGGCCGGCCAGGGGATAGAAAAGGAATGGCGTTTCAAGAATCATTACGAAGCGGTGGCGTTCGTTAATGCCATTGCCTGGATATCGCATCGGGAAGACCATCACCCTGATATCACGTTGGGCTATGCCGACTGCCGGGTGCGTTATTGGACGCATGCGGTCGGCGGCCTGTCGGAGAATGACTTCATCTGTGCGGCCAAGGTGGATCGGCTTTTTCCCGATTGATCAGGGACTGCCAGAACCGGCAGCAGCCCGTCGCAAGCGGTCGGATACCGCCGCCCAGGCTTCCGTTTCCGGCAAGGCCTCGACGGCAATCAGGCTGACGCCGGCATGATCGAGTTCCCGTAGTGCGGCGTATAGATCGTGTGCGTAGCCGACCGGGTCTGCCGGCAGCAGGCGCCAGACATGCGGCATTCCCGATTGTGGCGCCAGGCTGTGGCCGACGATGCCGCAGCAATCACCCTTGTGGCGCTGGGCATTGAGGAAATCCAGCAGGCGCGAACCGGCGACGATGCGCATTGGCGTCTGCGGTGCGTAATGCGCCGCCAGCGAACCGGAGACGCGCGGAGCTCCGGTTGCGGTTTGAATCGGCACCTGGCGGCCGAACACCGCTGCCAGGTGGTCCGGCGAAATATGGCCGGGCCGGAGGATTGCCGGTTCTCCGCGCGAGCAGTCGACGATGGTCGATTCAATGCCGACCTTGCATGGCCCACCGTCCAGAATTAACGAAACCCGGTCGCCCAGTTCTTCATTTACGTGCGCCGCAGTGGTCGGGCTGATGCGACCAAAGCGATTGGCTGAAGGTGCTGCAATGCCCGCATGTTCTCCAGCAATAGCTGCGAATCGCCGCAGCAGTTCGAGCGCCACCGGGTGTCCGGGAACGCGGAGGCCGACGGTGTCCTGACCGCCCGTTACGGTCAACGGCACCCAGGCCTGTTTTTTCAAAATCAGCGTCAGCGGGCCGGGCCAGAAGGTTTCCATCAACTCCCAGGCGACGGCAGGAACCTGCTCAGCCCAGTGATCGACCGCATCGTGGCCGGCAAGATGGACGATTAGCGGATGATCGGCGGGCCGGCCCTTGGCCGCAAAAATTTTCGCCACTGCAGCGGGATTCGCTGCATCGGCACCGAGGCCATAGACCGTCTCGGTCGGGAAGGCAACCAGTTCACCTGAACGCAGGAGTTCGACGGCGCGGGTGTAATCCGCTTCCGAGGGTGTCATTCGTCCACAATGCCGACCGCAGCGCGTGCCGCCAGCGCAGCTTCCTGAACCCTGGCCGTGTCCTCGCCGATCACCGTGAAATGTCCCATCTTGCGCCCATGGCGGGCATGGTGCTTGCCGTAGAGGTGCAGCTTGAGGTTGCCTATCGCGTGCAGCCGCGACCAGTCCGGTTCGCGGTAGCGCTCCCCGTCAAACCAGAGATCACCGAGAAGGTTGACCATCACCGCCGCCGAATGGGCGCGCGGGTCACCGAGTGGCAGGCCGCACAGGGCGCGTACCTGTTGTTCGAACTGGTTGGTGACGCAGGCGTCGATCGTGTAGTGGCCGCTGTTGTGCGGGCGTGGCGCCATTTCGTTGACGATCAGTTTGCCACGACTGACGAAGAATTCGACGCCCATGGTGCCGACGTAGCCGAGCTTTTCGGCAATTCGAGTGGCGACGTCTTCGGCGTCGTTGGCGATGCAGGATGAGGCGCGTGCCGGAACGATCGAAACATCCAGGATGCCTTTGCTGTGCCGGTTCTCGCCGGTCGGGAAGCAGCGTACGCTGCCGCTTTCGTCACGGGCAAGAACGATTGAAATCTCGTAGTCGAGTACCAGGCGCTGCTCCAGCACGCAAGCTTCGCGCTTGAAATGGCCGAATGCCAGGCGTGCCTCGTCGCGGTTGTTGACGATTGCCTGGCCTTTGCCGTCATAGCCGAAGCGCGCCACCTTGAGGATGCCCGGAAACAGCGCGGCGCTAACGACATCGAGGTCTTCATCGCTGCGGATTGCCGCAAACGGGCCGTGCGGGAGATCGTGGTCCCGAAGGAAAGATTTTTCGGCGATCCGGTTCTGACAGACGGCAACTGCCGCCGCGGACGGGCGGACGGGAACGAACTTGGCCAGATAATCGAGCGTATCGGCCGGCACGTTCTCGAATTCGGTGGTGATCGCCGCACAGCCTTGGGCGAATTCGTCGAGCACGGCGTAATCGTCGTAACCGGCGCAAAACTGGCGCTCGGCGATTTGCCCGGCCGGGCTGTTGGCATCCGGGTCGAGGACCCAGACCTTGTAACCCATTTCATGGGCCGCGTTAACGAAAAAGCGGCCCAGCTGGCCGCCACCGAGCATGCCCAGCGTAGCGGGAGGGAGAATCATCGTGGCGCTCAAGACAAGAACCTCATCGGCACTTCAATTTTCGGCAAAATTTCCGGTTGACCGCAACGATCAGACTTCGGGCAGTTTCATCGCCAGCACCTTTGCCGCCTGAGTCTGGCGGAAGGCCTGCAGCCTGGCGCTCAGTTCCGCATCCTCGGTGGCCAGCATGGCGACCGCGAACAGGGCGGCATTGGCGGCGCCCGCCTCGCCAATGGCGAAGGTGGCAACCGGGATGCCCTTGGGCATCTGGACGATTGAAAGCAGCGAATCCTTGCCGGAAAGCGCCTTCGATTGCACCGGCACGCCAAGCACCGGGACGGTCGTCTTGGCGGCCAGCATGCCCGGCAGGTGAGCGGCGCCGCCGGCACCGGCAATGATCGCCTTGAGGCCGCGGTCGCGTGCCGCTTCGGCATATTCGAAGAGCAGATCGGGTGTCCGGTGCGCGGAAACGACCCGCGCTTCGAAAGCGACACCGAAGTCCTTGAGAATGACGGCGGCGGCCTGCATGGTCGGCCAGTCGGAGTCGGAGCCCATGACGACGCCGACGAGTGGTTGCGTATTGGTCATAGCCCGGCCTTTCTCTCGGCGGCTTCGATGGTGTTGGCGAGCAGCATGGTGATGGTCATCGGGCCGACACCGCCCGGTACCGGCGTGATCTGGCCGGCGACTTCGAGGCAGCCGGCGAAATCGACATCGCCGTACAGCTTTCCATCGGGCAGGCGGTTGATGCCGACGTCGATGACGACTGCACCCGGCTTGATCATGTCGGCGGTGACGAATTTCGCCTTGCCGATGGCGGCGACGACGATATCGGCGCGCGAGGTGTGGAATTTCAGGTCGCGGGTGCGCGAGTTGCACACGGTGACGGTGGCGCCGGCATTGATCAGCAACAGCGCCATCGGCTTGCCGACGATATTGGAGCGTCCGATGACGACGGCTTCCTTGCCGTTCAGGTCGATATTGCCCTTCTCGAACATCTTCATGACGCCATAGGGTGTGCACGGAATGAAGCGCGGGTTGCCCTGGGCCAGTGCGCCGACGTTCTCGGCATGGAAGCCATCGACATCCTTGTCCACGGCAATCGCCTTGAGCACGGCTTCTTCGTCGAAATGCTTCGGCAGCGGAAGTTGTACCAGGATGCCGTGGATGGTCGGATCGGCATTCAGTTCGACGATCTTTTTCAGCACGATTTCCGGGTTGACCGCAACATCGTAGGCAAACTTCTCGGAATGCATGCCGATCGCCAGGCAACCATTGACCTTGTTGCGGACATAGACTTCAGAAGCCGGGTCGGCGCCAACCAGAATGACTGCCAGGCCAGGCCGTTGCCCCTTGGCAGCGAGCGCTTCCACGCGGGTCTTGAAGCCTTGGCGCAGTTCTTCAGCCAGTACCTTGCCATCGATAATTTGTGCCGTCATCGTTGCATCCAGCGGGAATGAAAAATGGGAAAGGCGTTGGCCTTTCCCTTTGTATTGGCGCGTATTTTATCAGATTATGCGAGTGCGGCTTCCGCTGCGCCGACTGCGGCACGACCTGCTGCGAACGCCTGCCGGTTCAGTTCCACCAGTTTTTCGCCCTTGCGCTGGAAACGCTTGAGCACACATTCGAGGAGCGTTTCTGCCGGAAACGGCAGGTGATCGGCAATGGCGCCGAGCATGACGGTGTTGCCGAGGCGGATGTCGCCGAGTTCCTGGGCGATCGAGGTGGCATCGAAAGCCACGACCTTGCGCCCGGCCTTCCTGATTTCGGCCAGCGGGTCGTCGGGGTAGTCGAACAGGCCCAGTTCAACGACCGGCGGCACCAGGCGGGCGGTATTCATCAGGGTAACGCCGTCCGGGCGCAGCATATGCTGCCAGCGCATGGTCTCGGCCGACTCGAAACCGAGCAGCACGTCGGCGGTGCCCGGCGTGATCTGCGGCGACAAAACCTTCTTGCCGAAACGCAGGTGCGAGGAAACGACACCGCCGCGTTGCGCCATGCCGGCGACTTCCGTTTTCTTGGCGTCGTGGCCCATCGCGATGGCGGCTTCAGCGAGGATTTCGGTGGCTGTCATGACGCCCTGGCCGCCAATGCCGACAACGAGAATATTGGTATTTTCGCTCATCTCAGACCCCGCAGCCCTTGACCAGCGTGATCGGCGAAACCGGCACGTGATGGACGATGGCATCCGGCGCGCAGGGCTGGACACACAATCCGCAGCCGGTACATACCGAGGTTTCGATGCGCACGAAGGCGAGATCGACTTCGCGGCCGTTCGCCTTGACCTCCTTGCCGCGCCGCGTGACGTGGATTGCCGGGCAGCCGACGTCGATGCAATTGCCGCAGCCGGTGCACTTGTCGTCGATCACCTCGAACGGCTTGAGCTTGTGGTAGTCCTTGATCAGCACGCAGGGCTGGTCGGTGATGATGACCGAAACCTCGGGTACCTTGACCTCGTCGCGGATGGTCTTGAACAGCACCGGCAACTCGTAAGGATTGACGACGTGGATGCGCTCCTGCTTGACGCCCAGCGACTCGACCAGCTTGGCGAAATCGACGCGCGGCGCCTCGTCGCCGTAGATGTCGCGGCCATTGCCCGGATTGTCCTGGCCGCCGGTCATGCCGACGGCGCGGTTGTCGAGCAGCAGCACCGTGACATTGCCCTTGTTGTAGACGATGTCGAGCAGGCCCTGCATGCCCATGTGCAGGAAGGTGGAGTCGCCGATCACGGCGAGGATGCGCTTGTCCTTGTCGGCTTCGCCGCGGCCCTTGTCGAGGCCGAGCGCGATGCCCATCGAGGCGCCCATCGAGATGCAGGTATCGAGCGCGTTCCACGGATGGCCGGCGCCCAGCGTGTAGCAGCCGATATCGCCGGAAATGGTCAGGTTGCGGACCTGCGACAGCGTGTAATAGACGCCGAGGTGCGGGCAGGCCACGCACATCGTCGGCGGCCGCGGGAAAAGCTGCATTGGTGCGGTCGACAGCGTTTCCGGCACTTTTTCGCCAAGCAGGCGGGCGATGGCCGGGCGCAGTACGTTAGGCGACAACTCGCCCTGCAGCGGCAGGATTTCCTTGCCGATGACCGCGATGCCCTGCGCCTTCAGTTCGGTTTCGATCAGCGGTTCGACTTCCTCGACAACGACGACCTGATCGACCAGAGCGGCAAATTCGCGGCACTTTGCGAACGGCACCGGGCACGAGAAACCGAGCTTGAGTACCGGCGCGTCCGGGAAGGATTCCTTGACGTGCATGTAGGCCGGGCCGGAGGCGATGAAGCCGACGCGGCGATCACTGCCCGGTTCGATGAAGTTCAGCTCCGAAGCTTCTGCCGCTTCGCGCAAGGCTTCGGCGCGCGCGAACATCAGCGGGATGCGCTTGCCGGCACCGGTCGGCGTCATGACCCAGCGCGCCGGGTCCTTCTTGAATCCCGCCGCAGCCTTCGCGTTGCGTTCGCCGACGGTGACCAGCCCCTTGACGTGGTTGATGCGCGTCGTCATGCGCAGGATTACCGGCACCTGGAAGCGCTCGGACAATTCGTAAGCGTACAGCGTCATCGCGTAGGCTTCCTGCGAATCGGCCGGCTCGAGCACCGGTACATGCGCGAAGCGGCCCCAGTAGCGCGAGTCCTGTTCGTTCTGCGACGACGACAGTCCGACGTCATCGGCGATGGCGATGACCAGACCACCGATCACGCCGGTCAGGGTCAGCGTCATCAGCGCATCGGAGGCGACATTCATGCCGACATGCTTCATGCAGGAGAAAGCGCGCGAGCCGGCATAGGCGGCACCGATCGCCACTTCCAGCGAAACCTTTTCGTTGACCGACCACTCGGCATAGAGGTCCGGATAGGACGAGATAACCTCAAGCATTTCGGTGGACGGGGTACCCGGATAGGCAGCGGCAACCCTGACACCCGCCTCCCAGACGGCGCGGGCGACTGCTTCGTTACCAGACATCAGAACCCGGCTGGCGGCCGGTACGGGCATGACTGCGGCCATGGAGACTCCTCGATCAGCATTACCAAACCGATCATTATAAGAGGCAGCAGACGGTGGCCTTTGATACAACGCAAGATGCCCGCATTTCTCTGGCTTGCCGGTCGTCGGGTGTTGCGCTGATTTCTCGATTCGTTTACCTGAATCAAAGCCACCCGCTCGATTTCGCATCAAAATTGCAAACTTGGTAAATGACAACGCGAGAGCACATGGCCGAAGCGGTACTTCAGGCCGCGCCCGACATTCAGTTCGCGGAAACGCGGCGCATCCCCGGCAACAAGGGCATCTGGGCCGGCATTACCTGCGAATTCGTCGAGTTCGCAGTGCTCTTCGCGGTTTACTTCGTTTCACGCGCCCATTTTTCCGATGCGTTTCACGACGGTGCGCAACGGCTATCGGTCGTATTCGGGACGCTCATCACTTTGCTGATGATTACCAGCAGCTACTTCATTGCCTGCTCGGTAAACGCCATCCGCAACGGGCGCCAGCGCAGCGCGGTGCGCTGGCTGGTCGCCGGCCTGCTCGTCGCCCTCGGTTATCCGGTCATCAAATATCTCGAAATCCGATGGAATCTGGCGCACGACATCAATGGCGGTTCCGGCATCTTCTTCACGGTCTACTACTACCTGACCTTCAACCATCTGGTCCATGCGGTCTGGGGCATCCTCGGCATCTTCTGGGTGCTCACCCGTCTGCTTTTCCAGGGCTATTCAGCCGAGGATTACGCCGGTCTCGAAGCGCTGGCCAGCTACTGGCACGCCACGGACATCATCTGGCTGATCATTTTTCCGCTGTTCTACGTGCTCGCCTGACCATGAAAACCCACGACAGCTTCCGTGCGCTGACCCTGACCTGGCTGGCGCTTGTCGCCTTGACCCTGGTCAGTCTCGGTCTCGGCGAATGGTTCCGTGCCGCCGCATGGCTGCCAATACTGGTTGCGGCGATCGTCTGGGTCAAGGGGGCACTGGTGGCGCGCTATTTCCTTGAGTCGCGCAACACGCACCCCTTCATTGCCCGATTGCTGAAAGGCTTCATCGTCATTGCGCCGGTCGCGCTGATCCTCACAGCATTCTTCGGTGCAACATTCGCGCGCTGGGCCACCCTGTAGCGGCGCCCCGGCGCGTGTGCGGCATCAATTTTCTTCCGGCACCACCTTGATCGCGCCGCATGGACATTCCGCGGCGCACATGCCGCAACCCTTGCAGTAGTCGTAGTTAAATGCGAAGCGCTTGCCGGGGCCGAGCTTGATTACCGCATTGTCGGGGCAGACGCCGTAGCAGTTGTCGCATTCGAAGCAATTGCCGCAGGACATGCAGCGCCGCGCTTCGAACAGCGCATTGTGTTCGTCCAGCCCGCCGAGCACTTCCTCGAAGGTGGACTGGCGGCGGATGATGTCGAGTACCGGACGCACGGTTTTCGGCGCATCGGAGTAATACCACGAGTTCATCCGTTCGAAGGTGGCCAGTTCGTGCTTGGGCGGCGGCGCATACTGCTCGCCGCGCAGCCAGGCGTCGATGGCGCGCGCTGCCTTCTTGCCGTGGCCGATGGCCACAGTCACGGTGCGCTCGCTGCCGGCCATGTCGCCGCCGGCAAAAATTCCCGGGTGGCCGGTCATCATGCCGGCGTCGACCTGAATCAAGCCGTTGTCGACGACCAGTCCCGGCACGTTTTCCAGTAGCGACAGATCGGCGTCCTGGCCGAGCGCGAGTACCACCGAGTCGGCTTCGATACGCTCGTATTCGCCGGTCGGCTGTGGGAAGCCCTTGTCGTCAAGCGCCATCTTTTCGACCATGATCTCCGATTCGCCGGCTTCCTTGATGGTCGACAGCCATTTGATCGAAATGCCTTCCTGCAGCGCTTCCTCGACCTCGAAGTCGTGCGCCGGCATTTTGTCGCGAGTGCGGCGGTAGACGATGATCGCCTCTTCGGCACCGAGGCGCTTGGCGGTGCGCGCGACGTCCATGGCCGTATTGCCGCCACCATAGACGACGACGCGGCGGCCGAGCATGGGTGCGGTTTCGGCTTCCATGTCGTGCAGCACCGAGACGGCGTCGAGTACCTTGCTGGCATCGCCGGCGGGAATGTAGGCGCGTTTGGCGAGATGGGCGCCGACGCCGAGGAAGCAGGCATCGAATCCCTGTTCGGCCATGATCTGACGCAAATCACTCACCTTGGTGTCGAGTCGGAGTTCGACGCCGTAATCGAGAATGCGCTGGATTTCGGCGTCGAGTACGTCGCGCGGCAGGCGGTATTTCGGAATACCGTAGCGCATCATTCCGCCGGGCTGCTCTGCCGCCTCGAAGATCGCCACCCGATGTCCGAGGCGGCACAAATGGTAGGCAGCCGCGAGCCCGGCCGGACCGGCGCCGATCACCAGCACGCGCTTGCCGGTGGACGGCGCCGGCGGGTCGAATTTCCAGCCGCGTTTGAGGGCCTCGTCGCCAAGGAAACGCTCGACCGAATTGATGCCTACCGCGGCATCGATGTTCTGACGGTTGCAGGCGCCCTCGCAGGGGTGATAGCAGACACGCCCCATGATCGCCGGCAACGGGTTGTTGGCGGTCAGCGAGCGCCAGGCGTTTTCGTAGTCGCCACTTTCGGCATGGAACAGCCAGCCCTGGATATTCTCACCGGCCGGGCAGGTTGAATTGCAGGGCGGCAGGCGGTCGACGTACACGGGGCGCGTGGTACGCCACGAGCCGGTGAGGTTGGCCAGTGACGAGCCCGGATTCAGCGTGATGGCGAAGGGTTTGTCCATTAGCGTTCTCCCTGTCCGAGCAAACCATAGCGTTTGATGTTGCGGTCGGCCATGGCTTGCAATCTGGCGATGACCGTAACGTTCGGCTGCTTGCCGAACAGGTGCGCGTAGCGCTTCTGCGGTTTCAGGTAATCCTCGACCGGCATTTGCCTGCGGATCGGGAGCACCGAGGTTATTTCGCCATGTTCGGCCTCGAATACCGGGAAAATGCCGGTCTCCTTGGCGAGACGCGCCATGTGGATGGTTTCCTGCGAGGCCGTGCCCCAGCCGAGCGGGCAGGGTACGAGAATGTGGATATAGCGCGCGCCGCGAATTTCCATGGCGCGTTTCACCTTGGCCTCGAGGTCGCGCAGGTCGGCCACCGTCGCGGTGGCGACGTAGGGGACGTCGTGCGCCAGCGCGAGCGCCGGCAGGAACTTGCCTTGACCGAAGACGTTGCCCGGCTCGGGGCCGACGGCCATCGTCGTCGCCGTGCGCGCCGCCGGCGGCGTTGCCGAGGAACGCTGGACGCCGGTGTTCATGTAGCCCTGGTTGTCGTAGCAGATGTAGAGCACGTCGTCATTGCGCTCGAACATGCCGGAAAGGCAGCCGAAACCGATGTCGGTCGTGCCGCCGTCGCCGCCCTGGGCGACGACACGGACATCCTGCGCCTGCTCGCCTTTCTTCCGCTTGACCTTGATCGCGGCGGCGATGCCTGTGGCAACCGCCGCGGTATTGCCGAACAGCGAGTGGATCCAGGGAATCTGCCACGACGTTTCGGGGTAGGGCGTGGAAAAGACTTCCAGGCAACCGGTGGCGTTGGCGGCGACGAGTTGTCCGTCGGTAGCCTCCATTGCCGCATCGATGGCGTAGCGGGCGCCGAGCGCCTCGCCGCAACCCTGGCAGGCGCGGTGGCCGGAGTTGATCGAGTTGAAGCGCTTGGCGCTGGCCTGCACGCTGCGCTCTTCGGGGGCGAGCAGGCGATTGCCGACAGTGAAGGTGCCGGTCTGGTAAAACTTTACGGGTTGAAAGGACATGTCTGCTTACCTCTCAATAGTTGCGCGCGCCGACGACGCCGACGTCGCGCAGCAGTGCTTCGGCAACCGGCCCGATGCGGCGGCGTGCCTTCTCGCGTTCGAGTTGCTTGTTGACGGCTTTCCAGTCGAGATCGAGAAAGGTCACCAAGTCCAGATTTTCGCGCATGGCCTTTTCGAACAGCGCCGTCAGCGACTTGACCGTGATGGCACGCCCGCCAAGTCCGGCGACGACGGTGAAGCCCTTCAGTCCCATGCCGGTGACCGCCATCCGCACGTCGGTGGCGACGATGCCGCCGATGCCGACCGCCAGGCTCTTTTCCAGCACGACGAAGCGCTTGCAGTTCTTCAGTGCCTCGGCGACGGCGGCGAGCGGGAAGGGACGATAGCTGGTGATGCCGAGGACGCCGATCCGGTGGCCGCCATTTTCCGGCAGGCGCATGGCGTCGACCGTATCCTTTATGGTGCCGAGTACCGAGCCCATGGCGATGACGATGGTGTCCGCATCTTCGGTCCGGTAGGTATGGATCAGTCCGCCGGAGTCGCGCCCGAACACGCTATTGAATTCCGTGGCGAGCTGCGGGATGCGTTCCAGCGCCTGCATCTGCTTGGCATGGGCAAGGTAGCGCACTTCGGTGAAGGCTTCCGGCCCGACCATGGCGCCGATCGAGACCGGCTCGTTCGGGTCGAGCACCTGGCGCGGTTCGTAGGGCGGCAGATAGGCGTCAACCTGTTCCTGCGTCGGCATGTCGACGCGCTCGTAGGCGTGGGTCAGGATGAAGCCGTCCATGCACACCATCACCGGCATCGAAAGTTCCTCGGCCAGCTTGAATGCCTGGATGTGCAGGTCGAGTGCTTCCTGGTTGGTCTCGGCGAACAGCTGAATCCAGCCGCAATCGCGCTGCGAGAGCGAGTCCGAATGGTCGTTCCAGATATTGATCGGGGCGCCGATGGCGCGGTTGGCCACGGTCATGACGATCGGCAGGCCGAGGCCGGAAGCGTTGTACACTGCCTCGACCATGAACAGCAGGCCCTGCGAGGCGGTGGCGGTATAGCTGCGCGCACCTGCCGCCGAGGCGCCGATTGCCACCGACATGGCGGCAAATTCGGATTCGACGTTGATGTACTCGCAATCGGTGAGCGCCTCCTCTTTGACCATCTCGCCCAAAGCCTCGACGATGTGCGTCTGCGGGGAGATCGGGTAGGCGCAGATGACTTCCGGCCGGCACATCGCCACCGCTTCGGCGACGGCGCGCGATCCTTCGATTTGCTTAAGCATTGGCCGCCTCCATTTCCCTCTGCACGATCTTGTAGGCTTCGGTCGCGGCGGCGATATTGCCGTCCGCCACCTTGCCCGAAAACCTGCCATTGATGGCCTTGATGACCGATTCGAGCCGGATGATCCCCGACACGGCCGCGAAGCCGCCGAGCAGCGGCACGTTGGGCACCGGCCGGCCGACATGCTTGAGCGCCAGGTCGGTGGCCGAAACGGTGCGTAGCCGTTCCGGACGATGGCTTTTCATGAACTCTGCCAGCCCGAGTTCCTCGAAGCTCTTGTTGGTGTTGATCAGAATGTAGCCATCCGGCCTCAGGCCGGCGAAAACATCGACCTGATGGAGCAGGGTCGGATCCTGGATGATCAGCGCGTCGGGCGCCATGATCGGCTCGCGCAGGCGAATCTCGGTATCGGCGATGCGACAGAAGGCCACCACCGGCGCACCGGTCCGCTCGGAGCCGAAACTGGGAAAGGCCTGAGCATGCCGGCCTTCTTCAAATGCGGCGACGGATAGCATTTCAGCCGCCGTGACGACACCCTGACCGCCGCGTCCGTGAATTCGAACCTGGAACATAGTCTCCTCCTTTTGTTCCAAGCATACGACAGTCGCTGGCTGTTGCGTAGCTGTTGTGGAAATCCCGTATTGCACAATACGGAGTTGTATTTTACGATGTGAAACATGAGAATTATTTAAGGCTTGCTTCCTCGGTGGGTTTAATCTGTCGCAAGACTCGATCCGCACCCCGGTGGGCCGGTCCCTATCAAAGCAACTCCAACAGGAGGAGATATGTCAGAGAATCAATCCAGTGCCGTGAAGCCGTCCGGTATCGTGTCCATTCCCGATAGCGACCCGCAGGAAACCAGTGAATGGGTTGAGGCGCTGGAAGGCGTCATCGCGCAGGAGGGTGCGGAGCGCGCCCATTACCTGATCGAAAAACTGATCGGCCAGGCACGCGAGGACGGCATCGACATCCCGTATTCCGCCAATACCGAATACATCAATACGATTCCGGTCGAGCAGCAGCCCAAGTATCCGGGCAATGCCGACATGGAAATCAAGATTCACTCCTACATCCGCTGGAACGCGATGGCCATGGTCGTGCGCGCCAACAAGGACACCAACGTCGGCGGCCATATTGCCTCCTTCGCCTCGGCCGCCGCACTGTACGACGTCGGTTTTTCGCACTTCTGGCATGCGCCGGGCGCCGAACACGGTGGCGACCTGATTTTCTTCCAGGGCCATTCGGTGCCTGGGGTTTACTCGCGTGCCTTCATGCTCGGCCGCCTGAGCGAAGAGCAAATGGACAACTTCCGTCAGGAAACCGACGGCAAGGGTATTTCCTCCTACCCGCACCCGTGGTTGATGCCGGACTTCTGGCAATTCCCGACCGTTTCAATGGGTCTCGGTCCGATCCAGGCCATCTACCAGGCCCGTTTCATGAAGTACCTGGATTCGCGCGGACTGGCCAAGGCCGGTGATCGCAAGGTCTGGGCCTTTCTGGGTGACGGCGAAACCGACGAAGTCGAGTCGCTCGGCGCCATCGGCATGGCCGGCCGTGAAAAGCTGGACAACCTGATCTTCGTCATCAACTGCAACCTGCAGCGCCTCGACGGCCCGGTACGCGGCAACGGCAAGATCATCCAGGAACTCGAAGGCGAGTTCCGCGGCTCGGGCTGGAATGTCATCAAGCTGGTCTGGGGAACGCACTGGGATACGCTGCTCCAGCGCGACAAGAAGGGCATCCTGAAACGCCGGATGATGGAATGCGTCGACGGCGAATACCAGACCTTCAAGGCCAAGAACGGCGCCTACGTGCGCGAATATTTCTTCAATACGCCGGAACTGAAAGCGCTCGTCGCCGACTGGACCGACGACGAAATCTGGCAACTGAACCGTGGCGGCCACGATATCTTCAAGATTTTCTCGGCCTATCAGGCCGCCATCACGCACAAGGGCGCACCGACGCTGATCCTCGCCAAAACCATCAAGGGCTTCGGCATGGGGCAGGCCGGCGAGGCGATGAACACCTCGCACCAGCAGAAAAAACTCGATGTCGAGCAGATTGCCCGCTTCCGTGACCGCTTCAGTCTGCCGGTGGCGGACGACAAGCTGGCCGAACTGCCATACCTGAAGTTCGCCGAAGATTCCGAGGAATACAAATACATGCGCCAACGCCGCATGGACCTCGGCGGCTTCATTCCGCAACGCCGGCGCAAGGCCGAGGTGCTCGCGGTTCCGGCGCTCGAAACCTTTGCCGCCTTGCTCAAGGCCTCCGGCGAAGGCCGCGAATTGTCGACGACGATGGCCATCGTCCGCATCATGAACATGATGCTGAAGGACAAGAACGTCGGCCGCCATGTCGTGCCCATCGTGCCGGATGAGTCGCGCACCTTCGGCATGGAGGGCATGTTCCGCTCGGTCGGTATCTGGAATCAGGAAGGCCAGAACTACGTGCCGGAAGATCACGACCAGTTGATGTTCTACAAGGAGTTGACCACCGGTCAGGTGCTGCAGGAGGGGATCAACGAAGCCGGCGCGATGAGCGACTGGATCGCCGCCGCCACCGCTTATTCGGTGCATGGCGTGCAGACCATCCCGTTCTACATCTGTTACTCGATGTTCGGCTTGCAGCGCACGCTCGACCTGTGCTGGGCGGCAGGCGACCAGCGTGCCCGCGGCTTCCTGATCGGTGGCACCGCCGGGCGTACGACGCTGAACGGCGAAGGTCTGCAGCACGAGGACGGACACAGCCTGATCCTTGCCAACCTGATCCCGAACTGCGTCTCCTACGACCCGACCTTCCAGTACGAAGTCGCTGTCGTCGTTCAGGATGGCATGCGCCGCATGTTCCAGGAACAGCAAGACGTGTTCTATTACCTGACGGTAATGAACGAGAACTACGAGCATCCTGAAATTCCTGCCGGTACTGAAGCGGACATCATCAAAGGCATGTACTCGTTCAGGAAAGGGGTCGATTCCACGGGGCCGCGCGTCCAGTTGCTCGGCTCCGGCACCATTTTCCGCGAGGTGATCGCTGCGGCTGAACTGCTCAAGGCCGACTGGGGCATCGAGGCCGATCTCTGGGGCTGCCCGAGCATGAATGAACTGGTCCGCGACGGTCATGACGTGCAACGCTGGAACATGCTGCACCCGCTGGAACCGCAGAAGCAGTCGCACGTCGAGCAAAAACTGGCGGGTGCCACAGGGCCGGTCATCGCCGCCACCGATTACATTAAGCTGTACTCCGAGCAGATTCGCCCCTTCGTCAAGGCGCCCTACGTCACGCTCGGCACCGACGGTTTCGGCCGCTCCGATACGCGCGAGAAGCTGCGCCATTTCTTCGAGGTCAACCGCCACTGGGTGACGCTGGCTGCCTTGAAGGCACTGGCCGACAGCGGTGAAATCGCCCGCGAGAAGGTTGCCGCCGCGCTGGTCAAGTACAAGCTTGATCCGAACAAGCCCAATCCGCTGACGGTTTGAGGGGAGAACCAACATGAGTCAGATCATTGAAGTCAAGGTCCCCGACATCGGCGATTTCTCCGAAGTTCCGGTCATCGAGCTGTTCGTCAAGGTCGGCGACAGCATTAAGGTCGACGACGCCATCGTCACGCTGGAATCCGACAAGGCGACGATGGATGTGCCGTCCACCGTCGATGGCGTGGTCAAGGAGGTGCTGGTCCAGGTCGGCTCCAAGGTTGGAGAAGGCGCCTTGCTGATCAAGGTCGAGTCGGGCGCGGCTGCCGCTGCGCCTGCCCCGCAAGCCGCCAATCCGGCGCTGGCACCCGCCGCAGCGCCGGCCGCCGGTGGTGGTGGCATGATTGAAGTCAAGGTGCCGGATATTGGCGACTTTTCCGACGTGCCGGTCATCGACCTGTTCGTCAAGGTCGGCGACAGCATCAAGGTGGACGACGCGATTGCCACGCTGGAATCCGACAAGGCGACGATGGACGTTCCCTCCACCGTTTCCGGCGTGGTCAAGGAGGTGATGATCGAAGTCGGCTCCAAGGTCAGCGAAGGCAGCGTGCTGATCAAGGTCGAGAGCGGCGCTGCCGTGCCTGCCGCTGCACACACTGCGCAGGCCGCGGCTCAGCCACCTGCCGCCGCACCGGTCGCAGTTTCTGCCGCGGTTTCCGCGTCGACCGCAACAGTTGCCCCGGCGGCCATCGCCGTCGGCCTGCCCGCCGGCAGCAGGGTGCATGCCTCGCCGTCAGTCCGCGCCTATGCCCGCCAACTTGGGGTCGATGTTTCCAAAGTGACAGCCAGCGGCCCGAAGAACCGCATCCTCAAGGAAGACCTGACCAGGTACGTCAAGGGCGTGATGACAGGCACCATTTCCGGCCCGGTTGCCTCGGCGACCGGCGGAGTGGTCGGCGGTGGCGTACTCGATCTGCTGCCCTGGCCGAAGGTCGATTTCGCCAAGTTCGGCGAGGTCGAGGTCAAGCCACTGTCGCGGATCAAGAAGATTTCCGGCCAGAACCTGTCGCGTAACTGGGTGATGATCCCGGCAGTAACCTATCATGAGGATGCCGACATCACCGATCTCGAAGCCTTCCGCGTGCTGCTCAACAAGGAAAACGAAAAGGCTGGCGGCGCCAAGCTGACCATGCTCGCTTTCCTGATGAAGGCTTGCGTCAAGGGTCTGCAGAAGTTCCCGGAATTCAACTCCTCGCTCGATGGCGACAATCTGGTGCTGAAGAAGTATTTCAACATCGGCTTTGCAGCCGACACCCCGAACGGCCTGGTCGTCCCGGTGGTCAAGCATGTTGACAAGAAGTCGGTCTTCGAACTGGCTCAGGAGTCGGGCGATCTCGCCAGGCAGGCCCGCGACGGCAAGCTGAAGCCGGCCGACATGTCCGGCGCCTGCTTCACCATTTCCAGCCTCGGCGGCATCGGCGGCACCTATTTCGCGCCGATCGTCAATGCGCCGGAAGTCGCCATCCTCGGCGTCAACAAGTCGTCCATGAAGCCGCTCTGGGACGGCAAGGCTTTCGTGCCGCGCCTGACCCTGCCACTGTCGCTGACCGCCGATCACCGCGTCATCGACGGCGCGCTGGCTACCCGCTTCAATGTCTATATCGCCCAATTGCTGGCCGATTTCCGCCGTGTCGCGCTGTAAGGGAGATGACCATGAGTCTTATTGAAGTCAAAGTCCCGGATATCGGCGATTTTTCCGACGTTCCGGTCATCGACCTGTTCGTCAAGGTCGGCGACCCGATCAAGGTGGATGACGCGATTGCCACGCTGGAATCCGACAAGGCGACGATGGATGTGCCGTCAACGGTTGCAGGCGTGATCAAGGAAGTGTTGATCCAGCCCGGATCGCGCGTCAGCGAAGGTGTCGTGCTGATCAAGGTTGAGGCAGGAACGCCCGTTGCGGTCAACGCGGAAAATGCCACAAAAACGGAAGCCGCGCCTGCCGCCATGCCGGCCGCTGCGGCACCGATTGCCGCCAGCCATGGCGGCGGTGCCGACCTTGAGTGCGAGATGCTCGTCCTCGGTGCCGGCCCCGGCGGCTATTCCGCGGCCTTCCGCTCGGCTGACCTTGGCATGAAGACGGTCATCGTCGAACGTTATGCGACGCTCGGCGGCGTCTGCCTGAATGTCGGCTGCATTCCGTCCAAGGCGCTGCTCCACGTTGCCGCGGTGATGGAAGAAGCCGAGCACGCCAATGATCTCGGCGTCACTTTTGCCGCGCCGACCGTCGATATCGACAAATTGCGCGCCCACAAGGACAAGGTCGTCGGCAAGCTGACCGGCGGCCTGGCCGGCATGGCCAAGGGCCGCAAGGTCGAGATCGTACGCGGTTACGGCACATTCCTCGACCCGCACCATATCGAGGTTGAAGTCACCGAAGGCACGGGGCAGAACAAGACCGGCGCCAAGAAGGTCATCAAGTTCCAGAAATGCATCATCGCTGCCGGCTCGGCCGCCATGCACCTGCCTTTCATCCCGATAGACCCGCGCATCGTCGATTCGACCGGGGCGCTCGAACTGCGCTTCGTGCCGGAGAAGATGCTGGTCATCGGCGGCGGCATCATTGGCCTCGAAATGGCTACGGTCTACTCGACTTTGGGCTCAAAAGTTGATGTCGTCGAAATGATGGATGGCCTGATGCAAGGCCCGGACCGCGACGCGGTCAAGGTCTGGGAGAAACAGAACGCCAAGCGCTTCGACAAGATCATGCTGAAGACCAAGACGGTTGCGGTTGAAGCCAAGGACGACGGCCTCTACGTCACGTTCGAAGGCGAAGGTGTTTCACCAGAACCCGTCAAGTACGACATGATCCTGCAAGCCGCCGGCCGCACGCCGAACGGCAACAAGATCGGTGCCGACAAGGCTGGCGTCGCCGTCACCGACCGCGGCTTCATCAACGTCGATGCCCAGATGCGCACCAACGTGCCGCACATCTTCGCCATCGGCGACCTCGTCGGCCAGCCCATGCTGGCCCACAAGGCGGTGCATGAGTCGCACGTCGCGGCGGAAGTCGCGGCTGGCCAGAAGTCGGCCTTCGATGCTTCGGTCATCCCGAGCGTCGCCTACACCCATCCGGAAGTCGCGTGGGTCGGCGTCACCGAAGACCAGGCCAGGAAGGAAGGCCGCAAGATCGAAGCCGCCAAGTTCCCCTGGGCAGCCTCCGGTCGCGCCATCGCCAACGGCGCCGACTACGGCTTTACCAAGCTGATTTTCGATGCCGAAACGCATCGCGTCATCGGCGGTGCCATTGTCGGCCCCAATGCCGGCGACATGATCGGCGAAGTCTGTCTGGCCATCGAGATGGGCTGTGATGCAGTCGATATCGGCAAGACCATCCACCCGCACCCCACGTTCGGCGAAACGGTCGGCATGGCGGCTGAAGTGGCGCACGGCACCTGTACCGACGTGCCGCCGCCGCGCAGGAAATAGTCTGGCCGGTTAGAATGAAAAAAGGCGGCGGCATTTCCGCCTCCTTTTTTATGTTGTTTGAAACGCCATGACCCATACGACTCACCTTCCTCGCCGTTCAGCCGAGGAGCAAGCCCGTCTCGACACCGAGTTGCGCAACATGTTCGAGCATCGCATCTGTTTCAACGAAGTGCTCGGATTTCACGTCGAAAAAATTGATCCTGCCGTGGCGGTGATCTCCTTCGCCATGCGCCCCGACCTGGTCGGGCACTACCTGCATGGCCGCCTGCACGGCGGCGTGATCTCGACTGCACTCGACACGGTCGGCGGATTTGTCGTCACGGTGGCGATCGGCGACAAATATGCCAATGAAGACGCTGCCGCGGTCGCCCATCGCTTCGGGCGGATCGGCACCATCGACCTGCGCGTCGATTACCTGCGCCAGGGCATCGGCAAAAAATTTACGGCCACCGGACGGATTACCCGTCTCGGTGGCCGCATCGCCTCGGTCCAGATGACGCTGGAGAATGAAACCGGCCTGCTGCTGGCGACCGGGTCCGCGTCCTACGTGGTCAGCTGAGGACGCTCACAGGATAGGCACGCCCTGGTGTTCGCCGTGTTCGTACACGACATTGGCGCGCCCGACGATCAGCGGGTCGAGGTTGCCGATCCGTGCCGTGTCCTTGTTCGTATACGGCAGCTTGTGCAGGATGTAGCGCAGGGCGTTCAGCCGCGCGCGCTTCTTGCAGTTCGACTTGATCACCGTCCACGGCGCATCGGCCGTATCCGTATGGAAGAACATCGCCTCCTTGGCCTTGGTGTAGTCATCCCACTTGTCGAGCGAAGCGACGTCGATCGGTGACAGCTTCCACTGCTTCAGCGGGTGCACCTTGCGCTCGCCGAAACGGCGGCGTTGCTCTTCACGGCTGACCGAGAACCAGAACTTGATGACATGGGTGCCGTTGCGCACCAGCATGCGTTCGAACTCGGGCGCCTGGCGGACGAATTCGACATATTCCTGTTCCGAGCAAAAACCCATGACCCGTTCGACGCCGGCGCGGTTGTACCAGGAACGGTCGAACAGCACGATCTCGCCGTTGGTCGGCAGGTGCTCGACATAGCGCTGGAAATACCACTGGCCGCGCTCGATCTCGCTCGGCTTTTCCAGTGCGACGACGCGGGCGCCCCGTGGATTGAGGTGTTCCATGAAGCGTTTGATCGTCCCCCCCTTGCCCGCCGCGTCACGGCCCTCGAACAGGATGACGACCTTTTGTCCGGTGTCCTTGACCCACGCCTGCAACTTGAGCAGTTCGACTTGCAGCCTGTATTTCTGGCGCTCGTAATTGCGGCGCTGCATCAGGTTCTTGTAGGGGTAACCGCCGCCGCGCCAATCCTTGACCAGTTCCTCATCCGGATTCGGCGCCAGTTCGCCGAGTACCATGCGCTGCTCCTTGAGCAAGCCCTTGAGCAATGCGATCGAATCGTCGGTGGGCAGCCCGGTGATCACGTCACGCATCGCCCCCATTTTCGACTCCTGCGCCCCGTTGACCGCAGCGTGTACGACAAATCCTTCAATCCCGGCCTCGGTCCTGGTGGGTGGAATGTCGCCCTTGGCCACCTGCCTTGTCCGGACGGTTCTTGCCTTTGGTTGCACAGCAGTCGCCGGTGAGCCTGCAACGGTGATTTTCCTGGTAGCCATCTTCCCTCCGCACTAATGCAAAGGGTCTATTTCACGGCAAACCGGGGTTCGTGTCTACTCCAACAATTCGGCAGGAATCACGGCACGTAGAACCGTTTGCGTTTCACCCCGGCGAATGCGGTTGCTCAGCCACCACAAGGCGCCCTTCTTGATGGTCCATTCCGCCTCGTTGCCGGCCAGCAAAAGGGCTGCCATGCGCCCGAGCGTGGGCTGGTGTCCGACAATAAGTACCGAGTTGCTGGCACCAGGCCACCCGGACGCAGCGATCAGTTCGGAAACACAGGCCTCGGGTCCGAGCTTGCGGTGCGTCTCAAAGGGGAGCTTTAGCGCCTCGGCCGTTTGTTGCGTGCGCACTGCCGGGCTGACAATGATGCGCAAGTCCTTCGGTTGGTGCTCGCTAATCCATTTCCCCATCGCGCGCGCCTGCTTCTCGCCACGTGACGTAAGGCGCCGTTTCAGATCATCTTCGCCATCTTCAGCCTCGGCGTGGCGCCACAACAACAGATCCATAGTCGAACTCTCCTGTAAATCCTGCATCATCCTCCTCCAAGGTTACATAAAAATTTCAGTAGTATAAGTACGATTCCGGCCTGTTCGCCAGCAAGCCGAGCGGTTATCATTCAAGCTTGTTCGTGCCAGCCTGTCAGATAAATGATGCGCAATTCCCTTTCAGTCGTTCTGCTGCTCTCCGCCCTGCTTGCCGCTTGTGCTTCCGACACCGATGTACTGAAAACGAAGGATATCGCGCCAAGTGGTGCGCTAAAGGTGCATCCGGCACTGCTTGGAGCGCCAGCTGTTACCCCGAAGGGGCAGGACACGTCGCAGTCAACAGCTGCCCCGGCCAAGGCAGATTCAGCCGAAGCGCCGATGGAGCAACAGGCGCCACGTTGATCGACTTGGTGTGGCCGGAAGCGAGCGCTTAGCGCTTTCCCGCAAGGCGGCGGAAGAATCCCCGACGCGACGGCACATCGGGCGTGTCCGGCAACGCTTCACCAGGTTCGCGTTGTGTGGGCGAAGGCATATCCGGCGGCCTGCCAGCCATACAGATTCCAGCCATGACTTGTTTTGCAAGCTTGATTGCCGCAGCCATGTCCGGCAAGGTAGCGACCGATGCGACCAGCGGCGCATGCTGATATGAGCCGAGTTCCGGCGATTCAGCCGCACTGAAGGCAACCGTTCCCTGCGGCAGGTCGACATATCTGCGCTGGCCTTGCGGGATGTCTCCCCAGAGTTCTCCGCCGCCAGGCAACAGCACCAAGTCCATGAGCCAGGGGGTAATAACGACACCTAGCCAGTCGCCGCGGTAGCGACAGAAGTTCACGCTGGTGCATTTCAGGCGTGGATTGACCGGGATTTCGCCGGTGCCTGCGCCAAGGATTCGCTCAACTAGCCCACCGGGGTTTTCGGTGTGCATTATTGGGCACTTCGTTGGTGGCGCGTCGGGCTTGGCTCTGGACACAGAACCGAATGCTACAGCAAAGGCTTCAACTGCCAGCGTTGGGCGGGGGTGGTCATTCTGTTTCGCACGGCTTCTTGTGCATGCAGGCGATCCATTCTGAAAAGGAAATCTCGCGCACGTCGGGCCGGCGCCGCTCAACGTTCTTGCGCCGATCTCTCCAGCCGGACGGTGGGCCGATGTCGTCAATTCGCCGCTCTGCTCCAGAACGGTTGTGCTGTTTGGCTTTCATCGCTTGCTCCACTGCTTACCAAGACGACCATGGTTGAAAATCGCTGTAGCGCCATAGCCAGTTTCAATGATGCTCAAACGCTGGAAGCGAGGCAGTGAAAAATCTCACGATTGCTGAAAAATGGCTCGAAGCGCCCAGCGCCAACAGAGGCGAAAACCGGTTGTGACGAAATCAAAAGGCTCGGCCATAGGAGCATTCAGAATCGAAACCGGATTAGCAGGTAACGTGATCAAGTGGTCACGTTTCTGTAATGGTGGCCAAAAGCAAAGGGCTTAACCTTTCGGCTAAGCCCTTGAAGTTCTTGGTGGCCAATGGAAGGGCCCGCCAGGAAGCCCGCCGCATCAAAAGCATGATTGACCAAGGGCGTGACCCCCGCCAGGTCAAAGCCGAGACCACGGAAGCGGACGAGGCAGCCCGCACCGCCGCCGCTGCTGCAATAGCCGCCGAAGCATCGCAGACCGTCCGCCATGCTGTGACACTTGCTGACGCCTGGCAGGTCTATATCGAAGCCCGCCGCGCCAAGTGGAGCGAGCGCCATCTGTTCGACCATGAAAAGGTAATGCGACCCGACCGCACCAAAGGCGAAGGCGAGAACACGCGCAACCTTCGGGCTGGCGTCCTCGCCTCTCTGGCCCCGCTGCCTTTGTCCGCCCTGACGCCGGAGAGAATCGCCGCGTGGCTCAAAACCGAGACCCCGAAGCGAGGCACACAAGCCGCCCTTGCCTTTCGGCTGCTGCGGGCCTTTCTCAATTGGTGCGAGGATGAGCCCGCATACCGTGGCATCGCCTCCGCGGACGCCTGCGCCCGGAAAATCAGCCGGGAGCATGTGCAAAAGGCCAGGGCAAAGGATGATGCCTTGCAACGCGAGCAATTGCGCCTCTGGTTTGATGCTGTCCGCCGGATTCAAAACCCGACCATCGCCGCCTATCTCCAAGGGCTGCTACTGACCGGAGCCCGCCGCAACGAGCTAGCCGGCCTGAAGTGGAAGGACGTCGACTTTCAATGGAACAGCCTGACGATTCACGACAAGGTGGACGGGGAGCGCACCATTCCGTTGACGCCCTACTTGTCCGACCTGCTACGCGACCTCAAGAACCGGAACGAGGCCGCGCCCACCGTCCGCCGCCTCAAGACATTGGAGAGCCGCGGGGAAAAATGGACCCCTTCGCCCTGGGTATTCAGCAGCCCAACCTCTGAGACCGGCCAGTTACAAGAACCGAGCATTGCCCACCGCAAAGCCCTGGCCTCCTCCGGCTTGCCCCTGGTAACACTTCACGGCCTGCGCCGGAGCTTTGGCAGCCTGGCCGAATGGTGCGAGTGTCCGTGGCCAATCGCGGAATCGAACCACGGACACGCGGATTTTCAATCCGCTGCTCTACCAACTGAGCTAATTGGCCAAACGGAGGCCGAATTATAGCGGTGTGTCGGGGCCGCCGCAACAATGACCGCATTAAAAACCGTACTCAAGGTCCAAGTGGCGGCGTTTGCCGATAGAGCTCCGAGAAATCATCCGGGATCGGTGGTGGTGGGGGCGGCGGTTGCCACAACGGGAATACCACGCGGGCGACCGAGCCGTGTCCTGTCGGGTTGGGACGCAGGCTGGCGCTGGCATTGTGCTGGGCGGCGATTTCCTGAACGATGGCGAGCCCCAGACCGCTGCCTTCGGTCGCGGCATCGTCGGCGCGGTAGAAGCGTTCAAAAACCATCTCGGCCTGTGCTTCGGTGATACCCACTCCATTGTCTTCGACTTCAAGGATGACTTTGCTGCCGAAACACAATACCCGGCAGGTTACGCGTCCATCGGCTGGCGTATATCTGAGCGCATTGTCGATAAGATTCTTGGCCAGTTCCTGCAATAGAAATACGTTGCCGTTCACCATCGCCGACTCGTCGGCTTCGTAGCCGAGATCGATCGGCTTGGCGAGGGCGACCATGACCCAGTCTTCAACCACTTCGCGCATAAGCGCGACCAGATCGAGCGGTTCGTGGTGATGTTGGGCAGCCTCACCTCCCTCTGCGCGGGCGAGGGTCAGCAATTGGTTGACCAGGCGCCCGGCGCGATCGACGCCAGCGGCGATCTGACGCAGTGCGTGGCGCAGCGCTTCCGGATCGGCTTCGCGGATGGCGAATTGCGCCTGTGTCTTCAGGCCGGTGAGCGGGGTACGCATCTGGTGCGCGGCATCGGCGACGAAACGCTGTTGTGCTTCGACGTTGCGTTTCATTCGTACGAGCATTTCGTTGAATGCTTCGACCAGTGGCTCCAGTTCTTCGGGAACGCGATGCGTGGCGATCGGCGAGAGGTCGGCCGGATCGCGGTTTTCGATTCTCTTGCGCAGGCGGTTCAGTGGCCGCAGTCCGCGCGACAGGCCGAACCAGACGAGCATGACGGCCAGCGGAATAATGACGAACTGGGGCAGTATGACGCTGGCGACGATCTTGTTGGCCAGTTGCGTACGCTTTTCCATCGTTTCGCCGACTTCCACCAGGACCCAGCGGTCACGGGGCATTTCGCCATCCGCGACATAGGAATAGGCGACCCGCACATCCTGTCCGTTCATTTCGATATCGCGGAAGTAAATCTCCCCCGGCAAGGCATCGGACGCAACCTTGCGATCCGGGTTCGGCAGTTCGCGGTCGCCGGCCAGCAACTTGCCTTCGCGGCCGATGACGTGAAAGTACACATTGTCGGTTTCGTCTGCCCGCAACAGAGCACGGGTCGACGATGGCAAGGTGAGGACCGGTTTGCCATTGACCAGTTTGACCTGTCTCGATATCGCCGTTACATGTTCGCGCAAGGCTTGATCGTAGGGAAAGTTGGCGACGTTGTTGGCGAAATAGTGGGTGAACGCGATGCTCAATGGCCAGACGAATAGCAGCGGCGCAAGCATCCAGTCAAGGATCTCGCCAAAAAGCGAACGTTCGCTCTCGGCGGCCGGCGGGCTACTCGGCCTGGGGTCGCTCAAGGCAGTAACCCAGGCCACGCACGGTGGCTATCTTGACGCCGCCCGCTTCAAGTTTTTTGCGCAGGCGGTGCACATAGACCTCGATGGCATTGTGGCTGACTTCCTCGCCCCAGCCGCACAGATGGTCCACAAGCTGGTCCTTGCTGACCAGGCGGCCCATGCGGTTGAGCAGCACTTCGAGCAGGCCGATTTCGCGGGCCGACAGGTCCAGGGTCTGGCCCTGGATCTGCGCCACGCGGCCGACCTGGTCATAGATCAGTGAACCGCACTGGATGGTCGGCGTCGTCCCGCTCGAACGTCGCGTCAGGGCGCGCACCCGCGCTTCGAGTTCGGCGAGTTCGAAGGGCTTGACCATGTAGTCATCGGCACCCAGGTCGAGGCCCTTGACCCGGTCACCGGTGCCATCGAGGGCGGTCAGGATCAGCACCGGCAACTGCGAATTGCGCGCCCGCAGGTGTTTCAGAACATCAAGCCCGGAAAGCCTTGGCAAGCCGAGATCAAGGATCAGCAGATCGTAGCTGGCGGTCATTAGTGCGGCCTCGGCATCGATGCCGTTGGGCGCCCAGTCGACCGCGTAGCCGCCCTGGCGGAGCGAGCGTGAGAGGCCATCGGCAATGATGGCGTCGTCTTCGGCAATTAGAATTCGCATGTCAGCTCAGGTCCATACCCGTGTAAGAATTCTGTAAGGCTACAGCATTAACCTGATTTTGCTGTTCTCCTTTAAAGGTCTTTGGAGTCGATGGCAATGGCCGCGACTCAGGGGGTGGTCCGATCCTGCACTGGGCGCCCCCTACCGTTTTTTACCCCAAACCCTGCAAGTCTACCAAATTAGAAGCTCGGCAATGGCTGCTTTTGCACCTGCTGGCTCGCGTGCGGTCGTTACCCTGTTGCGGTCGACCGCAAAAAACACCCAAAAAATGA
>CAVUJN010000035.1:0-226128 GCA_963741765.1 uncultured beta proteobacterium
GGCCGCCGATTCCTTGCCGCCCGAGTTGCGCGGCGCGGCGGACATGCGCGGCCAGGTCGAGGCGGTGATGGGGTCCGCGACTTCCGGGCGCGGCCTGGGTGTCGGCATGGCGCCAGCGGCGACGCCCGAGGAAGAAATGGCGCGGCGCCGGAAGCTGATCAATGGCGCGCATCGCGATTTTGTGGGTGCCGTCGCCGCACAGCGCGCCCCCGTGGGGATGGAGGGGGTGCGTGCCAGTCAGGGTTCGGAAAGCGGGGTGGCGGGAGCGCTCGACGATCCCCGTTCCCCGGAGGGGGAAGCTTCAGCGCGTGATCCCGGAACGGGTTTCGACGGGGAGAAGTCCAGTTCAACCCGCGTGACGCTCGGCCCGCCGCGCGCGATCGCCATCGAGGGGCGGGTTACCGTCCAGGGTGGCGAGGGGCAGGCTACTGCGCAGACGAAGGGCAGCAAGGAGATCTTCTACAGCGTCGAGGAGCGTTTTGTCGGCAATCTCCTGATCGCCGAGCCGATGGGGTTGCTGGTAACCAATCCTTCGGGCTTGGTCGATTCGGATGGCAGCGCCAGTGCGCGGGGTGGCCAGCTCGAGGCGGCTTCCGCCGGCAGGCGTGTGGACATGGGACCGCTTTCCGACCCGGGTACGCCGGTCGGGGGGCGCAAGCCCGGCCGGCTGGCACCGGGGGATGCGTCCGGCGATGGCAGCGCGACCGGGCCGGCGAACGAGCAGCCGGTCAGGCGCGAATACGAACTCGATACGGTTTCGACGGCGATCCAGGTGAAGTCTGTCCAGGGTGGCGTTTGCGTCGAGACGACTTCCGGGGGTGGCGCCTGTGCGCGGCGCGACCCATTCTCGAGTTTCGAGGTCGACAGCGCCAACCGCTACGGGCAGTTCCGGGACGGCGTGGTTTCGGTGGCGGTGGAGGACGGCAAGGTGAAGATCGAGGTGGAGGCGCCCGATGTCGCATTCGCGACCGCCAGCGGCAAGGGGAAGGCCGCGCTCGAATGCTCCCGCGCCGATTTCGAGCTGTCGGAAAACGAGTTCCGCCGCCTGCTCGACCGCGGCGAACTGACCCTGACCAGGCAGGTCGGCGATTCCGGCAGGCACGCCAAGTGCGCGGAAGGGTCCTCGATCACGGTGGACCTGAGGCTCAAGCGCGACTGACGCTCGCCGGCTTGCGGGTTTCAACGTTCCTTCAGTTCGACCAGTGGGATCACGTCCGGCGCCACTTGATGGCTGCGGAGAGTGTCGCTAACGGACGGTCAGCAGGGCATCGCTTCTCGGGGCGACCGTACCGATCTCGGTCGCGCTGGCAAAGCCGTGTTCCCGGAAGATATCGAGAACAGCAGTGACGCTGTCCGCAGCGCAGGACACCAGCAGGCCGCCGCTGGTCTGCGGGTCGGTGAGGAGCGCTCTGGCTTCGGGCGCGAAGTCCGCCGGCAGGGCGATGTCATGACCGTAGGCGGCGAAATTACGGCTCGAGGCGCCGGTGACGATGCCGTCCGCCGCGAGTTTCAGCACCCCGTCGATCAGCGGCACGCGCGACCACTCGATGTCGATGCTGCACTGCGCGCCGCGCGCCAGTTCCAGCGCGTGGCCGGCAAGCCCGAAGCCGGTCACGTCGGTCATGGCGTGCACGCCGGGCAGGGCGGCAAGGTCGGGGCCGGGGGTGTTCAGCTTCGTGGTGATTTCGATCATTTTGGCGTATCCGGCGGCGTTGACCGCGCCGCGCAGCAAGTCCCCTTGGGGGACAGCCTTCTTTAATGCCGCCGACAGGATGCCGACCCCGAGCGGCTTGCCGAGGATGATGCGGTCGCCGGCACGGGCATCGGCATTGCGCTTGACCAGTTTCGGATGAACCAGTCCGAGGGCGACGAGGCCGTAGATCGGCTCGGCGGAATCGATGCTGTGGCCGCCGGCAATCGGAATGCCGGCAGCGCGGCAGACCGACTCGCCGCCTTCGAGAATGCGCGCGATGACCTCGGGCGGCAGCACGTTGATCGGCATGCCGACCAGTGCCAGCGCCATGATCGGTTTGCCACCCATGGCATAGACGTCGGAAATGGCGTTGGTGGCAGCAATGCGCCCGAAGTCATAGGGGTCGTCTGACGATTGGCATGAAAAAATCGGTGGTGGCGATCAGTGCTTGTTCGTCATTGAGTTTGTAGACGGCCGCGTCGTCGGCGGTCTCGATGCCGACCAGCAATTCCGGTGGTAGTGGCAGCGGCAGGCGGTTGCCGCCCTTCAGGATTTCACTCAGCAGGCCCGGTGCGATCTTGCAACCGCAGCCACCGCCGTGCGAGAGCGAGGTCAGGCGCGGCGTGTTGGTCGTCATGGTCATTGCTTGTCTCGTGGTTTTGCGGGTGGGGCATGCGCAGGAATTGACCGGCGTTTTTCGAGCCATTCCCGGGTTGTCTGGCAGGCGACAATTATAAGCCGGCAATTTTCCCGGACGCCCTGCCATCAGCGGGAGATCGCCATTGTGCACTGCAAGGTTTACGCCGCAGGCGGCAATCGACACAATGCGTCAGACAATCATCAGACCGTGTTCCAAAGAGGCTCGGCGAAGAGGAGACAAGAATGGCCGGAGAGGTGGATTTCGGGTCGCTGGACGGGCTGCATACTTTTCCGCGCCTGCTGCTGGATCACGCAAAAATACGCCCCGACGCGCCGGCGATGCGCGAGAAATATCTCGGCATCTGGCAGACCTGGTCCTGGGCCGATGTCGCCGGGCGGGTCCGGGCGCTGGCCTGCGGCCTCGCCGAGCTCGGTTTCAAGCGTGGCGACAACCTCGCCATCATCGGTGACAACCGCCCGCATCTGTACATGATGATGAGCGCCGCCCAGTGTCTCGGTGGCGTCCCGGTGCCACTGTATCAGGATGCGGTGGCCGCCGAAATGCTCTTCGTATTGCAGGATGCCGGCATTCGTTTTGCCGTCGTCGAGGATCAGGAGCAGGTCGACAAGCTGCTCGAGATCAGGGATCAGCTGCCGATGCTGGAACATATCGTCTATGACGACCCGCGCGGCATGCGCCATTACACCCAGACCTTCCTGCACGATATCCATGAGCTGATGGAAATGGGCCGGATTCATGACCGCAACCATCACGATTTTCTCGATGGCGAGATCGCCAGTGGCCATTACGACGACGTCTCGGTGATGCTCTACACCTCGGGCACGACGGGCAAGCCGAAAGGCGTCTGCCAGACGCACGCGGCGTTCATTTCCGCGGCGCGTGGTGGGGTCCAGGTCGACCGCATGACGGGTGATGGCGATATTCTTTCCTACCTGCCGATGGCCTGGGTCGGCGACCACCTGTTTTCCTACGCCCAGGCGCTGGTCGCCGGATTCACGATCAATTGCCCGGAGTCTGGCGAGACGGTGATGACCGACCTGCGCGAGATCGGCCCGACCTGGTATTTCGCACCGCCAAGGGTGTTCGAGAGCCTGCTCACTTCGGTGATGATCCGCATGGAAGATGCCGGCAAGCTGAAGCAGAAACTCTTCCATTACTTCATGGGCGTCGCCAAGCGCTGCGGCGGCGAAATTCTCGACGGCAAACCGGTCGCCGCCGGCGACCGCTTCCTGTACTGGCTCGGCAACCTGCTGATCTTCGCGCCGTTGCGTAACGTGCTCGGCATGAGCCGCATCCGCGCCGCCTATACCGCCGGCGCGGCGATCGGCCCGGAACTGTTCCGTTTCTATCGTTCGATCGGCATCAATCTCAAGCAGCTCTACGGGCAGACCGAGACCTGTGCCTACGTCTGCCTGCAGCCCGACGGTCACGTCAAGTCCGATACGGTCGGCGCCCCGGCGCCCAGCGTCGAGATCAAGATCGCCGACAACGGCGAGGTGCTGGTCAGAGGGCCGATGCTGCTCAAGGAGTACTACAAACGGCCGGAAGATACGGCCGAATCGATCAACGCCGACGGCTATTTCATGACCGGCGACGCCGGCTTCCTCGATGACGATGGCCACCTGAAAATCATCGATCGCGCCAAGGATGTGGGCAAGCTCGCCAATGGCGCGATGTTCGCGCCCAACTATATCGAGAACAAGCTCAAGTTCTTCCCGCACGTCAAGGAAGCGGTCTGTTTCGGCCACGCCCGCGATATGGTCTGCGCTTTCATCAATATCGACGTCGGCGCCGTCGGCAACTGGGCCGAGCGACGCGGCATCGCCTATTCCGGCTACACCGATCTGGCCGGCAAACCGGAAGTGCTGGAACTGATCCGCGAATGCGTCGAGCAGATCAACGCCGATCTGCTGCATGACACGATGGTCGCCGACTCGCAGATTCACCGCTTCCTGGTCCTGCACAAGGAACTGGACCCCGATGACGACGAATTGACGCGGACGCGCAAGGTGCGGCGCAATTTCGTCGCCGAGAAATACCGGGTGCTGATCGACGCGCTCTACGACGGCAAGGCGTCGCAGTTCATCGAAACCGAGGTCAAGTTCGAGGACGGGCGGCGCGGCAAGGTGGCGGCCGACCTGCAGATCGTCGATGCGAAGACTTTCCCGCTCGTCATGAAGGCCGCCTGAGATGAGCAGGAAGATCGGCGACGTCATTCTCGACCTGCGGAACATTTCGCTGCGCTTCGGAGGCGTCAAGGCGCTCACCGACATTTCCTTCGATGTGCGCGAACACGAGGTGCGCGCCATCATCGGCCCCAACGGTGCCGGCAAGAGTTCGATGTTGAATGTCATCAACGGCGTCTATCACCCGCAGGAGGGCAGGATCTTCTGGCATGGCAAGGAACGCCGGAAAATGGAGCCGCACATGGCTGCCCGGCAAAGTATCGCCCGCACTTTCCAGAATATCGCGCTTTTCAAGGGGATGAGCGTGCTCGACAACATCATGACCGGGCGCATCACCAAGATGCAGGCCTCCTTTCTGGAGCATGCGCTGTGGTTCGGCAGGGCGCGCCGGGAAGAACTGGAACACCGTCGCAAGGTCGAGGAGGTCATCGACTTCCTGGAGATCCAGCACATCCGCAAGACGCCGGTCGGCCGCCTGCCCTACGGCCTGCAAAAGCGCGTCGAACTGGCCCGCGCGCTGGCCGCCGAGCCGGCCATGCTGCTGCTCGACGAGCCGATGGCCGGCATGAACGTCGAGGAAAAGCAGGACATGTGCCGTTTCATCCTCGATGTGAACGATCAGTTCGGCACCACCATCGTGCTGATCGAGCACGACATGGGCGTCGTCATGGACATCTCCGACCGCGTCGTCGTCCTCGACTACGGCAAGAAGATCGGCGACGGCACGCCGGAAGAAGTCAAGAACAACGAGGACGTCATCCAGGCGTATCTCGGTGTTGGCCACCAAGGAGCGGCGCGATGAATTTCTTTCTTGAGGTCCTGATCGGCGGTCTGCTCTCGGGGGTCATGTACGCGCTGGTCGCGCTCGGTTTCGTGCTGATCTACAAGGCTTCCGGCGTCTTCAACTTCGCCCAGGGCGCCATGGTCTATCTGGCCGCATTGTCGGTGGTTGGCGTCATGGAATGGGGCGCGCCGCTCTGGCTGGCAGTGATCCTCGCATTCGTCATCATGACCCTGTTCGGAATTGCCACCGAAAAGTTCGTGCTGCGCAAACTGGTCAACCAGCCGCCGATCGCGCTGTTCATGGCGACCATCGGCCTCGCCTTCTTCATCGAAGGGGTGGCGCCGATGGTTTTCGGCAGCGCGCCGCGCGCGTTGGAACTGGGCATCGTCGACGAGCCGATTCCGTGGATTCTCGACAACTGGAACATGGTGATTTCAAAGTTCGACCTGGTGGCGGCCGGTGTCGCCTCGGTGCTGGTGGCGACGCTGGCCCTGTTCTTCCAGTACACCCGGATCGGTCGCGCCTTGCGCGCCGTCGCCGATGACCATCAGGCCGCGCTGTCGATCGGCATTCCGCTGCAGCACATCTGGGCCATCGTCTGGGGCGTCGCCGGTTTTGTCGCGCTGGTCGCCGGCATGATGTGGGGTTCCCGCAACGGCGTGCAGTTTGCGCTCACTTTCACGGCATTGAAGGCGCTGCCGGTGCTGATCCTCGGCGGATTTACCTCGGTACCGGGGGCGATCGTCGGCGGACTGATCATCGGCGCGTCCGAAAAGCTGGCCGAGATCTACATCCCGCCGGTCATGCAGGACCTGTTCGGCGGCAATTTCGGCGGCATCGAAGGCTGGTTCCCGTACATGCTGGCGCTCGTCTTCCTGCTGGTTCGCCCCGAAGGTCTGTTCGGCGAACGCCACATCGACCGCGTATAAAAGGGGATAGCAAAAATGCTTTATCGCGAAGCCGGCCAGTTCAAGACGACCTACGCCGCCGACCAGCAACTGTTCCCGATCCGTCAGGACCGCATCGCCATCGTCGCCTTGCTGGTCGTGGCATTCGTCGGTGTGCCGTTGCTGGCCAGCGAGTACTGGTTTTCGGCGATCCTGATTCCCTTCCTGATTTTTGCCCTGGCGGCGCTCGGGCTCAACATCCTGACCGGCTACGCCGGCCAGCTGTCGCTTGGCTCGGCCGCCTTCATGGCGGTCGGCGCGTATGCGGCCTACAATTTCGAGCTGCGCGTCGAGGGTATTCCGTTGCTGCTTTCCTTCATTCTTGCCGGGTTGACCGCAGCCGGCGTCGGCATCCTGTTCGGGTTGCCGTCGTTGCGCATCAAGGGCTTTTACCTGGCGGTAGCGACGCTGGCGGCGCAATTTTTCATCATCTGGTGCCTGACCAAGTTTCCCTGGCTGTCGAACAATTCTTCTTCCGGCGTCATCTCGACGCAGCGGCTGATCATCTTCGGCCACGAACTGACGGAGCCGGTCGAGAAGTATCTGCTCGTGCTGTCGATCGTCGTCGTCCTGGCGCTGGCCGCCAAGAACATGGTGCGTTCGGCCACCGGGCGGGCCTGGATGGCGGTGCGTGACATGGATGTGGCGGCCTCGGTGATCGGCATCCGCCTGATGCCGGCCAAGCTGCTCGCCTTCGCCGTCAGTTCGTTCTACTGCGGCGTGGCCGGCGCGCTCTATGCCTTCTGTTACCTCGGCTCGGTCGAGCCGGACGGCTTCTCGCTCGACATGTCGTTCAAGATCCTGTTCATGATCATCATCGGCGGTGTCGGGTCGATCATGGGCAGTTTCCTCGGCGCCGCCTTCATTCTGCTGCTCCCCATCTTTCTCGATGTGGCGCTGCCTTTCATCGCCGACCTGTTCGGCCTGCCTTTTGCCAGCGCCACCGTATCGCACATCCAGATTGCGCTGTTCGGTGCGCTGATCATGTTCTTCCTGATCGTCGAGCCACACGGGTTGGCCCGTTTGTGGCAGATTGCCAAGGAGAAGCTACGTCTGTGGCCGTTCCCGCACTAGGAACGGTGATTGTCCAAGCGGCGGCAGCCCCGTCGTTATTCTATAAATCAGGAGGAGACATCCAATGATCAGAATCATCAAACCCGCCCTCGCCGCTGCCGCGCTTTCGCTGGCCGTGCTGGGCCAGCATGCCGTGGCAGCCGAAGAGCAATTCTTCCCGCTCATCGACTACCGCGTCGGCCCCTACGGTTCCAACGGCCAGGCTTTCTACGGGGGCTTCATCGATTACCTGAACTACGTCAACCTGAAGGAAAAGGGGGTCAATGGCGTCGAGATGACCTACGAGGAATGCGAAACCGAATACAACAACGCCAAGGGCGTCGAGTGCTACGAGCGCCTGAAGAGCAAGGCGGCCAAGTCGTCCGGTCCGATCCACACGATGTCCACCGGCATTTCCTACGCGCTGATCGACAAATCTGCCCAGGACAAGCTGCCGCTTGCCATGATGGGCTACGGCCGCACCGATGCGGTGGATGGCTCTGTCTTCCCGTATGCCTTCCCGCTGGTCACCACCTATCAGATGCAGGCATCGGCCATCGTCAAGTTCCTCAAGGACAAGAACGCCGGCAGCCTGGCAGGCAAGAAGATCGTTTACCTGTATCACGACTCGGCCTATGGCAAGGAGGCCATCATCGCGATGGAGGCGGAGGCCAAGCTGAACAAGTTCGATCTGGTGCAGATTCCGGTCGCTCACCCGGGCAACGAGCAGGGCGCGCAGTGGCTGAGGATCCGCCAGGAAAAGCCCGATTATGTCGTCTTCTGGGGTTGGGGCGTGATGAACCAGACGGCGCTGAAGGCTGCCCAGAAGGTCGGTTTCCCGCGCGACAGGATGATTGGCTCGTGGTGGACAGGTTCCGAGGAAGACGTGATCCCGGCTGGCGACGCCGCCAAGGGCTACATGGCGGCGACCTGGAACGTTTCCGGCAAGCAGGTGCCGCTGATCGCCGACATCGAGAAGGTTGTCTACGGTGCCGGCAAGGGCAACCTGCAGGATGCCTCCAAGATCGGTACCGTGCTCTACAACCGTGGGGTTTCCGCCGCCGTGCTGTCGGTCGAGGCGATCCGCAAGGGGCAGGAAAAATATGGCAAGGGCAAGGCGCTGAACGGCGAGCAGACCCGCTGGGCACTGGAAAACCTGAACATCACCGATGCCCGCCTGAAGGCGCTGGGCGCCACCGACCTGTTGCCGGAAATCAAGACCTCATGCGACAACCACGAAGGTTCCGGCAAGGTTCGGATCCAGCAGTGGGATGGTAGCAAGTGGGTGCCGATATCAGGCTGGATCGAGGGCAACAAGGCGCTGATCCACCCGCTCTTCCAGGCTTCCGCCAAGCAGTACGCCAAGGAAAAAGGCATCACGCCGCGTGATTGCGCCAAGGAAAAGTAAGGCGAAAGGAAGCGAAGGCGAGGGGGCGAACCCCTCGCCATTTCTGGCTTTCATGCTTCGGGAACGGCTATGAGTGAACCTGCTGCGACCATAGAAACAAAGGCTGGCCCCAGGGTCAACAACTATCTGAGCGTCAATAACATCGAGGTCATCTACGACCACGTGATTCTGGTGCTCAAGGGCGTTTCGCTGAACGTGCCGAAGGGCAAGATCGTCGCGCTGCTCGGCGCCAACGGCGCCGGCAAATCGACGACGCTGAAGGCAATTTCCAACCTGTTGCGCGCCGAACGCGGCGACGTGACCAAGGGTCTGGTCGAGTACAAGGGCCAGCGCATCGACCAGTTGACACCGAATGATCTGGTCCGGCGCGGCGTCATCCAGGTCATGGAAGGCCGCCATTGCTTCGGCCACCTGACGATCGAGGAAAACCTGCTGGCCGGCGCCTTTACCCGCCGGATTTCGCGCGGCGAGCTGAAGGAGAGCCTGGAGAAGGTCTATCACTATTTTCCGCGCCTCAAGACGCGGCGCAGTTCGCAGGCCGGCTACACCTCCGGCGGCGAGCAGCAGATGTGCGCCATCGGTCGTGCGCTGATGGCCAAACCGGAAATGATCCTGCTCGACGAGCCGTCGATGGGCCTGGCGCCGCAGATCGTCGAGGAAATCTTCGAGATCGTGCGCGACCTGAACACGCGCGAGCAGGTCAGTTTTTTGCTCGCTGAACAAAACACCATGGTCGCCCTGCGTTATGCCGATTTCGGCTATATTCTCGAGAACGGCCGCGTTGTCATGGAGGGCGATGCCGAGGATTTGCGAACGAATGAGGACGTCAAGGAGTTCTACCTCGGGCTGAGTTCGGCCGGCAGAAAGTCCTTCAAAGACGTAAAGCATTACCGTCGTCGCAAGCGCTGGCTTTCGTAGCGGCAGTGCGCCGGCCAGAGCCGCGTTGTCGCGAGGCTTGTTTGCAATAGCAAACGGCGCCTCGCTTCGCCTTGCTCTGACCGGCTACTTTGCCGCTTCGCCAATGCCTTCCATTGAGCCGTTGCGGTCAACCGGAAAAAACGGAGAAAAATCAGATGAGCTTTTACGACCCTCTCGAAACCCGGGATGCCGAAGAGCGCGAGCGGGATTTGATGGACAAGCTGGCCCGCCAGGTGGCGCATGCCAAGGAAACGACGACCCATTACTTCCATGCGCTGGCCGGGATCAATCCGTTCGGCGTCGTGACGCGCGAGGCGTTGGCGCGCCTGCCGCTGACCCGCAAGCGCGACCTGGTCGACTTGCAGAAGAAGTCGCCGCCATTCGGCGGACTGAATTCGCTGCCGCCGCGCAGCGCCACGCGGGTGTTCGCGTCGCCCGGTCCGATTTACGAGATGCAGGGGAAGGACATCGATCCTTGGCGCATGGCCCGCGTGCTCTATGCCGCCGGTTTTCGCCACGGCGACCTGATCCACAACTGTTTTTCCTATCACTTCACGCCGGGAGCCTTCATGTTCGAGGGCGGCGCCCGCAAGCTGGGCTGTTCGGTTTTCCCCGGCGGTACCGGCCAGACCGAACAGCAGGTGCATGCCATCGCCGACCTGCGGCCGCGCGGCTACGTTGGAACGCCGTCTTTCCTGCGCATCATCGTCGAGAAGGCGGAGGAACTGCGGGCTGACATCAGTGCCTTGCGCAAGGCCTGTGTTTCGGGCGAAGCCTTGCCTGCCGTCACGCGTGACTGGTTGCGCGAACGCGGCATCACGGTCCGCCAGTGTTATGCCACCGCGGACATCGGCGCCATCGCCTACGAAACCGATGCCGAAGACGGCCTGGTCGTCGAAGAGGAGTTGCTGGTCGAAATCGTCCGCCCGGGAACCGGCGATCCGGTGGCGCCGGGCGAGGTCGGCGAGGTGGTCGTCACCAGCTTCAACGCCGATTACCCGCTGGTCCGTTTCGCCACCGGCGACCTTTCCGCCGTCCTGCCCGGCCGCTCGCGCTGCGGGCGCACCAACATGCTGCTCAAGGGCTGGCTTGGACGGGCCGATCAGACGACCAAGGTCAAGGGCATGTTCGTCCATCCCGAACAGCTGGACGATCTTGCCCGGCGTCACCCGGAAATTCTTCGCCTGCGGCTGGTCGTCGATAACCCCGGTGGCCAGGACCGCATGGTGCTGCATTGCGAAATCGGGGGCGGCAGCGAAGCCGGCAGCCCGGCGCTCGCCACGGCAATGGCCGCCAGCCTGCGCGACCTCACCAAGCTGCGCGGCGAGGTGGCCTTCTGTGCCCCAGGCAGCTTGCCCAACGACGGGAAGGTGATCGAAGACAGTCGGATCTATTGATCCGGCGCCGTCATCAGATGCGATTCCTGCCAGTGCTGCTACTGCTGATCGTCGGGCAGGTGGCTGCCGGCGCCGTTGAACTGCGGCCCTCGGCCCGCGTCGTCGAAGCGCAACCTGAGTACCTGCTGCCGGGTCGTTGCGTGGCCTACGCTGAAAGCGATGCCACGCTGGTGGCGACCGTCCCCGAATATTTCGTTCGCGGTAAAGTGCTTGATGCCCGGGTCGTGGAGCGGCGCCTTGCACGCTGCCCGGAGGTGGTGGGCAGGGGCATCGAGAATTACAGTCGCGAGGAATTCAATCGCCTGGTGCTGGCCCAGCCTTGCGTGTCGGCGGACCGCTATGCCCGTGACGTCAAGCTGGGGCTGGTTCGCCTGCAGGTCGCGGAATGGGAAACGCCGCATGCGCGGCGCGCTGCCAATGGCGGGCGTCTTTATCGCGGCATGTTCATCGCGCAGAAGCTGGAAGCTGGCATGGAAATCGAACTCGAAGCCGACCTGCTCGGCGCCTGCGAGCAATGAGCGCCCCCGGGCCGCTGGCCGGCATCCGCATCCTCGACCTGACCCGCCTGCTGCCGGGGCCGGTCGCCACGCTGCATCTGGCCGACCTCGGGGCCGACGTGATCAAGATCGAGGATCCGCAAGTCGGCGATTACGCGCGCACGCTGGGTACCGGGCAGGGCGATGACAGTGCCTATTTCCGGATGATCAACCGCAACAAGCGGGGCTTGCGCCTTGATCTGAAGTTGGCGCAGGGCGTCGAGATCTTCCTGCGCCTGGCACGCGAGGCCGACGTCATCGTCGAAAGTTTCCGTCCCGGGGTGGTCGACAAACTCGGCATCGGCTACGCCGCGGTTGCCGCGGCCAACCCGAAGATCGCCTATTGTTCGATCAGCGGCTATGGTCAGGATGGTCCCTACCGCGACCTGGCCGGGCATGACATCAATTACCTCGGCTATGCCGGCGTACTCGACCAGATCGGCAATGCGGGCGGTGATCCGGCGCTGCCCAATTTTCAGATCGCCGACCTGCTCGGCGGGGCCATGACCGCAGCCATGGGTATTCTGGCCGCCGTGATCGAAGCGCAGCGCAGCGGCAAGGGCCGATATATCGACGTATCGATGACCGACAGCGTGCTGGCGCATACTTATTTCACGATGTTGCGCCTGAACGATGGCGGCCGCTCGGCGCCGCGCGGCAGCGATCTGCTAACGGGCGGCCTGCCGTGCTACGCCACCTATCGCTGTGCCGATGGCGGATACATGGCGGTCGGTGCCCTGGAAGGCAAGTTCTGGAAAACCTGTTGCGTGCTTCTCGAGCGGCCGGCATGGATCGTCCGGCAGTGGGATGCCGCTTTGCGCGCCGAGATGGCCGCGCTGTTTGCGACCCGGCCACGAGATGCGTGGACTGCAGCGTTCGCTGCGGTCGACTGTTGTGTGACGCCGGTCTTGACGCCGGAAGAGGCCTTGCAGGACGCGCAGATCGTCGCCCGCGACATGGTGCAGAGCGTCGATGGCCTGACGCAGTTTGCGCCACCGCTTAAGTTCTCGGGCCATCAATTTGCCATCCGCCATCCAGCGCCGAAAGCCGGGGAGCACAATGACGAAATACTGCGTGAGGCAGGCTATTCCGTTACCGAGATCGAGCGCTTGAAGGCCGGCGGCGCGCTCGGCTGAAGCGTGACTGCGGCCCGGCGATCGGGCACACTGGCAGAAGTGCGGGATTCTCCGTGCCGACGGTCAGCGAAAGGGCGGGGAATCATGAACAGTAACATCGACGAACTCGTGGCGCGCATCCGCGAGCTTCAGGACGAGCTCGAGGACGAATATCGCCGGACACGCGACGAGTGGGCCGAGAAGAAACTCCAGCTTGCCGAGGAACTGTTGCGTCAGCAGCGCCGCTACAAGACCGGCCTGTTCCGCTTCCTGCTGCGCAGCCGTCTGCTTGTCGCCCTGACTGCTCCGGTGATCTATGCGGGATGGATTCCTTTCCTGCTGCTCGATGCCTTCGTCACGCTGTACCAAGCCATCTGTTTTCCGATCTACCGTATTCCCAGAGTCCGGCGGGCCGATTACCTGGTCTTCGGCCGCGAACACCTGCCTTACCTCAACATCATCGAGAAATTCAACTGCCTGTACTGCTCCTACGGCAACGGTGTGGCGGCCTATGCGCGCGAAGTGGCGGCGCGCACCGAGCAATACTGGTGCCCGATCAAGCACGCACAGCGGGTCATGGCGGCACACGAGCGCTACCCGAAATTCTTCGATTACGGTGATGCCGAGGCCTTCAAGCGCGGGCTGGATCGGCTGCGCGAACAATACGGCGATATTGCCTGAAAGGACGCGACCGGCGCTGCGGGGATGGCGCTGGCGCAATTGGCAAAAATCGCAAAGAAGTGCTGCAAATTACATTTGCAGGCAATATAATCGGCGCTCGCGATTTGCATCGTCCCATTGTTGTTCGAATACATCATGAAAACCACGAAAGAGGCAGTTCATCCCCTGCTGGCGATGGAAGTGCTGCAGCAGTTTCGCCTGATTTATGGCTCGATGCGGCAATACTTCCGGCTGGTCGAAGAGCGCTGCGGCATGCCGGGTTCGCAGATGTGGGTCCTGCAGGAAGTACAGCGCAGCCCGGAAATCGGCGTCAGCGAACTGGCGGTGCGCACAGGCGTGCATCAATCAACGGCCAGCCTGCTGGTCGACAAGCTGGTTGGCCAGGGCTACGTCAGCAAGAATCGCCAGAGCACCGACTTGCGGCGGGTCGGGCTGTGCCTGACCGAACGCGGCCGGGAAGCGCTGGCCGCACTGCCGGGGCCGGCCGAGGGTATTTTGCCGGCGGCCCTGGCTGAATTGCCCGAGGTGGTATTGAAAACATTGCATATCAATCTTGATGAATTGATTCGGCATTTGCCGGGCAAGGATGATTCCTGTACCGGCACGCCGCTCGCCGAAATTATCGAAGGTGGAGAACTGCCCAATGATTAGCCGCCGGTTGCTGGTGGTCGCGCTGGCAGCGCTTATCGTCGCCGGCTGTGCCGCCAATTCTCCGGCGCCAGAAGCGGCGCCGGTTGCGGCAGCGCCCGTTGCCGAGCCACAGCCGCCCGGGCCGCCGGCTTTGAGCGAGGCGCAGGTCATCGCTGCGGTCGACATGGAAAATAGCCTTTTTTTCGAGACTGGCATGACCAAAATCGATGCGGCCGGCAAGGCGAAACTGCGTGAGCATGCCGAACGCCTGAAGGCCGATCCCAAGCTGCACGTCAAGCTGATCGGTTACACCGACGATCAGGGCAGTCGCTCGTACAACCTGGCAATTGCCGAAAAGCGGGTGCTGGCCGCATACGAGATTCTGCGTGATTACGGCGTCCGCTCGCGGCAATTACGGCGCCAGAGCGTCGGCGGCGAAAAAGCGCGCAAGGGCTGCCGTTCTGCTGAATGCCGCAGCCTGATGCGGCGCGTCGAACTGGTCTACCTGAAGTAACGCGACGTTCAGGTCTTGCGGCCAAACAGGCCGCGCACGGCCTCCTGCAGGTCGGCCGGCAGGACGACCAACTTGGCGTTGTCCCTTTCGCCCAGGCGCTCAAGCGCGGCGATGTATTTCTCACCGAGCATGTAGGACATCGGCCCGGTCTGCTCGCCGATGGCGGCGGTGATGCGGCGGATCGCTTCGGCCGAGGCTTCGGCCAGCATGACCTGGGCGTTGGCGTCGCGTTTCGCCGATTCGAGGCGCGCCTCGGCTTCGAGAATGGCCGACTGCTTGGCGCCTTCGGCGCGGGTCACCACGGCTTTCCGTTCGCGTTCGGCTGCGGCCTGCATCTCCATCGCCTTCTGCATCGACTGTGAAGGCTTGATGTCCTGGATTTCGACGGATTTGACGCTCAAGCCCCAGTCGACCGCCTCGTCGGCAATGCTTTCGCGCAACCGGGCCTTGATCTTGTCGCGCGACGACAGCGCTTCGTCGAGCTCCATTTCGCCGACGATCGAACGCAGCGTGGTCATGATCAGATTGCGGATCGCCTCGGAGAAGTCGGTTACGCCATAGACCGCCTTGACCGGATCGGTGATCTTGATGAAGGCGATGGCGTTGGTCAGGATCACGGCGTTGTCACGCGTGATCACTTCCTGCTCCTGGACGTCGAGGATAAGGTCCTTGGTCACCAGCTGGTAGGCCACACGGTCGAGATAGGGAATGACGATGTTGAGCCCCGGCTTCAGCGTCCCGTGATATTTGCCGAGGCGTTCGACGATCCATTCCATGCCCTGCGGCACGATGCGCACGCCCTTGGCGACGGTGACGATGACGAAGACGAGGATCGCCGCGGTGACGATCAAGCCGGAATCCATACCCATCTCTTCAAACTCCCTATGTCTTGCTGATTTTCAGAAAACTGCCTTCGACCGCCACCACCTTGACCCGGTCGCCGGCCGCGATCGCCGTGTCGGACATGCAAACCCACTCCTCGGAGCCGAGCAGCGGCCGTTGAAAGCGTACCTTGCCGCGCTGGAAAGGGGCGACCGGGCTGACCAGCAGGCCGATTTCACCGATCACCTCGCCGTCGGCCGTGCCGGCACGGGTCTTGACGAAGCTCTGCTTGAAAATGCGGAACCACAGGAAGACCATGGCCAGCGAAGCCAGCGTCCAGATCGCCAGTTGCGCCGTCAGCGACAGGTCGAAGGCGAGCGCCAGCAGTCCGACGAACAGCGCGCCGAGGCCGAACCAGACGATGAAGAACGAGGGGATGAGCAATTCGGCAAGCACCAGCACAATGCCGCCAACGATCCAGTGCCACCATTCGGGATGCATTTATTTCTCCTTGATGCGCCGAGTATTTCGGGTTTGCGTGGCAGGGTCAAGGCGGAACGCCATTTTCCCTGGTTTTTTGCTGTCGACCGCAACGCACCGCGAGCGTGCGGGCGGGCGCCGGCTATAGAATACGGCGATGAATACCGCGCTCCAGCTCCTGCCCGATTTCGCCCTGATCCTGCTCGGTGTGGGAATCCGGCGCTGGATGCATCTCGGCGACCATTTCTGGACCGGGGTCGAGAAGCTCGTTTACTTCATCCTCTTTCCGGCCCTGCTGATCAACGCCATCGTCAAGACCCGTCTCGACCTGGGGGCGGCACTGCCGCTGCTGGCCACTGCCTTTGCCGCGATGCTGGCCGGCATGCTGCTCGCGCTGCTGCCGCGTCCGTTCATCAAGATCCCGCCGTTGAGCTTCGCATCGCTGTTCCAGTGCGGCTACCGTTTCAATTCCTACATCGCGCTGGCGGTCGCCGGCATGCTTTACGGCGCCCCGGGCATCGCCACCATGGGGCTGATCGTCGGCGCCGCGGTGCCGCTGGCCAATCTGGTCTCGGTGTGGATGCTGGCGCGCCACGGCGAAGTCGGCCTGTGGCGCGAAGTGGCGCGCAATCCGCTGATCTGGGGCACCGCAGCCGGGTTCATCCTGAACCTGGCCGGCTTCGTGCCACCGCCGCCGCTCCAGTCCTTCCTCGGCCGGCTGGCCGATGCGGCGATCGCCCTTGGCCTGATCACCGTCGGCGCCGCGTTGCGTCTGGACGGAACACAAGGCGTGCGCGGCTATTCGCTGTGGTTGCTTGGCGTCAAGCTGATTGCGCTGCCGCTGGTCGCGGCGAGCGTCGGCCTGCTGCTCGGGCTCGACGCCATGAACTATCAGGTCGTCGTGCTGTTTGCTGCCCTGCCGACGGCGTCTTCGGCCTATATCCTGGCCATGCGCATGGGGGGCGACGGGCGTAGCGTGGCGTGGCTGATTTCGGCGACCACGCTGGGGTCAATGCTCACGCTGCCGCTGTGGGCAGCGTGGCTGAGCCACTGATTACTTGGTGGTGCGCCGGGCCGGTGCTTTTTTAGCCGCCGGCTTTTTCTCGCTGGCCGCCTGCTCGACGGCTTCGGCGGACTGCTGCATCTGCTCCCGGATCTGCTGCATCATCTGCCAGGGCCACATCGCGGCATCGGAAAGCGCATTTTTTTCCGGCTCTGCCACAGCGGCGGCAGGCGCAGCCTGAGCGGGTTCGGGGGTGGATTTTGGAGCGGGTTCAGGCGCCATCGAACGCGCCGATTCGGAGGCCATCTTGCTCATGGCCTGCACCGCGCCGAGCGTCGTGCGCTGCATTTCAAGACCCTGGATGGTCATCTGCAGCATCGACAGGTTCATGCGCAGCCAGCCCTCGACCGCCTTCATGTCGGTGATGCGCTTTTCGAGTTCGTCAACATCGAAAGTCGGCGTCACCATGCCAGGCATCGAAACGCCCATGCCGCTCCACATGCTGCGCAAAAAAGCCAGCGGGTCGTTCATGTTCTGGTTGTCGTTAGACATGTTTTTCTCCGAGCGATTGTCTGCGTTGCATCTTAAACCACTTTCGCTGCATCGATGATAAATTGGTGGGTGCAGCAATATGAGGTTCCGAGGGGGCGTGCGCAATGCTGAAAATACTGGTAGTCGAAGACCACGCCCTGGTGCGTGAAGGTCTGGTGCGGCTGCTGGCGCAGATGGAGACGGGTGTCGTGGTCCGTGATTGCTGCGATTTCGAAGCGGCGCTGAGCCTGCTCGAAGCCGAGGATGAGGTCGATCTCGTCGTGCTCGACCTGGCATTGCCGGGGATCGACGGCTTTGTCGGTCTCGACATCCTGCGCCGCCGCTATCCGGCGATTCCGGTCGTCGTGGTTTCCGCCTTCGACGATATGCCGACGATTGCCCGGGTCATGAATCTCGGCGCTTCCGGCTTCATCCCCAAAGCCTTTTCCGGCGAGGCCCTGCTGGCGGCCCTGCAGCAGGTATTGGCCGGCAGCATCTTCCGCCCTGATGGCGTCAGACATGGCGCACGACTCGACGACGCGCCGCCGGTGCCGCCGTCCAGCAAGGGCGTCACGGCCGGCGAGATCGGGCTGACCGAGCGTCAGGCGCAGGTTCTGGCGCTGATGGTGCGCGGATTTTCCAATCGCGAGATCAGCGAGCGTCTCGAACTTTCCGAAGGGACGGTCAAGATTCACGTCACCGCCATCTTCAAGACGCTCGGCGTGACCAGCCGGACCCAGGCGCTGGTGGCGGTCGCCCGCTACGGCATCGATTTCGGCAAGGTTTTCTGAATCTGCCCGAGCAACGCCCGCAACTTGGCCGGGCGCAGCGGCATTGAGAGCGGGAAGACACCCTCCGGCAAGGCGGTTTCCGGGAGGTTGACAAGGGCGATCATTGGAGTCGTCGGCGGGCAGATCGCATGTGCCGCTCCAGCCAGGCTGGCCAGCGTGACGGCGACCATGGGGCGCTGGATAACAGGCAGCGGGGTAGCGGAGGAAGGTTGCCAGCTGACCGCGTAATCCCAACTGCGAACCAGCCCGATCGCCGCTTGCAGCGCGTCGCCAGAACCGATGAAGTGAATTGCCACTGCGTTCCCGGCGGGCACCGGCGAGATGGTTCCGGCATCCGGGCGTGCCTTGAGCAGCAGTCCGAACACTGTTCCGCGGCCGCTCGCCGAACGCAGGCAGATCTCGATATTCAGGGCGCGCGCCAGGCGGTCGATGATCGAGAGCCCGAGGCCAAGGCCCTTGCTCGGCTCACGTGCCGGGTTGCCGACCTGGTAGAACTCGGTGAAGATGGCCGCCTGGTCCTCGCTGGCGATGCCGCGGCCATTGTCGCGCACTTCGATCAGTACATCGGTGCCACGGCGCCGCGCGGCGACGAGGATACGGCCGCTGTTCGGGGTGTAGCGGAGCGCATTGGAAAGCAGATTGGCGACCATGCGTTCAACCATCTGCGAATCCGAATCGACCCACAGTCCGGTGGGGCGGAAAATCAGCGTCTGATTGCGGTCGGCCGCGGAGCGCCGGAACGACGCGGCCAGGCGCTCGAACAGCGGCTGCAGCGCGAACGCCCTGATCTGCGGGTTGATCCCGGCGACGTCGAGGCGCGAAATGTCGAGCAGGGAATCGAGCATTTCACCGAGCAGACGGATTGACGCGGCGATCTGTCCGGACAGGCGCTCCAACTGGTCCGTTTTGCCGTGCTGGACCTGGCGCTGCAGGTCGGTGGCGAACAGTGCCAGCGCATGCATCGGTTGCCGCAGGTCGTGGCTGGCAGCCGCGAGAAAACGACTCTTGGCGCGGTTGGCCCGCTCTGCCTCGTCCTTTCGCGCCGCCAGCTCGTTGGTCGCTTCCGTGATCCGGTCGGTGATCTGTTCGTGGCTGGCGGCCAGTTCGCTGGTCATCGCCAGCATCCTCAGGACCTGGCGCCTGGCGAGCCAGGCGCCGAGGACAAGGAGCAGCGCGACGACGATCACCAGGGCACCCAACTGTTCGGCGCGCAAGCGCCAGCCGGCGAGCAGGCTCGCTTCGGGCAGGACGGTGAGTACCCGCAGGTCGCTGAAACCGGGCACCGGCGACAGCGAGGCGATCAAACCGTTGTTGCGCATGACGCCGGCTGCCGGCAGCCAGCCGTGCAGTTTGCCGCCGTAGAGCACGTCGCGCGCGGCGCCGCCGAGGGTCGGTGACTGTTTGCTGAGGTCGGTCGGCCGACAGGTGGCGACGATCTGCTCCCTGGCGTTGACGATCACCGATTCGAAATCGTCGGCGAGGCGGTTGGACCAGCAGAAGTCCTGAAAATAGCCGGGTTCGATGGCGGCGAATACGATACCCGAGAAGCCGCCCTTCTTATTGTCGATGCGCCGCGCCAGCGCGTAGGTGTAGCGCCCCGAATTGCGTCCGATGTAGGGGCCGAAGGTGGTGCTTTTCTGCCCCCTTTCGAGCGTGGCAAAGTAGGGCCGGTCGCGGACGTTGATGTTCGGGGTCGGAAAATAGGTCGAAATATACCGTTGCTGTCCCTCGTGATCGAAAAGGATCAGGTCGCGCAGCTGCGGCAAGGTGTCCGAGTGGCGGGTCGCCAGATAACTCCAGCCCTGGCTGGGCTGCCAGCTGCTCCAGTCATGCAGGTCCTCGGAGAGGTCGGTCGCGATCTCGCGCAGCAGGATGTCGACCGACTCGAAGCTGCGCGCCGTGTGTTCGCCGATCATGATGCCAAAGTGCTCGACCCGGCGCTCGCCAAGCGTGAGCTCGCGTTCGCGGGAAACGATCAGGTCGCCAACATAGGCGCCGACCACGGCGAGCGCGCCGATCAGGACGACGAGCAGGACGGCGAGGTCGGGGCGGCGCTGGATCATCCCGGAAACGGATACAGGTACCAGGCCATTGGCATAACGATGGCGTGCATGATGCGCCACGGCCACGGTTGGCGGGTCAGTGTGGCGAACACGAGGGCGACGCCGCCGATGGCGAGCGCCGTTTCGCGCCACGGCATGGCCTCTGCTGTCCAGCCGAAGTAGGGCCAGGCCAGCGAAAGCACGAGGATGATCGCCGCCCCCTGCAGGGCCAGTTGGCGATAGGGCGTCAAGGGCATCCCGCGATTCTATGCCATCACGGCGCGGGCAGTATTTTTCCCGGGTTGAGCAGGTTTTGCGGGTCGAGCGCGATTTTCACCGCCCGCATCACGTCGACCGCAACGTTTCCGTGCTCAGGGATCATGTAGTGACGCTTGCCGAGGCCGATGCCATGCTCGCCGCTGCAGGTGCCTTCCATGGCGATCGCGCGCTCGACGACACGGCCGCTGATCCAGGCCGCGTCGGCCATGTCCTGCGGATTGTCGCAGTCGACCAGTACGACGAGGTGAAAATTGCCGTCGCCGACATGGCCGAACAGGGCGATCGGAATAGTGACCCTGGAAATATCCTCGTTGGTCGCGGCGATGCATTCGGCAAGGCGCGAGATTGGCACGCAGACGTCGGTCGGGAATGCGCGGCTGCCTGGCTTCAATTGCAGGCAGGCGAAGTAGGCGTCATGGCGGGCCTGCCACAGGCGGCTACGGTCCTCCGGGTGGGTCGCCCAGGCGAAATTGGCGCCGCCCAGTTCGTCGGCGATGGCCTGCACGGTTTCCGCCTGTTCGGCGACCGAAGCCGGGCTGCCGTGGAATTCGAAAAAGAGCGTCGGCGCTTCGGCCAGCGTGGTCTTGCTGAACTGGTTGATCGCCTTCAGGGACAGCGCGTCGAGCAATTCGATGCGCGCTACCGGTACACCGAGCTGGATGGTCTGGATGACCGTCTGCACGGCGGCGTCAATATCGGGGAAAGTGCAGACGGCGGCCGAGATGGCTTCGGGAATCGGATAGAGCCTGACCGTCAGCTCGCTCATGATGCCGAGCGTGCCTTCCGAACCGACCAGTAGCCGGGTGAGGTCGTAACCGGCCGACGATTTGCGGGCGCGGCCGCCGGTTTTCATGACACGGCCGTCGGCGAGTACGGTCGTCGTCGCCAGCACGTTGTCCTTCATCGTGCCATAGCGCACGGCGTTGGTGCCCGAGGCGCGCGTCGCGGCCATGCCGCCGAGCGTCGCGTCGGCGCCGGGGTCGATGGGAAAGAACAGGCCGCTGCCCTTGAGCGCCTCGTTGAGCTGCTTGCGCGTGACGCCGGCCTCGACTACTGCATCGCCGTCTTCGCTGTGGATGGCGATAATCCGGTTCATGCCCGAAAGATCGAGCGAGATGCCGCCGCCCGGCGCCAGCACGTGGCCCTCGACCGAACTGCCGACACCGTAGGGAATGACCGGCACGCCATGTTCGGCGCAGAGCCGCACGACCATCGCAACCTCTTCGGTGCTTTCAGCCATGACGACACCGTCAGGCAGCGCAGGCTGATGGACCGATTCATCGCGTCCGTGCTGCAGGCGGATCGAATCGCCGCACGAAAAACGCGCGCCGAAATGCTCGCTCAGCGCCCGGCGCAGCGCATCCGGCAAGGTATGGGCGTGCTCGCGCTCAGGCATTTGAAAGGAAGCGGGTGGCCTGGTCGAGGTCGCCCTGAGTGCGGCCGTCGTAGAGCGCGTTGACGAACTTGCGCCAGACCAGGTCAGGTTCGCCGATCTGGAAACCGTAGCGATGGTTGCCGGTGAATACCGTGTCCTGGACGCAGCGGACCTGAAGCAGGGCGGTTTCCTGGCGGCCGAGCTGGATCACCGCGTTCAGCCAGGTGTCTGCCGGCACCGGCTGGCGGGTTCCGGCACGGAAGCCATAGCGCGAAACCTCGGTGATTTCCATGGCGATCGCCGCTCCGGAATCATCGGTGGGTGAAAGGCGTCCCGGACACTTGACCGAAAAACGCCGGTGCTGGCGCACGACCCGCTCGCGCTCCTGCTGCGGCAGCGGCGGCAGCACGCGCTGGTATTCCGGAAGGTCGTAGATCATGTTCATCAGCGTTTTCTTGCGCGGACTCAGGTTGGCGAAGACCTCGGTTTTCCGGTTGAAGAAATAGTCGATCAGTTGGGGCGTCATGACCGGATCGTTGGTCGTGTAGAAACGCCGGTTCGGCAACTCGATGTTAGGCAGGCGCATGGCCACGAAATAATGGTGAAGGTTGCGCCGCAGCGGTCGATGGCCGTAGTACTTGCGCAGGATTTCCGGCGCATGCTTGAGGTCGAGCGTGGCGCCTACCGCCGGTGCGCCATTGACGAAATCGTAGCTGGGAACGACCTTGCCCGACAGGCGGCGGAAAAACAGCAGCGATTCGTAGGTTTCGATATGCCGCGGGTGAACCGCGATGACCAGATGCCGGGTATCGAAGAGGCCGGTGCAATATTCGTACAGGAACTTGAGCAGCGGCAGCAGCACCATGCCGCCGAAGCCCTGGAAGGCGGGATGAATGGCGAGCGCGGACACCTCGGCGATATTGCCGCGCTTGGCGCGGACGCTGGTCAGGTCAAAAATCCGTTGCAGCGGGAAACCGATGGCGCTTTCGCGAATCAGCGACAGGGTTCCGACCACCTTGCCGTCGAACATTGCGCACAGCGTCGTCGTCGTCGGCAGCGCGTGGTAGATCGTCACGCGCATGCCCGATGGGTCGGGTTCCATGAAGCCCTGCCTGACATAAACGTCGTGCAACAGGCGGAAACAGGCTTCGAGTTCTTCCCGGGTTTCGGCGATCTTGAAGGTCAGGCGTGGGCTGGGTGCCGGATCATAGTCGGCGAAGAAGCGAAAGACGCGGTAGCGCTTGCGGCGCGGAAGTACCATCAAGGCTTCACGCGCCGACCGGTAAATCATATTCTTGACGAACTGTATTGGCCTCATTGCGAATGCCGGAATGGTTGGGCGCCCTGAAACCATCATAACACCTTGTTATTGACAGGACTCCGGTTGCTCCGGACAATCAAACAGCAAACCCCGTACCATCCCCCGACAAACCAGGAGAAAACATCAATGCACGCCAAATATTCTGTCGTTGCGCTTTCTGTTGCCACTGCCCTTGCCATGGGCGCTTGCGGCAAGAAAGACGAACCGAAAACCGTTGCTGCACCGGCCGCACCGGCTGCTCCAGCGGCACCGGCCGCTAAGCCGGTCGTTGTCGTCAAGCTCGGCCATGTGGCACCAATGACCGGCCCACAGGCACACCTCGGCAAGGACAACGAGCAGGGCGCATTGCTGGCGATCGACGAACTTAATTCCAAAGGAATGGAAATTGGGGGAGCGGTGGTCAAGTTCGAACTGCTCGCGGAAGATGATCAGGCCGACCCGAAACAGGGTTCCATCGTTGCCCAGAAGCTGGTCGATGCCAAGGTCAATGGCGTCATTGGCCACCTGAATTCCGGTACTACCATCCCCGCCTCAAAACTGTACTTCGATGCTGGCATCCCGCAGATTTCCGGCTCCGCCACCAATCCGAAATATACCCAGCAGGGCTTCAAGACAGCCTTCCGCGTAATGGCCAACGATGTCCAGCAAGGCAAGGCACTTGGCGATTTCGCCGCCACTCAGGGCGTCAAGACGGTGGCCATCGTCGATGATCGCACGGCCTATGGCCAGGGACTCGCCGACGAGTTCCGCAAGGCTGCCGAGGCTGCCGGCATCAAGGTTGTGGCGACCGAGTACACCAACGACAAGGCAACCGACTTCAAGGCTATCCTGACCAAGATCAAGTCTACCAAGCCTGACCTCGTTTTCTACGGTGGCATGGATGCCCAGGGCGGGCCGATGGTCAAGCAGCTTAACGAGCTTGGCATCAAGGCCAAATTCCTCGGTGGCGACGGCGTCTGTACGCCGGAGTTCATGAAGCTGGGTGGTGAGGCAACCGAGGGCAACTACTGTTCGCTGCCGGGCATGCCGCTCGAGAAGCTGGCCAAGGGTCCGGAATTCCGGGATAAGTTCTCCAAGAAATTCGGTGGCGAAATACAGCTCTACGCGCCGTACGTCTACGATGCCGTGATGGTGATGGCCGATTCGATGCAGCGTGCCAATTCGGTCGAGCCGGGTACCTACCTGCCGGAAGTCGGCAAGACCAAATATGACGGTGTGACCGCGTTGATCCAGTTCGACGAGTTCGGCGATCTCAAGGGCGGCGCGATTTCCGTCTATCAGTACAAGGGCGGTAAGCTCGAGTATGTCGAGACGCTCGGAGGCGGCAGTGTGACCGGTGCCGTCGCGGAAGCGGCACAGGCAACCGGCGATGCGGCCAAGGCGGTAGCCACTGCAGCGACCGATGCTGGCAAGGAAGCGATGAAGGATGTCTCCGATGCCAGCAAGGGCGCCATCAAGTCTGGTGCAGAAGCAGTGAAGGAAGCTGCCGATGCGACCAAGGCAGCGGTCGAGAAGAAGTAACGTCCGCTCAGGCTGAACAAACGGCACCGCAAGGTGCCGTTTGTTCATGTTGCGGTCGACTTACACATAATGGATATTTTTCTCCAGCAGATCATCAACGGTCTCGTCCAGGGCAGCATTTACGCCCTCGTCGCGCTCGGCTACACCATGGTGTACGGCATCATGGGGTTGATCAATTTCGCCCATGGCGAAGTCGTCATGATCGGTACGCTGGTGGCGATCACGGTCGCCAGCTTTCTCATCAAGGCGGGCATTCCCGTGGCGGTGGCCGGACTCGGCGGCCTGGGTGCCGCGGTGCTGGCATGCATGGCGCTTGGCTGGAGCCTGGAACGCCTCGCCTATCGGCCGCTGCGCGGTTCGCCACGGCTCACCCCGCTGATCACGGCAATCGGCATGTCGATCGTCCTGCAAAATCTGGCGATGATCGTCTGGGGGCGCAACTACATGACTTTCCCGCCACTGCTGCCCAAGCTTAATTTCGAGGTGGCCGGCGCCCACTTCACGGTGGTCCAGGTCGTCATCGTCGTGGTTTCCGCGCTGACCATGGGCGGCCTCGTCCTGCTCGTCTACCGTACCAAGCTTGGCATGGCCATGCGGGCCACCGCCCAGAATCCGCAGGTGGCCAGCCTGATGGGCGTCAACAGCAACCGCGTGATATCCGCGGCCTTCGTCATCGGCTCGGCGCTGGCGGCGCTGGCCGGCGTCCTGGTCGGCAGCTATTATGAAATCGCCCACTACCAGATGGGCTTCATGCTCGGCCTCAAGGCTTTTACCGCTGCGGTCCTCGGCGGCATTGGCAATCTTGCCGGCGCGATGGCCGGCGGCATCCTGCTCGGTATCATCGAAGCGCTGGGCGCCGGGTACATCGGCGACCTGACCGGCGGCTTCCTGGGCAGCCATTATCAGGACATTTTCGCCTTCGTCGTGCTGATCGTCGTGCTGATGTTCAAGCCCTCCGGGTTGTTTGGCGAAAAGTCGGGAGACCGGGCATGAGCAAGTGGCTGAATCCGCGTTCCGCATTGGGCATCGCCGTGATCACGGCGGCCCTGTTTGCCCTGCCTTTCGTTGCCGCGATGGGCGGCCAGGCCTGGGTACGCATCCTCAATTTCGCGATCCTCTACGTTTTCCTGGCGCTCGGCCTCAATATCGTCGTTGGGTTTGCCGGTTTGCTCGATCTCGGCTATGTCGCCTTCTATGCAGTCGGCGCCTATGTTTACGCGCTGCTGGCCAGCCCGCACTTCGGGCTGCATTGGCCGTTCTGGGTCATCCTGCCCATCTGCGCGGCCGTCGCCTGTGTCTTCGGGGTGCTGCTCGGCTCGCCGACGCTCAAGTTGCGTGGCGACTATCTGGCCATCGTCACGCTCGGCTTCGGTGAAATCGTCCGCATCTTCATGAACAACCTGAATGCGCCGATCAATATCACCAACGGGCCGCAAGGCATTACGCTGATCGACCCGGTCTCCATTGGCCCATTGGATTTCTCGAAAACCAGTGAAATTCTGGGCTTCGCGATCAGTGGACCGCAGAAATATTATTTTCTGCTGATCGTGCTGGCGATCTTCGTCATCATCGTCAATCTGCGCCTGCAGCATTCGCGGATCGGGCGCGCCTGGCAGGCGATCCGCGAGGACGAGGTTGCTGCCAAGGCGATCGGCATCAACACCCGCAACATCAAACTGCTGGCTTTCGCCATGGGCGCCAGTTTCGGCGGCATCGCCGGCGGCATCTTCTCGGCGACGCAAGGATTCGTCTCGCCGGAGAGTTTTTCGCTGATCGAGTCGATCATGATCCTCGCCATGGTCGTCCTCGGCGGCATGGGCCACATTCCGGGCGTCATCCTCGGCGCTGTGCTGCTGACGGTCTTGCCGGAAGTGCTGCGCTACGGCGTCGGGCCGCTCCAGACGGCGCTCTTCGGGACCATGCTGATCGATCCGGAAAGCCTGCGCATGCTGATTTTCGGGCTGGCGCTGGTGCTCGTCATGCGCTTCAAGCCGGCCGGCCTGTGGCCGTCGCCCGAGCGCAGGCGCGAACTCCAGGAGGGCGGCTGATGGCCGAAACACTGCTCGCTGCGAAGGCAGTCGCCAAGAATTTTGGCGGCGTCAAGGCCTTGTGCGACGTTTCGCTGTCCATCCGGCGCGGCGAAATATACGGCTTGATCGGCCCCAACGGCGCCGGAAAAACCACGTTTTTCAACTGCATGACCGGGCTCTACATCCCCGATGGCGGCGGATTCGAATTCGCTGGCGCACCGCTGCTCGCCGATGCGCCTCATCAGGCGGCGGCGCGCGGCATCGCCCGCACTTTCCAGAATATCCGCCTGTTCGGCAACATGACGGCGCGGGAAAACGTCATGGTCGGCCGCCACGTGCGCACCCGAGGCGGTGTTTTCGGTGCGATATTTCGCACTGCTGCAACCCGTGACGAGGAAGCGGCGATCCGGCGGCGCGCCGAGGAATTGTTGCACTACGTCCGTATCGAGGATCGTGCCGACGACCTGGCGAAAAACCTCTCCTATGGCGATCAGCGCCGTCTGGAAATTGCCCGCGCACTGGCCACCGAACCCAGCCTGCTTTGCCTGGATGAGCCGGCGGCAGGCATGAACGCGACCGAAACCGAGGAATTGCGCAGCCTGATCGATGGCATTCGTAACGACGGTACGACCATCCTGCTCATCGAGCATGATGTCAAGCTGGTCATGGGCCTGTGCGACCGGGTTGCCGTCCTCGATTACGGGGCGCTCGTCATTGAGGACGTGCCGACCGTCGTCCAGAAGGATCAACGCGTGATAGAGGCCTACCTCGGTGCTTGAAGTTACCGGACTCCATGTCGCGTATGGCGGAATCCAGGCCGTGCGCAGCATTACCTTCCACGTCAACGAAGGCGAAACCGTCGCCCTGATCGGCGCCAACGGCGCCGGCAAGACAAGTACGCTCAAGGCCATATCCCGGGTCATCGATGCCGTCGGCGGCGACGTTCATTTCTGCGGCGAGAAGATTACCCGCCTTGCAGCCCATGACATTATTCGCCAGGGCATCGCGCTGGTACCCGAAGGGCGCGGTGTCTTTCCCCGCCTGAGCGTCGCCGAAAATCTTGCGATGGGCGCCTTCGTGCGCAACGACAAGGGCGCTATCGCCGATGACATGGAAATGGTCTATGGCTACTTCCCGCGCCTGAAGGAACGCATCGCCCAGCTTGCTGGCACCCTTTCCGGCGGCGAACAGCAGATGCTCGCCATCGGCCGCGCGTTGATGAGCCGTCCGCGGCTGCTCCTGCTCGACGAGCCGTCGATGGGCCTGGCGCCGCTCATGGTCCACAAGATTTTCGAGGTCATTCGCGCCGTCGCCAGCCAGGGGATCACCATTCTCCTGGTTGAGCAGAACGCCAAGCTTGCCCTGCAGACCAGCCAGCGCGGCTATGTCATGGAAAGCGGTGAAATCACGCTGAGCGGGGAAGCGGCGCAACTGCTCGACGATCCGAAAGTGCGTGCCGCCTATCTCGGCGAGTGATCAGGGTGCGTTTGTTTCAACTGGATCAAGAACTTCGCCGGCGAATCGCGCGACAATGGCGGCCTTCAAGCTCTGTAAATTCGGGATACCATGAACATTCGTCATTCACTCGTTGCGCTGCTGGCGGCCTTTTTGACTCACGGGTTGCAGGCAGCCGACAACAAGCCGCAAGACAACTCGCCCAAACTGGCTTATGGCCAGTTGATGAAGTACGACGGCAAACTGCTCTTCTCGCCCTGTCGCGATCCCAGCTATTCAACGATGGAAGACGTATCGCAGGATCGTGCGGTGACCAAGGCTTTGAACAGCGTTGGTCTCGAAGCCGGCAAGAAGCTCTACGTCGAGTTGCTGGCAGTCATCGAAGGCGGCGTGATCAAGGCGTCCGCCGTCAATCAGGCGCGTACCGAGGGGCACTGCCAGCTCCCTGGCGGCAACCGGGAATCGTGGCGGGCCGCCGGCAAAGAACCGGGCTGGTTGCTGGCCATCGGCAATGAATCGGTGGCGCTAAAGCGCGAGGGCAAGCCGGATGTCATGACCCCCTACGCGCCGCCGACCAGCGAAGGCGGGGTGACGAAATTCAAGCTCGTCACCGAGTCTGCCAAGCTGGCAATACAATTTGATAATGTACTCTGCCATGACGCGGCGGCCAATTCGGTTTTCGGATGGACCGCGACGGTCGAGGTAGGCGGCCAGACGCTCAAGGGCTGCGCCTGGCAGCGCTAGGCTGCTTTCAGCCGCCGAGGGTATCGATCAGCGCGAACAGCCGGCGATAGAAGTCGGGATCGGCGACGGTTTCTTCGCCGACCTTGACCAGCACGTCCTTGTCGCCCTTCCATGGCAGCGATATCGAGCCGATGCCGGCGACACTGACGCCGGCGCTGTTGCCGGTCGATTTGAGCTCATAGCGCGTTTGCAGCGCATTGACGTAGAAGCCCGTGCCGAGGCTGCTGGGCAGGCAGACCAGCGTAATGTTGATCTTCATCACATAATCGGCCTGCGGCTGGAACAGCTTTTCGCCGCGTATGGTCTGCGGCTTTGAATCGTCGACCAGATAGCCCTGGCTGAGCAGCGCACGGCGGGCAAGTTCGCAGGCGACCGCCGGCTCCTTGGTGCTCCAGTAACGGAACGGCGCGTCGGCGTCGAAGGTTTCCGTGTTGTAGGCCGGCGGTGGCGGCGACGCACAGGCAGCGAGCAACAGCGCGCTCAGCGCCAGCAGTGTCGAGCGAGGTGAGCGGGGCATCTGGTTAAGGAGTCAGTTGGCCGCCAGCGTGAAGGCGTCGGCGAAGAACTCTTCTTCCGGCAATTTGCAGTCCCTGACGAATTCGCGGCGCGCCGCATCGACCATGACCGGTGCGCCGCAGGCGTAGACCTGATGCGCGGAAAGATCCGGAAAGTCAGCCATGACCGCCTGATGCACGAAGCCGCTGCGCCCCGACCAGCGGTCGTCGGCTGTCGCTTCGGAAAGCACCGGCACGTAGCTGATGTTGGCATGTTGCGCAGCCCATTGTTCGGGCAGGGCGTTCTGGTAGAGGTCGGCCCGGGTCCGGGCGCCCCAGTAAATGTGCATCGGGCGCGCGCATTTCTCGGCGATGGCGTGTTCGACGATGGCCTTGATCGGCGCGAAACCGGTGCCGCTGGCGAGCAGGATCATCGGCTTGGGCGACTCCTCGCGCAGATAGAAGCTGCCGTGCGGGCCATTGATGCGCAGGATGTCGCGGACCTTCAGCGACGAGAAAACCTGGTCGGTGAACAGCCCGCCGGGGATATGGCGGACGTGCAGTTGCAGCAGCGCGTCGTCGTGCGGTGCATTGGCCAGCGAAAAGCTGCGTCGCTTGCCGTCCTTGAGCAGGACCTCGACGTATTGGCCGGCGAGGAACTGCAGGCGCTCGCTGGCTGGCAGCTTCAATTGGATGATCATGACGTCCGGTGCCACTTGCTCTATTGTCTCGATGCGCGAAGGCAGCGTCTTGACCGGGATGTCGCTGGTCGAACCGAGCTGGCGGCATTCCAGCATCAGGTCGGAGTGCGCCGTGGCACAGCAGAAGAGCGCCATGCCGGCGGCCTTTTCGTCGTCGCTCAGGGCGTCCGCCTGAGCCTTGCCGTAGTCCACGCTGCCGGCGAGTACTTTCCCCTTGCACGAGCCGCAGGCGCCATCGCGGCAGCCGTAGGGCATGGTCAGGCCCTGGCGCAGCGCGGCATCAAGGATCGGTTCGTCATTCTCCGCGACAAACTGGCGGCCGCTTGGCAGGACGGTAATCTGGTGGCTCATCTCTTCCTCATCGTCGTCGGCTACAATGCCGGCGTGCAAAAAATCCTGATTGTCGGCAGCGGGGACGTGGCCCGCCGTATTCTTGCCCGTCTTCCCCGCCATTATCGCGTTTTCGCCATGCTGCGCGATGCCGGTCGGGCGCCAGCCTGGCGTGCTGCCGGAGCGCAGCCGGTGCTGGCTGACCTCGACGATCGCGCCAGCCTGCAGCGCCTGGCTGGCATCGCCGACTGCGTGCTGCATCTGGCGCCGCCGCCAGGTGACGGGCAGCGCGACCAGCGCACGCGCAATCTGCTGGCGGCATTGGGCAATGGCGAAAGTCTACCACGACGCCTGATCTACGTTAGTACCTCCGGCATCTACGGCGATTGTGGCGGGGCGCGCATCGACGAGACGCGCCGTATCAATGCCGAGAGCCCGCGCGCCGGCCGCCGGGTCGATGCCGAACGCTGCCTGCGCGCCTGGGGACGGCGGACCGGCGTGACGGTCACTATCCTGCGGGCGCCCGGCATCTACGCCGCCGACCGCCTGCCGGTGGAACGGTTGCGCAAGGGCCTGCCGGCGCTGATCGACGCCGACGATGTATTCACCAACCACATCCATGCCGACGATCTGGCGGCGGCCTGCGTTGCGGCGCTGCGTTACGGGCGCAGCAACCGCGCCTACAATGTGGTCGATGATTCCGACCTCAGGATGGCTGAATATTTCGACCGCGTCGCTGCTGCTTACAGACTTGCGCCTCCGGAGCGGCTCACCCGTGCCGATGCCGAACAGCGCCTATCGCCTATGCAAATGTCGTTCATGCGCGAATCGCGGCGCATCGGCAACCGGCGGCTCAAGGAAGAATTGAAACTGCGCCTCACCTACCCGACGGTCAACGACGGGATAGCCGACGCGCTCACCAGGAGAAACGCATGCTCGTCGTGAAAACCCTGCACCTCTGGATGGTCATCTCGTGGTTCGCCGGTCTGTTCTACCTGCCGCGCATTTTCGTCAATCTGGCCATGGTGCCGGCAGACAGCGTCGCCGAGCGCGACCGCCTGCTGCTGATGGCCGGTAAGCTGTACCGCTTCATGACCCCGCTCGGCGTGCTGGCCGTGGCGACCGGTCTCTGGCTGTGGCTGGGCTACGGCTTTGCCGGCGGCTGGCTCCATGCCAAGCTGGCGCTGGTCGCCCTGCTGGCCCTCTATCACTGGCATTGCGGCCGCGTGCTCGGTGAATTCCGGAGCGGCGGCAACAGCAAGTCGCATGTCTGGTTCCGCTTCTACAACGAGTTGCCGGTTATCGTCCTCCTCGTCGTCCTTTATCTCGTCGTCCTGAAGCCTTTCTGATGAACACTTATTTCGCCATCTGCCCGCGCGGGCTGGAAGAACTGCTGAGCGACGAACTGCGCGCGATCGGTGCGGAAACGTTGCGGTCGACGCACGGCGGCGTCTTTTTTTCCGGCGACTGGAGCACCTGCTATCGAGCCAACCTGGAATCGCGGATCGCGACGCGCATCCTCTGGCACATCGTCAAGGGACCCTACGTCAAGGAGGAGGATATCTATCGCCTTGCCGTGCGCCAATTGTGGCCGAACCATTTCGCCGTGTCGCGGACCATGCGGGTGGTGACGACGGCGATCAAGTGCCCGCTCAAGTCGCTGGACTTCGTCACGCTGCGCGTCAAGGATGCCGTCTGCGACCGTTTCCGCGAGGACCGCGGCGAGCGGCCGAATATCGAAACGCGCAATCCGGATGTCAGCATCCATGTTTTCCTCAGCGAAAGCGAGTGCACGCTATATCTCGATACCTCGGGCCAGCCGCTGTGGCAGCGCGGCCTGCGCAAGGCCAGCGTCGATGCGCCGCTGAAGGAAAACCTGGCGGCCGGCATCCTGAAGCTGACCGGCTGGCAGCCGGGGACGCCGCTGGTCAACCCGATGTGCGGCAGCGGCACCTTCCTGCTCGAAGCCGTGCAGATCGCGCTTGACCGGGCGCCCGGCCTCGACCGCGGCTTTGCCTTCGAACTGCTCGCCAGTTTCGAGGCCATGAACTGGGCGAAAATCCGGCAGGCGGCCGAGGCGCGCTGCAAGGAACCCGAGCCGCTCGATATCCGCGGCTACGACATCGACGACAAGGCCGTGCGCGCCACCCGGCGCAATCTGCAGGAGGCGGGATTCGGCGGCATTGTCACGGTCGACCAAGCCGATCTGCTGGAGGTCCAGCCGCTGACCGAGACCGGCATCATGGTCGCCAATCCGCCCTATGGCGAACGCATCGGCGAACAGGAAGAACTGGCGGCCTTCTATCCGCAACTCGGTTCGGCGCTGAAAAAACACTGGGCGGGCTGGAACTGTTTCTTCTTCACCGCCGACTTGCGCCTGCCCAAACTGGTTGGACTCAAGCCGAGCCGTAAGACACCGCTGTTCAACGGACCGCTCGAATGCCGCCTGTTCGAGATCCGCATGGTGGCTGGTAGCAACCGCAAGGCCTGAAGCAATCGTTTCAAGGAGAAGCCATGACCATGCAGTCGCTTTACCAGCAGAAACGGATGTCCGCCGCCGACGCCGTCCGCGTGGTCAGGAATGGTGACACCATCATCGTGCCTACCGCGGTCGGCGAACCGCCTACGCTACTGACCACCCTTTCCGAGCAGCGCCGCGATTTCCGCGATGTCCGGGTGGCGCAGATACTCGCCGTGCGCAAGTACGGTTATTTCGACCACGAGACGGTCGACCATGTCCGCCACGAGGCCTATTTCTTCAGCGGCGCGTCGCGCAGCGGCGGGCAGGATGGCTGGATCGACTACACGCCGGCCTATTTTTCGGAACTGCCGGTGCTGATCCAGCGCGGCATGATTCCCGCCGACGTCGTCTTCAGCATGGCGTCGCCGATGGACGAACACGGCTTCTTCTCGCTGGCGTTGGCCGCCGACTACACCATGGCGGCGATCGACAAGGCGGACGCAGTGGTCCTTGAGGTCAATCCCAACGTGCCCTTCGCCAATGGCGATTGCTACATCCACATTTCGCAGGTGACGGCGCTGACCGAGAGCGACGAGCCCATTCTCGAAGTCGGCCTGCCGAAGATCGGGCCGGTGCAGGAAGCCATCGGCAAGTACGTCGCCGACATGATCCCCGATGGCGCCACGCTGCAGATCGGTTTCGGCGGCATCCCGGACGCCGTGGTCATGCAGCTCACCGACAAGCGCGACCTCGGCATCCATACCGAAATGGTCGGCGACGGCATCATGACCCTGGTCGAGGCCGGCGTCATCACCAACCGCAAGAAGAACTACCACCACGGCAAGATGCTGGCGACCTTCGCACTGGGCTCGAAGAAGCTCTACCAGTTCATGCACCGTAACCCGGCGCTCGAGATGCATCCGGTCGATTTCACCAACGACCCTTATCTGGCTGGCCAGAACGACAACCTGCATGCGATCAACGCCACCATGCAGATCGATTTTATGGGCCAGTGCGGCTCGGAGAGCCTCGGCTACGCCCCGTATTCGGGTACCGGCGGCCAGACCGACTTCGTTCGTGCCGCCAACCGCTCTAACGGCGGCAAGGCCTTCATCGTCCTGCCGTCAACGGCCAGGAGCGACTCCATCTCGCGCATCGTCCCGACGCTTTCGCCCGGTACGCACGTGTCAACCGGCAAGAACGACATCAATTACGTGGTCACCGAGTACGGCGTCGCCCAGTTGCGCGGCAAAACGGCCAAGCAGCGCTGCGCGTCGCTGATCGGCATCGCGCATCCCGATTTCCGTGGCGAACTGCGCGACATGGCGAAGCGGATGAAGTTGCTGTGAGCGCTGCACGGCAGTCCATTACATCTTGTAGCAATTTGTTGCAGTAGCGCGCCGGATTATTCGCTATCGTGTTAGCCGGTGCATGGAAGAATGCATGGAAGGTGATTGAATGAAAGCGAAAAAACTGTTGTTCGTACTTGTCGCGTTGCTGGTTGCCGGCGCAGGAAATGCTTGGGCGGACCGGCGTGTCTATGGCAGCGTCGGCGTCTATGTCGGTCCGGGCGCCTACTGGGGGCCGGGTTATGCACGCCCCTATTATTACCCACGTCCATACGGTTATCCGGGGCCATACCTTTATTCAGACCCGTACTACACGCCTGCGCCGGTGGTCGTCGTACCTTCGGCGCCCCCGGTCTACATCGAGCAGCAGGGTGCTGTGGTCGCGCCGGCACCGGATGCCGATCGGCAATACTGGTATTACTGTAGCAGTTCGAAAAAATATTATCCCTATGCGAAGGAGTGTCCGGGCGGGTGGCAGAAAGTTCTGCCGCAACCGGCACAATAAGCCATGAGAAATCAGAAAAGCATTGTTGTCAGTGTCGCTGCGGTCGCAAGTGCGGCTTTGCTTGGCGCGTGTACGGTAATGCCGACCGGTCCGAGCGCGATGGTGCTGCCTGGCACAGGCATGACGATGACCCAGTTCCGCTACGACGACAACGAGTGCCGCCAGTTCGCCTACGTCCAGATTGGCGGTGTGACTACGCAGGATGCGGCGAACCAGGCAGCGGTCGGCAGCGCCGTGGTCGGCACCGCCATTGGCGCGCTGGCTGGCGCAGCGATCGGCGGCAGCCAGGGTGCTGCGGTCGGTGCCGGGGTCGGTCTGGTAGGCGGCAGTGCGGTCGGTACAAATTCGGCTTATGCTTCGGGCTATGCTACCCAGCGCCAGTATGACAACGCGTACATCCAGTGCATGTATATCAAGGGGCACCGGGTTCCGGTGCCGGCCAACATGGCCTATCCGCGGGTCATCAGCAGCCCCCAGAGCGCCAGTATTCCGCCGCCCCCGCCGGGCGAACCCCCGCCACCGCCTGTTCGTTAGCCCAGTCCCGCCGAATGTGCCTGTTGGTCTGCCCAATACGATGATCTGACCATCGGCGCGCAGGCGGCGCCGGTGAAGCCCATTGTTTTTGCTTCGGCTTCGAACATCCTGAAGGTGTCGGGGTGGACGTAACGCGTGACCGGCAGGTGGTGGCCGCTCGGCGCGAGATACTGGCCGATGGTCAGCATTTCGACACCGTGGGCGCGCAGGTCGCGCATGACGTCGAGGATTTCCTCGTCAGTCTCGCCGAGGCCGACCATCAGGCCGGATTTGCTGGAGACCTGAGGGTAGCGCGCCTTGAACTGCTTGAGGAAGTCCAGCGAGTGCTGGTAGTCGGCGCCGGGGCGGGCCTGCTTGTAGAGGCGCGGCACGGTTTCCAGGTTGTGGTTGAGCACGTCCGGCAGCGACAGGCCGAGCACATCGAGCGCGATGTCCATGCGCCCGCGGAAGTCGGGCACCAGCGTTTCGATGGTGGTGGCTGGCGACAGTTCGCGCGTGTAGCGGATGACATCGACGAAGTGCTGGGCGCCGCCGTCGCGCAGATCGTCGCGGTCGACGCTGGTAATGACCACATATTTGAGCTTGAGGGCGGCGACCGATTCGGCCAGTTCGCGCGGTTCGTCCGGGTTGGGCGGCAATGGCTGGCCGTGGCCGACGTCGCAGAACGGGCAGCGCCGGGTGCAGATGTCGCCGAGGATCATGAAGGTGGCCGTGCCGCGTCCGAAGCATTCGCCGATGTTGGGGCAGGTGGCTTCCTCGCAGACGGTATGCAGCTTGCGCTCGCGCAACATGGACTTGATTTCGCCGAAGCGCCCGGCGCTGTTGCCGGCCTTGACGCGAATCCACTCGGGTTTTTTCAGCGGCGTGTCGAGCGGCACGATCTTGATCGGGATGCGCGCCGTTTTCAGTTCGCCTTTTTGTTTGACGCCTTTTTGTTTGGCGCTGCCGTTGTTTTCAGCCATGGGGTTTTTCCAGTTGTTGCTTCAGGTGCCGGCAGAGAAGTTCGCCGGCCTGGTCGGGGGTGAGCGGGATGCCGAGGTCGGTAGTCTGCGTGACCGCGAGGCCGGCATAGCCGCAGGGGTTGATCGCGGCAAACGGGGAAAGGTCCATGTTGACATTGAGCGACACGCCGTGATAGCTGCAGCTATTTTTGATCTTGAGGCCGAGGGCGGCGATTTTTGCAGCGCCGACATAGACGCCAGGTGCGCCGGCACGACGCTCAGCCGTGACACCATGGTCGGCGAGAAAATCGATCAGGGCCTGCTCGATTGCCGTGACCAGTTCGCGGACCTTGAATTTCAGGCGCTGCAGGTCGAGCAGCAGGTAGATCACGACCTGGCCGGGGCCATGGTAGGTAACCTGGCCGCCACGGTCGATCTTGACCACGGGAATGCCGACTTCGCGCAGGATGTGTTCGGGCTTGCCGGCCTGGCCCAGCGTGTAGACCGGCGGGTGTTCGACGATCCACAGTTCATCGGCGGTTTCCGGCGTCCGCTGGAGCGTGAATTCCTGCATCGCGCGCCAGGTTGGTTCGTACTCGACCCGGCCCAGGCGGCGGATTTCCATCGTTAAAGCACGACCTTGATCAGCGGGTGCGCGCTGAGTTCGGTGTACAGCGCGTCGAGTTGGGGCTTGGAGGTAGCGACCACGGTGCACGTCAGGCTCAGGTAATTGCCGCCGGAACTGGCGCGCATTTCCATGCTGGCCCCGTCGAAATCCGGGGCGTGGCGGGTGACGACCTCGAGAACGGCCTGGGCGAACTCGCCCTCCGCCTTGCCCATGATCTTCAGGGGAAAGGGGCAGGGGAATTCGAGCAGGGTGTCCTTGTACGAAGCCATTTCAGTCCTTGCGCATTACCGTGTTCTTGAAATCCTGATACCACTGCCACATCCGTTCGCCAAGCGGGCCGGGCTTGCCGGCGGCCGGGCCGTTGCCGACCCGCTTGCCGTCCAGCGTGGTGATGGCCAGAACTTCCTTGGTCGATGAGGTCATCCAGACCTCGTCGGCAGCGCGAAGTTCATTTTCGTGAATTTCGCGCACTTCCAGCGGTTGACCGTGACGTTTCGCCAGTTCGATGACGATGTCGTAGGTGATGCCGGGCAGCATGAACGAAGTCTTCGGCGGCGCGAGCAGCACGCCGTCCCTGACGACGAAAATGTTCGATGCGGCGCCTTCCTTCAGAAAGCCGTCGCGGATTAGCAGCGCCTCGGCGCAGCCGGCATCGACCGCCTGCTGCCGGGCCAGGATGTTGGCGAGCAGCGAGATGACCTTGAGGTTGCAATGCGCCCAGCGGTCGTCGGCGACGGTGATCGCGGCGACCCCGCGGGCGCGCACGTCGGCTGCGGTCGTGACCAGCGGCGCGCTGAAGGCGAAGGCGGTCGGGCGGACGCTGGCCGGCGGGAAGGCGTGGTCGCGCTTGTTGTCGGCGCCGCGCGTGACCTGCAGGTAGATCGACTGGTCTTCCCACGGGGCGCTGACGATCAATTGTCCGACCACGGTTCTCCAGCCGTCGATGTCGAGCGGGTTGGCCAGATGGATGCCGTCCAGAGTCGCCTGCAGGCGCTTCAGGTGCTCATCGAGGCGGAACGGATGGCGGGAATAGACGGGGATCAGTTCATAGACCCCGTCGCCGTAGAGAAAGCCGCGGTCGAGCGGCGAGATGCCGGCCTCGGCGAGCGGCAGGAATTGGCCATTCAGATAGACCGGGTCGGCGACGTAGGGACTCATGCGCTTACTGGAACCAGAGCATGACGCTGTCGATGGTGCGTCCGACAAAGCCGCCGGCGCCGACGCTTTCAATAGCCAGCACAGGATATTCGCCATACAGCTTGCCGTCGATGTTGACCTTCAGGGTACCGAGTTGCTGGCCGGCAGTAATCGGCGCCACCAGCCGCGGTTGCGGCGTGAATTCGCTCTTGACCTTGTCGGCGTAGCCGCGCGGTACGGCAATCATGAGGTTTTTGTCGAAACCGGCCTTGACCGTCTTTTGCGTGCCTTTCCAGACGCGCAGCGTGGCGACCGGCTGTTCCTTGGGAAACAGGGTGACTGCGTCGTAGGACTGGAAGCCCCAGTTGAGCAGCTTGAGCGACTCGTTGGCCCGCGTGGCGTCGGACTTGGTGCCGAGGACGACGGCCAGCAGGCGCCGGTTGTCGCGCAGTGCGGAAGAGATCAGGCAGTAGCCGGCGGCTTCGGTATGGCCGGTCTTGACCCCGTCGACCGAGGAATCGATGAACAACAGGCGGTTACGGTTGGGCTGGGTGATGTTGTTGTAGCGGAATTCCTTCATCGAGTAATAACGCTTGTATTCCTCGGGAAAGTCGCGAATCAGCGCGTCGGCCAGCGTCGCCAGGTCGCGTGCCGTGGTGTACAGCTGCGGGTCGGGCAGGCCGGTCGCGTTGGTGAAGCTTGAGGAGGTCATGCCGAGGCGCTTGGCCTCGCGGTTCATCATCTGGGCGAAACTTTCTTCGCTGCCGGCGATTGCCTCGGCCAGCGCGACGCAGGCATCGTTGCCGGACTGGACGATCATGCCCTTGATCAGGTCATCGACCGTAACCTGTGTGTCGACCCGGATGAACATCTTGGAGCCGCCGGTTCGCCACGCTTTTTCCGACACCGTGATCGGCTGTTCCAAGGCGATTGTCTTCTTGTGCAACGCGGCGAAGGTTAGATACGCGGTCATCAGCTTGGTCAGCGACGCGGGTTCGATCCTTTCGTCGGGCTTTTCTGCGGTCAACACCTGTCCGGAGCCCATTTCCAACAGCAGCCAGGACTTGGCGGCGAGCGTGGGCGGTACCGGTGCCTGCTGGGCAAGAAGCGGCGCGGTGCAGACAAGGGCAAGGGAAAAGACGACGATTTGGCGAAACAGTGACATGTATTTTTGGCTTCTCATTACATTGGGGAAGCGAAATTATACCCCGTGCCCGGAGGCGCCCTGCGGTGCCGAGGCACAGAGGACCTCGATGGCCGGATGACGGATGCGCCGGTCGTTGGAGATGGCGTATATCTGCTCGCTGACCCCGCTCATCTCGCCGAGCGGCAGGGCATCGAGCTGGCTGGCAACCTGCCCGGCGAGGACCAGCGGGGCAGGGAAAAAGCCGAGGCCGGCACGCCCGAACGTGGTCAGCAGGGCGCTGTCCTGGAATTCGCCGACGATGCGCGGGCGGATGCCGATGCTTTCGATCCAGCGATCGATCCGGCCGCGCAGGGCGTTCTGCCGGCTCGGCAGGAACAGTGGGGCATCGTCGAGGCTTTGCGGATAACCCTTGGCGTAGCGATCGATCAGTTTGGCGCTACCGAACAGCCCGGCGGCGTAATCGCCGAGCTGCGTGCTGAATACTTTCAGGTTGCCGCCGGCCGGCGCCGGGCGATCGGTCAGGACGAGGTCGATGTGGTGTAGTGCCAGTTCGGCGAGCAGGGGTTCGAAACTGCCTTCGCTGCAGATCAGGCGTACGTCCTCCGGCATCGCCAGCACGGCTTCCAGCAGTTGATAGGCGAGCAACTTGGGGATGCCGTCCGAGATGCCGGCGCGCAGGCGCAGGACATTGCCGCTGCCGCTGGTGCGCACCGCTTCCTCGAGGGCCTCGCCGAGCTGGAAGATCTGGTCGGCGTAGCCTAGCGCGACGCGCCCGGCGTCACTTAGCGCAAGACCGCGCCCCTGGCTGACGAACAGGGCCTTGCCCAGGCTGCGCTCGAGCAGTGAGAGCTGGCCGCTGATCGTCTGCACCGCCACGTCGAGCCGCTCGGCGGCGCGTGTCATGCTGCCTTCGTGCGCGACAACCCAGAAATAGTACAGATGCTTGTAGTTGATGTTGGTCATGAAGTATTCGAAAAAACAGATATATGGTTCCGCATAACTCAGATTTTACAGGATAGTCCGCGCACTATAATGCGCAGGTAATTCATCCTGTTGGAGTCCGTCATGAAACGCATATTTCTCTTTCTCGCCACCAATATCGCGGTGATGCTGGTGCTCGGGGTGGCCGCCAGCCTGCTAGGCGTCGATCGCTTCCTGACCGCCAACGGCCTCGATCTGCCGAAGCTGCTTGCCTTCTCGGCCCTGATCGGCTTTGGCGGCGCCTTCATTTCGCTGGCGCTGTCCAAGTTCATGGCCAAACGCGCGACCGGCGCGCGCGTCATCGAATCGCCAAGTTCGTCGACAGAAGTGTGGCTGGTCGATACAGTCGCCCGCCTCGCCAAGAACGCCAATCTGCCGATGCCGGAGGTTGCCATTTATGAAGGCGAGCCGAATGCCTTTGCCACCGGCGCGACACGCAACAGTTCGCTGGTCGCGGTATCGACCGGCCTGCTCGCCAGCATGACCCGCGAGGAGGCCGAAGCCGTCCTGGCGCATGAAATCGCTCACGTCGCCAACGGTGACATGGTGACGCTGACTTTGATCCAGGGCGTCGTCAATACTTTCGTCGTGTTCCTGTCGCGCGTCGTCGGCTTTCTCGTCGATTCGTTCCTGCGTCGCGGTTCGGACAGCAGCGGTCCGGGGATTGGCTATTTTGTCGCCAGCATGGTCAGCCAGGTTGTCTTCGGCGTCCTGGCCAGCATCATCGTCGCCTGGTTTTCGCGCCAGCGCGAATTTCGTGCCGATGCCGGTGCTGCACAACTGATGGGCAGTCCGACGCCGATGCAGAATGCGTTGCGCCGTCTGGGCAACCTGCATACCGAGCCGTTGCCGCAGAGCATGGCGGCCTCGGGCATTGCCGGCGGGCCTGGCTGGATGGCCCTGCTGTCGACGCACCCGCCGCTCGAAGAACGGATCGCGGCACTCGGCAAGGCCTGAGTCGCCGGGAAAAATTGACCATTTTTCGGTGTCAACCGTAACGGTCGACACCACGGTTGCAGGATTAGCCGGCGGCCAGTCTGGCAAAGGCCGAAACGACTTCGGGCGGTGCCTGAACCAGCTCGATCAGCACGCCCTCGCCGCCGATCGGTGATTCCTCGTTGCCCTTGGGGTGCAGGAAGGTGATGTCGAAACCGGCGGCGCCCTTGCGGATGCCGCCCGGCGCGAAGCGCACCCCGTTGGCCGAGAGCCATTCGACAGCCTTCGGCAGGTCGTCGATCCACAGACCGACGTGGTTGAGCGGCGTCGTGTGCACCGCAGGTTTCTTGTCCGGGTCGACCGGCTGCATCAGGTCGACCTCGACCTTGAACGGGCCGCTGCCCATCGCGCAGATGTCCTCGTCGACGTTCTCGCGCTCGGAGACGAAGGTGCCGGTGACTTCGAGGCCGAACATGTCGACCCACAGCGTGCGCAGCTTTTCCTTGGACGGGCCGCCGATGGCGATTTGCTGGATGCCGAGAACCTTGAATGGACGTGTCATGACTGGACTCCTGTCTGGTGGGCCAACGTGATCGATGATTATAGGGGCTTCTTGCGGTAGGCCAGCAGCAGCATCGCGACGCCGAGCAGGATCATCGGCAGCGACAGCCACTGGCCCATGCTGACCGTGTACGACTGCCCGAAGATGCCGTGGTCGGGTTCGCGGAAGATCTCGGTGATGAAGCGAAAACTGCCGTAACCGATAAGGAAAACGCCCGATACCGCGCTGCGCGGCCGCGGTCGACTGCTGTAAATCCAAAGAATTGCAAACAGCGCCAGCCCTTCCAGTCCGACGTGGTAAAGCTGCGACGGATGGCGCGGCTGCATGTCGCCGGCCTGCGGGAAAACCATCGCCCACGGCAGGTTCGGGTCGGCGACGCGGCCCCACAGCTCACCGTTGATGAAATTGCCGATCCGTCCAGCAGCCAGCCCGAGCGGCACCAGCGGCGCGATGAAGTCGGTGATGTCGAACCAGGCGATCCGGTGCTTGCGCGACCACAAGCCCATGGCGACCAGTACGCCGAGAAAGCCGCCATGGAAGGCCATGCCGCCTTTCCACACCGCGAATATTTCGAGCGGATGAGCGAGGTAGTAGGCCGGTTCGTAAAACAGCACCTGCCCCAGCCGGCCGCCGACGATCACGCCGAGCATGCCGTAGAACAGCAGGTCGTCAAGTTGCTCGACGGTAATGAAGCCGGGCCGCGTGCGAATGCGGTAGCGCCCGAGCAAAATAAACTGAACGAAGGCGACCAGATACATCAAACCGTACCAGCGCACCGACAGCGGGCCGAGCGAAAAGGCGACGGGATCGAACTGCGGGTGGAGGAGCATCGGGGGCGGAGAGTCGGCTAGAATTCGCCCATTATAGTTCGCGCTTCCTGTTACAGGATTTCGGCGCCAAGTTCCTGACGGAGATTCACATATGCCTGATTATCGCTCCCGCACCTCCACCCACGGTCGCAACATGGCCGGCGCCCGCGCCCTGTGGCGCGCCACCGGTATGAAGGATGGCGATTTCGGCAAGCCGATCATCGCTGTCGTTAACTCGTTCACGCAGTTCGTGCCGGGCCACGTTCACCTCAAGGACATGGGGCAACTGGTCGCCCGCGAAATCGAGGCGGCCGGGGGCATCGCCAAGGAATTCAACACCATCGCCATCGACGACGGCATCGCCATGGGCCACGGCGGCATGCTTTATTCGCTGCCGTCGCGCGACCTGATTGCCGATTCGGTCGAGTACATGGTCAATGGCCACTGTGCCGACGCCATGGTCTGCATTTCCAATTGCGACAAGATCACGCCGGGCATGCTGATGGCCGCCATGCGCCTCAACATTCCTGCCGTGTTCGTTTCCGGCGGGCCGATGGAGGCGGGCAAGGTCAAGATCCAGGGCCAGGTGGTTCATCTCGACCTCGTCGATGCCATGGTCAAGGCGGCCGATGACTCGGTTTCCGATGCCGACCTGGCCGAGATCGAGCGCTCGGCCTGCCCGACCTGCGGCTCGTGTTCCGGCATGTTCACCGCCAACTCGATGAACTGCCTGACCGAAGTGCTGGGCCTGAGCCTGCCCGGCAACGGCACGGTGGTCGCCACGCACGCCGACCGCAAACAGCTTTTTCTGCAGGCCGGTCGTCAGGTGGTCGAGCTGTGCCACCGTTATTACGAGCAGGATGACGCCTCGGTGCTACCGCGTTCGATCGCCACCTTCCAGGCTTTCGAAAACGCCATGACGCTCGACGTCGCGATGGGCGGCTCGACCAACACCGTGCTGCATATCCTCGCGGCCGCGCAGGAAGCCGGGGTCGATTTCACGATGGCCGACATCGACCGCATTTCCCGCAAAGTGCCCTGCCTGTGCAAGGTGGCGCCGATGACCGACAAATACCACATCGAGGATGTGCATCGCGCCGGCGGCATCATGGGCATCCTTGGCGAGCTGGAGCGGGCCGGGCTGCTGCACCGCGACGTGCCGACCGTGCACGAATCGACGCTCGGCGCCGCCATCGATCGCTGGGACGTCGTGCGCAATGACGACGCCAAGACGCGGGAATTTTTCCGCGCCGCGCCGGGCGGCGTGCCGACCCAGGTTGCCTTCTCGCAGGATCGCCGCTTCAGTGATCTGGATCTCGACCGCGCCAAGGGCTGCATCCGCAGCAAGGACAGCGCCTACTCGCAGGAGGGCGGACTGGCGGTTCTGCGCGGCAACATCGCGCTCGATGGCTGCATCGTCAAGACCGCCGGCGTCGATGAATCGATCTGGAAATTTACCGGCAAGGCGCGCGTCTTCGAAAGCCAGGATGCTGCGGTCGACGCCATTCTGGGCGACAAAATCGTTGCCGGCGACATCGTCGTCATTCGCTACGAAGGCCCGAAGGGCGGCCCCGGCATGCAGGAAATGCTCTACCCGACTTCCTACCTGAAATCGAAGGGCCTCGGCAAGGCCTGCGCCCTGCTGACCGACGGTCGCTTCTCCGGCGGCACGTCGGGTCTGTCGATCGGCCATGCGTCGCCGGAAGCGGCCGATGGCGGGGCCATCGGCCTGGTCGAGGAGGGCGATACCATCGAAATCGACATCCCCAATCGGCGCATTCATCTGGCCGTTGGCGACAGCGAACTGGCCGCACGCCGTCAGGCCATGGAAGCCAGGGGCGATGCCGCCTGGCAGCCGGCCAGCCGCGAACGCTTCGTCTCCGCCGCCTTGCAAGCCTATGCCCTGATGGCTACCTCGGCCGACAAGGGCGCGGTGCGCGACGTGACGCAGATCCAGCGGCGCAAGTGAGCCTGACGCTCTGGCTCGGCTTCCTGCTGGCGGCGATTCTCATCGCCGTCACGCCTGGGCCGGGTGCAGTGCTCAGCATGAGCACTTCGCTGCGTTACGGCTACCGGTCGGCGCTGGTGGCGATTCTTGGCCTGCAAGCCGCGATCCTGGTCCACCTGCTGATCGTCGCCATTGGTTTCGGCGCGTTGCTCGCCGCTTCGGAAACCGCCTTTACGATCGTCAAATTCATCGGCGCCGCCTACCTGATCTGGCTCGGCATCCAGAAATGGCGGGCGCCGCCATCACCCGTCGATGCCGAAGCGATGCCGGTGCGCCGCACGGGGCTCTTTCTTCAGGGCTTGCTGGTCAATCTGACCAATCCGAAAGCGATCATCTTTATCGGCGCCCTGGTGCCGCAGTTCGTTGACCCGGCCCGACCGCAGGTGCAGCAGTACCTGATGATCGCGGCGACGCTCTGCCTGACCGACATCATCGTAATGTCGGCCTATGCGATCGCGACGCGCCGCCTTGGTCGCTGGTTCCATGATCCGCGCGCCATGCGCCTGCAAAATCGCCTGTTCAGCGGCCTGTTCGTCGTTGCCGGAACCCTGCTGGCGTTCTCCTCGCGTTCATAACGGTCGGGGGCTGTCAACTTTGCCCCTGCAGCCGCGATGACCGGAGGTGGCCGCAAGGACGGCCACGCCTTCCCTTCCCGGCCTTTACGGGTGAGGTGGTTTGCAAGGGATGGAAAACGGTTTTATCATCGCACGCTGATTCCCCACCAACCTGATGAACGGAGCAAGAGTATGAAAGCTGTTTATATCGCCATGATGGCTGCCGCTGGTATCGTGATGACCGGTCAGGCTCAGGCCGACGCAGGCGCTGATCTGGCCAAGGCCAAGAACTGCATGTCCTGCCATGCCATCGACAAGAAGCTGGTTGGCCCGGCTTACAAGGAAGTTGCCGCCAAGTACAAGGGCGACGCCAAGGCGCCGGAAATGCTCGCTGCCAAGATCAAGGCGGGCGGCAAGGGTGTCTGGGGGCAAATCCCGATGCCGCCGAACAATGTCACGCCTGAAGATGCCAAGACCCTGGCTGCCTGGGTTCTGTCCCAGAAATAATAGATTTGGGGTTTGTTCTGAAAAAGCCGGCTTGTGCCGGCTTTTTTGCGTCATGGGTATTTTTGGTATTGACACTCCCGGATTGACAAAGGATAATCTTGCGTTCTTCCGGAGGGGTACCCAAGCGGTCAACGGGAACAGACTGTAAATCTGTCGGCTCTGCCTTCGAAGGTTCGAATCCTTCCCCCTCCACCAGATTGAATGCTGTAACAGCCTGTGTTGCGGGCGAGGGTTTAGCGGGTGTAGCTCAATGGTAGAGCTGAAGCCTTCCAAGCTTAAGACGAGGGTTCGATTCCCTTCACCCGCTCCATGATGCGTACGGTTGGAGTTTTAAGGTAGGCCCATGTGGCTCAGTGGTAGAGCACTCCCTTGGTAAGGGAGAGGTCGGCAGTTCGATCCTGCCCATGGGCACCACCGATTGGCTTGGATTCTGGCTTTTTTGCTTATTTGACTATTGAGGAACCGATAATGGCTAAGGAAAAATTTGCGCGTACGAAGCCGCACGTGAATGTGGGGACGATTGGACACGTTGACCATGGCAAGACGACGCTGACTGCGGCGATCACGACGGTGCTGTCGGCCAAGTTTGGTGGCTCGGCCAAGAAGTATGATGAAATTGATGCGGCGCCGGAAGAAAAGGCGCGTGGCATCACCATCAACACTGCGCACGTCGAATACGAAACCGCCAACCGTCACTACGCCCACGTTGACTGCCCGGGTCACGCCGACTACGTCAAGAACATGATCACCGGTGCCGCCCAGATGGACGGCGCCATTCTCGTGTGCTCCGCTGCCGACGGCCCGATGCCGCAGACCCGCGAACACATCCTGCTCGCCCGTCAGGTCGGCGTGCCGTACGTGCTGGTCTACATGAACAAGTGCGACATGGTCGACGACGCCGAACTCCTCGAACTCGTCGAAATGGAACTCCGTGAGCTCCTCTCCAAGTACGACTTCCCGGGCGACGACACCCCGATCATTCAAGGCTCTGCCCTCAAGGCCCTTGAAGGCGACCAGTCCGAAATCGGCGTACCCTCCATCTTCCGTCTGGCCGATGCCCTGGATACCTACATTCCGACCCCGGAACGCGCCATCGATCAGCCGTTCCTGATGCCGGTCGAAGACGTCTTCTCCATCTCCGGTCGCGGCACGGTGGTTACCGGTCGTATCGAGCGTGGCGTCGTCAAGGTTGGCGAAGAAATCGAAATCGTCGGCATCCGGCCGACCGTCAAGACCATCTGTACCGGTGTTGAAATGTTCCGCAAGCTGCTCGACCAAGGTCAGGCTGGCGACAACGTCGGCGCCCTGCTCCGTGGCACCAAGCGTGAAGACGTCGAGCGTGGCCAGGTGCTGTGCAAGCCGGGTTCGGTCAAGCCGCACACCCACTTCACCTCCGAAGTGTACATCCTGTCCAAGGACGAAGGTGGCCGTCATACCCCGTTCTTCAATGGCTACCGTCCGCAGTTCTACTTCCGCACGACCGACGTGACCGGTTCCATCGACCTGCCGGAAGGCGTCGAGATGGTGATGCCTGGCGACAACATCGCCATGACCATCAAGCTGATCGCCCCGATCGCCATGGAGGAAGGCCTGCGCTTCGCAATCCGTGAAGGCGGTCGTACCGTCGGCGCCGGCGTCGTCGCTAAAATTATCGAGTAATTGGTAGTTTTCTGTAGTCAGGGCGCTTCGGGGAACCGAGGCGCTTTGATGTTTCTGCAGCAGGGGTGTAGCTCAATTGGTAGAGCGCCGGTTTCCAAAACCGAAGGTCGGGGGTTCGATTCCCTCCGCCCCTGCCACCCTCTTTAAAGATCGCGAAGGTCATGGCTGACAAGATCAAGTTTGCGCTGGCGCTGATAATCCTGGCTGCTGGCGTGGCGGGCTTCTACCTGCTTTCCGAGCAGGCGATGATTTTGCGCGTCCTTGCGGTAATCGCGGGCATGGCGCTGGCTATTGCTGTCGCCTGGAGAACTGATTCCGGGCGGCGCTTTTTTGTTTTCGCCAATGAAGCTGTTGTCGAGGCCAAGAAGGTTGTCTGGCCGACGCGCAAAGAAACGGTGCAGACTACCGGTGCAGTTTTTGCCTTTGTGGTGGTCATGGCGCTTTTCCTCTATCTGACCGACAAGAGCCTTGAATGGGTTCTTTACGATCTCGTGCTGGGCTGGAGGAAGTCATGAGCAAGCGCTGGTATATCGTTCATGCCTATTCGGGCTTTGAAAAAAGCGTGATGCGGGCGATCCAGGAGCGCATCGATCGCCTTGGCATGCAGGACAAGTTCGGTGAAGTTCTGGTGCCGGTCGAAGTCGTTCGCGAACTGAAAAACGGGCAGCCGGTCAATTCGGAGCGCAAGCTGTTTCCAGGCTATGTGCTTGTTGAAATGGACATGGATGACGATTCCTGGCATCTGGTCAAGAGTACGCCCAAGGTGACCGGTTTTATCGGTGGCACGGCAACCAAGCCAACGCCCATCTCCCAGAAGGAGGTGGACAAGATCATGGAGCAGGTGCGGGAAGGGGTGGACAAGCCCCGTCCCAAGGTGTTGTTCGAGGTTGGCGAAATGGTGCGCGTGAAGGACGGTCCGTTCGCGGACTTCCATGGCGCCGTCGAAGACGTCAATTACGAAAAGAACCGTTTGCGTGTGGCGGTGACGATTTTCGGGCGGTCGACACCGGTCGAACTTGAGTTTTCCCAGGTCGAGAAGGCCTGAGTTTCAGGATTTTCAAGGGTTGGCCGGCTACCCTCAATCAGTCCGGCAAGAGGAGCGTAAGTAGGTGCCAACCGAAAGCGCGTTACGACTCATCGTTTAGGAGTATTTATGGCCAAGAAGATTGTCGGCTACATCAAGCTGCAAGTTCCCGCAGGCAAGGCGAATCCGTCGCCGCCGATCGGACCCGCACTGGGTCAGCGCGGATTGAATATCATGGAATTCTGCAAGGCGTTCAACGCCCAGACTCAGGGCGTGGAGCCGGGTCTGCCGATTCCGGTGGTGATTACCGCCTTTGCGGACAAGTCCTTCACTTTCGTGATGAAGACTCCGCCGGCGACCATCCTGATCAAGAAGGCCGCGGGTATCAAGTCCGGTTCCGCCAAGCCGCATACCGACAAGGTCGGCAAGATCACTCGTGCCCAGGCAGAAGAGATCGCCAAGGCCAAGATGCCTGATCTGACCGCTGCCGATATGGATGCAGCGGTTCGTACCATCGCCGGCTCCGCCCGTTCGATGGGTATTACGGTGGAGGGACTGTAATCATGGCCAAACTAACCAAAAAACAAAAATCCGTGCAGGGCAAGATCGTCGATCAAAAACTCTATCCGGTTCAGGAAGCGCTGGCTCTTGCCAAGGAAACCGCAACTGCCAAGTTCGACGAGTCTATCGATGCCGCGGTCAACCTTGGTGTCGACGCGCGCAAATCGGATCAGGTCGTCCGCGGCTCCGTCGTGCTGCCGGCCGGTACCGGCAAGTCAGTTCGCGTTGCTGTTTTCGCCCAGGGCGAAAAGGCTGAAGCGGCCAGGGCTGCGGGTGCTGAAGTCGTCGGTTTCGACGACCTGGCTGCTGAAGTCAAGGCGGGCAACCTTAATTTCGATATTGTCATTGCAACGCCAGACGCGATGAAGGTAGTCGGTCAGCTCGGCCAGATTCTCGGTCCGCGCGGTCTGATGCCGAACCCTAAGGTCGGTACAGTGACCATGGATGTGACGACTGCCGTCAAGAACGCCAAGGCGGGACAGGTTCAATACCGTACCGACAAGGGTGGCATCGTGCACGCGACCATCGGTCGTGCCTCATTCTCCGTCGAGAGTCTGGAGCAGAATCTGAAGGCCTTGATCGAGGCTCTGAACAAGGCCAGGCCGGCGTCTTCCAAGGGGCAGTACCTGCGCAAGGTCGCGGTTGCCGCCACGATGGGGCCCGGTGTCCGCATAGATCAGGCCACGTTGGTTGGCTAAAAGGTACTTTGGGCTGTCGGTTGTCGCTGAAAGGTGATGGCCGGCAGATCGTCAAAGACCGCAGGGGCCTCGACAAGGGGCTTAATCGCGAAAGCACCCTGCGCAGACGGTGTCCCAGAACAAGATTTTTTGCTGGCCGGTGACGGGCAGCATGGCTTCTGGTTCAGGTCGCCGTTGGTTCGGCGGGATTTCCCCGTCGTTTTATGACTTGAAAGGAGGAAGGACCCGTGGGTCTCAATCTGAACGACAAAAAAGCTGTCGTAGCCGAGGTGGCGGCACAAGTGGCCAGCGCCCAGACTATCACGATCGCCGAATACCGTGGCATCGAGGTCGGTGACCTCACCGTCTTGCGGCGTAAGGCCCGTGAATCTGGCGTCTATCTGCGTGTGCTGAAAAACACCCTGGTACGTCGCGCCGTAGCCGGTACGCCGTTTGCCGGCCTGGCCGACCACATGGTCGGACCGCTGATCTATAGCGTGTCCGCTGATCCTGTGGCAGCAGCGAAGGTCCTCAGCGACTTCGCAAAGACCAATGACAAGCTCGTGCTTAAGGCCGGCAGCTATGCTGGCAACGTGCTCGACAAAGCCGGTGTGCAGGCGCTTGCCTCCATCCCGAGCCGCGAAGAGCTGCTTTCCAAGCTGTTGGGCGTCATGAAGGCCCCGGTTGCCGGCTTTGCCGTCTGCCTTGGCGCTCTGGCCAAACAGCGCGAAGAAGCCGCTGCTTAATCCGTACTGCATTCGAATAGATTTAGGAGTTTATTAAAATGGCAATTAGCAAAGAAGACATCCTGGAAGCCGTCGGGTCGATGACCGTGATGGACCTGAATGACCTGGTCAAGGCATTCGAAGAAAAGTTTGGCGTTTCCGCCGCCGCCATGGCTGTTGCAGGCCCGGCATCCGGTGCTGGTGCCGCCGCTGTTGAAGAACAGACCGAATTCACCGTCATGCTGCTCGGCCCGGGCGACAAGAAGGTTGAAGTCATCAAGGTCGTCCGTGCGGTGACCGGTCTCGGTCTCAAGGAAGCCAAGGATCTGGTTGATGGCGCTCCGAAGGCCGTCAAGGAAGGCGTTTCCAAGGCTGATGCAGAAGCCCTCAAGAAGCAGCTTGAAGACGCGGGCGCCAAGGTCGAAGTCAAGTAATCGATTTTTGGTGTTCGGGCTGGCGGTTTTTCCGCCAGCCCTTTTGTGCTTTGTACGACAGGTTTGACTTATCTGAAAACGAACGACTTGATTAACGCCAGCCGGCAAACGCAAACGATGCTTTCCTCCTGCCCCTGGGCAGGGAGAGCGCGTTTGCGTTTGCCTGTTTCGACAGGTTCCATGTTCGACTTTACCCGCACGGAGTTACCATGACTTACTCCTTCACCGAGAAGAAACGCATCCGCAAGAGTTTCGCCAAGCGCGCCAGCGTGCTCGACGTCCCTTACCTGCTGGCGACCCAGTTGCAGTCTTTCAAGGACTTCCTGCAAGACGAAGTGGCGCCCGAGCGGCGAAAGAACCAAGGCTTGCAGGCAGCGTTTAGTTCAATTTTCCCGATCGTGTCGCACTCGGGTAACGCGCGTCTGGAATTTGTCAGCTACATGTTGGGTGAGCCGGCCTTCGATGTGACCGAGTGTCAGCAGCGTGGCCTGACATTCGCCTCCTCTCTGCGGGCGCGCGTGCGTCTGGTGATCTTGGACCGCGAAGCACCGGATACGGTCAAGGAAGTCAAGGAGCAGGAAGTGTACATGGGCGAAATCCCGCTCATGACAACCAACGGCTCTTTCGTCATCAACGGTACGGAGCGCGTCATCGTTTCCCAGTTGCACCGTTCGCCAGGTGTCTTCTTCGAGCATGATCGTGGCAAGACGCACAGTTCCGGCAAACTCCTGTTCTCCGCGCGCATCATTCCCTACCGCGGTTCATGGCTCGATTTCGAATTCGATCCCAAGGATGTGCTGTTTTTCCGTGTCGACCGTCGCCGCAAGATGCCGGTCACTACGCTGCTCAAGGCAATCGGCATGTCGTCTGAGGAGATTCTGGCCAGATTCTTTGATTTCGATGCCTTTACGTTCACCAAGGACAAGGTCGAGTTCGCGCTGGTTCCGGAGCGTCTGCGCGGCGAAGTGGCGCGCTTTGATTTCGTAGCCCCTGACGGCAAGGTTATCGTTGCCAAGGACAAGCGGATTACTGCCAAGCACATCCGAGACATTGCGACGGCCGGAATGAAGCAGATCGTCGTACCCGAGGATTTCCTAATCGGTCGTGTTGTCGCAACCAATGTGGTCGACAAAAAAACCGGCGAAATTATCGCCAACGCCAACGATGAAATCACCGAAACGCTGCTCGCCAACCTGCGAGAGGCCGGCATAACGACGCTGGAAACGCTGTACACCAACGAACTCGACCATGGGGCATTCATCTCGAACACGCTGCGTACCGATGAGACAGCTTCCCGTCAGGCCGCGCGTATTGCGATCTACCGCATGATGCGTCCGGGCGAACCGCCTACCGAGGAAGCAGTCGAGATACTGTTCAACGGCCTGTTCTACTCAGACGAACGTTACGACTTGTCGGGCGTTGGCCGCATGAAGTTCAACCGTCGCCTGACGCGTGCCGACATCACAGAATTCAAGGTGACGATCAAGAATCTGGCCTCCAAGGCCGAAGCGGCGCTGAAACATCTGGCGGAGGGCTCGGGATTCCCGCTGCCCGCCATTCAGGATCTGGTGAGCCTGCTGCCCTACGGCGCCCGCGCTTTGTCTGAAAACATGACGCAGGCGGATGCCGCGACCTTGGTTGCCAAGATCAAGCCGCTGGGTGCCAATGCAGAGGTGCGCGAGCAACTTACGCTGTCGCCGCGCGACATCGTTGAGGTCATCAATGTTCTGGTTGAGCTACGCAACGGTCGTGGCGAAATCGATGACATCGATCACTTGGGCAATCGCCGCGTGCGCTCGGTCGGTGAATTGGCCGAAAACCAGTTCCGTGCCGGACTGGTGCGCGTCGAACGTGCGGTCAAGGAGCGCCTGTCGCAAGCTGAGTCCGACAATCTGATGCCGCATGACCTGATCAACGCCAAGCCGATCAGTGCGGCGATCAAGGAGTTCTTCGGTTCCAGCCAGCTGTCGCAGTTCATGGACCAGACCAATCCGCTGTCGGAAATTACGCACAAGCGCCGTGTTTCCGCACTCGGCCCTGGCGGCCTGACCCGCGAACGCGCGGGCTTCGAAGTACGCGACGTGCATCCGACCCACTATGGCCGCGTCTGCCCGATCGAAACGCCGGAAGGTCCGAACATCGGCCTGATCAATTCGCTGGCCCTGTTCGCCCGCGTCAACGATTATGGCTTCATCGAGACTGCCTATCGCAAGGTCACCGATTCCAAGGTGACCAACGAGATCGAATATCTGTCGGCAATCGAAGAGGGCAATTATGTGGTTGCGCAGGCCAATGCCGCGCTCAATGACAAAGGCATTCTCGCCGACGACCTGGTGACTTGCCGCGAAAAAGGCGAAACCATCCTGGCCGAACCGGCCCGTGTGCAATACATGGACGTTGCACCGAGCCAGATCGTTTCCGTCGCCGCCTCGCTGATTCCCTTCCTCGAGCACGACGATGCGAACCGCGCCCTGATGGGTGCCAACATGCAGCGTCAGGCGGTTCCCTGCCTGCGCCCGGAGAAGGCGCTGGTCGGCACCGGCATCGAGCGCACCGTTGCGGTCGACTCGGGAACAGCGGTAGTTGCGCGGCGCGGCGGTCTTGTCGATTACGTGGATGCTGCTCGTGTAGTGGTCCGGGTCAATGACAACGAAACCGTCGCTGGCGAAGTCGGTGTCGATATCTACAATCTGGTCAAGTACACCCGCTCCAACCAGAACACCAACATCAATCAGCGTCCGCTGGTCCGTGTCGGTGACAGGATTGCGCGCGGTGATGTGGTGGCTGACGGGGCATCGACCGACAAGGGCGAACTGGCGCTTGGCCAGAACATGCTGATCGCGTTCATGCCGTGGAACGGCTACAACTTTGAGGACTCGATCCTGATCTCCGAACGCGTCGTCGCCGAAGACCGTTATACGTCGATTCACATCGAGGAACTGACTGTTGTCGCTCGCGACACCAAACTGGGGCCGGAAGAAATTACGCGCGATATCGCATCGCTGGGTGAGGCACAGCTTTCCCGTCTGGATGACTCGGGTATCGTCTATATTGGCGCCGAGGTTCAGGCGGCGGATGTGCTGGTCGGCAAGGTAACGCCAAAGGGCGAAACCCAGCTGACGCCGGAGGAAAAGCTGCTGCGCGCGATCTTCGGCGAAAAGGCTTCCGACGTGAAGGACACGTCGCTTCGTGTGCCGTCCGGCATTGCCGGCACGGTCATCGATGTCCAGGTGTTCACCCGCGAAGGGATCGAGCGCGACAAGCGCGCCCAGTCGATCATCGACGAGCATCTGCGTCACTACAAGCTGGATCTTGCCGACCAGATGCGTATCGTCGAGCGCGATGCGTTCGAGCGGGTCGGTCGCCTGATCGTCGGTAAGAAAGCCAATGGCGGCCCGAAGAAGCTGAGCAAGGGTTCGCTGATCGAGCAGTCCTACCTCGACGGGATGGATCCGCACCACTGGTTCGATATCCGCGTTGCTGAGGAAGATGTTGCACAGCAACTCGAGCAGGTCAAGGAAGGTCTCGAGCAGGCCCGCAAGAACTTCGATCTTGCCTTCGAGGCCAAGCGCAAGAAACTGACGCAGGGCGACGAACTGCCGCCGGGCGTCCAGAAAATGGTCAAGGTTTACGTCGCCGTCAAGCGCCGTCTCCAGCCGGGCGACAAGATGGCTGGCCGCCACGGTAACAAGGGTGTGGTATCGCGGATTCTGCCGGTCGAAGACATGCCGTACATGGATGACGGCAATCCTGTCGATATCGTGCTGAACCCGCTCGGCGTGCCGTCCCGGATGAACGTCGGCCAGATTCTCGAAGTTCACCTTGGTCTGGCTGCCAAGGGGCTGGGCCACAAGATCGGTGCCATGCTCCGTGCCGAGGCCAATGCCAAGGAAGTACGCGGCTTCCTCGACCAGATATACAACAGCAACGGCAAGCCCGAAAAGCTCGACGAACTGAGCGATGGCGAGGTTATGGAAATGGCCGGCAACCTTCAGGGTGGCGTTCCGTTTGCGACGCCGGTATTCGACGGTGCCAAGGAAGAAGAAATCAAGGCGATGCTGGCGCTGGCCGGAATGCCGTCCTCGGGCCAGATGACCTTGTTCGATGGCCGTACCGGTGAAGCTTTCGAGCGTCAGGTGACCGTTGGCTACATGCACTTCCTGAAGCTGCATCACCTGGTCGACGACAAGATGCATGCCCGTTCGACCGGACCGTACTCGCTGGTGACGCAGCAGCCGCTGGGCGGCAAGGCGCAGTTCGGTGGTCAGCGCTTCGGCGAAATGGAAGTCTGGGCGCTGGAAGCTTACGGCGCATCCTACGTCTTGCAGGAAATGCTGACCGTCAAGTCGGACGACGTGAATGGCCGGACCAAGGTTTACGAAAACATCGTCAAGGGCGAGCACAAGATCGATGCCGGCATGCCGGAATCCTTCAATGTGCTGGTCAAGGAAATCCGTTCGCTGGCGATCGATATCGATCTGGAACGTTACTGATTCAGGGCTTAGGAGTTAAACGATGAAAGCATTGCTCGATCTGTTCAAGCAGGTAACCGCCGAGGAAGAGTTTGACGCGATTACCATTGGTCTGGCCTCGCCCGACAAGATCCGTTCCTGGTCCTTTGGCGAAGTCAAGAAGCCTGAAACCATCAACTATCGCACCTTCAAGCCGGAGCGGGATGGTCTGTTCTGTGCAAAGATTTTTGGCCCGATCAAGGATTACGAGTGCCTGTGCGGCAAATACAAGCGCCTCAAGCATCGCGGCGTGATCTGCGAAAAGTGCGGTGTCGAAGTGACGCTGGCCAAGGTGCGCCGCGACCGCATGGGGCATATCGAACTGGCTTCACCGACCGCTCACATCTGGTTCCTGAAGTCCTTGCCGTCGCGTCTTGGCATGGTGCTCGACATGACACTGCGCGACATCGAACGCGTGCTCTACTTCGAGGCCTACGTGGTCTGCGACCCCGGCCTGGTGAGCAACCTGCAGCGCGCCCAACTGCTGACGGAAGAGCAGTATCTGGAGATGATGGAGGAGCACGGCGATGAATTCCAGGCGCTGATGGGTGCCGAGGGCATTCGCGAACTGCTGCGTAATCTCGACCTGAATACCGAGGTCGAGACCCTGCGTTCCGAACTCGAAACAACCACCTCCGAAGCGAAGAACAAGAAGTTCGCCAAGCGACTGAAGATTCTCGAAGGTTTCCAGAAGTCCGGCATCAAACCGGACTGGATGGTTCTCGAGGTGTTGCCGGTGCTACCGCCGGACCTGCGTCCGCTGGTGCCACTCGATGGCGGTCGTTTCGCGACCTCCGATCTCAACGATCTATACCGTCGCGTCATCAATCGCAACAACCGCCTGAAGCGCCTGCTCGAATTGAAGGCACCGGAAATCATCGTACGCAACGAAAAGCGCATGTTGCAGGAGTCGGTCGACTCGCTGCTCGATAACGGCCGTCGCGGCAAGGCGATGACCGGCGCCAACAAGCGTCCGCTGAAGTCGCTGGCCGACATGATCAAGGGCAAGGGCGGTCGTTTCCGCCAGAACCTGCTCGGCAAACGCGTCGACTACTCGGGCCGTTCGGTCATCGTGGTTGGTCCGCAGCTCAAACTGCACCAGTGCGGACTGCCCAAGCTGATGGCTCTGGAACTGTTCAAGCCCTTCATCTTCCACAAGCTGGAAGTGCTCGGCTACGCGACGACCATCAAGCAAGCGAAGAAGATGGTCGAAGGACAGGAACCGGTGGTGTGGGACATCCTCGAAGACGTCATCCGCGAACATCCGGTCATGCTGAACCGTGCGCCGACGCTGCACCGTCTGGGTATCCAGGCTTTCGAGCCGACCCTGATCGAAGGCAAGGCCATCCAGTTGCATCCGCTCGTCTGTGCTGCGTTCAACGCCGACTTCGACGGTGACCAGATGGCTGTCCACGTTCCGTTGTCGCTGGAAGCGCAGATGGAAGCCCGCACTTTGATGCTGGCCTCCAATAACGTTCTGTCGCCGGCCAACGGCCAGCCGATCATCGTGCCGTCACAGGATATCGTGCTTGGCTTGTACTATGCGACACGCGAAAAGATCAACGGCAAGGGCGAGGGCATGTACTTTGCCGACACCAACGAGATTGAGCGCGCCATGGCTGCCGGTCAGCTCGATGTGCACTCGCGTATTTCGGTGCGCCTCAAGCAATACGAGGCTGCTGCGGTCGACGGCGAATTTGTTGAAAAAATGGTCCGTGTCGAAACCACTGCGGGCCGCGCCCTGCTGTCCAAAATTCTGCCCAAGGGTCTGCCGTTCAAGGCCATCGACCGGGCGTTAAAGAAGAAGGAAATCTCCAAGCTGATCGATGAATCCTTCCGTCGCTGCGGCCTGAAGGAAACGGTGGTTTTCGCCGACAAGCTGATGCAGAACGGCTACGCTTTGGCGACTCGTGCCGGCATCTCGTTCTGTTCCGACGACATGCGCGTTCCGGCCAAAAAACACGAAATCATCGCGGCCGCCGATGCGGAAGTCAAAGAGATCGAAATCCAGTACACCAACGGTCTCGTCACCAATGGCGAACGTTACAACAAAGTCGTCGATATATGGGGCCGCACCGGCGACCAGGTTGCCAAAGTCATGATGGACGAACTCGGCCACGAGGAAACCATCGACCGTCACGGCAAGCGGGTCAAGCAGGATTCGTTCAACTCCATCTTCATGATGGCCGACTCCGGCGCCCGCGGTTCTGCCGCGCAGATCCGCCAGCTCGCCGGCATGCGCGGACTGATGGCGAAGCCGGACGGCTCGATCATCGAGACACCGATTACGACGAATTTCCGCGAAGGCCTGAACGTTCTCCAGTACTTTATTTCGACGCACGGCGCACGTAAGGGCCTGGCCGATACCGCGCTGAAGACCGCAAACTCGGGTTACCTTACCCGCCGTCTGGTCGATGTGACGCAGGATCTGGTCATTACTGAAGATGATTGCGGCACTGTCAACGGTTTCGCCGTGAAGGCGCTGGTCGAGGGCGGTGAAGTCATCGAGCCTCTGCGCGAACGAATTCTTGGCCGCGTGACCGGGGAGGATATTGTCGATCCGGAAACTCAAGAATCGGTCATCTTTTCCGGTACCATGCTCGACGAGGATTTGGTCGATTTGATCGACCGGCTTGGTATCGACGAAGTCAAGGTCCGTACGCCGCTGACCTGCGAAACCCGCTATGGCCTTTGCGCCAAGTGCTATGGTCGCGACCTGGGTCGCGGGAGCATGGTCAATGCTGGCGAAGCGATAGGCGTGATTGCCGCCCAGTCGATTGGCGAACCGGGCACCCAGCTCACCATGCGTACCTTCCACGTCGGTGGTGCCGCCTCGCGGGCGGCTGTCGCCTCCCAGGTCGAGTCGAAGTCTGCCGGGACGGTGCGGCTCACCGCGACGATGCGCTACGTGACCAGTGCCAAGGGCGAGAAAGTCGTTATCTCGCGCTCTGGCGAGATTTTGATCGTCGACGATCATGGTCGCGAGCGTGAGCGCCACAAAGTACCTTACGGCGGTATGCTTGCCGTCGATGACGGAAAGGTGGCAAAGGCAGGTACCAAACTTGCAACCTGGGATCCGCATACCCGTCCGATCGTTGCCGAATATGCCGGTACTGTCCGCTTCGAAAATGTCGAAGAGGGCACCACTGTCGCCAAGCAGGTTGACGATGTGACCGGCCTTTCCACACTCGTCGTGATCGACCACAAGCGTGGTGGCAAGGCGGCGACCAAGGGAGTTCGCCCGGTTGTTAAATTGCTTGATGAGAATGGGCTGGAAGTGAAGGTCCATGGCAGCGACCACCCGGTGTCGATCGCCTTCCAGGTCGGTTCGATCATTTCCGTGCTCGATGGCCAGCAGGTCGGGGTCGGCGATGTGCTCGCGCGTATGCCGCAGGAATCGGCGAAGACCCGCGATATTACCGGCGGTTTGCCGCGCGTGGCCGAACTGTTCGAAGCACGGACGCCGAAGGATGCATCGGTGCTGGCCGAAGTTACTGGCACGATCAGCTTCGGCAAGGACACCAAGGGCAAGCAGCGCCTGGTCATTACCGATCTTGAAGGCGATGCCCATGAATTCCTGATTTCAAAGGACAAGCATGTTTTGGTGCATGATGGTCAGGTCGTCAATATGGGCGAAAAGATCGTTGAAGGCTTGCCAGATCCACACGACATCCTGCGTTTGCAGGGTATCGAGGCGCTGGCCCGCTACATCACCGACGAAGTCCAGGACGTATACCGACTGCAGGGCGTCAAGATCAACGATAAGCACATCGAAGTGATTGTTCGCCAGATGCTGCGTCGCGTGACCATCGTTGAGCCGGGTGATACCCGCTTCATCAAGTCTGAGCAGGTGGAGCGTGCCGAGTTGTTCCGCGAAAACGATCGGATGATCGCAGAAGGCAAGTTGCCGGCAACCTTCAGCAACATGTTGCTGGGTATTACCAAGGCATCTTTGTCGACCGACTCCTTCATCTCCGCAGCGTCGTTCCAGGAAACTACCCGGGTTCTGACCGAAGCCGCCATCATGGGCAAGCGCGATGAGCTGCGCGGCCTCAAGGAGAACGTCATCGTCGGCCGTCTGATTCCCGCCGGTACCGGCCTTGCCTATCATCGGAGCCGCAAGGCGCAGGCCGCAGGCGAGGATGTTGCTGCTGGGCGCGTGCTTGAAGAGGCGCCAGCAGAACCGCTTGTTCAGGAAGCCGATCAGGCCCCTTGATGCAGCTTCTGATCCCCATGCCACGTTGACACGGGGATTGATCAGCCATAAAATCTATGGTTCTTGTCGGCGGAGGCTAATCATTGTCTCCGCTTTGGATAACAAAATAGCCGTCGTGCATCGCTTTGCGAGTGCCCGGCCGTTGAAGGAAGTTTGATATGCCGACCATCAACCAGCTCGTGCGCAAGCCGCGCGTTGCCGAGGTGACCAAGAGCAAGGTTCCGGCTCTTGAAAAGTGCCCGCAAAAGCGTGGCGTCTGCACCCGCGTCTACACCACCACCCCGAAAAAACCGAACTCAGCGCTACGCAAAGTGTGCAAAGTTCGTTTGACGAATGGCTTCGAGGTCATTTCTTACATCGGTGGCGAGGGCCACAACCTGCAGGAACACTCCGTGGTCCTGATTCGTGGTGGTCGGGTCAAGGATTTGCCTGGTGTGCGTTATCACACCGTGCGCGGCTCCCTGGATACCCAGGGTGTCAAGGACCGCAAGCAGTCCCGTTCCAAGTACGGGTCCAAGCGTCCGAAGGCTGCCTGATTATCCAGGCGGCTTGAGTAAGTGGTCATCTCTTTGGGTGGCCGTGAGGGCCGGGTGGGTGCAAACCCCTTCCCGGCTTTTCAACTGAATAGTGATTAACAGAGGTCAATATGCCCCGTCGTCGTGAAGTACCCAAGCGTGACATCCTGCCGGATCCCAAGTTCGGCAATGTCGAAGTGTCAAAATTCGTGAATGCGATCATGCAGAGCGGCAAGAAGTCAGTCGCCGAGCGCATCGTCTATGGTGCGTTCGAGATCATTACCACCAAGGGTGGCAAAGATCCACTGGAGGTCTTCAGTGCTGCCATGGGTAACGTCCGGCCGATGGTCGAGGTCAAGTCGCGTCGCGTTGGCGGCGCCAACTACCAGGTGCCGGTCGAAGTCCGTCCGGCGCGTCGCGCCGCGCTTGCCATGCGTTGGCTGCGTGAGTCGGCCCGCAAGCGTTCAGAGAAGTCGATGGGTCAGCGCCTGGCTGCCGAAATGATGGAGGCAGCAGAAAACCGCGGTGGTGCCGTCAAGAAGCGTGACGAAGTGCACCGTATGGCAGAAGCCAACAAAGCCTTCGCCCACTTCCGCTTCTAATTTTCAAAGGGCTCTAACGTGGCACGTAAAACTCCTATCGAGCGCTACCGTAATATTGGCATCAGCGCCCACATCGACGCCGGAAAAACGACGACGACCGAACGTATCCTTTACTACACCGGTGTTAACCACAAGATCGGTGAAGTGCATGATGGCGCGGCCACCATGGATTGGATGGAGCAGGAGCAGGAGCGCGGCATTACCATTACGTCCGCAGCTACGACCTGTTTTTGGAGCGGCATGGACAAACAGTTTCAGCCGCACCATATCAACATTATCGACACCCCGGGTCACGTTGACTTCACGATTGAGGTTGAACGCTCGATGCGCGTGCTCGACGCGGCCTGCATGGTTTACTGTGCGGTCGGTGGTGTCCAGCCGCAGTCGGAAACGGTCTGGCGTCAGGCCAATAAGTACGGCGTGCCGCGCTTGGCCTTTGTGAACAAAATGGACCGTTCCGGTGCCAATTTCTTCAAGGTTGTTGAGCAGCTGAAGTTGCGCCTCAAAGCCAATCCAATTCCGGTGGTAATCCCGATTGGTGCCGAAGAAAAATTCGAAGGCGTGGTCGATCTCATCAGAATGAAAGCGATTTACTGGGATGAGGCTTCGCAGGGCATGAAATATGATGCTCGCGATATTCCGGCGGATTTGGTTGAAGATGCCAATACTTGGCGTGAGCAGATGGTGGAGGCTGCTGCTGAAGCTTCAGAAGAGCTGATGAACAAGTATCTGGAAGAGGGTGAGCTGTCCGAAGCCGATATCATCCTCGGCCTGCGCACCCGTACTATCGCCTGCGAGATTCAGCCGATGTTGTGCGGTACCGCCTTCAAGAACAAGGGCGTGCAGAAAATGCTGGACGCGGTTATCGAGCTGTTGCCGTCACCGGTTGATATTCCGCCGGTCAAGGGTCTTCTTGAGAACGAATCCGAAGGCGAACGCCGTGCTGCCGATGATGAGCCGTTCTCGGCGCTGGCCTTCAAGATCATGACCGACCCGTTCGTTGGCCAGCTGATTTTCTTCCGCGTCTATTCAGGCGTGATCAATTCCGGTGACACGGTTTACAACCCGGTCAAGGGTCGCAAGGAACGTCTCGGTCGTATCCTTCAGATGCACGCTAACCAGCGTGAAGAAATCAAGGAAGTGCGCGCTGGCGACATCGCTGCTGCCGTGGGCCTCAAGGAAGCTACAACCGGTGATACGCTCTGTGACCCGCAAAAGGTGATCACCCTTGAGCGCATGGTTTTTCCGGAGCCGGTGATCCACGTTGCCGTCGAGCCAAAGACCAAGGTTGACCAGGAAAAGATGGGCTTGGCGCTTGGTCGCCTGGCTCAGGAAGACCCGTCCTTCCGTGTTCGCACCGACGAAGAATCCGGTCAGACCATCATTTCCGGCATGGGCGAACTGCACCTGGAAATTCTGGTTGATCGCATGCGTCGCGAATTCAACGTTGAAGCTTCCGTCGGTGCGCCGCAGGTTGCTTACCGCGAGTGCATCAAGAAAATGGTCGAACAGGAAGGCAAGTTCGTAAAGCAATCTGGCGGTCGCGGTCAGTTCGGTCACGTCTGGCTCAAGATCGAGCCGAACGAAGCCGGCAAAGGCTACGAATTCATCGACGCCATCAAGGGTGGCGTTGTCCCTCGCGAATTTATCCCGGCGGTTGACAAAGGCTTGCGTGATGCGGTCACCAGCGGTGTTCTGGCTGGCTTCCCGGTTGTGGACGTCAAATTTACGTTGTTCGACGGCTCCTATCACGACGTTGACTCGAATGAAAATGCGTTCCGCATGGCGGCTTCGATGGCATTCAAGGAGGGCATGAAGAAGGCTAGCCCGACTCTGCTTGAGCCAATGATGGCTGTTGAAGTCGAGACCCCGGAAGAGTACATGGGTAACGTCATGGGTGATCTTTCTTCCAGGCGCGGCATCGTTCAGGGCATGGAAGATCAGGTTGGTGGCATCAAGCTGATCAAGGCCGAAGTTCCGCTGTCCGAGATGTTTGGCTATTCGACCTCAGTGCGTTCGTTGTCGCAGGGTCGCGCAACCTACTCGATGGAATTCAAGCACTATACCGAGGCGCCGAAGAACGTCGCCGAGGCTGTCATCAACAAAAAGTAATTCGTTATTGGAGAACCGATAATGGCTAAGGAAAAATTTGCGCGTACGAAGCCGCACGTGAATGTGGGGACGATTGGACACGTTGACCATGGCAAGACGACGCTGACTGCGGCGATCACGACGGTGCTGTCGGCCAAGTTTGGTGGCTCGGCCAAGAAGTATGATGAAATTGATGCGGCGCCGGAAGAAAAGGCGCGTGGCATCACCATCAACACTGCGCACGTCGAATACGAAACCGCCAACCGTCACTACGCCCACGTTGACTGCCCGGGTCACGCCGACTACGTCAAGAACATGATCACCGGTGCCGCCCAGATGGACGGCGCCATTCTCGTGTGCTCCGCTGCCGACGGCCCGATGCCGCAGACCCGCGAACACATCCTGCTCGCCCGTCAGGTCGGCGTGCCGTACGTGCTGGTCTACATGAACAAGTGCGACATGGTCAACGACGCCGAACTCCTCGAACTCGTCGAAATGGAACTCCGTGAGCTCCTCTCCAAGTACGACTTCCCGGGCGACGACACCCCGATCATTCAAGGCTCTGCCCTCAAGGCCCTTGAAGGCGACCAGTCCGAAATCGGCGTACCCTCCATCTTCCGTCTGGCCGATGCCCTGGATACCTACATTCCGACCCCGGAACGCGCCATCGATCAGCCGTTCCTGATGCCGGTCGAAGACGTCTTCTCCATCTCCGGTCGCGGCACGGTGGTTACCGGTCGTATCGAGCGTGGCGTCGTCAAGGTTGGCGAAGAAATCGAAATCGTCGGCATCCGGCCGACCGTCAAGACCATCTGTACCGGTGTTGAAATGTTCCGCAAGCTGCTCGACCAAGGTCAGGCTGGCGACAACGTCGGCGCCCTGCTCCGTGGCACCAAGCGTGAAGACGTCGAGCGTGGCCAGGTGCTGTGCAAGCCGGGTTCGGTCAAGCCGCACACCCACTTCACCTCCGAAGTGTACATCCTGTCCAAGGACGAAGGTGGCCGTCATACCCCGTTCTTCAATGGCTACCGTCCGCAGTTCTACTTCCGCACGACCGACGTGACCGGTTCCATCGACCTGCCGGAAGGCGTCGAGATGGTGATGCCTGGCGACAACATCGCCATGACCATCAAGCTGATCGCCCCGATCGCCATGGAGGAAGGCCTGCGCTTCGCAATCCGTGAAGGCGGTCGTACCGTCGGCGCCGGCGTCGTCGCTAAAATTATCGAGTAATCGCTCTTTTGAAACTGGGTGGTGCGCACTTCACCCTATCGCTCTTTGGAAAAGAAAATGCAAAATCAAAAAATCCGTATCCGCCTCAAGGCGTTCGACTATCGCCTGATCGACCAATCCGCTCAGGAAATCGTCGAGACTGCCAAGCGGACTGGCGCGGTAGTCCGCGGGCCAGTTCCCATGCCGACCCGCAAGCAGCGCTTTGATATCTTGCGTTCGCCGCACGTCAACAAGACGTCACGCGATCAGCTCGAAATCCGCACCCATTTGCGTCTGATGGATATCATTGATCCGACCGACAAGACTGTAGATGCACTGATGAAACTCGATCTCCCGGCTGGTGTGGATGTTGAGATCAAGTTGCAGTAATGGGTAATTTGAAGATATAATCTCTCGTTTTCGGGGGTGGCCGTATGCGGTTGCCCATTTGTTGTTATACACCGACCGGCCAATCGTAGCCGGCGGTGAGGAGAATAACCATGAGTCTAGGCCTTGTAGGTCGCAAGGTTGGCATGACTCGCATTTTTGCCGAGGATGGCGCGTCCATTCCGGTAACTGTGCTAGACGTGTCCAATAATTGTGTGACCCAAGTAAAAACGCCGGAGGTCGATGGCTATGCAGCCATCCAGGTCGCTTTCGGCAAGCGCCGTGCCTCGCGCATCTCCAAGCCCCTTGCAGGTCATTTGGCCAAGGCGGGCGTGGAGGCGGGGCATGTCCTCAAGGAATTCCGTATCGATGCCGAGCAACTTGCCTCTTTTAAGGCAGGCGATCAGGTTGCGGTAACCATTTTTGCCGAAGGGCAGAAGGTTGACGTAACGGGCACTTCCATCGGTAAGGGTTTCCAGGGTGGTATCAAGCGCCATAACTTCAGTTCTAATCGTGCTACCCACGGTAACTCGCTGTCGCATAACGCGCCCGGGTCCATCGGTATGGCGCAGGATCCGGGCCGTGTTTTCCCGGGTAAGCGCATGGCAGGTCACATGGGTGACGTGCAATCCACGATGCAGGGCTTGACTGTTGTGCGTGTCGATGTCGAACGCCAGTTGTTGCTGGTTCGTGGTGCCGTTCCGGGTGCCAAGGGTGCTGACGTCGTCGTGCGTCCGGCAGTCAAGGGCTAAGGGGGCGACATGGAACTCAAGGTAATCAACGAGCAGGGTCAGGAAGCCGCCAAGTTGCAGGCTTCGGACGTGCTTTTCGGCCGCGACTTCAACGAAGCGCTGGTTCATCAGATCGTCGTCGCCTACCAGGCAAATGCGCGCTCCGGTGACCGTCAGCAGAAGGACCGCTCCGAAGTCCGTCATACCACCACCAAGCCATGGCGCCAAAAAGGTACGGGCCGCGCCCGTGCCGGCAGCAATGGCAGCCCACTGTGGCGTGGCGGCGGCAGGATTTTCCCAAACTCGCCTGAAGAAAATTTCAGCCAGAAGGTTAACAAGAAGATGTTCCGCGCCGGCATGGCTGCGATTCTCTCCGAGTTGGCCCGTCAGGATCGTCTGATCGTCATCGATGGTCTGTCCATCGACGCGCCGAAGACCAAGCTCTTTGCTCAGAAGTTGAAGGGCATGGGCCTCGATGGCAATCTTCTGGTAATCACGGATGCGCTGGACGAGAATCTCTATCTCTCTTCACGCAACCTGCCCAATGTTCTGGTCCTCGAGGCGCAGGAAGCTGATCCGGTATCTTTGGTTCGCTTCGCCAAGGTTCTCGTAACCAAGAGCGCTGTGGCCAAGTTCGAGGAGATGTGGGGATGAACCAAGAACGTCTGATGCAGGTGCTGCTGGCACCGCAAATCTCCGAAAAGGCCACCTACGTTGCCGACAAGCACGAGCAGGTAATTTTCCGCGTCGCTACCGATGCGACCAAGCCGGAAATCAAGGCGGCGGTGGAGCTTCTGTTCAAAGTGGAAGTTGAGGGTGTCCAGGTTTCTAATGTCAAAGGCAAGGTCAAGCGCTTCAAGGGCGCGACGGGTCGACGCAAAGGTTGGAAAAAAGCCTTCGTGAGCCTCAAGCCGGGCCAGGAGATCAATTTTGTTGAAGGGGGGAATGCCTGATGGCACTCGTTAAAGTCAAGCCGACTTCCCCCGGCCGTCGTGCCGTGGTTCAGGTCGTCAATTCGAATCTGCACAAAGGTCAGCCCTTTGCTGCTCTGGTTGAGTCCAAATCGAAGAATGCCGGTCGTAATAACAACGGACGTATCACGGTTCGCCATCAGGGCGGTGGTCACAAGCAAGCCTATCGCTTGATTGACTTCAAGCGCAACAAGGACGGAATTCCGGCCACGGTTGAGCGCCTTGAGTACGACCCCAATCGTACAGCGAACATTGCCCTGCTTTGTTATGCGGATGGCGAGCGCCGCTACATCATTGCCAACAAAGGCATGGTGGTTGGGCAGCCGGTCATGAGTGGTTCCGAGGCGCCAATCAAGTCGGGCAACGCCCTGCCAATCCGCAATATTCCAGTTGGTACGACGATCTGTTGCGTCGAGATGATGCCGGGCAAAGGTGCGCAGTTAGCGCGCTCGGCAGGCACTTCCGCGCAGCTCCTGGCTCGCGAAGGTGCTTACGCCCAGCTTCGTTTGCGTTCGGGCGAGGTGCGTCGAGTGCATGTCGAATGTCGCGCAACTATTGGTGAAGTCGGTAACGAAGAGAACAATCTGCGCAAGATCGGCAAGGCCGGCGCGCAGCGTTGGCGCGGTATCCGCCCGACAGTTCGCGGTGTCGCCATGAACCCGGTCGACCACCCGCATGGCGGTGGAGAGGGGCGCACAGGCGAAGGTCGTGTGCCAGTCAATCCGTGGGGTCAGCCGACCAAGGGTTACCGTACCCGTAGCAACAAGCGCACGAACAGCATGATCGTTCAGCGCCGTCACAAGCGTTAAGGGGTAGGAAATGGGACGTTCTCTAAAAAAGGGCCCGTTTGTTGATGCGTATCTGATCGACAAGGTCGAAGCAGTCCGCGCCACCAGCGACAAGCGCCCGATCAAGACCTGGTCACGTCGTTCGACGATCCTCCCCGAGTTCATCGGTCTGACGATCGCCGTCCACAATGGCAAGCAGCATATTCCGGTGTTCGTCACCGAGAACATGGTCGGCCACAAGCTCGGCGAGTTTTCGCTGACCCGTACCTTCAAGGGTCACACCGCCGGCAAGAAAGCCAAGAAGTAAGGAGCTGACATGGAAACTCGTGCAAGTTTGCGGGGCGTACGCCTCTCTGCGCAAAAGGGCCGCCTCGTAGCGGACTTGGTGCGCGGCAAGCCGGTCGGTCAGGCTCTAAATGTCCTGGCTTTCTCCCCGAAAAAAGGGGCTGGCATTGTCAAAAAAGTTCTCGAATCGGCTATTGCCAACGCGGAACACAACGATGGCGCCGATATCGACGAACTGAAGGTTAAAACCATCTACGTCGAAAAAGGCATGGTGCTGAAGCGCTTCACTGCGCGAGCCAAGGGTCGTGGTAATCGGATTGTCAAGCCGACCTGCCATATCTATCTGACGGTTGGTAACTAAGGAAAAGCCATGGGACAGAAAATTCATCCGACTGGCTTCCGTCTAGCCGTCACCAAAAGCTGGAATTCGCGCTGGTATGCATCCAGCAAGGACTTCCCCGGGATGTTGAACGAAGATATCAAGGTCCGCGAGTATCTCAAGCGGAAATTGGCCCACGCTTCGGTCGGCCGCGTTCTAATCGAGCGCCCGGCAAAGAATGCCCGCGTCACCGTCTTCTCCGCCCGTCCGGGTGTGGTTATCGGTAAGAAAGGCGAAGATATCGAACAGCTTCGCACGGACCTTCAGCGCATCATGGGTGTTCCCGTCCATGTATCGATTGAAGAAATCCGTAAGCCTGAAATCGATGCCCAGTTGATCGCCGACTCGATCGCGCAGCAACTGGAAAAGCGGATCATGTTCCGTCGCGCCATGAAGCGTGCGATGCAGAATGCCATGCGCCTTGGAGCCCAGGGAATCAAGGTCATGAGTGCGGGCCGCCTCAATGGTGCGGAAATTGCCCGTAGCGAATGGTATCGGGAAGGTCGTGTGCCGCTCCATACACTGCGTGCCAACATTGATTACGCACTCTCCGAAGCCCTTACCACCTACGGGATCATTGGTATCAAGGTTTGGGTGTACAAGGGCGATATGCTCGATCGCAACGAGCAGCCTGAAGTTGCAGAGCCGGTCACGGACGATCGCAAAGCGCGTCGTGCTCCGGCCAGACCCGACGGTGATAAGCCGCGTACCCGCACGGTAAAGAAGCCGGAAGGTGATGCGGCTCCGGCCAAACGTGTAAGAAAGGCAGGTGCTTAACATGTTGCAGCCTAATCGCACCAAGTTCCGTAAGGCGCACAAAGGACGCAACGAGGGTGTTGCTACGCGCGGAGCGAAGGTTTCTTTCGGCGAATGGGGCCTCAAGGCGACCGGCCGTGGCCGTTTGACGGCGCGCCAGATCGAAGCTGCCCGCCGTGCCATGACTCGCCATATCAAGCGCGGTGGTCGGATCTGGATTCGCATCTTTCCGGACAAGCCAGTTTCCAAGAAGCCGCTTGAAGTCCGGATGGGTAACGGCAAGGGAAATCCCGAGTATTGGGTTGCCGAGATTCAGCCTGGCAAAGTGCTTTATGAGATGGATGGTGTGAATGAGGCGCTGGCCCGTGAGGCTTTCGCGCTCGCGGCAGCCAAGCTGCCAATTTCCACCACCTTCGTCACTCGTCATCTGGGGTAATCATGAAAGCAAGTGAACTGAGAACCAAGAGCGCGGACGAGCTCAAGAAGGAACTTCTGGACCTCCTGAAGGCCCAGTTCGGCCTGCGTATGCAGATTGCTACTCAGCAACTCTCGAATACCAGCCAAATGTCCAAGGTGCGGCGCGACATCGCTCGCGTACGTACGCTAATCCGTGAAAAGGCGGTGCAACAATGAGCGAGATTACAAGCAGCAAACGTGCTCTGGTTGGTCGTGTGGTTAGCGACAAAATGGAGAAGACCGTCACCGTGCTGATCGAGCGCAAGGTAAAGCACCCGATGTACGGGAAGGTGATGGTTCGTTCCAGGAAATATCACGCCCACAATGAAGACAATCTGGCCAAGGCTGGCGATCTCGTCGAGATCGTCGAGACGCGCCCGGTTTCGCGCACCAAGTCCTGGGCGGTGACCAATGTTTTGCAGAAAGCGGTCGTTGTTTAACGATTTCTGCTAATAGTGCTTGCCAGGTAACGAAAGATGCCGGTATAATCCGGCTTCTTTTTTGCTGCCCGCCAGTCCGGCGGGGCAAAGATGTTCGACCCGTACGGGTTCCAAGACTGACCGCCCTGGCGGATTAAGTTGGAGTTAATTTAAATGATTCAGATGCAGTCGACACTGGAAGTCGCCGATAACACCGGTGCACGTTCGGTTATGTGTATAAAAGTGCTGGGTGGCTCGAAGCGCCGCTATGCGGGCATTGGTGACATCATCAAAGTCAGCATCAAGGACGCTGCGCCGCGCGGTCGCGTCAAGAAGGGCGATGTCTACAGTGCCGTGGTGGTTCGCACCGCCAAGGGCGTTCGTCGGCCTGATGGTTCGCTGATCCGTTTTGACGGCAATGCCGCGGTTCTTCTAAACAACAAGCTCGAGCCGATCGGCACGCGCATCTTTGGCCCGGTGACGCGCGAACTGCGTACCGAGCGTTTCATGAAGATCGTGTCCCTGGCTCCTGAAGTGCTGTAGGGAGCGGGTGATGGAAAAAATTCGCAAGGGTGACGAAGTGGTCGTCATCACGGGTAAAGACAAGGGTAGGCGCGGTACCGTGTTGCGCCGTGTCGGTGAAGAGCATGTGCTCGTCGAGGGTGTCAACCGTGCCAAGAAGCACGTCAAGCCAAATCCCATGAAGGGTCAGGCAGGCGGCATCGTTGACAAAGACATGCCAATCCATCTCTCCAATGTTGCGCTGTTCAATGCTGCTACCAAGAAGGCCGATCGCGTCGGTTTCAAGGTGCTGGATGACGGTCGCAAGGTTCGCGTGTTCAGGTCGAACGGCGAACTGGTGAACGCATAAGGGGCAGTCATGGCGCGTTTGCAGCAAGTATATAGAGACTCGATTGTTGGAGAACTGGTCAAGCAATTTGGCTACAAGTCCACGATGGAGGTGCCGCGCATCACCAAAGTTACCCTGAATATGGGTGTTGGTGAAGCGGTGGCAGACAAAAAGGTTCTTGAAAATGCACTTGGCGACATGCAGAAGATCGCAGGTCAAAAGCCAGTGACGACGAAGGCACGGAAGTCGATTGCCGGTTTCAAGATTCGTGACGGCTACCCAATTGGATGCATGGTTACATTGCGCGGTCCGCGCATGTTCGAGTTCCTGGATCGTCTGGTGACGATTGCCCTGCCGCGGGTTCGAGATTTTCGCGGCATTTCTGGCAAGGGGTTCGATGGCCAGGGTAACTACAACATGGGTATCAAAGAACAGATCATCTTTCCGGAAATCGAGTACGACAAGATCGATGCGCTCCGGGGGATGAATATCAGTATCACAACGACCGCGAAGACCGATGCAGAAGCGAAAGCTCTGCTGGGCGCTTTCAAGTTTCCGTTCAAGAATTGAGGCAATCATGGCAAAACTTGCTCTGATCAACCGTGAAGAAAAGCGCCGCAAGCTGGTCGCGCAGTATGCAAAAAAGCGTGCCGCGCTGGATGCAATCATCAATGACGTAAGCCTTACCGAGCAGGAGCGTTACGACGCTCGTCTGAAGTTGCAGGCCATGCCGCGCAACTCTAGTCCCTCGCGCCTGCGCAATCGTTGCCAACTGACCGGTCGTCCGCGCGGTGTATTCCGTAAATTTGGTTTGTGCCGTAACAAGATTCGCGAACTTGCCTTCAGTGGCGAGATTCCGGGTGTTGTCAAGGCCAGTTGGTAAGAGGAGATACAGAATGGCTATGAGCGATCCGATCGCGGACATGCTGACACGCATCCGCAACGCCCAGCTCGCCGAAAAGGCGTCTGTCTCCATGCCGTCGTCCAAAGTAAAGGTTGCGATTGCCGCCGTGCTAAAGGACGAGGGGTATGTTGAAAACTTCGCCGTGCATCAGGCTGAAAGCAAGGCAACCCTCGAAATCGGCCTTAAATACTACGCAGGTCGTCCAGTTATCGAGCGCATCGAGCGAGTTTCCAAGCCCGGTCTGCGTATCTACAAAGGATGCGACGATATTCCCCGTGTCATGAACGGTTTGGGTGTCGCTATCGTGTCGACCCCGAAGGGTGTTATGACTGATCGCAAGGCCCGCGCCAGCAAGGTTGGCGGCGAAGTCCTGTGCATCGTTGCATAAGGGAGAGAACATGTCTCGAGTTGGTAAAAATCCCATCGTTATCCCGGCTGGCGTAGAGGTCAGCGTTGGGGCACAGATCACGGTCAAGGGCCCCCTGGGCACACTTCAAACCGCAGCGCATCCGTCGGTAAAGGTGGTCGTCGAAGGTCAGAGTGTTGCGGTTTCCAAAGTGGACGGTGCGACTAACGGTGGCGCCATGTGGGGCACCATGCGTGCGAACGTGAACAACATGGTGACAGGCGTATCGACTGGTTTTCAGAAGAAGCTGCAGCTGGTTGGCGTGGGATATCGTGCCCAGGCGCAGGGGGATACCCTGAACCTGTCCCTCGGTTTCTCACACCCAGTGGCCCATAAGATGCCTGCCGGCGTAAAAGTTGAGTGCCCGACCCAGACCGAAATCCTGATCAAGGGTTCGGACAAGCAACAGGTCGGCCAAGTCGCTGCCGAAGTGCGCGCCTATCGCAAGCCAGAGCCCTACAAGGGCAAGGGTGTGCGCTATGCCGACGAGGTTGTGGTCATCAAGGAAACCAAGAAGAAGTAAGGGTGGCATATGTTTAACAGAAATGAAGCGCGTCTGCGCCGTGCCCGCAAAACCCGGGCCAAAATCGCCGAGCTCAAGGCTGTACGCCTCTGTGTCAATCGCACAAACTGTCACATCTACGCCCAGATCATTTCGGCCTGCGGCGGAAAAGTTCTGGCTTCGGCTTCGACGCTGGAAACTGGTGTTCGCAAGGATGTTTCGAACGGTGGAAACAAGGCGGCTGCCACTACGGTGGGCAAGTTGATCGCCGAGCGCGCCAAGGCCGCCGGTATCGAGCAAGTGGCTTTTGATCGCTCCGGTCTTCAGTACCACGGTCGAATTCAGGCGCTGGCGGAAGCCGCGCGTGAAGGCGGCCTGAAGTTCTAACAGACGGCGAAAGGACGAGGTTAAGAAATGGCTAGACCTGATAGAAACAAGAAGCCCCAGCAGTCTGACGAGCGCGATGATGGCATGCGCGAAAAGATGGTTGCGGTAAATCGCGTTACCAAGGTAGTGAAGGGCGGACGTATCCTCGGCTTCGCTGCGCTTACAGTGGTTGGCGATGGTGATGGCAGCATCGGCATGGGCAAGGGAAAATCCCGCGAAGTCCCGGTTGCCGCCCAGAAGGCAATGGACGAGGCGCGGCGCAAAATGGCCAAGGTAAGCCTCAAAAATGGCACTGTTCACCACACCGTCATGGGTCGCCACGGAGCGACAACTGTGATGATTCAGCCGGCGCCGGAAGGCACGGGCATCATCGCCGGTGGCGCCATGCGCGCCGTTTTTGAAGTGGTCGGCGTGACCAACGTGGTGGCCAAGGCTCATGGCTCGACCAATCCCTACAACATCGTGCGTGCGACCATCGACGGTCTGTCGAAGGTCAATACGCCGGCCGAAATTGCTGCCAAGCGCGGCTTGTCGGTTGATCAGATTCTGGGGTAAGGCATGTCTGACAAAAAAATCAAAGTGACGCTCGTCAAGAGCGTCATCGGGACCAAGCAGGATCATCGTGCCACGGTACGCGGCTTGGGTCTGCGCAAATTGAATAGTTCATCCGAATTGATCGATACGCCGTCAGTGCGCGGCATGATCAACAAGGTTCAGTATCTCGTCAAGGTCGAGGGTTAAGCCATGCGTCTGAATACCATCAAGCCGGGCGAAGGTTCCAAGAAGGCTCGCAAGCGCGTCGGACGTGGCATCGGTTCCGGGCTGGGCAAGACTTGTGGTCGCGGCCACAAGGGACAAAAATCGCGTTCAGGCGGTTTTCACAAGGTTGGTTTTGAAGGCGGCCAGATGCCTCTGCAGCGTCGCCTGCCCAAGCGTGGCTTCAAATCGCTGACTCGTGCCCGCAACTATCAGATCCGCCTTGCCGATCTTGAAAATCTGCCGATCGACGAAGTTGATCTTCTTGCACTTCAGGTCGCCGGACTGGTTCCGGGCGATGCGTTATCCGCCAAGGTGATTCTCGCCGGCGTGATCACACGCAAGGTTGCCCTTAAGGGTGTCGGCGTGACCAAGGGTGCCAAGGCTGCCATCGAGGCTGCCGGTGGTTCGGTTGCCGAGTAAGCAAGGGAAAGGTTAGAGCGTTGGCTGCAAATCCAAATACCGTTGGCAAGGGTGGCAAATTCGGCGATCTGAAGCGCCGTCTCTTGTTCCTGCTCGGTGCGCTTGTGGTCTATCGCATTGGTGCGCATATTCCGGTTCCCGGAATCGACCCCAACGTTCTTTCAGATCTGTTCAATTCCCAGCAGGGCGGCATCCTGGGCATGTTCAACATGTTCTCGGGTGGCGCGCTATCGCGCTTCACGATCTTCGCGCTCGGGATCATGCCTTACATTTCGGCGTCGATCATCATGCAGTTGATGAGCGTGGCCAGTCCCCAACTTGAAGCGATCAAGAAGGAAGGCGAGGCCGGGCGGCGCAAGATCACACAATACACTCGCTATGGCACACTTGGCTTGGCTCTGTTTCAAGGGTTGGGTATCGCAGTAGCCCTGGAATCACAGGCGGGTCTGGTTAACGACCCGGGAATGATGTTTCGTCTGACCACGGTTTCGACGCTGGTAACGGGCACGATGTTTCTGATGTGGCTCGGCGAACAGATTACCGAGCGCGGCTTGGGTAACGGCATTTCGATCATCATTTTTGCTGGTATAGCGGCGGGCTTGCCCAATGCCATTGGCGGGTTGCTCGAATTGGTTCGCACCGGCGCGATGCATCCGCTGACGGCGCTAATTATCTGCGTGCTGGTCGTTGTGGTTACCGCATTTGTTGTTTTCGTCGAGCGCGGTCAACGCAAAATTCTGGTCAATTATGCAAAGCGTCAGGTGGGCAACAAGATTTACGGTGGCCAGAGTTCCCATTTGCCACTGAAGCTGAACATGTCGGGCGTCATCCCGCCGATTTTTGCCTCATCGATCATCCTCTTTCCTGCCACGCTGGCCGGCTGGTTTGGTTCCGGACCATCGATGGGTTGGCTGAAAGATGTCGCTGCGACGCTTTCTCCGGGGCAACCCATCTACGTGATGCTCTACGCTGCGGCCATCATTTTCTTCTGTTTCTTCTACACGGCGCTGGTCTTCAATGCCAAGGAGACAGCGGACAATCTGAAGAAGAGCGGCGCGTTCGTTCCGGGCATTCGCCCCGGTGAGCAAACCGCGCGCTATATCGACAAGATATTGATGCGCCTGACGCTGGTTGGAGCTGCCTACATCACCATCGTGTGTCTGCTGCCCGAATTTCTGATTTTGAAATGGAATGTGCCTTTCTATTTTGGTGGCACCTCCTTGCTGATTATCGTCGTGGTCACCATGGACTTCATGTCCCAGGTCCAGGCGTATGTAATGTCACACCAGTATGAAAGCCTCTTGAAGAAAGCTAATTTCAAGGGATCGCCAATGATGAAATAGCCGGTAGATGGCCAGGGAAAATCACATTGAATTGCAGAGTGAGGCAATCGAGAACCTCCTCAATGTGAACTTCAAGGTCAAGCCGGGAAGAGGGCACATTGTGCATGGCCATAATTCTGGGAGGATGCGGATTCTTTAAATCCGAATCTTTTCGGGAGACAAGGCTACCGCGCAATTGACCCCATACGATTTAACCAAGGCGTGAAATTGTTAATCGCGCCAAGTAAATAGTCTCTACGCAATAAACCGCAGGGCAAGGAATCACGGCTGCTTCCAAGCTCTCGCAGACGAGGAGTAAAACATGAAAGTTCAACCTTCAGTGAAGCGTATCTGCCGCAACTGCAAAGTCATCCGTCGCAAGGGTGTCGTGCGCGTCATTTGCAAGGACCCGCGTCACAAGCAGCGTCAGGGTTGATTCTCTGTCGAGTCCGGCAATTGTTAATTTTCGAAATATTGGAGTGAATTAATGGCCCGTATTGCAGGGGTAAACATTCCGAACCATCAGCATGCTGAAATCGCCTTGACTGCGATTTATGGCATCGGCCGTACCCGCGCGCAGAAAATCTGTGACGCAGCCGGCGTTGGTCGTGCAATTAAGATGAAAGATCTGTCCGATACGGACATGGATCGTCTGCGTGACGAAGTAGGGAGGTTCATCGTCGAAGGTGACCTGCGTCGTGAAGTGACGATGAATATCAAGCGCCTGATGGACCTCGGTTGCTACCGTGGCCTGCGTCACCGCAAGGGCCTGCCTAGCCGTGGCCAGCGCACGCGTACCAATGCACGTACCCGCAAGGGACCGCGCAAAGCCATCGCCGGCAAGAAGTAATAAGGACAGAACATGGCAAAGACTGCTACTAAAGTTCGCAAGAAGGTCAAGAAGAACATTGCCGAGGGCATCGCCCACATCCATGCATCGTTCAACAACACCATCATCACTATCACCGACCGTCAGGGTAATGCCCTATCTTGGGCAACCTCTGGTGGTGCCGGCTTCCGCGGCTCGCGCAAGTCCACCCCATTTGCGGCCCAGGTGGCCGCCGAAGCAGCCGGAAAGGCAGCGCAGGAGTGCGGCGTCAAGAATGTTGAAGTGCGCATCAAGGGCCCCGGTCCAGGTCGCGAGTCTTCAGTTCGCGCACTGAATGCCCTGGGCATGAAGATCACCTCGATTTCCGATGTGACGCCGGTCCCGCACAACGGTTGCCGTCCGCCTAAAAAGCGTCGCATCTAAGGAGAAAGACAAGTGGCTCGTAATCTCGATCCGAAATGCCGTCAGTGCCGCCGTGAAGGCGAAAAGCTCTTCCTCAAGGGTGAGAAGTGCTTTACTGACAAGTGCGCCATTGAGCGCCGTTCCTATGCTCCCGGTCAGCACGGCCAGAAGTCCGGTGCCCGCCTGTCCGACTATGGGGTGCACCTTCGTGCGAAACAGAAGATCCGCCGTGTTTATGGCGTTCTCGAAGGACAGTTCCGTCGTACGTTTGCCGAAGCTGACCGTCGCAAGGGCCAGACTGGTGAAAACCTGCTGCAATTGCTGGAATCCCGCCTGGATTCGGTTGCCTATCGCATGGGCTTTGGTGCTTCTCGTACCGAATCCAGACAGATCGTTCGCCACAATGGCGTCCTGGTCAATGGCAAGCGGGTCAACATCCCGTCGTACATTGTCAAGCCGGGTGACGTGGTTCAGTTGACCGACCGTGCTCGAGCCTCACTACGTTGCAAGGCTGCCCTCGAGGCTGCTGAAGCCCGTGGCTTTCCGGAATGGATCGCGGTTGACATCAAGGAAGGCAAGGGAACGTTCAAGGCCATGCCGCAGCGCTCCGAGCTGCCGTCGACCCTGAACGAAGGCCTCGTCATCGAACTTTACTCGAAGTAATCACTGACAGAGGAAGCAAACTCATGCAAAGCAGTGGACTTCTAAAGCCCCGCATCATCGATGTGCAGAGTGTTTCGCCCGTGCAAGCCAAGGTCGTCATGGAGCCGTTTGAACGCGGTTATGGCCACACCTTGGGCAATGCCCTGCGCCGCATCCTGTTGTCGTCGATGCCCGGTTATGCGCCGACAGAAGTCGGTATTGACGGCGTGCTCCACGAGTACTCCACCGTTGACGGCGTTCAGGAAGATGTCGTCGACATCCTCCTGAACCTCAAGGGTATCGTCTTCAAGTTGCACAACCGTGATGTCGTCAATCTGAAACTGACCAAGGAAGGCGAGGGCGCTGTTCGTGCCGGTGACATCGAGTTGCCGCATGACGTCGAAATCATCAATCCGGAACATGTTGTCGCTCATCTCTCTCCGGGCGGAAAGCTGTCTATGGAGATCAAGGTTGAGAAGGGGCGTGGCTATGTTCCCGGCAACATGCGCAATCTTGGCGACTCGAAGACTATCGGCAAACTCGTTCTCGATGCCTCGTTCAGCCCGATTCGCCGTGTTGCGTATGCGGTTGAAAGTGCCCGTGTCGAGCAACGCACCGATCTGGACAAGTTGATCGTCGATATCGAAACCAACGGTGTTGTCGAGCCCGAGGAAGCCATTCGCTACGCAGCACGCGTGCTGATGGAGCAACTCTCGGTCTTCGCCGACCTCGAAGGTACCTCACCTAGCCCCGAAGCGCCGCGCGCACAACCGGTAAACCCGGTGCTCGTCCGCCCGGTGGATGACCTCGAACTGACCGTTCGTTCCGCGAACTGTCTCAAGGCCGAGAACATCTACTACATCGGCGATCTGATTCAGCGTACCGAGAATGAACTTCTCAAGACCCCGAACCTGGGTCGCAAGTCGCTGAACGAGATCAAGGAGGTACTGGCTGCCCGTGGTCTGACCCTGGGTATGAAATTGGAAAATTGGCCGCCGGCCGGTCTGGAAAAAGTCTGAAGATTTTTTCGACCCGGGCAGTCAAGGGACGCCTGTAGAACATAGAAAGGATTAACCATGCGTCACCGTTTGGGACTTCGCAAACTCAACCGTACCAGCAGCCATCGCCTGGCGATGCTGCGCAACATGACCGTTTCCCTGCTCAAGCACGAGGCAATTAAGACTACCGTGCCGAAGGCAAAGGAGCTACGTCGTGTCGTCGAACCGATGATCACGCTTGGCAAGACGCCGACGCTCGCCAACAAGCGTCTGGCGTTTGACCGTCTGCGCGACAGAGAGATCGTCGTCAAGCTCTTTGCAGAAATCGGACCGCGCTATGCAACCCGTCCAGGCGGCTATCTGCGCATCCTCAAGTGCGGCTTCCGCGTCGGCGACAATGCCCCGATGGCGTTCGTCGAACTTGTCGATCGTCCGGAGCCTACCGAGGCCGTGGAAGTTGACGAGGCGGCAGCCTGATCGATTCGGGAATGCACAAGCAAAAGAGGCCGGGAATTCCCGGCCTCTTTTAATTTGGCTCTGCCAATCGGCAAGTCTCTACTAGTGTTGCAGGATTTTCGAGAGAAACTGTTGCGCCCGCTCCGAGCGCGGCGTGCCGAAGAAGTCGTCCTTCTTCGCGTCCTCGACAATTCGGCCTTCGTCCATGAAAATGACCCGGTGGGCAACCTTTCGTGCAAACCCCATCTCGTGTGTTACGCACATCATGGTCATGCCTTCCTCAGCCAGTTCGACCATGACGTCGAGCACCTCGTTGATCATCTCCGGATCAAGTGCCGATGTCGGTTCATCGAACAGCATGCAGATTGGATCCATTGCGAGTGCTCGGGCGATGGCAACGCGCTGTTGCTGCCCACCTGACAAGGCGCCGGGAAATTTGCCGGCCTGTACTGTCAGGCCAACGCGGTCGAGAAGCTTCATGGCCTTTTCACGCGCTTCGTCCTTACTCCGCTTCAGCACCTTGATCTGGCCGATGGTCAGGTTTTCAACAATGCTCATGTGCGGGAATAGCTCGAAGTGCTGGAAGACCATGCCGACGTGGGCGCGCAGCTTCGAGAGATTGGTTTTCGGATCGCCGACCGAAGTCCCCTTGACGACGATTTCCCCCTTCTGGAATGGCTCAAGGCCATTGACGCATTTAATGAGCGTCGATTTTCCGGAGCCCGAAGGGCCACAGACCACAACGACCTCGCCTTTCTGAACGCTGGTTGTACAGTCAGCCAGAACCTGGAACTGGCCATACCATTTCGAAACATTGTTGATCTCGATCATGAACTGAATCTCGCTTGAAGGTGCTTCACCAGCCGTGATGCGGAGAAGCAGATGACGAAATAGACGACGCCGGAAAAAAGGAGCAATTCGACCAGTCGACCGTCGCGATCGCCGACCTTGTAGGACGTACCGAAAAAGTCCGAAAGGCCGATGACGTAGACCAGCGAGGTGTCCTGGAAGAGGATGATGGCCTGAGTCAGGAGCAGCGGAAGCATATTGCGGAAGGCCTGGGGAAGAATGATCATGCGCATTGTCTGCCCCGGCGTGAGGCCGAGCGCCAGACCGGCCGAAGCCTGTCCCTTGGCGACGCTCTGGATGCCGGCTCGAATGATTTCCGAATAGTAGGCCGCTTCAAACAGCGCGAACGCAACCAAGGCAGAGGTCATGCGAATATCGCCAATGTCGTTGCCGAAGACCGACCTCAGCAACTGCGGGACGATCAGATAGAACCACAGGATGACCATGACCAACGGAATCGAACGGAAAAGATTGACGTAGGCAGTGGCGAGATAGGACAGTACCTTGTTTTGGCCGAGGCGCACGACGGCAAGTATCGTCCCCCAGACAATACCGACGACGATCGCCGTCAGGGTGACTTCCAGGGTAACCAGCATGCCCTTGGCGAGAAACGGGAGGGCGCCGGGGATCGAAGACCAGTCGAATTCATGCATGTCTATTTTCCTCCGACATATCCGGGGACGCGGACTTTCTGCTCGACGTGCCGCATCAGATACATGACGACGACGTTGATCAGCAGGTAGAGCAGCGTGACGGCAATGAAGGCTTCGTAAGGCTGGGCGGTAAAATCGACCAGTTGTTGCGCCTGACGGGAAAGCTCGATCAGGCCAATTGTCGTCGCGACTGACGAGTTCTTGAATACGTTGAGAAACTCGGAGGTCAGCGGCGGCATGATGATGCGATAGGCCATCGGCACCAAGACATGGCGATAGACCTGCGTCAGCGTAAAACCCATCGCCAGTCCGGCGCTTTTCTGGCCACTTGGCAGCGATTCGATTCCGGAACGAACCTGTTCGGCGACGCGGGCGGCAGTAAACAATCCCAGGCAGATCATCGCGGCGATGAACTGCTGCGCCAGCGGGTCCATCTGCTTGAAGGCAGTGCCCAAATTGGCCGGCAATAGTTCGGGAAGGACGAAATACCAGATGAAGAGTTGTACCAGCAGCGGGATATTGCGAAATATCTCGACGTAGGTAGCGGCGATCAGCGATAGCCATCGGTTGGGTACGGTGCGCAAAACGCCGATGATTGAGCCGACGACCAAAGCGATAACCCAGGCGCTCAAGGACAGGGCTACTGTCCACTGAAGCCCCTCCAGCAGCCAGGTCAGGTAGGTTCCTTCCCCGGTTGCACTGGGTTGGAGGAATATTTCCCAGTTCCAGTTGTATGCCATGACTACCCCGATTCAAAAAAGGCTGCCAGAAAATCTATTCTGACAGCCTGTTGACCACAACTGTTGGGTTTAATCGAAAGCCTTGTCGTTTGGCATCTTGTACAGCGCCTTCATTTCTTCCGACATCGGCATGTTGAGGTTCAGCCCCTTGGGCGGAATCGGGTTCATGAACCACTTGGCGTAGATTTTATCCGCTTCGCCGGAAGTCATTGCCTTGGTCAGCGCCGCATCGACAACCTTCTTGAATTCCGGGTCGTCCTTGCGCAGCATGCAGCCATAGGCCTCCTTGGACTGCGCCGTGCCGGTAACAACCCAATCGCCGGGCTTCCGAGCCTTGGCGATTTCACCGTAAAGCAGTGCGTCGTCCATCATGAAGGCGACAGCGCGGCCGGTTTCCAGGGTCAGGAACGACTCGCCGTGATCCTTGGCGGAGATGATATTCATGTTCATATTTTTTTCTTCGTTCATCTTGCGCAGCAAGCGTTCGGAAGTCGTGCCCGCGGTCGTGACGACGTTCTTGCCGGCGAGATCCGGGAAGTCCTTGATGCCCGAGTCTTTTTTGGTCAACAACTTGGTGCCGATGACGAAGATGGTGGTCGAAAATCCGACCTGCTTCTGGCGTTCGAGATTGTTGGTCGTCGAACCACACTCCATGTCGATCGTGCCGTTCTGGACAAGGGTGATGCGATTGGCCGAGGTAATGGGCATCAGCCTGGTGTCGAGCTTGGCCAGCTTGAGGTTTTCCTTGACGCCCTCAACGGCTTTCATCATCAGTTCCTGCGAATAGCCGATGACCTGCTGCTGGTCGTTGTAGTACGAGAACGGTATCGATGACTCACGGTGGCCGAGGGTAAGCGAGCCGGTGTCCTTGGCTTTCTTGAGTGTCGGCGATTCCTGAGCCAGCGCCGGGGCAGTGGCGAACGCAGCCGCGATCAATGCAGCGGAAACGAGTTTGGTAATGTGCATAGTCTTCCTCCTGGGTTGAGTCTTGTTGTGAATGGTTAGGTTTGACAGCTTCGTTGTAGCAAGTTCATTGGCAGTTCAATTGGGTGATCGTTGCTACCGCGACATTTCCACAGCCTTCATAGTGGATGCTGGTAAAGCTTAACATCCTTGCGAGCGCAATGCCCCGCCCATTTGGATCGCAGGCGCGGGCCGGATCCAGTTCCAGATAGTCATGCCACGCGAAACCCTGACCTTCGTCGGCAATGCGCAGTGTGATCTGGTGTGATTCCCGGAGAAAGCTGAGACGGACGCGCTTCCTAGCATTGTCGGGGTGGGCACTGCGCCGGTCAACCTCGCTTTTCCAGCGATTATCGAGCGCCAGACGGGATTTTTCCTCGTAGGTCAGGCCGAGGTTCCCATGTTCGACGCCATTGACCAGCAGTTCGGAGATGCCGAAGAGGGCGGCTTCCGAATTCGGACAGGCCTGGGCGACCAGCGTGGCGAGTTCGCCGGCTTCTTCCAGCGTGCGAACGGAAAATTCGCAGGCATCCAGGGTTTGCGGCGTCAGGCTGCGGCGTCGTAACTGTTGACGCAGGGCGTTGCGGAACGAGGATTTGGCAAGCGCCGCGTGGACGATGGCAACGAGCGCGTCGCGGTCGTAGGGGGTGTTCAGGAAATGGTAGGCGCCGGCCGCGGCGCCCTCGCGCATCTGCTCGGTGGTCGGCGGCTGCGGCGTCCGCAGGATGATCGGGATGCCGGCCAGGCGCAGTTCGGTCCTGACCTGCCGCAGCTTTTTGAGCCCGCCGCGGTCCGGCATCAGGCAGTCGAAAATCATCAGGTCGAATTCGGCAACCGGGTGTTGCAGGATTTTGCAGGCGTCATTCAGGTTGCCAGCAGAATGGAAGGTGATACCGGGTTCGGCGCGGAAACAGTCGACCATGGTTCCGAGAGCCGCTGGGTCACTTTCAACCAGAAGAAGGTGTGCCTTGATCATGACATTCAGTATAAGAGAAAATCAGGCGCTTTCGGCGGCCCGCTCTTGCTGCTGCAACGTCCACATCCGGGCGTAGTGGCCGCCGCCGGCGAGCAGGGCGGCGTGTGTTCCGCGCTCGATGATGTGGCCGCCCTGCATCACCAGAATCTCGTCGGCATTCATGACCGTCGACAGACGGTGGGCAATGACCAGTGTGGTGCGGCCGATGGCGGCGAGTTCGAGTTGGCCCTGGATGGCCCGCTCGGTCGCCGAGTCCAGGGCCGAGGTGGCCTCATCGAAGATCAGGATGGGTGGGTTCTTGAGCAGGGTGCGGGCGATGGCGACGCGCTGTTTCTCGCCGCCCGATAGTTTCAGGCCGCGTTCGCCGACGCGCGTCTCATATTTTTGCGGCAGGGATTCGATGAAGTTGTGCAACTGGGCGGCGCGGGCGGCGGCGAAAACTTCCTCGCGGTTGGCATCGGGGCGCCCGTACTGAATGTTGTAGAAAATCGAGTCGTTAAACAGCACGGTGTCCTGCGGAACGATACCGATGGCCGCGCGCAAGCTGCCCTGTTTCAGTGTGCGCAGGTCGTGGCCGTTGATTCGGATGGCGCCGCCGGTGACATCGTAGAAGCGGAACAGCAGGCGGGCCAGCGTCGATTTGCCGGCGCCCGAATGGCCGACCACGGCCACTGTCTTGCCGGCCGGGACGGAAAAATTCAGATTCCTCAGGATCGATCTTTCCGGGTCATAAGCGAAGTCCACCGCGTCGAAATTGATCTGCAGCGGACCGCCGGGCAGGTCGCGTGCATCGGGTGCGTCGGCGATTTCGCGATTTTCCTTGAGCAGGTTGAACATGCGCTCGAGATCTGTCAGGGCCTGACGGATCTCGCGATAGACGAGTCCAAGGGAGTTGAGCGGAACATAAAGCTGGATCAGGAAGGCGTTGACCAGCACCAGATCGCCGATCGTCATCTGGCCTTCGACCACGCCATTGGCCGCGCGCCACATCATGGCCGTGACGCCGAGCGCGATGATCAGTTGCTGGCCAAGGTTGAGCGTCGACAGCGTGGTCTGGCTGCGCGTCGCGGCGTCCTCCCATTTGAGCATCTGGTCGTCGTAGCGCTGCGCTTCGTAAGCCTCGTTATTGAAGTACTTGACTGTTTCATAGTTGAGCAGGCTGTCGACTGCCCGCGTGTTGGCGGCAGAATCACTTTCGTTGACGGCGCGCCGGATGCCGATGCGCCAGTTGCTGACCATGACCGTGAACACGATGTAGGCGGTCAGCGAAACGATGGTGATCAGCACGAAACCGAGGTCGTACTTGACGAACAGGATGCCGAGGACGAGCCCGATTTCGACCAGTGTCGGCAGGATGGAATAGAGGGTGTAGGAAATCAGGCTGGAGATTGACCGGGTGCCGCGTTCGATGTCGCGCGACATGCCGCCAGTCTGCCGTTCGAGGTGAAAGCGCAGGCTCAGCGCGTGCAGATGACGGAAAACTTCGAGTGCGACCTGACGTACGGATTGCTGCGTGACGCGGGCGAAGAGAAATTCGCGAAGTTCGGTGAACAGGGAGGTCGAGAAGCGCAGCAGGCCATAAAGCAGGAGCAGCAATACGGGCAGGGCCAAGGCCTGATCGGCGACGGAAAAACCGTCGATCATGTTCTTGAATACCACCGGGACGCTGACGCTGGCGACCTTGGCTGCAACCAGGCAGGCCAGTGCGGCCAAGACCCGCAGGCGATAGGCCCAGAGGTAGGGGAAGAGCAGGCGCAGCGTCGGCCACACGTGAGATTCCGGCAGGGGCTGGCCTGCCGGGGCTTTGGAAAGGTAGCTTGCGTGGCGCATGTTGGGGAGTGCCTTGTTTATGTTTTCGCCAGTATATGAAAACTTCCGCGAATCCGCGAAAATCCTGTTTTATCTGAAATTGGACGAATCATGGGCGTCGACCGCATCAGTCTCCCGCAGAAACAACCGTCGCTTCGCGTCATGCCGATGCCGGCCGATCTCAATCAGAACGGCGATGTCTTCGGCGGTTGGGTCATGGCCCAGGTCAACGTGGCCGGCGCGATTCCCGCCATGCACCGTGCCGGTGGTCGCGTGGCAACGGTTTCAGTCAATTCCTTCCAGTTCAAGCAGGCAATATCCGTAGGCGATGTGGTCAGCCTCTACGCCGAAGTCGTGCATGTCGGGCACACCTCGATCACCGTCAATGTCGAGGTCTATGCCGAACGGAACTACGCTGATCTGCAGACGGTCAAGGTGACAGAAGCGCAACTAACCTACGTCGCCATCGACGGAAATGGCAAAAAACGTTCCGTTCCGCCAGAAAATACGTAGAATCAGATAAATACAAAACTCTGTTCAGGTGAAGTAAGAGAATGAGAAAAATGACTATGCGTACCGTGCCGGCGCTGATTCTGGTTGCATTCTCCGGTGCTGCCTCGGCCGCCGCCTTCCAGCTCCTCGAGCAAAACGCGAGCGGCATTGCCACCTCCTACGCCGGTTCAGCGGCAGTCGCCGAAAACGCCAGCACGATTTTCTTCAACCCGGCCGGCATGACGCAACTGCCGGGGCTTCAGCTTTCTGCAGGGGTGGCCGGTGTCGGCCCGAGCTTCAAGTTCAGTAACGATGGTTCGAGCGGCTTGCTGGGTACCGGCGGTGACGGCGGCAATGCGGGGAGCTGGGCGGCGGTGCCCAATGCCTATGTTTCCTGGCAAATGGCGCCGGACTGGTTCATCGGTCTCGGCATCTCGTCACCCTTCGGTTTGAAGACCGAATACGATAGCGACAACTGGATCGGCAAGTATCAGGCGGTGAAGTCCGAAATTACGACGGTGAATTACAACCCGTCGCTGGCCTGGAGGGTCAATGACAAAGTGTCGCTCGGCCTCGGTCTCAGTTATCAGACCATCGACGCCGAGTTGACCTCCGCCGTGCCCGGGCCACTCAGCTCGTCGAAACTGAAGGGGGACGATGCTTCCTGGGGCTGGAATGCCGGGGCGCTGTTTACGCTCTCGCCGGCGATGCGGGTCGGCGTTTCGTATCGTTCGGCAGTAGATTACACGCTGGAAGGAAACGCGACGACGGCGCTGACGTCGACGCCGGTCCACGCCGACGTCAAGTTGCCCGATACGGCAACGCTGTCGGTATGGCAGCAGGTTTCCGACCGCTGGGAGGCGATGGGCGACCTCTCCTATACCAACTGGAGCACGCTGCAGAGCCTGAATGTGATCAGCAGCAACACCGGGGCGCAGATCGGCAGCGAGAACTTCGGTTACAAGGATTCCTGGCGCATTGCGTGGGGTGCGGCGTACAAGGCGAACGAGGCGTGGAAAGTGAAATTCGGCATTGCCTACGACACGACGCCGACCACCAACGGCGACCGTTCGGCCCGCGTACCGGATAACGACCGCATCTGGTTCTCTTTCGGTGGCCAGTGGAATGGCGGCGCTTACGGCAAGATCGACGCCGGGTACGCTTACCTGTACCTCAAGGACGCGGATATCAATCAGACCAAGACTTATCCGGGCGGCATCAGCAGCAACCTGCGTGGTTCGTACAGCAACAGCGGCCAACTGCTGGGCGTTCAGTACTCGAACGGTTTCTAGGTTTTTTCCGTTGTCTCGCCGAGCGCCGAACGCAGGCGCCTGGCGAAAACCTTCATTTCCTTGGCCGCCTGAATGTCGCCCTTGGCCTCGGCTACGGTGATGCCGCGCTCGTAGGCGGCCAGTGCGCCGGTGTGGTCACCGCTATCGAGAAGCGCCTTGCCGAGCGCCTTCCAGGCGGCAGAATACTGATTGTCGCGGTCGACGGCGTTCTGGAAGCAATTTGCTGCCTTGGCCGAATCACCGTCCTTCAGGTATTCGTTGCCGAGCGAGAAGCGGAGCAGGGCGCTGTCGCGCGGACCGCCGAGCATTTTTTCCAGGGATTCGATGCGTGGGTTCATGGGCTACCAAGGCTAAAATAGAAATTTGCAATCCGGATACAGGAAGCTAGACATGGCCAAGACCATCATCGCCACACCCCACGCCCCGACCGCCATCGGCACCTATTCGCAAGCCGTGCGCGTCGGCGACACCATTTACATGTCCGGGCAGATCGGCCTCGATCCGGCGACCATGCAGATGGTAGACGGTATCGATGCGCAAATCGTTCGCGTTTTCGAGAATCTCAAGGCCGTTGCCGAAGCGGCGGGCGGCTCGCTGGCCGATGTTGTCAAGCTCAATGTCTTCCTGACCGACCTCGCCAATTTCGCGCGAGTCAACGAGACGATGGCCAAATACTTCAGCCAGCCGTATCCGGCGCGCGCGGCAGTCGGCGTCAAGGAGTTGCCACGCGGCGCACTGGTCGAGGCGGATGCCGTGATGCATCTGGGCAAATAAGCGGCCGATGAGCGTTGCCGGGGTGCCGGCCCCTGCTTCTGCCACGCCTTCCCCAGCCATTCGCGCCCCCGAGGCACTGCGCAAGAAGCTCGCCAGGATCGGTCTCCACAACGAGGCCGATTTGCTGGTGCACCTGCCTTTGCGCTACGAGGATGAAACCCGCATTACGCCAGTCGCGCAGGCGCCGTGGGGTGAGCCGTTGCAGGTCGAGGTGGTGGTCAGCAGTTGCGAAGTGCAGTTCCGGCCGCGCCGCCAAATGGTCGTTCGTGCGCTCGATGAAAGCGGCGAGCTGACCATGCGCTTCTTCAGTTTCTATCCCAGTCAGAAGGCAGCGCTGAGCGAAGGTTCGCGGGTCAGGGCCTTCGGCGAAATCCGCGGCGGCTTCTTTGGTGCCGAGATGGTGCACCCGCGTTTCCACAAGATCGGCGAGGGAGGGCCGCTGCCGACGGAATTGACGCCGATTTATCCGTCGACCGCAGGCGTTGCCAATTCGGCCCTGCAAAAACTGATCGGCAAGGCGCTGGAGACGGCCGAATTGTCGGACACACTGCCCGACGAGCTGCGCCAGCGACTCAAGTTACCCGGACTTGCCCGCAGCCTGCATTTCCTGCACACGCCGCCGCCGGGCACCGATCTCGACACGCTGCACGCCCGCAATCATCCGGCCTGGCGGCGCGTCAAGTTCGACGAGGTGCTGGCCCAGCAACTGTCGCTGCGCCGCGCCTATCTCGCCCGCCGCGAGCAGGGCGCGCCGGTGCTCGTGGCGCGCAATGACCTCGGCGCCCGGCTGCTCGATCAGTTGACCTTCGGTCTGACCGGCGCCCAGTTGCGGGCGATGGCCGAAATTGCTGCCGATCTCGCCCAGCCCTACCCGATGCAACGCCTGCTGCAAGGCGACGTCGGCGCCGGCAAGACCATCGTCGCCGCGCTCGCCGCCTGCCAGGCAATCGCGGCCGGCTGGCAGGCCGCCTTCATGGCGCCGACCGAAATCCTTGCCGAACAGCATTACCTCAAATTGAAGGATTGGCTGGAGCCGCTCGGCATCCGCGTCGCCTGGCTCTCGGGCAGCCTGAAGAGCAAGGCCAAGCGCGAGCAACTGGCGGCGACGGCGGCCGATGCGCAACTGGTCGTCGGTACCCATGCGTTGATTCAGGACGGCGTCGATTTCGCCCGGCTGGGACTGGCCATCGTCGACGAGCAGCACCGCTTCGGCGTTGCCCAGCGGCTGGCCCTGCGCAAGAAGGGCAGCAACCCGCACCAGTTGATGATGTCGGCGACGCCGATTCCGCGCACGCTGGCCATGAGCTACTACGCCGACCTCGATGTCACCGTGCTCGACGAGTTGCCGCCCGGCCGCACGCCGGTCAAGACGCGGCTGGTGGCCGACAGCCGGCGCGACGAGGTCGTTGGGTTCGTCAAGCGACACGTCGAGGAAGGCCGCCAGGCCTACTGGGTTTGCCCGCTGATCGAGGAATCGGAAGCCCTGCAATTGCAGACCGCGCAGGAGACCTACGAAACGCTTTTGGCCGAATTGTCCGGGTTGACCGTCGGACTCGTGCATGGGCGCCTGAAGGCCGATGAAAAGCAGGCGGTGATGGCCGCCTTTGCTGCCGGCGACATCAATGTGCTGGTGGCGACGACGGTGATCGAAGTTGGGGTCGATGTGCCGAATGCCAGCCTGATGGTCATCGAGCACGCAGAACGCTTCGGCCTTTCGCAACTGCACCAGTTGCGCGGCCGCGTCGGGCGCGGTCGGTACGAATCGAGCTGCGTCCTGATCTACGCTGGCCCGCTCGGCGAGGTCGCCCGCCAGCGGCTGAAGATCATCTACGAGAATACCGACGGTTTCGAGATCGCCCGCCAGGATTTGCAGATTCGCGGCCCCGGCGAATTCGTCGGCAGCCGGCAAAGCGGCGTGCCGCTGCTGCGCTACGCCGATCTTGAGCTGGATGCCGACTTGGTGGAAATGGCCCGCAATGTCGCCGAGGAAATGCTGACCGAACATGCAGAGCTGGCCGAGCGCCACCTTCAGCGCTGGCTCGGGTCGCGGGAGGAGTTGCTGAAGTCGTGATTGCAAGCGCGCTTTACGTGTGAATGAACGCCTGGCGGCATGATGTATGATTGAAAACACGCCCTTTCCAGCACAAGGTTTTTCATGACTTCGGCCACGATCAAGCTGTTCTTGCCGCACGGCGATGCTAAGCGCCTTCGCGTTGGTGAGGTGTCCAATTGGACTGGAAAAGCGCTTGCAGCCCCACGAACCGAACTCGATGACTTACTTCTTCGCGATGAGGCGGAGAGCGCTGGTGTCTATTTCCTCTTTGGGGCAGACCCCGAAAGTGGCGATGCTTTGGCCTACATCGGCGAGGCTGAAGTGATTCGGGATCGTATCAAGCAGCATAAGGCCAGGGATTTCTGGAACGCTGTTGTGATTTTTGTCAGCAAGGACGAGAACCTGACCAAGGCCCATATTCGTTACTTGGAGAACAGGCTTCTCAGTGAGGCGAAGCGAGCGGGGCGTTATCGCCTTGAAAAATACAATACGAACAACTCGAAACTGCCAGAGTCAGATCGCGAAGATATGGAAGTTTTCCTTTCTCGCATTCAGCAAGTTCTCCCGGTGCTTGGGTCGGATTTGCTGACGCCAATCGCTGGTTCCAGTAATTCCACAAAACCCCAGAAAGAACTGTTTTGCAAGAACAAGAGGGCGATTGCCCGGGGAAGAAGAACAGAAGGTGGGTTCGTTGTCTTTAACGGTTCCTCTGCGGTAGCCACCGAACGTCCATCAGCAGAGGCTCAGCACCCATACGTGGTCGTATTGAGGAAGAAGTTAGTTAAAGACCAGACACTTGTTGAAAAAGATGGGTTTCTGGTTTTTACGAAAGATGCAGAGTTCGATAGCCCAAGTGCGGCTGCTGCGGTGATTCATGGTGGTGGGGCCAATGGGCTAACCGCATGGAAAAACTCTGGTGGCAAGACCCTAAAGCAACTTGAAGAGGGTTAGGTAGAGTCAAGCCGGGGTTTCAAATGAACCGGTGACCGGGCGGAGCCTTTGCGCCGAACTGCTTTCGCAGCCAGAATTTGCCCTGAAAATCACGTCGACCGCAACAGTCGGTTTTTAGTCGAAGAATTCCTCGATCAGCCGCGCGACTTCCGCGGGCTGGTCGTGGTGCAGCATGTGGTCGGTGTCCTCGATCCATTTTTCCTCGACAGCGGCGAAACAGGCCTGGCGTTCGTCCCAGTCGCCGGGGCGGGTAGCAAAGTCGCGGACGACCCAGGAGTCGCGGCCGGCGACCCAGAGCACCGGGCAGGTGACTTGTTTCCAGATGGCCATCGACTCTTCAAGCCGGAACAGATAGGGGGCGGGTGCCTTGTGCCAGGGGTCGCCGTTCCAGATGACCCCGTGGCGGCGCTGGCCGGCCTTGTTCTCGCCGTCGCCGATGCGCCCGAGGTGCTTGGCGAGAAAGGCGGCGCGCTCCGCCGTCAGGTAGCGGTCGTTGTGCAGTAGGCGGCGGGCGAAGGCGGCGCGATCGGCATGGACGTGCATGCGCGGCGGCGTCTTCAGCGTCCCCAGCCATTTTTCGTAACGTTCGGGGGCCATCTCGGGTGGATTTGGCGCGATGCCGAAGCCCTCCAGTGTGACAAGCCTTTCGACCCGCTGCGGGCGGATGCCGGCATACAGGCAGGCGAGGATGCCGCCCATGCTGTGGCCGGCGAGCCTGATTTTGCCTGCGGGCGCGTAGCGGTCGATGATGGCTTCCAGGTCGCCGATGTGTTCGGCGAAGAAATACGGACGATTGAGCCAGGTAGAGAGGCCAAAGCCGCGCCAGTCGGGGGCGACGATGTTCCAGTCGCGCTCGAGTTCGTCGACGACGAACTGGAACGAGGCGGATACGTCCATCCAGCCATGCAGCAGGAACAGCATGGGCGCATCGGGTCGTCCCCAGCGGCGAATGTGCAGGCGGACGCCGGGCAGGTCGAGATATTCGGAGCGCGATGTGAGCATGTCGGAGATAATGCCGTTTCCCAAGTTGCGATTCTGACACGCGGATACGGATAGCGAATGAGTGACGGAACGGAAAAATCTGGCGGCGGGCAGTTTCGGCTGTTGAAGACACGGCGTTTCGCACCGCTGTTCCTGACCCAGTTCCTTGGCGCCTTCAACGATAACCTCTACAAGAACGCGCTGATCGTACTGGTCACGTTTCAGTCGGCACAGTGGACGTCGATGCGTCCGGAAATCCTCGCCAACCTCGCTGCGGGGCTGTTCATCCTGCCTTTCTTCTTCTTTTCGGCCACCGCCGGGCAACTGGCCGACAAGTATGACAAGTCGATGCTGGCGCGGCTTACCAAACTCCTCGAAGTCGTGATCATGATAGTCGCGATCGCCGGGTTCCTGCTGCACAGCCTGGGCCTGCTGCTGTTCGCATTGTTCCTGCTCGGCCTGCAATCGACCCTGTTCGGGCCGATCAAGTTCGCCATCCTGCCGCAGCACCTGAGCGAGCAGGAACTGGTTGGCGGCAACGCCCAGGTCGAGGCCGGTACCTTCGTCGCCATTCTGGTCGGCACCCTGGCCGGCGGCCTGCTCGCCGGGGCCGGCGTCGAGCCGGTCTGGATCGCCATGGCCGGGCTCGGGGTTGCCGTGGCCGGCTATCTGGCCAGCCGAGGCATTCCCGTTGCGCCGCCACCGGCACCGGAATTGACGGTCAACCCCAATCCGCTGACCGAAACGTGGCGCAATATCGGCTTCGCACGCGAAAACCGGACGGTGTTCTTGTCGATCCTCGGTATTTCCTGGTTCTGGCTCTACGGGGCGTTGTTTCTGGCCCAGATTCCAGCCTACGGAAAATATGTGCTGGGCGGCGGCGAGGCGGCGGTCACCCTGTTGCTGGCGACGTTCACGGTCGGCATCGGCAGCGGGTCCCTGCTTTGCGAGCGCTTGTCGGCACGCCACGTCGAACTCGGGCTGGTGCCGCTGGGGTCGATCGGGCTGACCGTTTTCGGACTCGATCTGGCCTTTGCCTCGCTGGCCCTGCCGGCGGTGACGGGCGAACTGCCGGTCGGCGCGCTGCTCGGCCAGCCGGGTGTCTGGCGGGTGCTCGCCGACCTGTTGCTGCTCGGCCTGTTCGGCGGACTCTTCATCGTGCCGCTCTATGCGCTGGTGCAACTGCGCAGCGATCCGGAAAAGCGCGCGCGCATTATCGCCGCCAACAACATTCTCAATGCGCTGTTCATGGTCGTCGGCGCGCTCGCGGCAGCGGCGATGCTGGCTGGCGGGTTGTCGATCCCGCTGCTGTTCGCCGTGGCCGCGATCTGCAATGCCGCCGTCGCGATCTTCATCTACGGACTTGTTCCCGAGTTCCTGCTGCGTTTCGTGGCCTGGGGGCTGATTCATCTTTTCTATCGTCTTCAGGCGCGCGGTGTCGAGCACATTCCGCACGAAGGCGCAGCACTGATCGTCTGCAATCACGTCAGCTTTGTCGATCCGGTCATCCTGATGGCCGTTTCGCCGCGGCCGATCCGCTTCGTCATGGATCACCGCATCTTCCGAACGCCGATCATCTCCTTCGTCTTTCGCCACAGCCAGGCGATTCCGATCGCCCCGGCCAAGGAGGATGCGGCGATGATGGAACGTGCCTTCGACGAGGTCTCGGCGGCGCTCAGGGAAGGCGAGCTGGTCGGCATCTTTCCCGAGGGGCAGATCACCGACAACGGCGAACTCTCCCCTTTCCGGCCCGGCGTCACGCGCATCCTCGAACGTGATCCGGTGCCGGTCATTCCGCTGGCGCTGCGGGGCTTGTGGGGAAGCTTTTTCTCGCGCAAGGACGGCCCGGCGATGAGCAAGCCGTTCCGCCATCCGCTGTTCTCGAAAATTGCCGTCGTCGGCGCCGAGCCGCTGGCGCCAACGCAGGCGACCCCGGCCAGCTTGCAGGAAATCGTCGGGCAACTGCGCGGCGACTGGAAGTAGCAGGACAGTCGGGTAGAATCCCCGCCATGGGATTGCAACTCGACCGGATCAGGGAACGCCTCGACCTTTACGAAAAGCTGATGCGGCTCGACAAGCCGATCGGCATTTTGCTGCTGCTGTGGCCGACGCTGTGGGCGCTGTGGTTGTCGTCGCTCGGCAAGCCGGACTGGATCGTTCTCTGGGTCTTCGTTCTCGGAACGGTGCTGATGCGCTCGGCCGGTTGCGTGATCAACGACTACGCCGACCGCGACTTCGACCGCCATGTCGAGCGTACCAAGGAGCGCCCGCTGACCGCCGGCAAGGTTTCGACGAAGGAGGCCCTTGCGCTTTTCGCCTGCCTCTCGCTGTGCGCCTTCGCGCTGGTGCTGATGCTCGGCAACCCGCTGGTCATCTGGCTGTCGGTCCCGGCCTTGCTCCTTGCCGTCAGCTACCCATTTACCAAGCGTTTCTTCGCGCTGCCACAGGCCTACCTCGGTGTCGCCTTCGGCTTCGGCATCCCGATGGCCTACGCTGCACACCTCGGCGGCGTGCCGGCCGAAGCGTGGTGGTTGCTGCTTGCCAACGTGTTCTGGGCGATCGCCTACGATACCGAATACGCGATGGTCGACCGCGACGATGACCTGAAGATCGGCATCAAGACCTCGGCCATCACCTTCGGTCGCTTCGACGTGGCGGCGGTGATGATGTGCTACGCGACGATGCTGCTCATCATCGGCTGGGTTGGCTGGGGGCTGCATCTGGGCTGGGCGTTTTACGCCGGGCTGGCGGCCGCCGCGGGCATCTTCGGCCTGCACTATTCATGGATTCGTGGCCGTGAGCGGATGGCCTGCTTCAAGTCCTTTCTGCACAACAATTGGGCCGGTGCGGCGATTTTTTGCGGTATCGTCGTCGATTTTCTGGTTTCCGGAAGGAGTTTTGGATGAAAACCCTGATTTTCGGCCTTTTTCTGGCGTCGACAGCAACGTTATGGAGCGCAGGCCCAGCGCTAGCCGCCGACGCCCGCGAACTGGTCAAGTTGCCGGCGCCAGCGCAGGACGCCTTGCGCGAGGAGATGCAGGGCAATCTCGTCGCCCTCAACGAAGTGCTGTCGCTGATGGCCGCCGGCAAGGTAAGGGAAGCCGGCGAGGTGGCCGAGGCCAAACTCGGCCGTTCGGCCATGGGCAAGCATCGCGACAAGCCTTTCGATGCCCGCCCCGGCCCGTACATGCCGCCGGCCATGCACGGCATCGGGATGGATGGTCACCAGGCAGCCAGCGAGTTTGCCGCCGCAGCGAAGACGGGCGACCGCGACAAGGCGCTGGCCTTGCTGCCTAATCTGACAACGGCCTGCGTTGCCTGCCATTTTTCCTATCGGACCCGATGAAATATCATGATCTGCGCGACTTCATGTCGCAGTTGGAAAAGACCGGCCAACTGAAGCGCGTCGGCGTCGAGGTCGATCCCCGCCTCGAAATGACCGAAATCTGCGACCGCGTGCTGCGTGCCGAAGGCCCGGCCATCCTGTTCGAGAAGCCCAAGGGACATAACATTCCCGTGCTCGCCAACCTGTTCGGCACGCCGAAGCGGGTGGCGCTCGGCATGGGCGAGGAATCGGTGCAGGCCCTGCGCGAGGTCGGCAAGCTGCTGGCCTACCTGAAAGAGCCCGAGCCGCCGAAGGGCTTGAAGGATGCATGGGACAAGTTGCCCATCCTCAAGCAAGTGATGAACATGGCACCGAAAACGGTGTCGAGCGCGCCTTGCCAGGAAATCGTCTGGGAGGGCAAGGATGTCGATCTTTCGCGCCTGCCGATCCAGCACTGCTGGCCGGGCGACGTCGCGCCGCTGATTACCTGGGGTCTGGTGGTCACCAAAGGCCCGCACAAGAACCGGCAGAACCTCGGCATCTACCGCCAGCAGGTGCTCGGGCCGAACAAGGTCATCATGCGCTGGCTGGCGCATCGCGGCGGGGCACTGGATTTTCGCGATCACCAGTTGGCCAATCCGGGGCAACCGTTTCCGGTGGCGGTGGTACTCGGTTGCGACCCGGCGACCATTCTCGGGGCGGTGACGCCGGTGCCTGATTCGCTCTCTGAGTACCAGTTCGCCGGCCTGCTGCGCGGTGGCAAGACCGAACTGGTCAAGTGCATCGGCTCCGCTTTGCAAGTGCCCGCTTCGGCCGAGATCGTGCTCGAAGGCGTGATTCATCCGGGTGAAATGGCGCTCGAAGGACCGTATGGCGACCATACTGGCTACTACAACGAGCAGGCCGATTTCCCGGTGTTCACCATCGAGCGCATCACCATGCGCCGCGATCCGATCTACCACAGCACCTACACCGGCAAGCCGCCCGACGAGCCGGCCGTGCTGGGCGTGGCGCTCAACGAAGTCTTTGTGCCGCTGTTGCAGAAGCAATATCCGGAAATCGTCGATTTCTACCTGCCGCCAGAAGGCTGCTCGTACCGCATGGCCATCGTTTCGATCAAGAAACAGTACCCCGGCCACGCCAAGCGCATCATGTTCGGCATCTGGAGCTTCCTGCGCCAGTTCATGTACACCAAGACGATCATCGTGGTGGACGATGACATCGACATCCGCGACTGGAAGGAAGTGGTCTGGGCGATGACGACGCGCATGGATGCGACCCGCGACACGACGCTGGTCGACAACACGCCGATCGACTACCTCGACTTCGCCAGCCCGGTGGCCGGCCTCGGCTCCAAGATGGGGCTGGATGCGACCAACAAGTGGCCGGGCGAAACGAACCGCGAGTGGGGGCGGCCGATTATCATGGATGATGGTGTGAAAAACCGTGTCAACGCGATGTGGGATGAACTGGGCCTGTGATGACCCCAACTGCTACGGTCAACCTCGAAACCTTGGCATTTTCCGTTCTCTGGCGAGGGCGGCAGATGTCACTTGTTCTATGGAGCAATGCCAATGAATGACCCTATTCCCGCTGCCAACCTGCAAGGCGTTCGTCCTTCGCTGGTGCAACTGACCCATATCATCTACGGCCTGCACGCGATCGCCGTTCTGGTCGGCGTCACTTCCGCGGCAACCGTTGCCGGCGGTTTCGTCTTCGGGCTGCCGTCGCTGATCGCCGTCTTCCTCAATTATCTCAAGCGCAGCGACGTCAACGGCACCTGGCTGGAAAGCCATTTCAGCTGGCAGATCCGCACTTTCTGGTTCACTGCGCTGTGGCTGGTGGTTTATGGCCTGCTGATCATCACCATCATCGGCATCCCGATCGCCTGGATCATGATCGCCATCCTCGGCCTGTGGGTCGCCTACCGCGTCATCCGGGGCTGGGTGGCGTTGGCCGGCGTGCGCCCGATCGTCTGATCAGTCTTTTCTGACGCGCGGCTGCAGTTCGCTGCCGACCCACTGGGCGAACTCGTTGCGCGTGCAGCTGCCGGTACGGTTGAGGCTCTTGCCGTCGACAACCTTGTAGATCACGAGGTCGAAATCCGGGTTGTCGGATTTTCTTTCGTCGATAATCTGGCGCACCGACCATTGCTGCCCGGGACGGTCGTTGCAGTAGTAATGCCCAAGCTTGACCACGGGCAGCGCCGCGTCCAGATGTTTCTGGGCCAGGGTCAGCGTCTGGTGGATCAGCTCCTGCATTTCCTTGGGCTCGACGTCGATCACGACGTTCAGCTTGTCCATGGCATCGATGACATCCTTTTCGGAGATGCTCGGCCAGCGGCTACCCTTGCGCGGCGTCGTGTGGGCATAGCGCATCAGGCTCGCCGGGTAGCGGCGCCAGGCAAACGCGTAGTTGAAGGCGACGCCGACGACGAGAATGACGATGCAGTTGATGGTGATCGGGTTCAGCACATAGCCATATCCCAGTTGGTGAACGGCCTCGCCGCCGATGACCGCCGCCAGCGCCGTCGCGCCGCCCGGTGGATGGAGGCTGCGCGTGACGTGCATGGCGCCGATCGCCAGGCCGACGCTGAGGCCAGCCGCCAGCGTGGCGTCGGGAACCAGTTGCTGGCAGGCGACGCCGATGACCGCCGAGACCAGATGCCCGGCGAGCACTGACCACGGCTGGGCGAACGGGCTGTGCGGCGCGGCGAAGATCAGCACTGCCGAAGCGCCGAACGAGGGCACGATGACGAGTGCCGCCTGCGGGCCGGCCACGGCACGGGTGATCAGGATCACCAGGCTGATGCTGATGACGCCGCCCAGCGTGGCGACGATTTGTTCGCTCAGGTGGTGGCTGCTCGCCGGGAAGCCGAAAAAGTGCTTGAGGCGCTGGAACAGGACGAATCGCGTATTGCTCATTCAGGCATGCTCCCGGATTTGGCGCAGTGAAACCGAATAGGTATGGCGTAATTGATCGGCGCCGTAGCGGTGTTCGCTGCCGACCGGGCAGGCCAGCCGTGCGCGGCAGGTGAAGGCGCAGGTCGAGTCAGCCTGCTGGCGCCAGTCGAGGCATTTTTGCAGCGCGAACCCGGCTTCGGACATTGCCGATGCCGGGCAGGCGGCGACGCACGGCCGGGTGGCGCAGGCAGCGCAGGGGTTACCGGCTTCGTGAGCGGTGCGGTCGACGGCCAAAACGGGCGCAAAATTCGTGTCCGCCAGCACGGCCGCGCGGTAGGCGAACCAGGTGCCCCAGTCGGCATCGATGCCGAGCATGAACGGTGTAGCGTGGTGCCAGCCGGCCAGTGCGCCGAGGCGTTGCAGCGGGATCGTCTGCGAGCCCGGATAAACGATGGCGTAGCGATGGCCGGGCAGTTCCTCGGCCATCCAGCGCTGGATGGTTTGCAGCGTGAAATCGTCGATCGGGTCGGGGCTGTCGATTCCCGATCGGGTGACCGCTTCCCACAGCGACCTGCCGCCGTGGCCGATCAGGATCAGTTGCCGATAACCTGCGGCCAGCGCGCCGTCTTTCCAGGGCATGTCGTCGGGCAGCCCGTCGAGGTCGAAAACCGCCTGCCGGTTGAGGCCGCAGCGGTCGAGCGCGGTACCGGGAAAGGGTTGGGGAGCTGTCACTGCGTCTGGCGCCCTACTCGGATTCGAGCACGACATTCTTCTCGCCGACCCGGCGCTGGGCGATCCATAGCAGCAGGGCGTCGATCGCCGCGCTGCCGGCTTGGGCGCGCGGATGGTTGATCAGGAAGGTGACGGCATAACGCCGGCCCTGCGCGTCGAGCGCGAAACCGGCAGCGGCCTTGACGCCGTTGATGGTGCCGGTCTTGATGTGGGCGCGGCCGCTGGCCTCGGAGTCTTTCAGGCGTTTCTTCATCGTGCCATCGGCGCCGACGATCGGCATGCTCGACACGAATTCCGGCATCACCGGATTTTTCCAGGCGTCGAGCAGCAGGCGGTTGAGGCTGTCGGCGCTGATCCGCTCGTTGCGCGAGAGCCCCGAGCCGTTCTCGATTTCCAGTTCGGAGAAATGCAGGCCGCGCGCATTCAGCCATTCGGCGATGCGTTGCCGGGCGCGCTCGGCGGTCGCCGGTGCGCTTTCGTTGCCCAGCGTCAGGTAGACCTGGCGGGCCATCACGTTGTTGCTGTACTTGTTGATGTCGCGCACGATGTCGGCCAGCGGCGGTGATTCGTGCGTGGCGACCAGCCGGCTACCCGGCGCCACCGTGCCGCCGCGCACCTGCCCGTCGAGGGTGCCGCCGAGTTCTTGCCACAAGGCGTGAATCAGGCCGCCGGCCTGGCCATCGGCAGGCAGCGGCGACAGGTTGAGGTTCCTTTCGCCGCAGCGCGCGCTGTAGGTGCCGGAAAATTCGAGGCGGTCGCCGTTGTTTTCGGGAACCAGGCGGACGTTGATCAGGTCCTTCCAGTTGCTGCCGCAGCCCCCGTCACCGCTGCGCAGCTGGTTATCGACGCGCAGCCCGGCACTTGGCGTTTCCATCAGCACGCGGATCTGGCCATTGTCCGGCAGCAGCGCGAAGCGCAAGGCGCGCAGGTTGATCAGCAGGCCGTCCGGGCCGACGTTGTAGGGGCGCATCGGCTTGTCGTCGAAGGCGCCGGGGTCGATGGCGGGCACGTCGAACACGGTGCGGTCGAGGACGATGTCGCCACGGATTTTCTGGATACCGCGCACGCGCAACTGGCGCAGCAGATCCCACAGGTGTTCGATGGCAAAGCGCGGGTCGCCGCTGCCCTTGAGATACAAATTTCCGTTCAAAACGCCGTCGACCGCAACGGTTTCGGTCCATGCCGTGGTTTTCCATGTCCATGCCGGACCGAGCAGGTCGAGCGCTGCGTAGGTGGTGACCAGCTTCATGACCGATGCCGGGTTCATCGGCTGCGCCCCGTTGTGCGCGACCAGCGGCTGGGTGGTGCCGACCGGCTGGACGACGATGGAAACGCTGGTCGTCGGGATCTGCGCCGTTTTCAGCGCCTGCAGCACGTTGGGCGGCAGGCCGCCGGCCAGCGCCGGCAGCGCCAGAAGGGCCAGGGTCAGCAGCGTGCCAAGGCGCTTCATGCGGCGAGCGTCGGGTAGTCGAGGTAGCCTCGTTCGCCGCCCTGGTAGAAGGTCTTCATGTCGGCTTCGTTGAGCGGCGCATGGCGGGCGAAACGCTCGACCAGGTCGGGGTTGGCGATCCACGCCCGACCGTAGGCTACGGCATCGCACAGGCCGGCGGCCAGCCGCGCTTCGCCGGAAGCCTGGTCGAAGCCGCCATTGGCGATGATCGGCATCGTGGCGATTGGCCGGAAATGGGCGCCGACATCGGCCACGCCGTGCGGCGTGTCGTCGAGTTGGCCGGGCTGGAAGGGTTCGCTCAGATGCAGAAATGCGAGGCCGTAGTCATTGGCGCGGCGCACGATGTCTCCCACATCGGCAGCGTGTCTTCATCGACGCTGACGCCGTGGAAACGGTTCATCATCGGGTTCAGGCGGAAGCCGACACGGTCGAAGGGCATCACCTCGCCGATGGCATCGAGCACCTCGAAGAAGAAGCGGGCGCGGTTTTCGTGGCTGCCGCCGTACTCGTCGTCGCGCCGGTTGGACTGCGTGGAAAAGAACTGGTGGAACAGGTAGCCGTTGGAAGAATGGATTTCGATCCCGTCGAAACCGGCGGCCATGGCATTGGCGGCACCCTGCCGGAAATCAGCGACGACACGCTTGATCTCGTCGCGGGTCAGCGCATGCGGCGTCACCGTGTCGGGCTGCCCGGTGGTCGAAAACATCTTCCATTCCGGGTTGACCGCAGAGGGCGCCACCGGCGGCTGGCCGTCGTGGAATTCCGGCAGCGACAGGCGCCCGCAGTGCCAGAGTTGGCAGACAATGAGGCCGCCTTCGGCATGCACGGCATCGGTGACCAGCCGCCAACCGGCGACCTGCGCTTGCGACCAGATGCCCGGCGTGAACGGATAACCGCGCGCCTGCGGCGAGACGATGGTGCCTTCGGAAACGATCAGTCCGGCACCGCCGCGTTGCGCGTAGTGGCGGGCCATCATTTCGGTCGGCACGTAGCCGGGGTTGTCGCAGCGGCAGCGCGTCAGCGGCGCCATGACGACGCGGTTTTTCAGTTCGAGTGCGCCAAGGCGTACGGGGGTGAGCAGATGTTGGGGCATGACAGGAATGGCGGGCGCTTGAAGCGCCTTATTCTACTTGCCCGACGTGCCTCGCGGTATCGGGCGGGTCCGAATGGCCAGGTTTTTCAGCCTGAAATGTCAGGTGTTCTGGCCTGCAGCGGCGGAAACGTTTAACATGATTGGCTAATCAACGAAAGCGAAAGGAGCCGCCATGGCCGTAATCGAACTTACCTCCGAAAATTTCAAGGAAACCATAGACGGCAAGGGGACCGTAATCATCGATTTCTGGGCGCCCTGGTGCGCTCCCTGCCGCTCGTTCGCCCCGACTTTCGAGGCGGCCTCGGAAAAGCATGCCGACGTCACCTTCGCCAAGGTCAATACCGAGGAGCAGCAGGAACTCGCCGGCGCCTTCAACATCCGCTCGATCCCGACGCTGATGGTGTTCCGCGAACAGGTCATCATCTACGCCGAAGCTGGCGCGCTACCGGCGTCGGCATTCGGCGAACTGATCGAGCAGGTCAACGCGCTCGACATGGACCAGGTCCGCGCCGACATCGCTGCCCAGTCGAACTGAGCATGCACCAGGCCGGCATGCCGGCCCCTGGGCGTTGGCTCAGACGTTGAACAAAAAGTTCATGACGTCGCCATCTTTGACCACGTATTCCTTGCCTTCGGCGCGCATCTTGCCGGCTTCCTTGGCGCCGGCTTCGCCCTTGTAGGCGACGAAGTCGTCGAAGGCGATGGTCTGGGCGCGGATGAAGCCGCGCTCGAAATCGGTGTGGATGACGCCGGCCGCCTGCGGTGCGGTATCGCCCTGGTGGATGGTCCACGCGCGCACTTCCTTGACGCCGGCCGTGAAATAGGTGGCCAGACCGAGCAGTTTGTAGCCGGCGTGGATCAGGCGGTCAAGGCCGGGCTCTTCGAGGCCGAGGTCGGCGAGGAACATCTGCTTTTCCTCGTCTTCGAGATCGGCGATTTCCGATTCGATGGCGGCGCATACGGCAACCACTTCGGCGTTCTCGGCGGCGGCATGGGCACGTACGGTGTCGAGTAACGGGTTGTTAGCGAATCCGCCCTCGGCGACGTTGGCGACGTAAAGCACCGGCTTGGCGGTGATCAGGCAGAACGATTTGAGGCTGGCCCATTCTTCCTTGGCTAGGTCGAGGGCGCGCACCGGCTTGGCCTGGTCGAGCTGGGCGAAGCATTTTTCAAGAACCGCAACCAGGATTTTCGCTTCCTTGTCACCCGAGCTGGCCGGACGGCGATAGCGGTTAAGGGCCTTGTCGACAGTTGCCATGTCGGCCAGCGCCAGTTCGGTATCGATGACTTCGATATCGCGCAGCGGATCGACGCCACCGGAAACGTGCACCACGTTGTCGTCGGCGAAACAGCGCACGACATGGACGATGGCGTCGGTTTCGCGGATGTTGGCGAGAAACTGGTTGCCAAGGCCTTCGCCCTTGGAGGCGCCGGCGACCAGGCCGGCAATGTCGACGAATTCGACGATGGCCGGCTGGACTTTCTGCGGCTTGACGATTTCAGACAGCGCCTTGAGGCGCGGGTCCGGCACTTCGACGATGCCGACGTTTGGCTCGATGGTGCAGAACGGGTAGTTGGCGGCGTCGATGCCGGCCTTGGTCAGGGCGTTGAAGAGCGTGGATTTGCCGACATTGGGCAAGCCGACGATGCCGCATTTGAGAGACATGGGTTTTTCCTTAGACGGCTTTGCCGTGTAACTGTTGTTGGGCGCCGGCGAAATCTCCGGCAGCGAGTTTGGGCCAGGCCAGCAGGCAGCGGGCGAGGGCGTGTTCGATTTCCGGCAGCTCTTCCTTGCGCGGCGGGTGTAGCACGAAGTCGATGACCTGCTGCGCTAGATTCAGCGTGCGCGGGTGGCCGATGCCGAGGCGCAGGCGCCAGAAATCCGGCGTACCGAGCCGCGCCTGAATGTCCTTCAGGCCGTTGTGACCGCCGTTGCCGCCGCCTTGCTTGAGGCGGATGCCGCCCGGCGGCAGGTCGAGATCGTCATGGATGACCAGAACTTCGTCCGCGGGAATCTTGTAGAAATTGGCCAGTGCCGCTACCGCCTGGCCGGAGCGGTTCATGAAGGTGGCGGGCTGGAGTAACCAGAGGTCGCCGGCGCGCGCCGCTTTGCCAAAAAACTTGCTCTGCGGGGCGAGCGTCACCTTCAGTTTGTCGGCAAGATGGTCGACAAACCAGAATCCGACGTTGTGCCGGGTGGTTTCGTATTCCGGCCCCGGGTTGCCGAGGCCGACGATAAGGCGCGGAGGGTTCATGGCGACAAGTGCGAAAAAGCCGCCGGCGGCATACTGCCGGCGGCGGCCATTCCCGCGAAGTGCTGGAAATTACTCGGCAGCGGCTTCGCCTTCGCCCTCGACTTCGCCTTCTTCGCCCTCGACTGTTTCTTCCTCAGCGCCGCCCTTGCTGACCACACCGACCACGACCGAGTCGTCGACGGCGAGTTGGGTAAGCGTAACGCCGTTCGGCACCTTGATCTCAGAAAGGTGGATGTTGTCACCAACATCGAGGGCGCCGACGTCGACCTCGATGAACTCGGGCAGGTCCTTGGGCAGGCACTGGACGTCGACTTCGGTGATGACGTGATTGATCAGGCCGCCGGAGAGCTTGACGCCAGGGGCCGTGTCTTCGTTGATGAAGTGCAGCGGCACCATGATGTGCAGTTCCTGCTTGGCATTGACGCGCTGGAAGTCAACGTGCAGGATCAGCGGCTTGAAGGCATGACGCTGCGTGTCACGGAGCAGCACCTGCTGTTTTTTGCCATCGAGGACGACGCTCAGGATGGAGGCGTGGAAGGCTTCCTTCTTGAGGTTGATCAGCAGTTCGTTGTGATCGATTTCGATCACCTGCGGGGCGGCTTCGCCACCGTAGATGATGCCGGGCACTTTGCCAGCGCGACGCAGGCGGCGGCTCGCACCCGATCCCTGCAGCGTGCGCGCTTGCGCGTTGATTTCAAATTGCATGGTGATACTCCAAAGTATTTCCCGATCCGCGACCAGAAAGGGAAGGTTAAAAAAACTTAATCGATGAACAGCGATGAAACGGAGTCGTCGTTGCTGATGCGACGCATGGTTTCGGCCATGATCCCGGCGACCGACAACTGGCGGATGCGTGGCGAGGCTTCGGCGTCGTCACGCAGCGGAATGGTATCGGTGACGACCAGGGCGTCGAGATCGGAGGCGTTTACGCGGTCGACCGCAGGGCCCGACAATACCGGGTGCGTACAGTAGGCGACGACCTTCCTGGCCCCGTTGGCCTTGAGCGCGGTGGCTGCCTTGCACAGGGTGCCGGCGGTGTCGACCATGTCGTCCATGATGATGCAGGTACGACCATCGACTTCGCCGATGATGTTCATGACTTCCGAAACGTTTGCCTTCGGGCGGCGCTTGTCGATGATCGCCAGGTCGCATTCGAGGCGCTTGGCCAGCGAGCGGGCGCGGACGACGCCGCCGTGGTCCGGCGAGACGACCATCGGGTTTTCGTAATGCTGTTTCTGGATATCGTCGAGCAGGATCGGTAACGAGTAGATGTTGTCGACCGGGATGTCGAAGAATCCCTGGATTTGCTCGGCGTGCAGGTCCATGGTCAGCACGCGGTCGACGCCGGAGGCGGCGAGCATGTTGGCGACCAGTTTGGCGGCGATGGGCACGCGCGAGGAGCGCGAGCGGCGGTCCTGGCGGGCATAGCCGAAGTAGGGGATGGCGGCAGTGATGCGGCCGGCCGAGGCGCGCTTGAGTGCGTCGACCATGACCAGCAGTTCCATCAGGTTGTCGTTGCATGGGTCGCAGGTCGATTGCAGGACGAAGATGTCGCGACCGCGAACATGCTCCTGCAATTCGACACTGACTTCGCCGTCCGAGAAACGCCCGACCTTGGCGCGTCCAAGATCGACGCTCAGTTCTTCCGCGACGTCGGCGGCCAGTTTCGGATTGGCATTGCCGGTGAAGACCATCAGGCTGTTATAGGCCATTTTCACGTACCTTCGGAAGCTCCATCCTGGTTTGCCCGCTTCAATGAAATTCGGGCAGGCTTATGACCTGCCCGAAGAATACTGGCTGGGGAAGAAGGATTCGAACCTTCGAATGCCGGAATCAAAATCCGGTGCCTTGACCAACTTGGCGACTCCCCAGCGGGTCGTCTGCACGGGTTCGCGTGCGAACGAGGCGCGGATATTACAGGAGTTTCTGCCTGAAATCCAGTGCTTTGTCAGAGAAGAGCCAGTGGATGCCCGGCAAGGCCGGCGGCGAGCCAGCCGTTCATGCCGCGCGGCAGCTGCGAGAATACTGCCTCGGCGGCTGCCCGCTCGGCGAAGCCGGCGAAGACACAGCTTCCCGATCCGGTCATCATGGCCCGCGGCGCGTATTGCCGGAGCCATGCCAGGTGTTCGGCCACAACCGGGAAATGCGCGCAGGCCACCGCTTCGAGGTCGTTGCTGCCTGCGCTGCCTTGCCAGTCGGCCGGGCGCAACGGCGAACTGTCGCGCTTCAGTTCCGGCGCGCCGAAAATCAGCGCGGTCGGCACGTTGACCGCGGGATGCAGTACGAGATAGGTCGCCGGCGGCAAGTCAACCGTGCTGAGTTCGTCGCCGATACCTTCGGCAAAGGCATTGCGGCCATGGATGAATACCGGCACGTCGGCACCCAGTTGCAGCCCCAGGCGTTCCAGTTCGGAGCGTGACAGGCCGGTTTGCCACAGGTGATTGAGGGCGAGCAGGACGGTGGCGGCGTCCGAGCTGCCGCCGCCCAGGCCACCGCCCATCGGCAGCTGCTTGTCGAGGCGGATCGTCGCACCCAGGCGACAGCCGGTTACTTGTTGCAGGAGGCGGGCGGCACGCACTGTCAGGTCGTTGGCGGCTGGCACGCCGGGGAGCGGCGTGGCCAGCACGACTTCGTCGTCGTCACGGGGGCCAAAATACAGTTGATCGGCACGGTCGATGAAGCGGAAAACCGTTTGCAGCAGGTGGTAGCCATCGGCGCGCCGGCCGATGACGTGCAGGAAAAGATTGAGCTTGGCCGGCGCCGGCCAGGCGCTGTTCCAGTTCCAGCCGCTCATGGTGCGACGCTCCATTCCTCGATGCGCAGCAGCAGTTCGATCTCCTTGTCGCGACTGAGGGTTACCCGCTCGGGCAGGGCGCCAGGCGCGCTGTCCGGGTAGGCATAGTCGATTTGCCAGCCGGCTTCGCTCAGGCGAACCGGGCGACCCCAGGCATCGCTTTCAATACGCGTCGTGGCGCCACGACCCAGCAACCACTCTGGTAACTGGCGGACCGGCAAACGCTGTCCGGTGACCTGTTCGATCAGCGCATCGGGGTCGCTCGATTCAAAATCCTGGCCGTCGCCGGTCCGTAGCCGCGAACGCGTCGGTCCGGCATCGATCTCGGCAAGTCCGACACCGAGCGGATTGGATATCAGGATGCGGTCGTCGCCATTTTTATGCGCCCAGGACAGTCGACCGCCGGAGTTCTCCGGTTTTCCGTCGGGTGGGCTGACGCGCAGCGCGAAGCGGGCTTCAAGTGCGAAATTGCCGACTTGATCCCGCGCCGGCAGCGTAGCCAGCGGCGTACTCGGCTGTATACCCGCACAGGCCGCCAGCAGGCTGCAGGCGAATAGTGGGGCCAGGTGCCATTTCAAGGCTGGAATTTTTTCAGTGCGGCGGCCAGCACGGCGTTGTTCGGCGAACTTTTTGCCGCATCCTGCAGCAGGCGCGCCGCTTCATCCTTGCGGCCCATCGACCACAGCACTTCGCCGAGGTGGGCGGCGATTTCCGGGTCCGCCTTGATGTCGTAGGCGGTCTGGAGCGTCTTGAGGGCTTCCGGGAGCTTGCCCTGACGGAACAGGACCCAGCCCATGCTGTCCATGATGAACGGGTCTTGCGGGGACAGGGCCATGGCGCGGGCGATCAATGTGTGGGCTTCGTTCAGGCGGATATTGCGCTCGGCCAGCGAGTAGCCCAGCGCGTTGTGCGCATGCGCATGGTCCGGCTTCAGTTTGATCAGGTGCCCTAGGTGCTTTTCCAGGACTTGCGGCTTGCCCAGGCGTTCGGCGGTCAACGCGGTTTCGTAGAGCAGTTCCGGATTGTCGGGTTGTTTGGCCAGCGCCGCTTCAAGCAGTGTGAAAGCTTCACCGTCGCGCCCGGCTTCGCGCAACAGTTGCGCCTCGGCCAGGATCAGCAGGGTCTTTTCGCTGTCCGAGCTGCCTTTGGCGGCGCGCAGCTGCTCCCGGGCTTCGTCCGTTTTGCCTTGCTGCAAAAGGATTTGTGCCGCCCGGCTGCGCGCGGGAACGTACTGCTCGCCGGCAGTCACTTGGCGGAAGTGCTCAAGCGCCAGTTCGTGGTCCTTCCCTTCTTCCGCGATCTGGCCGAGAAAGAAATGGATGGTGCTTTTGTCGCGAAAGCCGGATTTCAGCAGCTTTTCGAACTGGGTACGCGCACTCGCGGTATCGCCCAGTTGCAATGCCAGTATGGCGACCGGATAGAGGATATCCGGGTCGTCCGGGTCGGCCTTGAGCAGGACCTCGAATTCGTTGCGCGCAGCATCGTATTTGCGTTCGCTGATCAGCAGACGGGCCAGTGTCAGGCGGGCCTCGCGGGCTTCGGGCTTGCGGACCAGGAACTCCTTGAGGCTCTCGATTGCATTGGCTGGCGATGCGCGCGCCAACAGCTGGGCGTAGGCGAGCTCGGCAATTTCCCAGTCAGGGCGCTGCTGCAGGGCTTTCTGGAATTCGCCCTGGGCACGCATCATGTCATTGGCGTTGGCGGCCGCGAGGCCCATCGCCAAGTGCGCTTCCGGCAGGTTGCTGTATGGCGTTGCGACGCGATCGATCAATTGCTGCACCGCCTTCTTGTCGGCATGGCGGCTCAACATCTGGTTCAGGTGCATCAGGTTGTTGGCGATGTTGCCCTTGTCCTGCTCGAGCAGGGTGGCTATTTGTGGCGCCAGTTCGTCGATGCGGTTGGACATTAGCAGCAGGGAGGATTCGGTCTGGCGTGCTCTAGTCGAGTCGGGCTCGACCTCCAGCCAGAGGTGCGTCAGTTCGAGGGCCAGATCATATTGCCGGGTCGCTGCGGCAACCTCGGCGGCGCGCGCGATCACCTGCGGGTCGCGGGTGCGGCGCGCCAGGTCGGCCCAGGCGCTGACGCCCAGCTCCTTGTCGCCACGCTGCAGCGCGAGCTCGCCGACCAAGGACTGGAAGACGGTACGGGCGACCAGATCTTCGTCGGCCAGCACTTCCGGCGCCTGCTTCTTGGCGGGCGCCTTGGTCGGCGCTTTCACCATGTTTTCGCTGGCGGCATGGGTCGTTCCGGCGAGGGCCAGGGCGAGGGCTGCGAGGATCAGCTTCTTGGACATGCGCTGCTTTCGGTCATAAGTGCGCATTAGAGCGCTTAAAATTCGATAAGGTTGCGATGTTATTTGGGTTTTGTCTGGGGAACAAGCAATGCCGGAATTGCCAGAGGTCGAGGTTTGTCGCCGTGGGCTCCAGCCTGAGGTCGAGGGGCGGCGGATTCTGGGTGCGGTCGTACGTGCGCAACGCCTGCGCCTGCCGCTGTCGGCGACGTTGGGCCTGACCCTCGCCGGACAGCGGGTGGTGACGGTGCGCCGGCGCGGCAAGTACCTGCTGCTCGATTGCCGGGGTGGCGTCGAGGATGGTTGCCTGATCATCCATCTCGGCATGTCCGGCAATCTGCGTTTCGTGCCGAACGGCACGCCGGCGGAGAAGCACGACCATGTCAACCTGCTTTTCGAGCGCCAGATTCTGCGTTTTTCCGACCCTCGGCGTTTTGGTGTCGTTCTCTGGCAGGGCGCCAGGGAAAGCCCGCACGCGCTGCTGTCGGTGCTTGGCATCGAGCCGCTGGCCGACGAATTCACCGGCGACTGGCTGTATGCCGCAACGCGGCGGCGCGCCGGGCCAATCAAGCCGTTGCTCATGGATAGCCATCTGGTGGTCGGCATCGGCAATATCTACGCGGCGGAGAGCTTGTTCCGCGCCGGGATTTCGCCCTTGCGTGCAGCCAACCGGATCAGCCGCGAGCGCTATGCGCGACTGGTGCCGGCGATCCGTCAGACGCTTGCCGATGCCATCGCGGCCGGTGGCAGCAGCATTCGCGATTATGTGCACAGCGACGGTGGCGCCGGTTGTTTCCAGGTTGACTGCGCAGTGTACGACCGGGCAGGCGCCGCCTGCCGGCGTTGCGGCAGCCCGGTCCGGCAGGTTAGGCAGGGCGGGCGATCGACCTTCTACTGCCCGGCCTGCCAACGTTAAAATCGGCGTGCAAGTCCATGTTTTTGTGGTAGATTAGTTCATCGTTTCCTGCGCGGTAACCATCATGACACTGGCCCATCAACTCGCTGCCTACACCGAATGGCGCTCGCGGCTTTCCGCCAATATCAGCCAGTTCCGTACCTGGCTGGTCGACAACGAGTTGTCGGATGCCCAATCCGACCTGCGCTTGAACCAGCTACTCGAACGCCTGCGCGAAGATCGGCTGAACGTCGCCTTTGTCGCCGAGTTCTCGCGCGGCAAGTCGGAACTGATCAACGCCATCTTTTTTGCCGATTACGGCAACCGCATCCTGCCCTCGTCGGCCGGGCGGACGACGATGTGCCCGACCGAGCTGTTGTACGATCCCGACAAGGCGCCGCGCATCGAATTGCTGCCGATTCAGACCCGGGCCGCCAATGGCAGCGTCAGCGAATACAAACGTTACCCGGAAGAGTGGCTGATGGTGCCGGTCGATGTCGATTCGGCTGATGTGATGCACGAGGCCCTCAGTCACGTCAGCGAAACCATGCGGGTGACGCCGCAAGAGGCCGAACGTCTCGGCTTCGAGCTGGGTGATGCGGCAGGCAGTGACTTCTACCGGGTCGGCACCGACGGCCTGGTCGAAGTTCCGCGCTGGCGCCATGCCGTCATCAATTTTCCCCATCCGCTGCTCAAGCAGGGCCTGGTCATCCTCGACACACCGGGTCTCAACGCCATTGGCGCCGAGCCTGAACTGACCCTGTCCTTGCTGCCCAATGCGCACGCCATACTGTTCATTCTTGCCGCCGACACTGGCGTCACGCAGTCGGATCTGAATATCTGGAAGGAACATATCGGCGACGGCGGAAATGCCAAGCGCGGACGCGTCGTGGTGCTGAACAAGATCGACGGACAATGGGACGAACTGAAAACGCGTACCGAGATCGAGGGCGAAATCGCCCGCCAGGTCGCCTCCTGTGCCGCGATTCTCGATTTGCCGGAGCGCCAGGTGTTTCCGGTTTCGGCGCAGAAAGGCCTGGTCGCCAAGATCAATGGCGACGCGGCGTTGCTGGAACGAAGCCGGCTACCGATCCTCGAGGCGGCATTATCCGGGGAACTGATTCCGGCCAAGCAGGATATCGTGCGCGACAGTACCGAAAGCGAATTCGGCGAAGTCAGCCTGCGTGTGCGCGGCCTGCTCGAATCGCGCCTTGCCGGCCTGCGCGAACAGCTCGGCGAACTGACCGAGCTGCGGGGCAAGAACAAGGGTGTCGTCGAATACATGATGGGCAAGGTGCGGGCCGACAAAGTGGAGTTCGAGACCGGCCTGCAGCGTTATTACGCGGTGCGCAGCGTGTTTTCGACGCTGAGCAACAACCTGTTCGGCCATCTTGGCCTCGATGCGCTGCGCCACCTGACCCAGGAAACGCGCAGTGCGATGATCGAAGCGAATTTCTCGCGGACGCTGTCGGATGCGATGGGGAATTTCTTCAGCCGCTCGCGTTACGCTCTGGCGCGGTCAACCGGCGAAATCGGCGAAATTCAGAACATGATGGATGCCGTCTACAAGAAGTTCTCGGTCGAACATGGCCTCAAGCTCGGCAAGCCGGCCGCCTTTTCGCTGCTTCGCTACGACAAGGAACTCGATCGCCTCGAGGCGTGGTGTAACACGCACCTGAATACCATGCGCAGCTTGTTGACGATTGACAAGAAGAACCTGACACAGAAGTTTTTCGAGGAGATCGCGGTGCAGGTCAGGCGTGCTTTCGAGCGTGCCAACAAGGATGCGGAAACCTGGTTGCGGGCGATCATGGCGCCGATGGAAACCCAGGTCCGCGAACACCAGATCCAGCTCAAGCGCCGCCTGGAGAGCATCAAGCGCATCCACCAGGCGACAGATACCCTGGAAGACCGTATCGTCGAGCTGGAAAGCGTCGAAAAAGACCTGCTACGCCAGATCAATGCGCTGGAAGCCGTGGTCGGGCGGGTTCGCGGCTTGCTCTTGCCACCGCAGGCTCAGCTCCAGGTCGCCTGACCGGTAGTTGTACACCAGGTATTTACCGCGCGTTGCGGTCAACAGCAAAAAACCCGCGAAATCGCGGGTTTTTTCTTGGCATGCAGGTTCAGGGGCGCTTGTTGCCCGTCAATTTTTCATACTTGACCCACAGCACATCTTCGCTTTCGACATGGTTGGGGTCCTTCGGAATGCAATCCACCGGGCAGACCTGAACGCACTGCGGTTCGTCATAGTGACCGACGCATTCGGTACACTTGTTGGGGTCGATCTCGTAGATTTCCGCGCCCTGGAAAATCGCCTCGTTCGGGCACTCGGGTTCGCAGACGTCGCAGTTGATGCACTCGTCGGTGATGATCAGAGACATGGTCCTAATTCCTCTCTCAATTGACTGAAGTATTCGCTCGCAGGCGCTTATTTACACTAGGTTGTACAAACTTGCTGACGTCGCCGCCAAGGCGGGCGATTTCGCGCACCATCGTCGCCGAGATGAACATGTACTGCTCGCCTGGGGTCAGGAATACCGTTTCGACCTCGGGGTAGAGGCTACGGTTCATGCCGGCCATCTGGAATTCGTATTCGAAGTCTGAAACCGCGCGCAGCCCACGTACGATGACCTTGGCGCCCCGGTCGTGGACAAAATCCATCAGCAGGTTGTTGAAGCCGACGATCTCGACATTGCTCACATCGGCGAGGATCTCGCTGGCCATCTCGACGCGCTCGCCCAGCGTGAAGTAAGGGCGCTTCGAAGGGCTTTCGGCGATCGCCAGGATCAGCTTGTCGAAGAGGCTCGCGGCGCGCCGCACGAGGTCTTCGTGGCCGAGGGTGATCGGGTCGAAGGTGCCCGGGTAAATCGCTACACGATGATTGAGTTTGCTCAAACTGCTTTCCGCCGCATCAACTGAAAGTGGACTTCGCCAGCCTTGCCGTGACGCACCGCGCGCCAATCGCCCAGTGCCTCGATTTCATTTTCGGCCTCGATGTAGATCGCGGCATCTTCGTTCGCGACGCCGGAAAGCAGTGGCTCCAGGCGATCAATCCAGCCCTGTTTGAAAGGCGGATCGAGGAAGATGAGATCAAATTTCGACTTCGTCGAGGCCAAGTATTGTAGCGCATCCGCGCGCACGATCTCCACTTCCGGCGGGTTGCCGAGCATTTTTGCCGATTCGTGGAGGGCGGCGAGCACTTTTGCCGCCGGTTCGATCATCACAACCCGGTCCGCGCCGCGTGATGCAGCCTCGAAGCCCAGCGCGCCGCTGCCGGCGAACAGATCGAGGCAATGCCAACCGTCGAGTTCCTGGCCGAGCCAGTTGAACAGTGTTTCGCGCACCCGGTCCGGGGTCGGGCGCAGGCCTTCGCTGTCTGGAAAGCGCAGGATTCGGCGCCGATAGTGGCCGCCGATGATGCGCACCGAATTCAATCGGCAGCGACCGTGATGGTCATCAGGTCGGCAGGCCGGACGTGGCGGGAAAATGCCTGTTTTACGGCGTCGACCGTAACGGCCCGGACGTTTTCCTGGTAGTGGTCGAGGTAGTCGAGCGGCAGACCGTAGAAGCCGATCACCGCGACGTTGGCGAGAATTTTCTTGTTGCTGTCGAGGCGTAGCGGGAAACTGCCGGTCAGGTTGGCGATGGCCGCTGCCAGTTCTTCCTCGCTCGGGCCTTGCTGCAGAAAGCCGTCGAGCACCTCGCGGGTCACCGCGATCGCGTCTTTCGCCTGCGAGCGCTTGGTCTGCAGGCTGATCGCGAAGGGTCCGGTCTGGCGCAACGGGTTGAAATAACTGGAAACGCTGTAGGCGTAACCGCGCTTGTCGCGCACTTCCTTCATCAATCGGGAGACGAAGCCGCCGCCGCCGAGTGTGTAGTTGCCGACGGTCAGCGCGAAAAAATCCGGGCTGCCGCGCTCGATGGCGGGCAGGCCGATATGGATGTGCGCCTGGGTGGCCGGGTGTTCGAGCTTGACCGTCTTGCCGGGCGCAATCCTGGGGGGCGGCGGCAGGGTGGCGGCGGCCCCTTCGGGCAGTCCGGCAGCGATCGCCTCGGCAATTTTTTCCGCCTCGCCGCGGCCGATGTCGCCGACCAGCGTGATGCTGGCGTTGGCGGCCGTGAAATAACGGGCGTGGAAGGCGGCCAGGTCGTCGCGTTTCAGGACGGCAACGGATTCAGGCGTGGCCTGCCGGCCGTAGGGGTGGTCCGGGTACATCGCAGCCCAGAACGCCTTGCTGGCGATGCTGTCGGGACGGGTCATCGCTTCTTTGAGCGCCAATATGGTGCGTGCTTTTTCGCGCTCGAAAATCGCCGCGTCGAAGCGCGGGGCGTGCAGCACATTGCGCAGAACGGCGAGGGCGACGTCGCGCTTCTCCGCTACGGAAAGCGTGCGGAGGGTCAGGCTGGCGCGGTCGGTATCGGTGCTGCCGCTCAAGGTGGCGCCGATATCGGCCATCTGTTCGGCGATCGCCGTTTCGTCGAATTTTCCGGCGCCGAGTTCGAGCGCGCCGCGGGTCAGCGATGCGACGCCGGATTTCTCCGGCGGGTCGAACATCGAGCCGGCGGCGAAATCGACCTGCACGTCGAGGATGGGCAGGGCACGGCTTTCGACGAAATAGACCCGGGCGCCGCTCGGCGACACCCAGTGCTCGATCTTGACCCCGGCCAGCGCAGAATTTGCGGCGAGCAGGGCGACGATTGCGGTCAACAGCTTTTTCATGGCTTTATTCTTGGCTTAGTGGTGTGAGGCGACCGAAGCGGCGCGCGGCTTGCCGTCGAGCGGCTGCGGATCGAGGACGCCGATGGTCAGCGAATCGTCAGTGAAGTATTTCTTGGCCACCGCCTGAACTTCGGCGGCGCTGACCTGCTGCAGCTTTTCCAGCATGCGGTCGATCTTCTGATAGGGGATGCCGGCCGATTCGGCCTGCCCGATTTCCATCGCCTGGCCGAAGGTCGAGTCGAGCTTGTAGACCTTGGAGGCAACCAGCTGCGCGCGGGCGCGCTTGAGTTCAGGCTCGCTGACCCCGTCCTGCTGAATGCGCTTGATTTCGGCGCGCAGGGCAGCTTCGAGGTCGGCAACCGTCTTGCCCGCCGATGGGCTGCCGTAAAGGTAGAGCATGCCCGGGCCGCGGGCAGCGTTGTCATAGTCGATGCCGACCGACAGCGCCACCTTGTCCTCGCGTACCAGTTTCTTGTTGAAGCGCGCCGCGTCGTGGCCGTCGAGGATGGCAGAAAGCATCTGCAGCGCGTAGGGATCGCTGTCCTTGTCGACATCGCGCAGGACAGGCGCCTTGTAACCCATGATCAGGACCGGCAGTTCGGCCGGTGCCTTGACGGTGACCCGGCGCGTGCCGTCCTGGACCGGCTCGGTCAGCGGCTTGCGCGCCGGCAACGCGCGCCCTTCGAGAACGCCATAATATTTCTCGGCCAGGGCGAAGACTTCCTTGTGTTCGACGTCGCCGACGACCAGCAGGAAAGCGTTGTTCGGCACGTACCACATGTCGTACCAGGCCTTCGCATCGGCGGCGCTCATGTTTTCGAGGTCGCTCATCCAACCGATGATCGGGCGGCGGTAGGGGTGAACCTGGAAGGCGACGGCATTCATCTGTTCGAAAAGACGTGCCTGCGGGTTGTCGTCGGTGCGCATGCGGCGCTCTTCCATGACGACCTTGACTTCCTGTGCGAATTCCTTGGGGGCGACGTTGAGATGGCGCATGCGGTCGGCTTCGAGTTGCATCATCTCGGCCAGCTTCTCCTTGGGCACCTGCTGGAAGTAGGCGGTGTAGTCGCGGCTGGTGAAGGCGTTGTCGCGTCCACCGGCGGCGGCGACACGCTTGTTGAATTCGCCGGCGCCGACGCTCGGGGTGCCCTTGAACATCATGTGTTCCAGGACGTGCGCGACACCCGAGGCGCCGTCGACCTCGTCCATGCTGCCGATGCGGTACCAGACCATCTGGGCGACGGTCGGGGCGCGGTGATCTTCCTTGACGATGACGCGCAGGCCATTGCTGAGCGTCGTTTCGAACGGGTTGGCGAGGGCTGCGGTGAGCAGTCCGGGGAGCAGGAGGGCAAAGGTGACGAGGTGACGCATGCGCATGGGGAACTGGGCTTTCTGCTAGAATCAGCGGCAAAATTCGTATTCATTCAGGCGGCATTTTAGAGGTTCGCTGCCAGCCTGTCAGCACGGTGGAAGACCCCATTTCCCATGTTTAGTTTCCTGAAAAAGAACAAACCGGCACCTGCGGCTGTCGAGGACGCGCCGGATGTCGTACCCGAAATTGCGCCGGAAGCGCTGGTGCCGGACGAGGTGGCCGTGGAGATTGTGCCCGACGTCGTGCCCGAGCAAGCGTCGGCGTCCGCGCAGGCCATCGTGCCCGAGATCGAACCCGAAGCCGAGCCGGAGCTAATCTCCGAAGTCGAACCGGGGGCTGCTCCCGAGCCTGCGCCGGAAGCGCTGGCGGCGGCCGAGACGCCCAAGACATCGTGGCGCGACCGTTTGTTCAAGGGACTGGCCAAGACCCGGGCGCAATGGGGCGGAAAGCTCAAGGGCGTGTTTTCGCGGGGGAAGGTTGACGACCAGTTGCTGGAAGAACTCGAAACGCTGCTGCTGACCAGCGATGTCGGGATCGAAGCGACCACCCATCTGCTCGAGGAACTGAAAAAGGCCGCCAAGCGCGACAAGGCGGATACGCCTGAGGGTGTGCAGAAGGCGCTGGCCGGCGTTCTTGTCGAAACGCTGCAGCCGCTCGAGGAAGCGCTCGATGTGAGCAGCCACAAGCCGTTCGTGATCATGATCGCCGGTGTCAATGGCGCCGGCAAGACGACCTCGATCGGCAAGCTGGCCAAGTACTACCAGAACCAGGGCAAGAGCGTGCTGCTGGCTGCCGGCGATACATTCCGCGCCGCGGCGCGCGAGCAGTTGGAAACCTGGGGCCGGCGCAACAATGTGACCGTCATCGCCCAGGACAATGGCGACCCGGCGGCGGTGGTGTTCGATGCCATCTCGGCGGCCAAGGCCCGCGGGATCGACATCGTGCTGGCTGATACGGCCGGCAGGCTGCCGACGCAACTGCACCTGATGGAAGAAATCGCCAAGGTGCGCCGCGTCATCCAGAAGATCGATCCGAGCGGCCCCCACGAAACCCTGCTGGTACTCGACGCCAACATCGGCCAGAACGCGCTGCAGCAGGTCAAAGCCTTCGACAAGGCCATTTCGGTCACAGGCCTGATCCTCACCAAGCTCGACGGCACGGCCCGCGGCGGGGTCGTCATGGGCATCGCACGCCAGTGCCCGAAGCCGATCCGTTTCATCGGCGTCGGTGAGCAGATCGACGATCTGCGCCCGTTCTCGGCCCGGGATTTTGTCAACGCGTTGTTCGGATGATCGTCGCCAGCAACCTGTGCAAGCGTTATCCGGGTGGCTACGAGGCCGTCAAGGATGTCAGCTTCGTCATCGAGGCCGGGCAGATGATCCTGATCACCGGCCATTCGGGCGCCGGCAAGTCGACGCTGGTCAAGCTGATCGCCTCCATCGAAGTGCCGACCTCGGGCAGCCTCGTAGTCAATGGCCAGAACCTGTCGGCCCTGCGCCGTAGCGCAATTCCCTACGTTCGCCGGCATTTCGGGATGGTTTTTCAGGACCAGAAACTGCTTTTCGATCGCAGCGCGCTTGATAACGTCATGCTGCCGCTGCAGATCGCCGGCCTGCCGCGCCGCGATGCGATCCGCCGCGCCCAGGCCGCGCTCGACAAGGTTGGCCTGCTGGCGCGCGAGAAGGCGAATCCGATCGTCCTCTCTGGCGGCGAGCAGCAGCGCCTGGCGATCGCCCGCGCGGTGGTCAACAGACCTGCCATCCTGCTCGCCGACGAGCCGACCGGCAACCTCGACATCGATTCGGCGGACGAAATCCTCCAGATTTTCGCGGCATTTCACCAGGTTGGCGTCACGGTCGTCGTTGCCACCCACGACCAGCACTGGATCGAGCGTTACCGCCCTGACGTCCTGCGCCTCGATCACGGGAGCATGCAGTGAGGGCCTGGTTCGCCCAGCATGCCAACGCGCTCGTCTCGGCCTTGCGCCGCCTGTGGTCGGCGCCGCTGAATACCCTGCTGTCGCTACTGGTCATCGGCATCGCGCTGACCTTGCCGGCATTCGGCTATGTCGTGCTCGACAACCTGAACGAAATCGGCCGCAACGTTTCCGGCGTGCAACAGATCAGCCTGTTCATGACCCTTGACGCGAGCAAGAAGGAAGTCGCGGAAATCGAGAACCGGCTGCGTCAGGCGACCACCGGGAAATGGCGCTTCGTGCCCAAGGATGAGGCGCTACGGCGCATCCAGGATAGTGAAGGCATGGCAGACATTGTCGCCAGCCTGCCGCGCAACCCGCTGCCCGATGCATTCGTCGTCGAACCGACCAACAGCGACCCCGAGGCGCTGGAAGTCCTGCACAAGGAAATTACCGGCTGGCCCGCGGTTGACCATGTGCAACTCGATTCGGCGTGGGTCAAGCGATTCGATGCCTTCCTGCGCCTGGCGACGCTGGCGCTCTGGATGCTTGCCGGAATTTTCGCCGCCGGGCTCGTCGCCGTGACCTTCAATACCATCCGCCTGCAGGTCATGGCGCAGGCTGCCGAAATCGAGGTGGCGCGCATGATCGGCGCGACCGATACCTTCATTCGGCGCCCTTTTTATTATTTCGGCGCCCTGCAGGGCGCACTCGGCGGCTTGCTCGCCGCCGCGCTGGTCGTCGGCGCCTTGAAGTTGCTGGCGGTGCCGGTCGGCGAACTGGTGGCGCTCTATGGCGCCAGCTTCGTCCTGCGCATGCCAGGCCCTGCCGAGATTCTGGCGCTGGCGGGCGTCGGCGCCATGCTCGGCTGGCTGGGGGCGCAACTGTCCGTCAGCCTCTCGCTGCGAAAGTTTGACTAGCCGTCGCGATTTTTTGCGGACGGTAGGCGCCGCAACCCTTGCCGGTTGCGCGCCGGCCGGAAAGCCGCCGCTGCCGCCCGGCGAATTGCTCGGCATGAACCATCTGCTTGGCCACCGCTTGCGCGATGGCCACTTTCCGGCGCCATCCGAAACCCGCAGGACGGGTGTCGTAATCGTCGGTGCTGGTATTTCCGGGCTGTCGGCTGCCTGGAAGCTGGCGCAGGCAGGAATCGACGACTTTCTGGTTGTCGACATGGAAAGCGAAGCCGGCGGCAATTCGCGCGCCGGACAGAGTCCGCTGGTCGCCTATCCGTGGGGTGCGCACTACCTGCCGCTGCCGACACGCGAATCGACGTTGGTGCGCGAACTGCTCTCCGAGTTGGGCGTGCTGCACGGCGACCCGGGCGCCGCCAAGCCGGCCTACGAAGAGCGATTTCTGTGCGCGACGCCGCAGGAGCGCGTTTACCGCAATGGCCTGTGGGAAGAGGGCCTGGTGCCACAGCGCGGCATCGACGCCGCCGAACGGCAGCAGCAACGGCGCTTCCAGGAGCGCATGGAAGAACTGAAAAATGCGCGCGGCAAGGATGGCAGGCGTGCCTTCGCCATCCCGATGGAACTCTCCAGTCGCGATCCCGAATGGCGTGCGCTCGACCGCGTTCCGTTCAGTCGCTGGTTGAGCGACAACAACTTCACGGCGCCGAGCCTGCACTGGCTGGCCAATTACGCGACGCGTGACGACTACGGCACTGCCTACGACCAGACTTCGGCCTGGGCCGGCCTGCATTACTTCGCCTGTCGCAACGGCGAGGCGGCCAATGCCGCAAATGACACCCTGCTCACGGCACCGGAGGGCAATGCCTGGCTGGTGCGCGGCCTGGCCCGGCATGCTGAAGGGCGCATCCTGTCCGATGCGCTGGTCTGGCGCATCGAGGAGGGAAAATCAAATGTTGCGGTCGACGTCCTTTTCGGGTCAAAAAGCTTACGTATCGAAGCGCGGCAGCTGATCTGGGCGGCGCCGGTCTTTCTACTGCCGCGTGTCTGGCCGGCGCTGCCCGGCGAACTGAAAGCGGCCGCACTGGCTGGCGACTATGCGCCGTGGCTGGTCGCCAACCTGCATCTCGCCGACTTTCCGGAGGAGCGCCACGGGGCGCCGCCGGCCTGGGACAGCGTGCTCTACGACAGCCCCGGTCTGGGCTACGTGGTGGCGACGCATCAGTTGATTCGCCGTCATCTGTCCGGCACCGTGTTTACCTGCTACCGCGCCCTGCATGACGTCGCGCCCGCCGAAGGGCGCCGCCTGCTGCTCGAAACGCCGCGCGAAGCCTGGGCCGAAGGCATCCTCGGCGAACTCGAACGCGTGCACCCTGACATCCGCAAGCTGGCCACCCGCCTTGACGTCTTCCGCAACGGCCACGCCATGCGCCGTCCGACGCCGGGTAGCCTCTGGTACGACCACAGAAGCAAAGGCTGGCCCCAGGGGCAACGCGAAAAACTGGCCGATTTTCGTCACCCACGCATTGCGCTGGCGCATGCCGACCTGTCGGGCTTTTCGCTGTTCGAGGAGGCGCAGTATCGCGGGGTGGTGGCGGCAGAAAGGGTTCTTTCTTCGGCTGGAGTGGCGTGACAGGAACCTGTAGTATTGACGGGTGTCTTATGTAAGTTCGCTGTAGTCATTCCGGAGGTGTGCCATGCGTGCAATCATCGTTGCAGTCATTTCGGTCCTGGCGGTGGTGGGGGTCAGGGCGGACGAAGCCGGGTCGAGAGTCGTTGGAGATGAGTTGCGCGCGCTCGTGAACGGCGCCAATGTTACCCATGTGACCCGGGCTGGCAGTGAGCGACGATGGACGGATGAAGCAGACGGGACGCTGGTCGCTTCGTCGACCAACAAGAAGCGTGGCAGCGCCATGGGCGGGGCAGTTACGGCGCAAGGCAAGTGGTCGGTCAGCGCCGATGACAAATATTGCGTTGAGATCGACTGGAAGCGGGAAGACGAAAAATGGTGTGCAGCCATCATCAAGGCCGACGGCAGCTACTATTTGAACTCGGTTGATCCGGCACGCAAGATCGAGTTTTCCAGGTAGGCCAGCTGTCGGTGAGCGCCTGCTCCTCAGTAGAGCAGGAAGCCGCGCCGGGCTTCCACCCACGCGGCTTCGTCGGATTGTGCCAGGGCATCCAGTTCGGTAGCTGACGAATTGCCGGAATCCACCCAGTCCCGCAGCAACGGTGAGCCATTGATCAGATCGATGGCCAGGCGGTCGTGCTCGTATTCGTAGGCAAAGTCGCGCCACAGCGGGTAATCCGGATGAAGGCGGCGGATGGCCTTGAAGGCGAGCGCCTGCAGGCGCCAGGGGCGGAACGCGGCGTGGTCGTAGACGGGGTCGTCGACGTGGATCTGCAGGCCGTTGCACAGTTTGCCGGCGTGCTTGTGGAAGGTCGGCTCGAACCAGATTTCACGTAGCCGACAGCCAGCCAGCCAGTGCGGGGCAAAGCTGCGCATTTCGGCGAGTACGGCCCGCGCGTCGATGTCCGGGGCACCGAAGATTTCCAGTGGGCGGGTCGTGCCGCGACCTTCGCTCAGGGTCGTGCCTTCGAGCATCACGGTGCCGGCGTAGGCGCGGGCCATCCCCAGGTTGGGGGCGTTCGGGCTCGGGTTGATCCAGCTTCGTTCGCCGAGCGGCCAGCCATAGCCGGGGGCAGCGTCAGGCTCCCAGCCTTCCATCGTGATCACGTGGCAATCGACGTCGATGTTGAGCGTAGCGATGAACCAGCGGGCCAGTTCGCCCATGGTCAGGCCGTGGCGCATCGGCATCGGGCCGGCGCCGACGAAGCTCTCCCAGCCGTCGCGCAGGGTCAGGCCCTCGACCGGGCGACCGGCCGGGTTGGGGCGGTCGAGCACCCAGACGCTCTTGCCGCGTTTGGCGGCGGCTTCCAGCACGTAGCGCAACGTGGTGATGAAGGTGTAGATGCGGCAGCCGAGGTCCTGCAGGTCGACCAGCAGCACGTCGAAGCTGTCCATCATCGCATCGGTCGGCCGGCGTACTTCGCCGTAGAGGCTGAAGACGGGAATGCCGAGTTGCGGGTCGAGGAAATCGGGCGACTCGACCATGTTGTCCTGCTTGTCGCCACGCAGGCCATGCTGGGGGCCGAAGGCGGCGCTCAGTTTGAGGTCGGGCAGGGCGGCCAGCGCATCGAGCGAATGCGTGAGGTCGGCGGTCACCGAGGCGGGGTGGGCGAGCAGGGCGATACGCTTGCCCGCCAAGGGGCGGCGCAGGGTAGGGTCGGCCAGCAGGCGGTCGATGCCGAAGCGGATGGAGGGTTTCATGGCGAGGGTCTTTGCAGGGTTAGCGTAAAACTCTGGCGGAGATGGAAATCGGCATGGGCGGCGCAGTGGGCGAGTGCCCAATAGCTCTTGCCGCCGTCGCTGACTTCGATGACAGCGCTCAGGCCGATGCTCAAAATGGCGCTCTGTGGGAGCAGTTCCCGGGGCAAGCTAGCGTCGAGTTGGAGGCCGTCCGGTAGGCGCCGGAAAGTCAAGTGTGGCGCAACCGGCAGGGCGAATGACAAGTCGCGTTCGCGGTAGCCGGTAAAGCGATAGTTTGCCCAGCAACCCGAGGGCGAGAAGTTGAATTCGCGGTATTCCAGGTTGTCGGCAGTGGCGACGAAAGCTTCGAAGCAGGTGTGTTGCCAAAGCTTGTCGGCGGCTGCCGGCGGCATGGGTTCTGGAATTCGGATGCCGTCAAGGTTGCCGCGCAGACAGTAGCCCAGGGCCAGCGTGCCTTCTTCGGTCAGGCTGGCACTGGCAGCGATGGTGCGCACAGCAGCGCACGGGTTGGCGGGGTGGCAGTGCAGCGCATGGCGCGTGGTGCTTGGTTGGTTTTCTGGGCTAGGCATCATTGCAGACGGTACTTTACCTGCACATGCGTCCGGTTGCAGAGCGCCGTGGCTGTTGGCAAAGCAGACGCGACAGCCGAGTGTTGCGGTCGACACGGAAAAACGTTCGATTTCCGGGGCTTGTCCTTGGTTGGCACGGTCTTTTGGGTTAATTTACTGCTTTCGTGCGATACAACTCAGGGAGAGAAAAAATGATACCGCTGCGCATCAACCTCGAACCGGAAGAAATACCTACCCACTGGTACAACGTGGCGGCCGACCTGACCAATCCGCCGGCGCCGCCGCTTGCTCCGGATGGCAACGCGGTGACGCCTGAGCAGATGGGTGCCATCTTTCCGATGCCGATTCTCGAGCAGGAGATGTCAGCCGAACGGTGGATCGCCATCCCCGAAGAAGTGCGCCAGATCTACGCCCTGTGGCGTCCGTCCCCGCTCTGTCGGGCGCTGCGTCTGGAGCAGGCGCTGGGCACGCCGGCCAAGCTTTTCTACAAGTATGAAGGCGTCTCGCCGGCCGGTTCGCACAAGCCTAACTCCGCCGTGCCGCAGGCCTTCTACAACAAGATGGCCGGCACCAAGCGGCTGACCACAGAAACCGGCGCCGGTCAGTGGGGCTCGTCGATCGCCTTCGCCGGCCAGATGTTCGGCCTGCCGGTGCGCGTTTTCATGGTCAAGGTCAGCTACGAGCAGAAGCCGTTCAGGCGCTCGATGATGCAGACCTGGGGCGCCGAGGTATTCGCCAGCCCGACCAACCTGACCAACGCCGGCCGTGCCGCGCTGGCTGCCGATCCCAACAACGAAGGTTCGCTCGGCCTGGCGATTTCGGAAGCAGTCGAGGAGGCGGCTTCCGATCCCGGCACCTGCTACACGCTGGGCTCGGTACTCAATCACGTGCTGCTGCACCAGACGGTGATTGGCCAGGAAGCCAAGAAGCAGTTCGACAAGATCGGCCTTTACCCCGACGTGATCTTCGGTCCGTGCGGCGGCGGCTCCAGCTTTGGTGGCATCGCCTTTCCGTTCCTCGCCGACAAGGCGGCCGGCGACAAGCGCGCCGCCAACCTGCGCTGTGTCGCGGTCGAGCCAACGTCGTGCCCGACGCTGACCAGAGGTGCCTATGCCTACGATTACGGCGACGTGTCCGGCTACACGCCGATCATGCGCATGTACACGCTTGGCCATGACTTCATGCCGCCCGGCATTCACGCCGGCGGTCTGCGTTATCACGGCGATTCGCCGCTGGTTTCGCAACTGTTGCACGAGGGCGTGATCGAGGCGCTGGCCGTGCCGCAGGTTGCCACGTTCGAGGCGGGCGTGCAGTTTGCCCGCGCCGAAGGCATCATTCCGGCACCGGAGTCCTGCCATGGCATCCGCGCTGCGATCGACGAGGCGCTGCGCTGCAAGGTGACCGGCGAGGCCAAGACCATCCTGTTCAACCTGACCGGTCACGGTCATTTCGACATGGCGTCCTACGACCGCTACCTGTCCGGCAAGCTCGAGGACTACGAGTATCCGGCCGAAGCCATTGCCGAATCGTTGAAGCATCTGCCAAAGGTCGGTTGAGCGCTTGCGAGTCCTCGTTTTCCTGCTGGTTCTAGGCAACCTGCTGTTTTTCGCGTTTGCCGGCGGTTATATCCAGCGCGCAGACAATCCCGATGCGGGGCGTTTCGCGCAGCAACTGGCGGCTGACCGAGTGCGCATCGTCGGCCACGGCCTGACGCCACCGGCACACGGGGCGGCCGAGATCCGGCCGGTCGAAACGGAGCTCGCACCGGTGCCGCTGGAGTTGTGTCTGCTCTGGGGGCCTCTGCCGGCGAATGATGCCGATCAACTGGCGTCGACGCTGGCCGAGAAGCTGGCGGGTGTCCGTGTCGAGCGCCGTGCCGTGGCGGCCGAGAAGAACGGCTGGTGGGTCATGGTGCCGCCATTGGCAAGCAAGGCGGATGCGGACAAGAAGGTCGGCGAGTTGAAGGAACTGGGCGTCAAGGATCTGTTCATCGTGCATGACACTGGTCCCAGCCAGTTTGCCATTTCACTCGGGGTCTTTTCGAGTGAAGCGAGGGGGCAGGTGCGTCTTTCCGAACTCAAGGCCAAGGGCGTCAAATCGGCCAGGCTGGTTTCGCGGCCGGGCAAGGAAAACGAATTCTCGGTCGAGGCGCGTGGGCCGGCGGCGAACAAGGCGGAAATCGAGGAAATCGTCAACGGCATCGTGCCGAATCTGGTGGCGCAGGACTGCAAGTGAGTGAATTCGTCGTCGGCCTGACCGGCGGGATTGGCAGCGGCAAGAGTGCAGCCGCCGATTGTTTCTCCGCGCATGGCATTGCCGTGGTCGACACGGATGCGCTTGCGCACGCGCTGACCGCAGCCGGCGGCGCCGCGATGCCGGCACTGCTGGCCGAGTTCGGCCCGGAAGTGGCGACGCCTGACGGCGCCCTGGACCGGAGCCGGATCCGCCGACTGGTCTTCGCCGATCCGGATGCACGCAAACGCCTGGAAGCCATTCTCCATCCGCAGATTCGCGTGCTCTCCGGTGAACACTGCCGCGACGCCGCTTCGCCCTACGTGATTCTGGCCGTGCCGTTGCTGGTCGAGTCCGGAGGCTATCGCGATCGTTGCAACAGGGTCGTTGTGGTCGACTGTCCGGAAAGCTTGCAAATCAGTCGCGTCATGGCGCGCAGCGGGTTATCGGAAAGCGAGGTGCGCGCCATCATGGCTGCCCAGGCGTCGCGTGGTGAGCGGCTGGTAGTTGCTGATGACGTGCTGAACAACGACGGAGACCTGCACCATCTTGAAGCGCAGATCACCGGGCTGCACCGAAAGTATCTGCATCTCGCCTCTCAAATAGCTAAAGCAAACTGTTGAGATTTAACTGTAAATAGCTCAAAATCAGGGGAAATTTTCGTTCCCAAAGCCAAAATCGACGTGATCACCTACGAATATCCTTTTAACGAGCGCATCCGGACCCTGTTGCGTCTTGAGGATTTGTTCGAGAAGACGGCTTATTTTGGCGAAAGCGACGGGGCGCTGGAACATCACGCGGCACTCGTCACGCTGTTCGAGATCCTTGAAACCGTAGGTCGCGCCGACCTCAAGATGGACCTGATTCAGGAACTGGAGCGCCAGCGACAGACCCTTCTGGCCTACCGCAACAATCCTGAAATTTCCGAAGAAGCCCTCTCGGGCGCACTTTACGAGATTGAGTCCTCGTCCGCCGCGTTGCTCGGCATGGCCGGCAAGATCGGCCAGTCCCTGCGCGAGAACGACTGGCTGATGAGCATCAAGAGTCGCGCGGCGATTCCCGGTGGCGTTTGTGAATTCGACCTGCCGTCCTACCACTGGTGGCTGCACCGCCCGCCCGAAGTCCGGCGAACGGCGATTGTCGGGTGGACCAAACCGCTGCTGCCGCTGCGTGAGGCAGCAGCCATCGTGCTGCGTCTGTTGCGTTCGAGCGGGCGCCCGAAACATCACACTGCCGTCAATGGCCAGTTCCAGCTCAATCTTGGCGGTTCAGCGGCACAGATGGTGCGTGTCGAGGTCGATGTCGAGGAACCGGCGATCCCGGAAGTCAGCGCCAACAAGTATTTCCTCAACATCCGCTTTACCAACCCGCCGGCCACCGAACTCAAGGCCAAGGTTGCCGAGCGCGAAGTGCCCTTCGCGCTAACCTTCTGCAATCTCTGATGGCGGGTCGCAAGGTGCGCTGCCCGCAGTGTGGCGAGGAGTCCGTCTGGTCGCCGGAAAACCCTTGGCGGCCTTTCTGTTCCGAGCGCTGCAAGCAGATTGACCTTGGTTGCTGGGCCACCGAGTCCTACCGGATTCCGGTGCAGGAAAATCAGAACGAACCAGGCAGCGAAGTCCCGGACGCTACCAGCCCCGCATAAGGGCAACGCCGTGCGCGCCGTGGCCCTGTGCCGTGGCCAGCAAATCCCGCTTCATCCCGCCAAGGGCGAATACCGGTAGCGGACTGCCGGCGATCAGTTCGGCAAACGCCTGCCAACCGAGGCCAGTGGCTTCCGGGTGTGTCGGTGTGGGCAGCACCGGGCTGAGCAGCGCGTAGTCGAGACCAAGTTCGGCGGCGCGTTGCAACTCACGTGCATCGTGGCAGGACGCGCCAACCCAGGTGAAGTCCGGGCGCTCCCGGCATGCGGCGAGGTTTGGCGACGAGAGATGCAGACCGTCGGCGCCGGCCCGGCGGGCAATCTCCGCATCGTCATTGATCAACACGATGGCGCCGCATTGCCGTGCGATGCGCGAAACCGCCTCGGCAAACCACAGGCGCTGCGCGTCCGGCCAGCCCTTGTCGCGCACCTGAATCAGTCGCAGGCCCTGATCCAGCGCTTCTTCCAGGCGTTCGAGCTGGCGTTCGACGCCCTCGCTCTCGCCTGAGGTAATGGCCATCGTGGTCGGTAGCGCCAGCGCCTTGAGGATCGGATCGTTGGCCGGCAGGATCGGCGCTACGCTGGCGGCTTTTCCGCATTTTTGCCAGTCGACCGCGCTATGTTCGAGCGGCGCCGTAATGCCGATTTCGCCATCCCAGGCGGTGACCCGCCAGAAGTGGAGGCGCACGGTAGCGTGTGGATAGTTGAAGATGCGGGTCAGCCACGGCGAACAGGCGGTCACGGAAATGCCCAGTTCCTCGCGCAGTTCGCGAACCAGTGCCTCACGCACTGTTTCGCCGGCTTCCAGCTTGCCGCCGGGAAATTCCCAGTAACCGGCATACACTTTTCCCGAAGGGCGTTGGGCGAGCAGGAACTCGCTGCCCTCGGCGCGCAGCATGACGGCGGCCGCAACCTCGACGACCGCGCTCACTTCGCCTTCTTTCGCGCGTGTTTCTCGTGGCCGGCCAGGTCGCGGGCGAACTGCCAGGCGACGCGGCCGCTGCGTGAGCCGCGGCCGAGCGCCCAGTTCAGCGCATCGCGCTCGCAGTTCGCGATCTTTGCGGCGCTGACGTCGAAGTGTTGCAACCAGTGCCTGACGATATTCAGGTAGTCATCCTGGCTGAACGGGTAAAAGGAAATCCACAGGCCGAATCGCTCGGAAAGCGAAATCTTCTCCTCCGTCGCCTCGCCCGGATGAATCTCGTCGTCGACGCGGGTGGTGTCCAGGTTCTCGGCGAAATACTCGGGCATCAGGTGGCGGCGGTTCGACGTTGCGTAGATCAGAACATTGTCCGGCGGCGCGGCAACCGAGCCGTCGAGGATGGACTTGAGCGCCTTGTAGGCCGTTTCGCCAGTCTCGAATGAAAGGTCGTCGCAGAAGATGATGAAGCGTTCCGGGCGCCCCTCAATGAGGTCGACGATGTCCGGCAGGTCGACAAGATCGTCCTTGTCGACCTCGATCAGGCGCAGCTTTTTGCCGGAAAACGCGTTGAGCACTGCCTTGACCAGCGAAGATTTGCCCGAGCCGCGGCTGCCGGTCAGCAGCACATTGTTGGCCGGCTTGCCGGCGACGAACTGGCGCGTGTTGGCGACGATTCTCGCCTTTTGCTCGTCAATGTTGTTGAGGTCGGCCAAGCGGATCGGGTGCGGGTGACGTACTGCCTGCAGCCAGCCGCGACCGTTACGCGTGCGCCAGCGAAAGGCAATGGCACGCTGCCAGTCGGGCGGCGGAACAGCGGGTGGCAGGCTGGCTTCGATCTGGCCGAGAACGGCTTCGGCACGGTTCAGGAGGCGTTCAAGTTGCAGGGTGTCGGGCATGGTGGCGGTTATACTTTGCGGCGAATTTACGAACTCTAACCAAAGCCATGCGAAAAATCCAAGCTGCCGTGCATTTCGGTGCGCTTCTTAGTGCGCCTCTTGGTGCACTTCTCGGCGCACTCCTCCTTGCGGCCTGCACAACAACGATGCCACCGGGCGAACTGGCCACGGGATGCAAGCCGTGCCCGACTTGCCCTGCCTGTCCGGCGCCGGCGCCGGCTCCGACGCCTCCAGTCGACGCGCCCTTCGCGCGCACCCTGCTGCTGGCGAACTGGGCCGACCTGCCGGGCTGGTCAGACGACGACGTTGCCGCAGCCTGGCCCGCTTTCATTGCGAGTTGTCGCGGGATGGCGAGCAAGCCGTATGGTGGCAGCTGGAAGCGTGTCTGCGATCTGGCGCGTGCTGCCAGTAGCAAGCCTGGCCACGATCCGCGCCGTTTTTTCGAGAGCCAGCTCAAGCCCTATGCGATCCAGGCTGCGGACGGCAACGCCAGCGGCCTGGTCACTGGCTACTATGAGCCGCTGCTGCGCGGCAGTAGGACACCTGCAAAAGGCTTCGAGCAGCCAGTGCGCGGGGTGCCGGACGACTTGCTGACGATCGATCTGTCTACCGTCTTTCCGGAATTGAAGGGCAAGCGTGTGCGTGGCCGGCTCGAAGGCAACAAGGTGGTGCCTTACTGGACGCGTGAGGAGATCGCCGCACGCGGTGCCAAGCTGCCGGCGCGCACGCTGCTCTATGTCAACGATGCCATCGAGCTATTCTTCCTGCAGGTGCAAGGTTCGGGGCGTGTGAAGTTGACCGACGGCAGCATGACCCGCCTCAACTACGCTGACCAGAACGGCTATCCCTACCAGTCGATCGGCCGCATCCTGGTTGATCGCGGCGAACTGAAGCTGTCGGAAGCCTCGATGCAGGGCATCCAGGCTTGGGCGAGGGCCAACCCCGAGCGGCTCGACGAACTGCTCAATGCCAACTCGAGTTATGTCTTCTTCCGCGAAGCACCGAACAGCAAGGAAGGTCCGGTCGGCGCGCTGGGCGTGCCGCTGACTGCAGAGCGTAGCATTGCCGTCGATCCGCGATCGGTGCCGCTCGGCGCACCGGTATTCCTGGCAACGACGCGCCCGAATTCGAACACGCCACTGAACCGCATGATGCTTGCACAGGACACCGGCAGTGCGATCAAGGGTGCAGTGCGCGCCGATTATTTCTGGGGCTTCGGAAAGGAAGCGGGAGAGCAGGCCGGGCGAATGAAGCAATCGGGGCGCATGTGGCTGCTGCTGCCGCCTGAAGCCGCCCCGAAATGATGCGGGCGCACCGTTGTGAGGCGCCTGGTTGCCTTTGCGCACCATAGCGGTGCGTTTATCGGCGTGTCGAGCAACGCAATGCACTGATTTGTAACATGTTTTACGCACTGGAATGGTGCTTGCTTAAACCCCTCGATCATTTTGTCAGGGGGTTTCATGGAAGCAGTTCAATCAGGCGGTAACGTCCTGTTCATTTTGCTGGGCGCCATCATGGTGCTTGCCATGCATGCCGGTTTTGCCTTTCTGGAAGTCGGCACGGTACGCAAGAAGAACCAGGTCAATGCGCTGGTCAAGATTTTGACTGATCTTGCGGTGTCGACCGTAGCGTATTTCTTCATCGGCTATGGCATCGCCTACGGGGTGCATTTTTTTACCGGCGTCGATACGCTGATGGAGAAAAATGGCTTCGAACTGACCCGGTTCTTCTTTCTGCTCACCTTCGCGGCAGCCATCCCGGCCATCATTTCCGGCGGCATCGCCGAGCGCGCCAAGTTTCACCCGCAACTGATCGCCACCTTCCTGCTGGTCGGCTTCGTCTACCCGTTCTTTGAGGGCATCGCCTGGAATCAGGCCTTCGGCATACAGGCTTGGCTGAAAGCAACTTTCGGCGAAGAGTTTCACGATTTTGCAGGCTCGGTCGTCGTCCACGCCATGGGCGGCTGGATCGCGTTGCCCGCCGTGCTGCTGCTCGGCGCCCGCTACGGGCGTTATGGCAAGGACGGCCGGATTTCCGCGCACCCGCCATCATCGATTCCCTTCCTCGCCCTCGGTGCATGGATTCTGACTGTCGGCTGGTTCGGCTTCAACGTCATGAGCGCCCAGACGCTCGACAAGATATCAGGCCTCGTCGCGCTCAATTCGCTGATGGCGATGGCGGGCGGAACGCTCGCCGCGCTGCTGTTCGGAAAGAACGACCCGGGTTTCGTGCATAACGGCCCGCTCGCCGGCCTGGTGGCGGTTTGCGCCGGTTCCGACCTGATGCACCCGATTGGGGCATTGGCGGTCGGCAGCATTGCCGGCGGTCTGTTCGTGTTGATGTTCACGCTGACCCAGAACCGCTGGAAAATCGACGACGTGCTCGGCGTCTGGCCGCTGCATGGACTGTGTGGTGCCTGGGGCGGCATCGCCGCCGGAATTTTCGGCAGCAAGGCGTTGGGCGGGGCCGGCGGCGTTGCCTTCATGCCGCAACTGCTCATGACCGGTCTGGCAATCGTCGTGGCGATGATCGGCAGCCTGCTCGTCTATGGTTCGCTGAAAGCCGTGATGGGATTGCGCCTGGATCAGGAGGACGAATACCAGGGGGCAGACTTGGCCATCCACCGCATCACCGCCACACCGGAGCGCGAGCCAAACTGGTAAGTCACGGTTAACGCGATGTAATTTCTGGAAGAGCAATGGATGCATCATCAATATGATGGGTTGTTGCTCCGCATCCTTTCTTTCTTTTTTGACTACGTGCTTGCTGTAGCGCGTGGCAGTGCAGCAAGTGCGCTGGTAGTTTTGGAACCGCTCTAACGCCAATTTGTAGTAAGGTATGAACAGTTTTCGGGGTTCCTTTTGGAGCGCCGAGATGCCCGTCTCGAACGTCGGGAATTGTCGAACCGCCTGCCGGCCCTTCGTGGCCGGGTTCGCCACGAGCCTGCAAGGCCGTTGCCGGAAGGGCGTTTTCGGCGCTCACTGGGAGATACACCATGGCGCGACGCAAGCAGACGTCTCCTGACGTCAACCTCAATCTCAACGTGCGCGGACTGAAGCAGTCCGCAACCCTGGCGATCAACGAGCGCAGTGCCCAACTGATCCGCGAAGGACGCCGCGTGTTCCGCTTTGGGCTGGGCCAATCACCCTTTCCGGTGCCGCAGCCGGTCGTTGATGAACTGCGGGCAAATGCCCACCAGAAAGATTACCTGCCGGTGCGCGGCCTGCGCGGGCTGCGCGATGCAGTGGCCGGGTATCACCGTCGCATGCACGGTATCGAGCGCACTGGGGACGATGTGCTGATCGGCCCCGGCTCGAAAGAGCTGATGTTCGTCCTGCAACTTGTCTACTACGGCGATCTCGTCATTCCGACGCCGAGTTGGGTGTCGTACGCGCCGCAGGCGCGCATTGTCGGGCGCCAGATCCACTGGGTGCCGACCAAGCCGGAAAACGACTGGCGCCTGATGCCGGAAGATCTCGACCGCGCCTGCCGTGATGATCCGGGGCGGCCACGCATCGTCATCCTCAACTATCCATCGAACCCGACCGGCGACACCTACACCGCCGATGAGTTGAAGGCGCTGGCCAAGGTGGCGAAGAAGTACAAGGTGATCCTCGTTTCCGACGAAATCTATGGCGAGTTGCACCATCGCGGCCAGCATGTGTCGATTTCACGCTTTTATCCCGAGGGCACCATCATCAGCGGCGGCCTCTCGAAATGGTGCGGCGCCGGCGGCTGGCGGCTTGGCACCTTCACTTTTCCGCACACCTTGCACTGGCTGCTCGAAGCAATGTCGACGGTCGCCAGCGAAACGTATACGTTGACCAGTGCGCCGATCCAGTATGCGGCCATCCGTGCTTTCGAGGGCGGCCTCGAAATCGAGAACTATCTGGTGCAGTCGCGGCGCATCCTGCGTCACCTCGGACGCCATGTCTGGTATGAATTGCAGGGCGTCGGCGCACAGGTGAGCGAACCGGTCGGCGGCTTCTACCTGTTCCCGGATTTCAGTCCGCTACGCGAGCGCCTGGCCCGTCACGGGATCACCGACAGCGCCACATTGTGCGAACGCATGCTCGAGGAAACCGGCGTCGCGACGCTACCGGGGGCAGACTTTGGTCGCCCGGCAGCTGAACTGACCTTGCGTCTGGCCTATGTCGATTTCGATGGTGCACGCACATTGGCGGCAGCACAACAGGTGTCGCTGGACCAGCCACTGGATAGAACATTCCTCGAGCAATACTGCCCAAACGTAATCCATGCCGCCACGACCATGGCGCAATGGATCAAGAAAATGAAATAAGGAAAGGAGAGAGACAGCATGCGCTATATCAAGAAACTCGAGGATATCCCGCAACTAACCGATGCCGAGCGTACGGCATTGCAACCGGTAGCCGATGCCTACGCATTCCGCGTCAGCGACTATTATCTCAAGCTGATCGACTGGAGCGACCCGAACGACCCGATTCGTCAGCTGGTCATCCCGCGCCCCGACGAACTGAACGACTGGGGGGCGCTCGATGCCAGCAACGAGGCCGCCAATACGGTCATGCGCGGCGTGCAGCACAAGTACCCGGACACCGCTCTGCTGCTGTGCAACGAGGTGTGCGGAGCCTACTGCCGTTACTGTTTTCGCAAGCGGCTGTTCATGAACGACAACGACGAGGCGAGCAAGGACCTGAGCGAAGGCATCGACTATATCCGCGCCCATCCGGAAATCACCAACGTCTTGCTCACCGGCGGCGATCCGTTGCTGCTCAGCACGCGGCGCCTGACCGAGATAATTGCCGCGCTGCGCGAAATCGAACATGTGCGAATCATTCGCATCGGCACCAAGATGACTGCTTTCAACCCGTTCCGGATCATCGACGACCCGGCGCTGGTCGAGATGTTCGCCCGCTATTCGACAGCGAGCAAGCGCATCTACATGATGAATCACTTCGACCATCCGCGAGAAATCAGCCCCGAGGCGGAAGATTGCCTCGACCGCCTGATCCGCGCCGGCGTCATCATGACCAACCAGTGCCCGATGATCGCCGGCATCAACGACGACCCCGTCGTGCTTTCGGACATGTTCCGCAAGCTGTCGTGGATCGGTTGTCCGCCCTATTACGTATTTCAGGGGCGACCGACCGCCGGCAATGATCCTTATAAAGTGTCGATCGTGCGCGGCTGGGAAATCTTCCGCGAAGCCCTGCGTCATGGTGCCGGGCTGGCCCGCCGGGCGCGTTTCGCGATGTCGCACGAAACCGGCAAGATCGAGATTCTGGCGGTCAACGACAAGCACATCTATCTTCGCTACCACCGCGCCAAGGACGCCAGCCTGCGCGGTCGCTTCATGATCTACGTGCGCAATGAAGACGCTTACTGGCTCGATGATCTGGTGCCTGTCGAAGGTAGCGACGCGCCGCGCTTCAGTGCCGAGAAGCAGGGTGACATCGAGGACGGGCCGGAATAGGAATTGCATTTCTGCATTTGAATTTCAGTAGCGACGGGATTTCCGCTAGAATCGCGGGCGACCATCAGCAGGCAGGCTGTCTGCACGGCGATGTCGCCGCCGCTGATTCAAGGGGAATATGGGCAGCACCGACTTGCATGCCGGAGAGGTGAATGGCAAACGCCTGGCCGTTCTGGCGCTGGCTGCCCTCGGTGTCGTCTATGGCGATATCGGCACCAGCCCGCTCTATGCCGTCAAGGAAGTCTTTGCCGGAAATCACCCGATTCCGGTCAATGAAGCCAATATCTTCGGCAGCCTTTCACTTTTTTTCTGGGCGCTGATCGTCGTCGTTTCGGTCAAGTACGTGACCTTCATCATGCGTGCCGACAACCGGGGCGAAGGCGGCATCATGGCGCTGATCGCGCTTGCGCTGCGCGATGTCCAGAACAAGCCGAAGCAGGCCCGGGCGGTGATGATCGTCGGCATCCTCGGGGCGGCGATGTTCTACGGCGACGGGATGGTTACGCCGGCAATCTCGGTGCTCTCCGCCGTTGAAGGGCTGGAGGTGGCGACCCCGGCGTTCAAGCACTTCGTGATCCCGATAACGCTGGTGGTGCTGTTTGGACTGTTCTACATTCAAAGGCATGGAACGGCACTGGTCGGCACCTTTTTCGGGCCTGTCATGCTGCTGTGGTTCACTACGCTGGCACTACTTGGCGTCAGCAACATCGTCGCGCATCCGGCGATCCTGCACGCCCTGAACCCGCTTTACGGCATTACTTTCCTGTTCGACAACAAGGCGATGGCACTTGTGGCGATGGGTAATGTGGTCCTCGCGGTGACCGGGGCAGAGGCGCTCTATGCCGACATGGGGCATTTTGGACGCAAGCCGATCCAGAGTGCCTGGTTCGCTTTCGTGCTGCCGTCGCTGGTGCTCAACTACTTTGGACAGGGCGCACTGATTTTTGCCAATCCCGAAGCTGCGAAGAATCCCTTCTTCCTGTCGGCACCAGAGTGGGCGCTCTACCCGCTGGTCGGGCTGGCCACGCTGGCGACCGTCATTGCCTCACAAGCCGTTATTTCCGGTGCATTTTCGGTCACTCGTCAGGCCATGCAACTCGGTTTCGTTCCGCGTATGGAAGTGCAGCACACATCGGATAAGGAGCAGGGGCAGATTTATCTGCCGGCGGTGAACTGGGGCCTGATGCTGGCAGTGATGATCCTCGTCCTTGGCTTCAAGTCGTCGAATAATCTGGCGGCCGCTTACGGTATTGCGGTGACCGGCGACATGGTAATCACCTCGCTGCTGGCGACCGTGGTCGTAGCGCGCGCTTGGGGTTGGGGCTGGGCCAGGGCCGGCGCACTGTTTGCCTGCTTCCTGGTGGTCGAACTGGTGTTCCTGGCCGCAAACATCCTGAAGATTCCGGATGGGGGCTGGTTCCCGCTGGTTGCCGGGGTCGTGGTCTTTGTCCTGATGACGACCTGGAAGCGTGGTCGCCAGTTGCTCTCCGACCGACTGAAAGGCGAGCGCATAGAGCTTCCGCTGTTTCTGGAGTCGCTGGCGGCGTCGATGCCGACCCGTGTTGAAGGCACCTCGGTATTCCTGAATTCCGATCCCAACGGTGTGCCGCACGCACTGCTGCATAACCTGATGCACAATAAAGTGCTGCACGAGCGGGTGGTCCTGGTTTCCGCGCAGTTCTTCGATGTGCCCTACGTGCCTGCCATTGATCGTGTCGAAGTCAGGGAGTTGCGCGACAATTTCTGGAGCGTCATCATCCAGTACGGTTTCAAGGACGAACCAGACATCCCGCTGGCGCTATCGATGTGCGCCGATGCGGGGCTCGAATTCAATGCCCTCGACACCTCTTATTTTATCGGGCGTGAAACCCTGATTCCCCGGCTCAAATCGGACATGGCTTTCTGGCGCGAAAAAATATTCGTCGCCATGTCACGCAACAGCGGTTCGGCAACGGAATTTTTCAAAATTCCCAGCAACCGGGTTGTCGAGTTGGGCACCCAGGTGGAGCTTTAGAGGGAGTCAGCGCTGGCAGTGGCGGTCGCGGCCGGTTTTCTTGGCCGTGTAGAGCGCCTCGTCGGCGCGCTGGATGGCGGTGTCGATGGTGTCGGCCCAGAGTGTCTCGGTGCTGCCGATGCTGGCGGTAAATTTCAAGGTCGTCGCATCGGCAAGCGTGACCGTGGTGTTGCGCAGGCGTTCGAGCAGGCGTTCGATGACCGGGGCTGCAGTTGCCGCATTGGTCTCGACGAGCACCACCGCGAACTCCTCACCGCCGATGCGGCCGATGATGTCAACGTTGCGCACGCTGGACCTGAGCAGTTGCGCAAGGTGTGCCAGCACGACATCGCCGGCCGGGTGGCCATGTATGTCGTTGATTTTCTTGAAGTGGTCGATATCGAGCATCAGCAACGTCGGCGATGGTCCGTGGCGTTGGCTGCGCGCCAGCTCGTGGGCGAAGCGCTCCATGAAGGCGCGGCGGTTGATGAGGCCGGTCAGGGCATCGGTCGATGCCTGAACACGCAGGTCAACCTCCAGCGCGACGCGGCGTGCAATTTCCGCTTTCAGGCGGACGCTCTCGGCCTCGACCGTACTCTGTTGCGCGAGCAGCTCCTGTTGATAGCGCCGGAGCACCATTTCCGACCAGTAGACGCCGACGGCGATCAGGATGGCGGTGATCAGAAAACGCGAGGCGAAGTCCAGCGAGTAAGTGCTTGTTTCGATCCCGACGATCCCAACGATGCCGGTCGTCATGATGCAGGCGGCGATGAGAATGCTGGCACCGGACCAGATGGCGCCCTCCTTCGGCGGCAACACGATGATCGATACCAGCGGGAATACGTAGAACCACAATGCGCGCCCGTGTTCCGGACCGGCATTGGCGATCAGGTAAAGAACCAGCAGGGCAAAGCTTGCAATGCCCGGACGGGCCGTCGCCGGCCGGTTGTCCCCACGTAGCAAGGCTATGTAGCCGACGCCGATGGTCATGATGTTGAGTGCAAGTAGCCCGCTCAATAGCCAGTTGGCCTCGCGTAGCGCGATGAAGCCGAAAACCGTCAGAATTGGCAGGCCGATGAGGAGGAAAACCTTGGCCCGCTGAATGGTCGGAGGCGGCTCCTGAGTCGGGATTTCGCCGGGCGTGGTCATGGGCGCATGAACTGGTGGGCTAGAGGCGACGGATCTTGTCAAGCAGCGCGGTGGTCAACTTTTGGTGGATGAAAGGAATGGAATGAACTAATCCTCCCCAGCCGTGAACTTCGGTGCCGCCGACGATCTTGTCCAATGCCCAGTCGCCACCCTTGACGAGAACGTCGGGGCGGGATTCGATGATGCGCTGTAGCGGTGTGTCCTCGTCGAACCAGGTCACCAGCGTCACACACTCCAGCGCCGCCATGATCGCCAGGCGATCGGCCAGTTCATTGACCGGCCGGTCATTACCTTTGCCCTGGCGCTTGACCGAGGTGTCGCTATTGAGCGCCACCACCATGCTGGTGCCGAGTGCGGCCGCCTGCGCCAGATAGGTCACATGGCCACGGTGCAGGATGTCGAAACAGCCGTTGGTGAATACCAGCGGACGTGCCAAGCCGGCAACCCGTGCGGTCAACTGCGCTGGAGGGCAGATTTTCGCTTCGAATGCGGGTGTGGGGTAGTACATCTCCACCAATTCGCAAGGCGCCTAAATAAAGCTGCCATTCTATAGAGTCTTTGGTGCGATTTGGGCTTTTCACGGTTCACGGAAGCTGGGTCTGTCGCCGTCGCCATTCCTGAACGGCGCTTGCTGATTGCTCGAGCGAGGCGAGCAATTCGATGCCTGGTGCCGCCGGAACGCGTTGAATGCCACCGCCACCCGCCCAGAGCGCCATTTCGGCAGGCAAAGCCATGCGCAATTGCTGCAGCAGGCCGGGAATCTGACGGTGCGGGAATGCCGCCGAGAAGGAAAGGGCGACGATATCGGCATGGTGCGCGCTGGCGGCGCGCGCAATTTCCAGCAGCGGCATCTGGGTGCCGAGCGGAATGCACTCGGCTCCTTCCAGCGTCAACAGTGTTTCAGCCATCAGCAGGCCGAGCGCATGTTGTTCTTCAGGCACGCTGGTCAGCAAAATGCGTGGGCTGCCACTGCCGCCGGGCAGGCCGGCGATGGTCTGGCGCAGCAGGCGCTTGGTCAGTTCGGTAAACAGGTGCTCCTCAAAAACCTCGAAGCTGCCATCTTCCCAGGCGTCGCCGACGCGGCGGGTGAGCGGCGCCACGGTGTCCTGGACAAAACGCTGCATTCCTTGGCGGGCCAAACGTTGCTGCATGGCGTGCTGATAGCCGGTGGCGTCGTGCTGCTTGATCAGGGTCAGCAACTGTTCGAGCTCGGGAACCGATTCTTCTGCACGTGCCAGGTGGATCGAGGGGCGCCGCGGCGCCAGCGTCATCAGTTCGTCACTCGGGGTCGACATCAGCTTTCCCGGGCGGTGCCCGGCATCCATCAGGCGTTTGATCAGGCGCAACCGGTCAACCTGTTCGGCGGGGTAGGTGCGCTCGCCATTGCTGTCGCGATCCGGCGCCGGAAAGCCGTAGCGGCGTTCCCACATGCGCAGGACATCCTTGGAGAGGCCGGTATCGCGTTCGACAGCGGCAATGTTGAAACCTGAATTATTCATTATTGTCCTGAACAATTGTTAGACAAACTGTTGACAGAGGTGAATTTGAACGTTATCTTACGAACAAATATCAAATTTGTCCAGGACAAAAAAAGGAGTTGTACGTGGTGAAGTGTCTGAAACTCTGGCTGGTCATTAGCGGCCTGCTCTCTTTCGGAATGGTTCCGACTGCTGCGGCCGCCGAATGTCCGGCGCTGCTCGACCACAGCTTCCGCGGTCTGCAGGACGGCAAGTCGCGGTCCCTCTGCGAATACCAAGGCAAGGCCATCTTGGTCGTCAATACGGCAAGCTTCTGCGGCTTCACTTCGCAGTACGAGGGCCTGGAAAAGCTCTACGCGCGGCTCAAGGACAAGGGGCTGGTGATCCTCGGCTTTCCGTCGAATGACTTCGGCGAGCAGGAGCCGGGCAGCGACAAGGAAATCGCCGATTTCTGCCGCCTGACTTATGGCGTCGAGTTTCCGATGATGGCCAAGACGACGGTCACGGGAAGTGAAGCCAATCCGTTCTACCGGGAACTGGCGGCGATCACCAGCAGCACGCCGAAATGGAATTTCCACAAGTACCTGATCAATCGCGATGCTTCGCAGGTCGTTGCCTACGCCAGCTCCACCAGGCCGGATGACAAGGATCTGTTGAACAAGATCGACGAATTCCTCAAATAGAACATTCGCCCCAACCCCAAGGAGCCACTGCCATGAATGCCCCCGAACACTTTTTCCTGCCCGATGTCCAGGCCACTGCCGATACGCGCCGGCTGGCGATCCAGAATGTCGGCGTCAAGGGCTTGCGTTATCCGCTGCAACTTGCAACCGGTGGCGGCGAACTGCTGAATACCGTTGCCAGCCTTGCAATGACGGTCGGCCTGCCGCCTGAGGTCAAGGGCACGCACATGTCGCGCTTTGTCGAACTGCTCGAAGGCCGTCGTGGCGCGCTGACCCAGGACGGTCTGTTCGCAATGCTCGAAGAGATGTTGTTGCGCCTCGATGCGAGCAGTGGCCGCATCGAACTCGCCTTTCCTTATTTCATCCGCAAGGCGGCGCCGGTCTCCGGTGTCGAAAGCCTGCTCGACTATGACGTGACATTGATAGTCAACCAACCCGAAGGCGAGCGTTCGACCCTGACGTTACGTGTGACGGCGCCGGTGACCAGTCTATGCCCTTGCTCGAAGAAGATTTCCGACTACGGCGCCCATAACCAGCGCTCGCACATCACGCTGGAGGCGAAATTGCGTTCGCCGATGGCGATCGAGGAGCTGGTGCGCCTGGCCGAGGAAGAGGCTTCCTGCGAAGTATTCGGCCTGCTCAAGCGGCCGGACGAAAAGTGGGTGACCGAACGCGCCTATGACAACCCGAAGTTCGTCGAGGATCTGGTGCGTGACATCGCCCTGCGCCTGATGAACGAGCCGCGCATCGCCGAATGGAAGGTCGCCTCGGAGAACTTCGAGTCGATCCACAACCATTCGGCCTACGCCGAGCTTTACGGTTCCAACGCTTGAGGAGTCATGATGGGCAAGCAACGCATCGCCGTCGTCGGCGCCGGCATCTCCGGTCTCGCCAGTGCCTGGCTCCTTGGGCGCCAGCACGAGGTGACACTGTTCGAGGCGGGGAATTACCTCGGGGGCCACACCAACACGGTCGAAGTCACGCTCGAAGGCAGGACGCACCCGGTCGACACCGGCTTTCTCGTCTTCAACGAGAAGACCTACCCGAACCTGATCGCGATGTTCGCCTTGCTCGGCGTCAACAGCGTCGAAACCGAGATGTCGTTCGCGGTCAGCCTCCAGGACCCAGACATCGAGTGGGCCGGCAGCAACCTTGCAACCGTTTTCGGCCAGAAGCGCAACCTCGTGCGCCCTCAGTTCTGGACCATGCTCTCCGACATCTTGCGCTTCAACCGGGAGAGCGTTGCCTGGCTGTTGACGCACCCCGACAACCAGCTCAGCGTGCGCGACTTCCTGCGTAAAGGGCGCTACTCATCGGCGTTTTCGGAATGGTACCTGCTGCCGATGGCCGCCGCGATCTGGTCGTGCCCGACTGGGCAGATGCTCGACACGCCGCTCGCCACTTTCGTGCGCTTCTGCCAGAACCATGGCTTGCTGCAGGTATTCGACCGCCCGATGTGGCGGACGGTGAAAGGGGGCGGTCGTGAATACGTGCGCAAGATCGCCGCCCAGCTCGACGACATCCGCCTCTCTTGCCCGGTGAGCGCTGTTTCCCGCGAGCCGGCCGGGCTGCGCGTGACCCATGCCGGCGGCAGCGAGCATTTCGACCAGGTGGTGATGGCCTGTCACAGCGACCAGGCACTCGCCATTCTCGGCTTCACCGCCAGCGACGCGCAACGCGAAGTCCTGACGGCGATCCGCTACCAGCCGAATCGCGCCGTCCTGCACAGCGATCGCGCCCTGCTGCCGCGCGACGAGAAACTGTGGTCGGCATGGAACTATGCTGCAGGCAGCGGCACGCCTGGCGAACAGCCGGTGGCGGTTTCCTACCTGATCAACCGCCTGCAACCGCTGCCGTTCGCAACGCCGGTCGTCGTCACCCTGAACCCTGAACGCGAGCCGGACCCGGCCACGGTCATTGCCGAATTCGACTACGCTCATCCGATCTTCGACGGCCCAGCCATCGCGGCTCAGCAGCGCTTGGCGGACATCCAGGGCGAGAACGGCATCTGGCTGGCGGGCGCCTGGGGCAGCTACGGCTTCCACGAGGATGGCCTGAAATCGGCACTGCGCGTCGCCAACGGGCTGGGCATCCATGCCCCGTGGCAGGGCGAGGCGCTACCTCAGGTGCGCGAACTGGCGAGCGCCTGAGCGAGAAATGGCCATCAGTCCGCGCCTTGTCATCGGTCAGGTCATGCACCGGCGCATGCGTCCGGTGCTCAATGCCTTCACCTATCCTGTCTTCTTCGTCCAGTTGCCGTTGGCCGACCTGACGGCGGGAAATGGCCCCGTTTTCTCGGTCAACCGCAACAACCTGCTCAGTTTCCACCAGAAAGACCACGGGCCGCGCGATGGCTCGCCGCTGCTCCCCTGGATCCAGGGCCTGCTCCGTCAGCAGGGTCTTCCTGACGACGGCGAGATCGTCATCCAGTGCTTTCCCCGGGTCTTCGGCTATGTCTTCAACCCGGTGAGCTTCTGGTTCTGCCGCAACCGTGACGGCGACCTGATCGCGGTTCTCGCCGAGGTCAGCAATACCTTCGGCGGTCGCCACGCCTACCTGCTGCACAACACGGACGGCACGCCACTGCGCGAGGGCCAGGAACTGCGGGCCGACAAGGCCTTCCACGTCTCGCCGTTCTGCGAAGTCGAGGGCGGCTACCGTTTCCGTTTCTATGTCGAGCGCAAGTGTCCGGTCGTCCGTATCGACTACGACGACGCCGAAGGCGAGCTGCTGCTGACTTCTGTTTCGGGCAAGTCCACAGCCTGGTCCACACGTGCCCTGCTCGGCGCCTTCCTGCGCATGCCGCTGCTCACCGCCGGTGTCGTGTTCCGCATCCACTGGCAGGCCATGAAACTGTGGCTCAAGGGCGTGCCGTTCGTCGGCGCCCGCTCGTCCCATGATCATCAACCCCTTCAGGAATCGCCAAAATGAACAACACGATGACCCTGCGCGGCAGCGACAGTCCGGCCCGCGATACGCGACTGGTGCTCGCACTCCTCGAAAAACTAGACGGCGGGATGCTTGAAGTGCGCCTGCCCGACAGCTCGAGCAGGCTCTTCGGGGCGGGCGAACACGGCGTCACCCTGCAGGTGCATAACGAAACGATGTTTACCCAGGTGCTGGCCCGCGGCGACATCGGCCTCGCCGAAGCCTACCTTGACGGCCACTGGGATTCGCCCGACGTGACCGGCCTGCTGACGCTGCTGGCCCGGAACCGGGACGCCTTGAAGAAGGCGGTCTACGGTTCGTGGCGCAACCTCCTGGCGGCCCGGGTGCGCCATTGGCTCAACAGCAACAGCCGGGCCGGCAGCAAGCGCAACATCATGGCGCACTATGACCTGGGCAACGACTTCTACAAGCTCTGGCTCGACCCCGGCATGAGCTATTCGAGCGCACTCTACCGCGCTGTCGATGGCGGCGATCTTGAAACCGCGCAGCGCGCCAAATACCGGCGCATCCTGCGCCGCCTGCATGCCGACCCGGGGCAAAGCGTGCTCGAAATCGGTTGCGGCTGGGGCGGGTTCGCCGAGATCGCAGTCGAGGAAGGACTGCAGGTCACCGGCCTGACCCTGTCACCGGCACAGCTCCAGTGGGCGCAGAAGCGGGTGCCGCAAGCCGACCTCCGGCTGCAGGATTACCGCGACACCAGCGAGCGCTTCGACCATGTCGTCTCGATCGAAATGTTCGAGGCGGTGGGGGAGCGCTGGTGGCCGTCCTACTTCAATACGATCGCCAGGGCGCTGAAGCCGGGCGGTCGGGCGGTGGTCCAGAGCATCACGATCCGCGACGATCTTTTTGCCGACTACCGCAAGGGCACCGACTATATCCAGCAGTACGTCTTCCCCGGTGGCATGCTGCCTTCGCGTTCGGCCTTCCGCGCCGCAGCAGCGAGGCAGGGACTTGTCGTGCGCGGCGAATATGCGTTCGGTGCTGATTACGCGCGGACGCTAAGTGAATGGCGCCGTGCCTTCGAGGCCAACTGGCCGCAGATCGCCGCCCTGGGCTTCGACGAGAAATTCCGCCGCCTCTGGCGCCTGTACCTCAGTTACTGCGAGGCTGCTTTCATTGCCGGGAACATCGATGTCGTCCACTTTGAACTCGGCCATCAATAGGCGCCGCCTGTTGCTGGGTCTCGCCGCATGGCCGCTGGCGAGCTTCGCGACGACAGCGCCGGAGGCGCCGGAGGCGCCGACCGCCGGTTTCCGGCGCTGGGGCAGCGGGGAATTCCGCCGCTTCGGCTTTCTGGTGTACGAAGCAACACTGTGGGCCGGCGGCGACGATCCGCTGCGCCCACCGCTGGCGCTCAAGCTGACCTACAAGCGGAATATCAATGGTGGCGACATCGCAGAAGCCAGCGTCAAGGAGATTCGCAATCTCGGCGTTGCCGACGAGGCGCGACTCAGGGGCTGGGGCGAACAAATGGCCAAGATCTTTCCCGATGTCCGTCCCGGCGACCATATTATCGGCGTTCAATTTCCTGATGCGGCACGTTTCTTCCACAACGACCGCAGCATCGGGTCAGTCGAAGACCCTGCCTTCGCCCGTGCCTTCTTTGCCATCTGGCTCGACGAGAGAACCAGCGCGCCCGATCTGCGTGCCGCGCTGCTCCAGCGCCCGGACGCCTGAGACGATGTCCAGCGGCCGCATTTTCTCCTACGGGTTGCTCGGGCTTCCCCTGGCCTTCGCGGCATTGCCGATCTACGTTCATGTGCCGCGTTTCTATGCCGAGGTGGCCGGCATCGAACTCGCGCTGCTCGGCGCCATTCTGCTCGGCACGCGGCTGCTCGATGCCGGCATCGACCCGTGGCTGGGCTGGCTCGCCGATCGCGTGCCGCGACCGACCATGGTGGCGCTTGCCCTGTTGCCCTTCGCCGCCGGTTTCGTCGCCCTGCTTAACCCGCCAGCCGACCATGCCGCGCCCTGGCTGGTCGGCTCGCTGGCACTGACCTACCTCGGCTTCTCGGGCGCCTCGGTCGCCTATCAGGCCTGGGGCGCCGATGTCGGCAGCACGTCTGCCCAGCGCACGCGCTTGACCGCGGCACGCGAGGGCTTCGGGCTGCTTGGCGTCGTCCTCGCAGCCGCCCTGCCGGCGCTGCTGTCCAGCGACCTTGGCGAAGGCATCAGGCGCCTCTCGTGGGTCCTGCCGCCGCTGTTGCTGATCGCGGCCGCCACCACCTTCAGCCGGGTCGGAGCCGGGCAACCGGTGCATGCACCGAGTCAACCCCTGCTGCCCAGCCTGCGCGCGGTGATGAACGACAGCGCCTTCCGCCGCCTGCTCGGGGTTTTCGTCGCCAACGGCATCGCCGCTGCCCTGCCGGCGACCCTGTTCCTCTTTTTTGTTGCCGACGTGCTGCAACTGGAAAGGGCGAGCGGCGCGCTGCTGGCCCTCTATTTCGTCGCCGGCGCCGCATCGCTTCCGCTCTGGGTCAAGCTGTCGGCGCGCTTCGGTCGTGTCCAGGCCTGGCTCGGGGCGATGGGTCTTTCGATTTTCGCCTTCGCCGGCGCCAGCCTTCTCGGCAGCGGCGACCTCTGGCCGTTCACCGCCATCTGCGTTGCCTCCGGCCTGGCGCTCGGTGCCGACCTGGCGTTGCCAGCAGCCATCGCCGCCGATCTCGGCGAACGCCAGGGGCAGGCCGGCGCCTGTTTCGGGGTCTGGAACTTCGTTGCCAAACTCAACCTGGCGCTGGCCGCCGGGCTGGCCTTGCCGTTTCTGGCATTTCTCGGATACGCGCCGGGCAGTGGCGACGGACTGGCTTCACTCACTTTTGCCTACGCCCTGTTGCCGCTTGGATTCAAGGCGCTGGCCGGACTGCTGCTCTGGCGCTGGCGCCATTCCCTGGAGATCTGACATGAAAGTCCTGCTTGCCGCTGCCTTCGCCCTTGGCCTGAGCGCCTGTGCCTCGACCGGGGTAGAACAGTACCGCGCCGAACAACCGACCCTCGACCTCAAGACCTACCTAAATGGCACCCTCGACGCCTGGGGAATTTTCCAGGGGCGCTCAGGCGAAGTGCAGAAGCGCTTCCATGTCGTCATCGACGCCAAATGGGAGGGCGATACCGGCGTTCTTGACGAACGCTTCAAATGGTCCGACGGCACGACGTCGCGCCGGGTGTGGACCCTCAAGAAGCAGCCCGATGGTACCTTCCGTGGTACCGCCGACGACGTCCTGGGCGAGGCGCTCGGCGAGGTTGCCGGCAATGCACTGCGCTGGCGATACGTGCTGACCTTGCCGGTCGATGGCAAGGTCTACAACGTCGATTTCGACGACTGGATGTTCCTGATGGATGACAAGGTGATGATCAACCGTTCCTACATGAGCAAGTGGGGCTTTGGTCTCGGCGAGGTATCGCTGACCTTCGTCAAGCGCTGAACCGCCGATGAATCCGAAAATCATTGACTGGGACGGCAAGCGGGTCTGGCTGGTCGGCGCCTCGAGCGGCATCGGCGCCGCACTGGCTGCTGAGTTGGCGCGCCGCGGCGCGCGGCTGGCGCTCTCGGCGCGCGGCGCCGACAAGCTGCGGGCTCTGGCAATCGACAATGCCCTGCTGCTGCCGTGCGACGTGACCGATACAGCCAGCCTGGCCAGTGCGCGCAAGACGCTAATGGCGGCGTGGCGCGGGGTCGATCTGGTTATCTACCTGGCCGGCGATTACGCGCCGATGGGCGCCGATGATTTCGACGTGGATGCGGCCGAGAAAATTCTTGCCGTCAATTTCAACGGCGCCATGCGCCTCGCGGCAACCGTTCTGCCTGAGCTGTACGCCGGCGGCGGCATTGCCTTCGTCGCCAGCGTCGCTGGTTACCGCGGCCTGCCCAAGGCGCTGGCTTACGGGCCGGGCAAGGCGGCGCTAATCCACTTCGCCGAATGCCTGCACTTGGACCTGGCGCCGCGAGGGATCGGTGTCTGGGTTATAAACCCCGGTTTCGTTTCGACCCAGCTTACCGCCAAGAACGATTTCGCCATGCCGGCGCTGCTGACCCCTGCGCAAGCGGCGCTTGCTACGGTCAACGGCTTCAGGCGGGGACATTTCGAAATTCATTACCCGAAGCGCTTCAGCCGCCTGATGAAGCTACTCGCCCAGTTGCCCTATGGCTTGTACTTCCCCGTGATTCGCCGCATGACAGGAGGCTGAGATGGTGCTTGACCAACTGGTCGAATTTTTCCAGCAACTGACGCCGTCCAGCGTCGCCCGCTTTCCCGACTTCTACAGCGACGATGCCTATTTCAAGGATCCGTTCAACGAAGTTCACGGTGTGGCGGAAATACAGCGCATTTTCAAGCACATGTTTACCCAGGTCAGCGCGCCGCACTTCGTTGTCAGCGGTAAGGTGGGGGATGCCGACGGGGCGATATTGATCTGGGAATTCCGCTGCCTGATCCATATCTGGGGCCAGGGCAGGCCGCAGGTGATGCGCGGTGTATCGCATTTGAAATTTGCTGCTGACGGGCGGGTTAACTACCATCGCGATTACTGGGATGCGGCAGAGGAGCTTTACATGAAGCTCCCGGTTGTCGGTGCGCTGATACGCGGCCTGCGGCGCCTGATGGCGGCGACCTGAAGCGGTATTGCCAGCTCCGCTTTCAGGGATTTCCTTCGCCGTTGCTCCTGTTGGCCGCGGAGCGGTTCCAGATCCAGCTGCCAGTGATTTCGTGGCCGGTGAGGACGTAATCGAGCTCGTGCGGGTTGTGCAGGGTCAGTTCGAGATTGCGCCGGGAGTTCAGCGAACTGGCCAGCAGCAGTTGGTCGCCGGGGGCCAGCAGGAAATCGTCGGGGGGTAATAGTGTGTCCTCGTCTTCGCGCCGGATCAATAAGGTGATGGCAGGTAGCGGCTGGCTGCGATCAGTGCCGTCGCGCATGATTTCGCCCAGTCTGATCTTTTGCCCCTGCATCAGCGCCCGATAGATCGAAAGTGCCTCGCCGATGTTGAGCCTGACGCCCCAGACAGCAGGCGTCAAATCCTTGTGCAGCGCTTGCAGACGGCTGACCAGCGCGGCGCTCCAGGCTTCGTCGCACTTACGCAATTGCCAGAGGAAAGCGGCGAGCAGCGGCGTGGTCAGGATGGCGATGCACTCCTGCGCCACGATGTGGCTGGGAATCATTGTGAAGTCGGCGCCATACGCGTCGAATAATGCGCTGTTGACGCTGTGGTTCTGGCGGGCGACGACGAATAACGACGGGTTCAGTTCGTTGGCCGTTACGGCGATCGACAGGTTATTCACGTCATTGTCGCTGCCGGCGACGATCCCGTAGGCATCGGCGATGCCTGCCTTGAGCAGCGTTTCGGCTTCGGTTCCCAAGCCGCGGACCGCGCGCGGGATTTCTTCGGGGTCGCAGTCCGGGTCGATGATCGTCAACTCGATGCCGGCCGGCTTCAGTTGTTCGGCGAGCGCATGGCCGAAGCGGCCGTAACCGCAAAGAATCCAGTGCCCCCCTGGCGGGCGGTGCGGTTCGGGCATCGCGCTTTCCGGGAGGCTGGTCAGGATCTCGATGAGGCGGAACTGTTCAGGTGCGGCTATGGCGAGTGCCAGGTATTCGGCGAAACGGGTAAACGGATTGATGATGTAATTGGTGCCGAACGACGACATGTTGGCAGCCACAGCCGGACTGCGCGCCCGCGCGATGATCGGGATCGACGGATTGAGCAGGCGAACGGCGATGGCAACCGTCAGGTTGGCGTCTTCGTCGTTGGTCACTGCCAGCACTGCCCGACATTTCGGATGCTTGAGCCCCGCCAGCAAAAGATTGCCGGGCTGGCTGGCGTCGGCGGCAAGGGCTGGCGTATCCGACTTGAAATCCTGCAGGTCGAGTTCCTGCACGCGCAGTTCGTCCTTCTCGAGGATGACGAAGGCGCGACCGGTATGATCGAGCGTCTTGCAGATCAGGTTGCCCGTTTCGCCGCAACCGCAGATCAGATAGAAGGGCTCCTTGAGCAGACGGACGCGGCGGCTGAAGCGGTTGATCGTCAGCGTATTCTGGAAGCCCTTGTCCTGCAGCAGGGCGAGCAGGGTAATGACCGAATACGACCAGCCGATGACGGTGAGGTAGATGCTGACGGTGACCCACATCCGCTGGGCATTGGAAAAGGCGTTGGGGATTTCGCCGAATCCGATGGTGGTCGCCGTGTAGCTGATGAAATAGAACGCGTGAAAGAAGCTGAGCGGCGCAGTCGGTTTGCCGTCGGCATCGATGCCGGGAATCAGCGTCAGGCCGAAAACAGATACCGAGAAGATGACGATCACGACGATGATCGGCACCCGCATGCGGCGCAGGGCGAGGAAAAAGGCGCTGTTCACGCGGAACTCCGGGTGCCGGCCGCTGGATTCATGAGTTTAGCGGCGGAGCATCACAGTTTCGATGATCAGGATGATGACTGAGACGATATTGGCGAACAGCGCACCGCCAGAAAGCGAAACGACGCTGGACATGACCGAGGGCGTCATTCCCTCGCCGGTGACATGAACCGCCACCGCCCAGGTGATCGCCGCGGCGATCAGTTGCAGGTCGGCGACCAGGCTGGTGGACAGATGAATGGCACCGATCTGCGTGCGGTCGCCGAACTTGAGCGCGGTGGCGATCAGGCTGACGACCAGCGCGGCGGCCAGTTCGTAGATATGGTGCAGTTCCGGGCGCTCGATGTCACCGATGAAGAAACCGAAGTTGAGCGTTGCCGCCAGAACGATGAAGAAGCCAAAAATTACCTTTTCCAGATTCATGACGACACCCCTCCTGGCGCGTTAGTGTTGGCTATTGGCGATTTTCTACCGGCGCCGGCGGTGTTCCGGACGGCTTGGCGCCACCTGGCGGGGTATCGAGACGCTTGATTTCGGCGTCGCTGACCACTTCCATCAGGTTGACCACCTTGCTGACGCCGTCCGTGGTGCGGGTAATGATGACGGAGACCTTGGCCTCGCGGTCGCCGACGATACCCATCAGGTAAGTGACGCTGGACTCGGTGACGACCTTGATATGGTTGGCGGAGAGCGTCTTTTCGTCGACCAGTCGGCTCTTGACCTTGGACGTGATGTAGCTGTCGTTGCTGCGGGTCGTCAGCGAGGAGACCGGTCCGACCTGTGTTTCGTTGATGACTTCGCTGACGCCGGCGACCTTGGCGGCCTGCTCGCCGATGGCGGTCTTCGCTTCTTCGCTCGGGACCTCGCCGGTGATCAGCAGGCGTCGGTTGAACGAGATGAAATTGAGGTGTGAGGTGGCAGAAAATCGTGCGGGAACGCTCTTCGCAGCCTTCCATTCATTGCTCTCATCTTCAGTCTGGATGACCGTGGTGCGGCGGTCTTGGGCAGACATCACGCCGACCGTGGCGCCGGTGGCGATGACCGCTGGTACGCAACCCTGCAGCAAGGCAAATGCCGCGAGCAGGGAAGTGGTCGCGAGGGTGAGTTTCAAGTTTTTCATCATTCGACTCCCAAAAGCAGTGCGTCTATGCCATCGCACAGGCAATGGATGGCGACGAGGTGGGTTTCCTGAATTCGTGCCGTGCGTTCGGCAGGCACGCAGAGGTGGATATCGTCGTCGCCCAGCATTTCGCCGATCTGCCCGCCGTCCCTGCCGGTCAGCGCGACGACGTGCATGTTGGCTTCGTGCGCGGCGCGGATCGCCTCGATCACGTTGCCCGAGTTGCCGGAAGTGGAGATCGCCAGCAGGACATCGCCGGCATGGCCCAGGCCGCGCACCTGGCGGGCGAAGATCTGGTTGAACGAGTAATCGTTGCCGACCGAGGTCAGGATCGAGCTGTCGGTGGTCAGCGCGATGGCTGCCAGTTCCTGGCGTTCGGCCTCGAAGCGGCCGATCAGTTCGGCGGCAAAATGCTGCGAATCGGCAGCTGAACCCCCGTTGCCACAGGCGAGAATCTTGCCGCCATTGATCAGGCAGTTGGTCATCGCTTCGATGGCGCCAGCGATCGGTGCTGCCAAGACTTCGACCGCGTCGAGTTTGGTTTGAGCGCTGTCCTCGAAATGCTTGGCAACGCGGGCTATCAGATCCATGTTTTCATGTGTCTTGCGGCGGGTAATCCGAACATTCTACATCACAGCTCGGCGTAGACCTCGAAGCGCAACCGGCGCCAGGGGTCAGGGTGTTCGTTCAACTGCGCGATGCGTGCCATCAGTCGATCACCCTGTTCCATCGCCGCCGCCAGCACCCGGTTCTCGGCGCGTGGCACATAGCCTAGTTTGTGGCCGCGCCACTCGACGCGAATGGCGTTCCGGTCGTGGCGGTTGTCCGGTTCGCGGACCAGATCGAGCCGGTCGCCGACCTTCATTGCCAGCCATTGCTCGCCCACCGCATAATACTGGCTGCCGGCCAGCGGCGAGCTCTGCACCAGCAAGCGGATGCTTTCCGCCTGCGCGGCAGCCATCCAGATCGCCAGGCTAATCGTCAACAGCAAACGCATCGCTGATCCATTCGAGTCGCTCGCCGTCGATGAGCACGCAATCGAAGCGGCAGTCGCACTCCGGCTTGCCAGCGATGTAATGCCGTGCGGCGAGGATGATGCGCCGGCGCTTTCCGGCGTCGATGCTGGCTGCGGCGCCGCCGAAATCACTACGCGTGCGCTGGCGTACCTCGACGAAAACCAGGGTCTGCCCGGCGTTGCAGATCAGGTCGATTTCGCCGCCGCGAACGCTAAAATTGCGCTCGATTATGCGTAGACCGCAGCGTTCCAGATGGCGTGCCGCCCGTTCCTCGGCTTCGCGGCCGCGCGTGGTGGTGGTATCGTTGGTCTTTGCCCGCATGCCAGAAAAATGACGGAAGAGTGATGGAAGACGCCGCTGCATTGTATGTCGTTCCGACCCCGCTGGGGAACCTTGCCGACCTGACCCGTCGCGCCGAGGAGGTCCTGCGCAGCGTGCCGTGGGTCGCCGCCGAGGATACACGGCACAGCGGCCCGCTGCTCAAGCATATCGGCTCGTCGGCGCGGATGCTGCCGGCACACCGGCACAACGAACACGAAGCCGCCGCACGTATCGTCGAACGGCTGCAGGCCGGTGAGTCGGTGGCGTTGATCTCCGACGCCGGCACGCCGGGCATTTCCGATCCCGGCGCTCGCATCGTTGCCGCCGTGCGTGCCGCTGGTTGCCAGGTCGTGCCGCTGCCGGGCCCTTGTGCCGCGACCACCGCGCTGTCAGCTTCCGGGTTGCTCGACGAGCATTTCTTGTTCTACGGCTTTTTGCCAAACAAGGGTGGCCAGCGCCGCCAGGTTATCGAAGAATTGTGCGATTACCCGTGCGCATTGGTCTTCTACGAGGCGCCCCACCGCATTCTCGAAACCGTTGCCGACCTGGCGAGCATGCTCGGTGAGCGTACCCTGGTCATTGCCCGCGAACTGACCAAGCTGTTCGAAACTATCCACTCCGGCCCGTTGACCGCAACACTCGACTGGCTGAAGGAAGACCCCAACCGGCAGCGCGGCGAGTTCGTGCTGATCGTCTCCGGTGCCCCGACCGGAAATGACGACGGCGAGGGCGAGCGGGTCTTGAAACTGCTGCTGGCCGACGGCCTGCCTGTCAAGCAGGCGGCGAAGCTGGCTTCGGCAATATCCGGCCAGGCAAAGAACGCGCTTTACGATAAAGCCCTGGCTATTCGTGCGAATCAGGCGGTTTAGCCTCGGGGTTGACCGGTCGCGTGCCGGAAACCAGACCGTTGCGTTTCAGTACGATTTTTTCAGCAGGTTGGGGTTGGGCTCGGCGGTGTTGATCTCGCCGCGCCCCTCAGCCTTTTCCCGGGACGAAACCAGGGACTCGTAATACTCGTGGCGGTAGTAACGACTCGCTTCGGTCTTGCTGGAAAACTCTGTGCCGTCAGCAGCCGTTCTCGCCATCGTGTTTGGTGTATCGCTCGGCAAGGTGTATTTGCTGCCGGCGGACAGGGCAGCAGCGACACGCTTGTCGCGCGCCTTGGCGATCTCCGCCAGGGTGACCTGGCCGTCCTTGTTGCTGTCGATTTCATCGAAATATTGTGGCGCCCGGGGAAACTCGGCATAGGCTTCCTGCCGGGAGAGCATCCCGTTCTTGTCTTTGTCTGCAGCATGGAAGCGCTTGTTGAAGCTGGCCTCGCTGGGTTCGGCTGAATCCGTTCCGGCCATGGCGCTGCCTGAGAGCAGTACAAGTCCAATGATTAGAAGACGCATGGCATTTCCCGGTTAGCAAGGCGAAAGGAGTGGAACAGGCGAGCCCGTATTTTGCCTACTCCGGCGATGTTCATCCATACCCTGCTAAAATTATTCGGAACTGTATCGGAAGCGCACATGCAACTCACCATCATCCGTCCCGACGATTGGCATCTTCACCTGCGCGACGGCGAAGCGCTCGCTTCCGTCCTCGTTCACACTGCCGCCCAGTTTGCCCGCGCCATCGTCATGCCCAACCTGAAGCCGCCGGTAACCACCGTCGAGCAGGCTTCTGCCTATCGCGAACGCATCGTCGCTGCCCTGCCGGCCGGCGCCAGTTTCGAGCCGCTGATGACGCTCTATCTGACTGACAATACACCGCCCGGTGAAGTTGCCAGGGCGGCCGCTTCCGGCTTTGTCAAGGCGGTCAAACTCTACCCGGCAGGGGCGACGACCAATTCCGATGCCGGCCTGACCGACATCCGGAAGGCCGACGACACGCTGGCCGAAATGGAGCGCGTCGGCCTGCCGCTGCTGGTGCATGGCGAGGTCACTGATCCGCAGATCGATCTTTTCGATCGCGAGAAGGCCTTCATCGATACCGTGCTGTCGCCGCTGATCCAGCGCTTCCCGAAGCTGAGGGTGGTCATGGAACACATCACGACCCGGGATGCTGCGGAATTCGTGCAAAACTCGCCGTCGACCGTGGCGGCGACAATTACGGCGCATCACCTGCTCTACAACCGCAACGCGATTTTCCAGGGCGGCGTGCGCCCGCACTGGTATTGCCTGCCGGTCTTGAAGCGCGAGACGCACCGCGAGGCGCTGGTCGCTGCCGCAATTTCCGGCAATCCAAAATTCTTCCTCGGCACCGATTCGGCGCCGCATGCAAAGGGCGCCAAGGAGGCCGCCTGCGGCTGCGCCGGCTGCTACACCGCCTATGCCGCGCTGGAGTTGTACGCCGAAGCTTTCGAGGCGGCTGGCGCGCTCGAAAAACTCGAAGCTTTCGCCAGTTTCCACGGTCCGGACTGGTACGGCCTGCCACGCAATCGTGGCACGGTCACGCTGGTCAAGGAAAACTGGATGGTGCCTGCTGACTTCCCTTACACCGCTAGCGACCGCATCGTGCCGCTGCGGGCTGGCGAAACGCTGTCCTGGAAGTTGCGCTGAGCGACTTGGCCGGTAGCCCGGTGATTGCTCGGAACCCCTACGCGTTACCGCTCTACGACCCGTTGCGCCGCTGGCTTGAACAGTTGCCTCCGGGGTTGGACGGCGGGCCGGATACGGCAGCGCTCGCTGCGCTGGCCGAGCGCTTCCCGATACCCGCGCCCAATGGCCGGCAGATCCGCTTCGTGCCGCCGCGTGCCGACGATCTGGCCTACGAATGCCGTATCCGCGATAGCGGCGAGGTCGAGACGCGCCTCGGCAACTGGCATGACTACTTCAATACGCTGGTCTGGCTGACCTTCCCGCGCGCCAAGTTGGCGCTCAGCGCCGGTCACGCGCAGGCCATGGAAAAATCCGCCGATGCGTCACGTGGCGCGCAACGTGACGCACTGACACATTTCGACGAGTGCGGCATCGTTGTTGTGTCGAGGCAGCCGGAGCTGCTCGATCTGCTGCGTACCTTCCAGTGGAAAGAACTGTTTGCGGAACGCCGGGCCGAGGTCGTGCGCGCCATGCGTTTCTTTGTTTTCGGACATGCGACCTACGAGCAGTTGCTCAAGCCGTTTCACGGCTTGACTGCCAAGGCGGTGCTTCATCAAGTCGACGAAGCCTGGCTGGAAAGGCCACTTGCCGAACAAATCGTTGCGGTCAACGCGCTGCTGGCGCTGGAATTGAGCAGCGGACGCTATACTCGGCCGCGCGATTTTCAGCCCTTGCCGGTCCTTGGTATTCCCGGTGTCACGCCGGACAGTGACGACCCGGCCTACTACGACGACACCTGGCAGTTCCGACCTGGCCGCCGCCCCTGAAAATGAAAAAGGCCGCCTTCTGGGCAGCCTTCACTTGGCTGGAAAAGGCGCCTTACTTGGCTGCTTTGGGTGCCACAACGACAATTCCGGTAGCGAGAATGTAGGTGCCCTTGACCTGGTCGCCGGCCTTGATCTGGGCCAGAACGGCCGGGTCCTTGACATGCAGTTTGACGACGCGGCCCTTCGCGCCCAGCACGGTAACGGTACTGGCCTTGGTGTCGACTGCTTGTACGTCGGCCACGAAGTCGATTTGCTGTCCCTTGACCGCACCCGGTTTTTGTCCGAGCTTCGCTGTCTCGGAAATATCCTTCTCGACCGTTTCGCGCAGGCCGCTTCCTTTTGACAATTCAAGGGTGAGTGCTTCCATGTGAGCGGCAACCACGCGGTCACCCACCTTGACCTGGCGCAGGTTCTTGGCTTGCTTGCCGACAATGACGTCGAAGACATTGCCGTCTTCGCCCTTCAGCGTCACCGTGCGGGTTTTCGTGTTGATCGCCATGACTTCGGCTTCGGCCTGGGTCACTTCACCCATCACCACTGCTGGTTCTTCTGCAGTTTTGGCCATCGGCTTCATGTCTGCTGCGTAAACGGAACCAAAGGCAATGGTCATGGCGAGCAGGGTGATTTTCAGAACTGTTTTCATTATTGAACTCCTTGGGGTTGGTTGTTGCATTGATCGCGAAAAAACGTGCCGGCCTGAGGGCACGAGTACTTTGCCTATTTGCCGATGATCGGTGGCACAGTCGATGGAGGCAGTGACGATTCTGGAGGCATCTGCCCGAGAATGCAGCGGATACCGGGCGAATCGGAGCGTGCGTCATAACCGCCTGACAGCGCGTCAACATAGTTCTGCTGTGAAATTATTCCGTTGAAAAAGCGCGATGTCAGGTCGAGAAAAGCGGGGTCGGAAAGCAGTGTCCCGTTGATACTGTTCGGTCCGACGTAGACGTCACGGCAATTTTTCTGAATGCGATCAAGGTAAGCCTGGTAGCCAGGGTCTGGACGAAAAGCATCAGGTGCCATGCCGATACCGGTCTCGACTTTCCGGACATCGGTAATGGCGTTTGACATTGATGCGTCCGAGGCGCATCCGGCCAGAATGAAAGGTAGCGCGACGAAGGCAATTATTGCGTTACGGGTATTGCACGCAAACGTGAAACACCGTGTGAAATGGTCGAAATGGGTCAAGACGGCTTTCTTGTGGCAGTCCGGTTCCGGGCAAGAGTTTCGTGCCCGGAACCGGTTGTTGGCCTGGATCAGCGAGCGACGACGCGTGCGTCTTCGCCGTTGCCTTCGATGAAGACATTCTGGCCCTTGCGCAGGCTTGGGTTTGCCTCTTGGGTTACCGAAACCAGAACGCCCTTGGTCGTCCGGACGATGATCTGCTGGCCGGCAACCGGCTGGTCACGCCGCTTCTGCACTTCATGGCCGGCCACCGCGCCGCCTACCGCCCCAAGCACCATGGCGACATCGCGCCCGGTGCCGGCACCGATCAGGCTGCCGATACCCAAGCCGGCAAGGCCGCCAACCACGGCGCCGACGCCGCTCGGGGTGCCGCTCTTGAGTTCGACCGGCGTGATCTGTTCGATGACCCCGGAGCGGATCTCCAGCTCGCCTGAAGTCGTGCCGGGCGCAGCGCAGGCGGTCAGGGTCAGGGCCAAGGCCAGGGCGGAAAGGTAGGCCGAAAATTTCTGGAACATGCTGTAACTCCTCTCTGAAAAGGTTGATGTGGCGGCTATCTCGAAAGTACTAGCAACGCCAAAGGCTTCATCATATCAACTTTCATTTGTGATGTATTGGGGAACCGCATCGCAGGGAAGGCCGACGGACGGCAGCGCTCATGCCGCCTCGACCAGCTGCGCCGGCAAGGCGATGCCGGTTCGATTGATCCCGCTGATCAGGGCCTTGAGCGAGGCGGTGACGATATTGCTGTCGATACCGACGCCGTAGCGGTCGCCGCCGTTGGTGCCGGCGACTTCCATGAAGGCGCAGGCCTGGGCATTGCCATCCTCGCCGATCGGCACCATCGAACGCTCTTCGTAGCTGCGGACCTGAATACCGATGCCGGCGCCTTGCAGGGCATGGACCGCTGCATTGATCGGGCCGTTGCCTTCGCCGGTGAGGATCCGCGGCGCACCATCGAAATCGACGGTCAAGCGGATGCACTGGGCGTTGCCGTGTTCGTAGAGGTGATGCTCGCGGTAACGAACGGGTGCGGTCGACTCGAGATAAGTGTCCGAAAAAAGGCGCCAGATGTCGTTCGCCGTCACTTCGCCGCCGTGCGTGTCGGTGTGTCGCTGGACAATGCCGGAGAACTCGACCTGCAGGCGACGGGGCATGACGATGCTGTGCTCGGTCTCCATGAGGTAGGCGATGCCGCCCTTGCCCGACTGGCTGTTCACGCGAATGACCGAATCGTAACTGCGCCCGACGTCGGCCGGGTCGATCGGGAGATAAGGCACCGACCATGGCTCACCCGCCTTCTGGGCGGCAAACCCCTTCTTGATGGCGTCCTGGTGGGAGCCGGAGAAGGCCGTAAATACGAGATCCCCGACGTACGGATGGCGCGGGTGGATCGGGAGCTGGGTGCAGTGTTCATAAGTGCGGGCGACGGCGTTGATATCCGAAAAATTGAGCTGCGGATCGACCCCTTGCGTTTGCATGTTGAGGGCGAGGGTGACGAGGTCGACGTTGCCGGTGCGCTCGCCGTTGCCGAAGAGGCAGCCCTCGACGCGGTCGGCGCCGGCCATGAGGCCGAGTTCGGCAGCGGCTACGGCGGTGCCGCGGTCATTGTGCGGGTGGAGGCTGATGAGCACGCTGTCGCGGCGAGCGAGGTTCTTGTGCATCCACTCGATCTGGTCGGCGTAGATGTTGGGCGTGGCGATCTCGACTGTGGTCGGGAGATTGAGAATGACCTTGCGCTCGGGGGTCGCACCCCAGGTTTCGGTGACGGCATCGCAGACTTCGAGCGCGAAATCGAGCTCGGTAGCGGTAAAGAGTTCAGGGCTGTATTCAAGCGTAATTTGCGTTTCCGGCATCTCGTCGGCAAGTATCTTGATGAGACTGACCGCGTCGACCGCCATCTTTACGACTTCCGCCTTGCTCATGCCGAAAACGTGGTCGCGGAAGTTCTTGCTGGTTGCGTTATAGACGTGGACGATTGCCTGCCGGGCGCCCCTGAGTGATTCCATGGTGCGCCGGATCAAATGTTCGCGGGCCTGGGTAAGCACCTCGATGCGGACGTCGTCCGGAATGTAGCCACCTTCGATGAGTCCGCGAACGAAATCGAATTCGGTCTGCGAAGCGGAGGGGAAGGCGATTTCTATCTCCTTGAAACCGATGGCGCAGAGCGTCTTGAACATGCGCATCTTCTTCTCGCTGTTCATCGGCTCGAAAAGCGCCTGGTTGCCGTCGCGAAGATCGGTGCTCATCCAGATGGGCGCCGTGTCGATGACTCGATTGGGCCATTCGCGGTCGACGAGCGCTATCGGCGCAAATGGACTGTATTTCCCGTTGGGTTTTTGCTTCATGATGCTGCTCCGTGAAATCGCTTTGATGAAAGGAATTTTACGGAAAAGCCGCCAGCAGGTGCTTGCGTTCTATAGGCCTTTTGGTACTATATTAAGCAGAAAAATTCAACAAACGTGAAATTCTGGCAATAAAATGGAACTTGATCGCTACGATCGGCAAATTCTCGATATCCTGCAGCAGGATGGGCGTATCAGCAATCAGGACCTGGCTGACCGCATCGGCCTGTCGCCGTCACCGTGTTTGCGCCGGGTGCGTGCGCTGGAAGAGGCGGGCCTGATAACCGGTTATCGGGCGTTGCTCGATGCGCGCAAGCTCGGCTTGTCGTTGATGGCGCTGATCCATATCTCGATGGATCGGCACACGCCGGAGCGTTTCGCCAATTTCGAGGGGCAGGTCGGCGAGAGTCCCGAGGTGCTGGAGTGTCTGCTGATTACCGGGCAGGACGCGGATTACCAGTTGAAGGTCGTGGTGCGCGACATGGATGCCTACCAGGACCTGCTGCTAAATCGCATCACGCGCATTCCCGGCGTGACGGGCGTGCATTCGAGCTTTGTCCTGCGGAGGGTGGTCGACAAGACGGCGCTGCCCGTTTTGGCAGGCTGAACAAGCGGGCGGATAGCGATATCGACGTCCCGCCGTGACTGATTTAGTAGCGGCGGCGTTGCGGTGGTGGGGCGGTGCCGCGGGTTTCTATATGACGGAAAGTGATGCGGCCCTTGCTCAGATCGTAGGGTGAGAGTTCCAGTGTGACCTTGTCGCCGACCAGGATGCGGATGTGATTTTTCTTCATCTTGCCCGAGGTATAGGCGATCAGCTCGTGACCGTTTTCCAGCGTGACGCGAAACCGCGTATCCGGCAGTACGTCATTTACGACACCTTGCATTTCAAGTAGCTCTTCTTTTGCCAAGTAGTTTTCTCCAATTCTTAATAAGGTCACCGATCCGGTGAAGTTCAACCTGATATGATACCTTGGTACGGGCTAGGCGTGCGATAATTCGCAGCGGAAAGTCGGCCAGGCAATCGCTGGATGTCCGGAGGCAACTTCGGCATCGGGAGGAAAGTCCGGGCTCCACAGGGCGGGATGCCAGTTAACGGCTGGGTGCTATAAGTCGCGAGACCCAAGGCAACGGACAGTGCAACAGAGAACAGACCGCCGATGGCCTCGCAAGAGGATCAGGTAAGGGTGAAACGGTGAGGTAAGAGCTCACCGCGTCCACGGCAACGGCGGACGGCACGGCAAACCCCATCCGGAGCAAGACCAAATAGGGAAGCATGGGCGTGGCCCGCGCTGCTTCCGGGTAGGTTGCTCGAGCCTGTCGGTGACGGCAGGCCTAGAGGAATGATTGCCAAACCCCGCAAGGGGGGAACAGAACCCGGCTTATCGGCCGGCTTTCCACCTACAATCACGTGATGAGTTCATTTGTTGAATGGCACGAAGGCGGCCAGCTGCAGCGCGCGCGCTGGCGTTCCGAGGCGGGTTTGGCGGCGCCTGTCGCGGTCGACGTCGCAATCGGGCGAATTTCTGTCGATGCTGCCTACGCGGTGCTCGCCGCCGGCACGGCGCTGCTCTGGCGCGGCGACTGGGTGAGCGGACGCCACCTGATGCAAGCGCTGACCCGCCTGGCCGACCGGCATTTTGCGACCGCGCGCTACAAGTCGCCGCCGACGCCGGCCGCAGCCTTCGCCCGCCATCGCCTGCAGCAGGGGCGCCGGGCTGCCTTGCTGGGCCGTTTTCTGGTGCCGGTCGACGGAGATTGGCTGGTACCCTTGCGCCGGGCGCAGGACGTGCGGCAAGCCTGTAGCGAAGCTTGGGGCGCGCCTGCAGGGGCGGCATGCGTCGTCGCCTTGCGCGAATTGCTGGCTGTCATCAGCGCCCATGAGTGGCGCAAGAAGGGCGTTCCGGTGCCGGCGGTCGAGGGGCGCATCCATCCGCATTACGGCGTTTTCTCTCCGGTACGTGGCGAATACGTCAACCTGGTGGCCGGGGCACCGCTGCCGGCAGGTTGCGAACTGGCGTTTGACATCGGCACCGGCTCGGGAATCCTCGCCGCCGTGCTGGCCCGGCGCGGCGTGCCGCGCATCATTGCCACCGACCGGGACCCGAGGGCGTTGAATTGCGCCACGGAAAATGCCCGAAATCTGGGGTTGACCGCAGCGATCGAGATCGTCGATGCCGATCTCTTCCCTGCTGGCCGGGCGCCATTGGTGGTGTGCAATCCGCCGTGGGTGCCGGCGCAGCCGACTTCGCCCATCGAGTACGCGGTCTACGATCCCGATTCAAGGATGCTGCGCGGCTTTCTCGACGGCCTGGCAGCGCACCTGGCGCCGGGCGGCGAGGGCTGGCTGATACTTTCAGATCTTGCCGAACACCTCAGCCTGCGTCCGCGCGCCGAGTTGCTCGGCTGGATTTCGGCTGCTGGTCTGCGGGTGATGGGGCGGATCGACACCAAGCCGCACCACCCTAAGGCCAATGACCGCAACGATCCGCTGCATGTCGCGCGGGCAGCGGAGGTGACCTCGTTGTGGCGGCTCGCCGCGATTGAGCGATAAGCGTGGTCAGGCCGGGGCCGACGTCCGGATCAGGTGGTCGAAGGCGCTCAGCGACGCAGTGGCCCCGGCACCCATGGCGATGACGATCTGCTTGTAGGGCACTGTTGTGCAGTCGCCCGCCGCGAATACTCCGGGAACCGAGGTGTGGCCCTTGGCGTCGATTTCGATTTCGCCGAATTTCGACAGGTTGACCGTCCCCTTCAACCAGTCGGTGTTGGGCAGCAGGCCAATCTGGACGAAGATACCTTCGAGGTCGACGCGCTTGACCTCATCTGTGTTGCGATCCTTGTAGAGCAGGCCGTTGATCTTGTTGCCGTCGCCGGTGGCTTCGGTGGTCAGCGCCATGGTGTGCACCTCGATGTTGGCTAGGCTGGCCAACTTGCGCTGGAGCACCGCGTCGGCGCGCAGCTTGCTGTCGAACTCGAGCAGCGTGACGTGGCCGACGATGCCGGCGAGGTCAATCGCCGCCTCGACGCCTGAGTTTCCGCCGCCGATCACCGCCACCCGCTTACCCTTGAACAGCGGACCGTCGCAGTGCGGGCAGTAGGCGACGCCCTTGCCGCGGTACTCCTGCTCGCCAGGCACGTTCATCTCACGCCAGCGGGCACCGGTGGCGAGGATGACCGACTTGCTCTTCAGTACTGCACCATTTTCGAGCGTGATCTCGATCAGCGGATTGGCTTCGCTGGCCGGTGTCAGTTTCGTAGCGCGCTGCAGGCTCATGATATCGACGTCGTAATCCTTGACGTGCTCTTCCAGGCCCATGACCAGCTTCGGTCCGTCGGTTTCCTTGACCGAAATGAAGTTCTCGATGGCCAGCGTATCCATCACCTGGCCGCCGAAACGCTCGGCCAGCAGGCCGGTGCGGATACCCTTGCGCGCCGCGTATATGGCCGCCGCGGCGCCGGCGGGACCGCCACCGACGACGAGCACGTCGAAAGCTTCCTTGGCGTTCAGCTTTTCCGCATCGCGGGCCGCGGCGCCCGTATCGAGCTTGGCGATGATTTCCTCGATGCTCATGCGCCCGGCGCCGAATTCCTCGCCGTTAAGGAACATGGTCGGCACGGCCATGATCTGGCGTTCCTCGACCAGCCCCTGAAACAGCGCGCCGTCGATCATCGTGTGGCGGATGCCGGGGTTAAGTACTGCCATCAGGTTGAGTGCCTGCACGACATCCGGGCAGTTGTGGCAGGACAGCGAAATAAAGGTCTGGAACTCGAAGGTGCCGGGCAGGGACTTGATCTGCTCGATCACCTCGGCATCGACCTTGGGCGGGTGGCCGCCGGTCTGCAACAGGGCGAGGATCAGCGACGTGAATTCGTGCCCCATCGGCAGGCCGGCGAAGCTGACCCGCGCGACTTCGCCCGGACGGCCGATGGCGAAGGAAGGGCGCAATGCGGCGTCGCCGTCTTCGCGCAGGCTCACTTTGTCTGACAGTTCGGCAATGTCTTTAAGCAGGCCGAGCATTTCCTGCGCTGGCGCGCTGTCGTCGAGCGAGGCGATCAGTTCGATCGGTTGCTGCAGCTTTTCGAGATAGGCCTTGAGTTGGGTCTTGATGTTTGCGTCGAGCATGCTGTTCTCCCTGCTATTTAGAATTTCAGTGAAAAGGGGCTCTTAGGCCCCTTTGCGCTGAAATCCCAGCCGCACCCCAAGCGGGCGCGGCGTGGATGTGTTGCAGCGGGGGCTTAAATCTTGCCGACCAGGTCAAGCGACGGGGCCAGCGTTTTTTCGCCTTCCTTCCACTTGGCCGGGCAAACTTCGTTCGGGTGCGCGGCAGTGTACTGGGCAGCCTTCAGCTTGCGCAGGGTCTCGGAAATGTCGCGGGCGATTTCGTTGGAGTGGATTTCAACGGTCTTGATGACGCCTTCGGGGTTGATGATGAAGGTGCCGCGCAGCGCCAAGCCTTCTTCATCGATGTGCACGTCGAAGGCGCGGGTCAGTTGGTGCGTGGGGTCGCCGACCAGCGGGAACTGCGCCTTGCCGACAGCAGGCGAGGTTTCGTGCCAGACCTTGTGGGAGAAATGGGTGTCGGTGGTGACGATGTAGACTTCAGCGCCGGCCTTCTGAAATTCGCCGTAGTTGTCTGCTGCATCTTCAACTTCGGTCGGACAGTTGAACGTGAACGCGGCCGGCATGAAGATCAGAACCGACCATTTGCCCTTGAGGCTGGCATCAGTCACTTCGATGAATTTTCCATTGTGGAATGCCTGAGCTTTGAACGGCTGGACTTCTGTATTGACGAGCGACATAAGGTTTTCTCCTTGGTTGATGAAATGAATTGCAACGGGATAATGATAGTTCGTGTTCGGGTATTGAGCCAATTGAATCGAGGAATGATGTCCATAGACTCCTGCTATTGAGTGCTTGCTAACCGCCCCTAGTTCAAAAGTATTAGCTTGTATCCGCCAGAGGGATGGGTTCTGATTCAAAGCTGATAGTAGTTGATCCAAATCAACGGAATGCCTGTATGGATCGGGATCATGTCGACTGTTATGGAGCCTGCCAGGTGCGGGTCAGGAGAGTAGGGCTAAATGAATATTTCAAGTGCCATCGTGCATATCATTCCGGCGCGTCTCGAAGAGGCGTGCGCGATGTTATTGGGCATGCCGGGGGTGGAGATCCACGCCCGCAGCCCGGAAGGCAAGGTTGTCGTCACGCTCGAGGACGACGATACGGATTCGGCCGCTGATCGTTACGTGGCTCTTCATGGCATTCCCGGAGTCGCGTCGGTGGCCATGGTCTATCAATATTGCGACGACAAGTCAGATACCGAGGAGGTAGAGGCGTGAAACTCAATAGACGGGATTTCATCAAGGCCAACGCAGCTGCGGCGGCCATTTCGGCAGCCGGTCTGTCAGCACCGACGACGGCGGTTGCCGCCGGTGCTGACGAAATTCGCTGGGACAAGGCGGCATGCCGCTTCTGCGGGACTGGTTGCGGCGTGCTGGTCGGCACCCAGGAGGGTCGTGTGGTTGCCACCCAGGGCGATCCTGATGCGCCGGTCAATCGCGGCCTCAACTGCATCAAGGGCTATTTCCTGTCGAAGATCATGTACGGCAAGGACCGCCTCAAGACACCGATGCTGCGCATGAAGGATGGCAAGTACGACAAGAACGGCGAATTTGCCCCGGTCACCTGGACGCAGGCCTTCGACATCATGGAGGCAAAGGCCAAGGAAACGCTCAAGAAGAAGGGGCCGAACGGCTTGGCGATGTTCGGCTCGGGCCAATGGACGGTCTGGGACGGCTATGCCGCCGCCAAGCTGATGAAAGCAGGTTTCCGCACCAACAACATCGACCCGAATGCCCGTCACTGCATGGCTTCGGCCGTTGCCGGCTTCATGCGCACCTTCGGTATCGACGAGCCAATGGGCTGCTACGACGATCTCGAGCATGCCGATGCCTTTGTGCTGTGGGGTTCAAACATGGCCGAGATGCACCCGATCCTGTGGACGCGCCTGACCGACCGCAAGCTGTCGAACAAAAACGTCAAGGTCGCCGTCCTGTCGACATTCGAACATCGTTCGTACGAGCTGGCGGACATCCCGATCATTTTCACGCCGCAGACGGATTTGGCGATCCTCAATTACATCGCCAACTACATCATCCAGAACGGCAAGGTCAATCAGGACTTCGTCAACAAGCACATCAATTTCAAGAAGAGCGCCACCGACATCGGCTATGGTCTGCGACCGACGCACGCCCTAGAGAAGGATGCAACAAGTAACGGCTACCCCGGCGCCGACGGCAAGCCGAAGGGCGATACCGGCAAGTCCGAGGCGATCACTTTCGACGAATACAAGAAGTTCGTTTCCGAATATACGGCCGAGAAGGTTTCCAAGCTCTCCGGCGTGTCGGAAAAGGACCTGAAGGCACTCGCCGAACTGTATGCCGACCCGAAGATCAAGGTCACCTCGTTCTGGACCATGGGTTTCAACCAGCATACCCGCGGCACGTGGGCCAACAACCTCGTCTATAACATCCACCTGCTTACCGGCAAGATTTCCGAGCCGGGCAACAGCCCGTTCTCGCTGACCGGCCAGCCTTCGGCCTGTGGCACGGCGCGCGAGGTCGGCACTTTCTCGCACCGCTTGCCGGCCGACATGGTGGTCACCAATCCGGAACACCGCAAGATCGCCGAGCAGTTGTGGAACCTGCCGGAAGGCACGATTCCCGACAAGCCGGGCTTGCATGCCGTGGCGATGGCGCGTGCCCTGAAAGACGGCAAGGTCAATTTCTACTGGCAGCAATGCAACAACAATCTGCAGGCCGGTCCGAACATCAACGAAGAGCTTTTCCCCGGCTGGCGTAATCCGGAGACCTTCATCGTCATCTCCGATCCCTATCCGACGATTTCCGCTGCTTCCGCCGACCTTGTCCTGCCGACCGCGATGTGGGTGGAAAAGGAAGGTGCATACGGCAATGCCGAGCGCCGCACCCAGTTCTGGCGCCAGCAAGTCAGACCGCCGGGCGAGTCCCAATCCGACCTCTGGCAGGTCATGGAATTCTCCAAGCGCTTCAAGGTTGAGGACGTCTGGCCGGCCGAACTTGTCGCCAAGGCGCCCAAGCTGAAGGGCAAGACGCTGTTCGATGTGCTTTACGCCAATGGTATGGTCAACAAGTACAAGCTCAGCGAAACGGCTGCCGGATTCGACAATGACGAATCCAAGCATTTCGGTTTCTATGTCCAGAAAGGGCTATTCGAAGAATATGCGCCCTTTGGCCGCGGCCACGGCCACGACCTGGCGCCGTTCGATACCTACCATAAGGCGCGCGGTCTGCGCTGGCCGGTGGTTGACCTCAAGGAGACGCTGTGGCGCTTCCGCGAAGGTTACGATCCCTACGTCAAAAAAGGCGAGGGCGTTGCGTTCTATGGCCACAAGGATCGCAAGGCGGTGATCTTCGCCCTGCCGTATCAGCCACCAGCCGAGTCGCCTGACAAAGAATTCGACATGTGGTTGTGCACCGGCCGTGTGCTTGAGCACTGGCACACCGGCACCATGACCCGCCGTGTTCCCGAACTTTACAAAGCTTTCCCGGATGCCGTCGTATTCATGAATCCGGACGATGCCAAGGCGCGCGGTCTGCAGCGCGGCATGGAGGTCAAGGTGGCTTCTAGACGTGGCGAAATCAGGTTGCGGGTCGAAACTCGCGGGCGCAACAAACCGCCGCGTGGCTTGGTCTTCATTCCGTTCTTCGATGCCGGTCGTCTGGTCAACAAGCTGACGTTGGATGCGACCTGTCCGATTTCCAAGGAAACAGACTACAAGAAATGTGCGGTCAAGGTCGTCCGGGCCTGATTGCCGGGATCTTCGCAAAGAAATACGGCCGGGCGGGAACCCGGTCGTCAATTGGAGGGTAAAAACATGAAATTCTTGCCTGCTCTAGGCCTGGTTGCTGCAATGCTCCTGTCGGGAGTCGGTAGCGTCGGTGCGCAGGAAATGGTGGAGTCCCTGCGTGGTAACGTGCCGATCGAACAACTCAGCAAAAATGACAACATGTTCCGTCCGGAAAAGGATCAGGACATCATCCCGCGTGATTTCCGGAAGCAGCCGCCGCTGATCCCGCACAGCATCAAGGGCTACAACATCACGCAGAACTTCAACAAGTGCATGGACTGCCATTCGAAGGAGCGTGCCGAGGAAACCAGTGCAACCAAGGTGGCCAAGTCGCATTACCTTGACCGCGATGACAAGAAGCATTCGAACATTTCGCCGCGTCGCTATTTCTGCTTGCAGTGCCACGTACCGCAATTCGATGCCAAGCCGCTCGTAGAGAATACCTACCGGCCGGCGACCAAGGGGGGGGAATGATGAGTATTCGGAATCTAATGCCTGGCTGGGTGAAACGTATCGGTGTGGCGACGGTGTTCATGCTGTTCGTCGCCGGTATCGTTTTTTGGGGGGGCTTCAACTGGGCGCTTGAGGCAACCAACAAGGAAGAGTTCTGCATTTCCTGTCATGAAATGAAGGAAAACGTCTTCAAGGAGTACCAGAATACGGTGCACTACACCAACCGTACCGGTGTTCGTGCGACTTGTCCGGATTGCCACGTGCCCAAGGAGTGGGGGCCGAAGATGATACGCAAGATTCAAGCCTCCAATGAAGTCTGGCACAAGTTGCTGGGCACCATCGACACGCCCGAGAAGTTCAACGCCAAGCGTGCAGAGCTCGCCCAGCATGAGTGGGACCGGATGAAGAAGACCGATTCGCGCGAATGTCGCAACTGCCACCGCTATGACTACATGGATTACACCGAGCAGGGTAATCGTGCAGCCAAGATGCACCCGGCGGCCTTTATTGAAGGCAAGACCTGTATTGATTGCCATAAAGGTATAGCCCACCAGCTACCACCGATCGATCAGCAGATCGGCGAGCGCAACGAAGGCGCAATGGCAATTTCGCACGGCGAAAAGCCAGCCGAGAACGGTGCAGAAGAGAAGAAATAAATTGCTCTTTCCCGAAAAACCCCGGTCGCGTACCGGGGTTTTTATACGCGTGCGCCCAGCATGGGCGCGATCTTGGAGGTGGAAGTCCTCCCGCGAGCTGACCACAGCGAGCGAAGTGAAGTGCAACTGCGTGAGGGTGACCGAGCGTGGGAAGGAAGCATGGAGCGTAATCCGTGTGCTGATGAACAAGAATCGGATATGAGGCAGTGCCGAGCAGGGCGAGTGGGCTCGTAACCGCGAAGCTCTTGTGGTCAAGGCGAGGTGCTGTAGATCCGGCAGTGGTGCGGAGAAGGATCGTGTTCTTACCTGGGGAGATCTCGCCTCATGCCTGAAAGGGCGACGTGGCAACACGGAGCGAGAAGTCAGCAGCGGCCATAGTAGCTGCCGGTATGGGGCGAAGGGCCAAACGTGAAGGAGTGTTTTACGCCATGTCGATGCGTGAAGTCGTGCGTCAGATGCCCGAGAAATCGGGGCGGGGGCCAGTAGTGGGCGGTGAAGCCGCACGCGCAAGCACCAGCGACGAAGCGACACGCCCGCGACATGAAACGGGAAGCACAGGGTCAGCGTTGCTGAGAGCGGCGCTGACGAGAGAGAACCTGCAACAAGCGTGGAAACGGGTGAAAGCCAACAAAGGCGCAGCAGGCGTGGATGGCCGGGACATACCCGAGACAGCCCGCCATCTGCAAACTGCGTGGCCGGAGATTCGTGCTCAATTAGTGCAGGGGACGTACCGGCCCAGTCCGGTACGACGGGTGACGATCCCGAAACCAGACGGTGGTGAGCGTGAGCTTGGCATCCCGACGGTGACGGATCGGCTGATTCAGCAAGCTCTGCTGCAAGTATTGCAGCCGATGCTGGACCCGACCTTCAGCGAATACAGCTACGGTTTCCGACCGGGGCGCAGCGCACAAGAAGCGGTCGTTCGTGCGCAAGCCTATGTTCAGTCGGGACGCCGAATCGTGGTGGATGTTGATCTGGAGAAATTCTTTGATCGGGTCAATCACGACATCCTGATTGGGCGTTTACAGAAGCGGATCGGTGATGCCGGGGTAATCCGGCTGATCCGGGCGTATCTGAACAGCGGAATCATGCGGGATGGCGTCGTCGTGTCGCGGCATCAGGGCACCCCGCAAGGCGGGCCACTGTCGCCGCTGCTGGCGAATGTGTTGCTGGATGAAGTCGACAAGGAACTGGAACGCTGGGGTCATTGCTTCGTGCGCTACGCCGATGATGCGAATGTGTATGTTCGCAGCCAGCGAGCGGGTGAGCGGGTGATGGCCTTGCTGCGGAAGATGTACGCGAAGCTGCACCTGACGGTCAATGAGGCCAAAAGTGCAGTAGCCCGTGTATTCGGTCGCAAGTTTCTCGGTTTCAGCTTCTGGGTGGCCCCGAAAGGGGAGATCAAATGCAAGGTGGCGGCCAAGCCGCTGGCGACCTATAAACAGCGGATCAGGCAACTGACCCGTCGTTCAGGCGGTCGCAGTATGGCGGAAGTCGTTGAAAAGCTACGGCCCTATGTGCTGGGCTGGAAAGCCTACTTTCGGTTATCGCAAACGCCAAAAGTCTGGCGAGTGCTAGACGAGTGGATGCGCCATCGGTTAAGGGCGATTCAGCTCAAGCACTGGAAACGTGGCCCGACGATGTATCGGGAATTAAAAGCGTTGGGCGCCTCGGAAACGGTGGCGCAGCGGGTGGCTGGAAATTCACGCTGTTGGTGGCGTAATAGTGACCGATTGCTAAAAACGGTACTGACCATTGCTTACTTTGATCGACTCAGGGTGCCTCGTCTCTCATAACCCCAACTTCTCGAACCGCCCGGTGCGGACCCGCATGCCGGGTGGTGTGGCAGGGGTGCAGCCTATCAAGGCGGCCCCCTATGCCGATCTGTTGCGGTCGACTTGCGCAAAAGGCGAAAATTCGAATCGCCAGAGCCAAATATCCCTGTTGGCATCAGCACTTCTCTGGAAAATGTGCTACTTTTGGCGTGCTGCCGTGCCAACGGCCAGTTTTCTTAAACACAAGTAGTTAACAGGAGGCACTTAGATGAATAAGTCCGAGTTGGTCGAGGTTGCTGCACAAGAGGCTGGTATCACAAAGGCTGCTGCCGACAAGGCGCTGTCGGCGATTGTCGCCGCCGTCGTCAAGACAGTGGCGAAGGGTGAGTCGGTTACGTTGGTCGGTTTCGGCACCTTCAAGTCGGCCAAGCGCGCTGCGCGCACCGGCAAGAACCCCAAGACTGGCGCCACGCTGAAGATCGCGGCCACCACGGTTCCAAAATTCACCGCGGGAACCGCCTTCAAGGCGGCTGTCGCTCCCAAGAAAGCAGCCGCCAAGAAGAAGTAGGCTGCATCACCCATCGCGGGACCCGTGACAAACGGGTTCCGCTTTTTTGGTTTGCAATGAACGAACAGAATCCAGAAAATACTCCCCCCATCCAGCAGTCGGCACCGCCCAACGACAACAAGCGTCGTCTGCGTGAGTTGCTGTCCATCCCCGAACGGGATAGAACGGACGAGCAGTGGGATGAAATCATCGAGCTGGAGATTCAGCTCGCGCCAGGCAACCGCGTAACGGCTGCCGAGCAGGGCGGTAATCTAGGCGGTGGCGGGATGGGTCAAAACAAGCCATCAGGCCCGCCCAAGAAGCACCGGTCGCGCAACAATAACAATCGCCGGCCGCGACCGAACAAGCCGACGGGCAATCCGGTCTGACCCCTTATTCCCTTGCGCCGCTTGAACTGAATCGACTTCGTCGCAATGCAGCAGTTTGACCTGATCATCGTCGGCGGTGGGCTTGCCGGTGCCAGTCTCGCCATGGCCCTGCGCGATACCCCGCTACGTATCGCACTGGTCGAGCAACAGCCGCCACTGCGTCCGGAAGGCTGGGACGCGCGCGTCTATGCCATCAGTCCGGCAAATGTGGCATTTCTCGAGCGAGTCGGTGCCTGGCGGCACCTTGATCGCGAGCGTATTGCCCCGATTCGCGCCATGGACATCCATGGCGATGCTGGTGGTCGCCTGGCATTTTCGGCCTACGAAGCCGGCGTTCCGGAACTGGGCTGGATCCTCGAATCGTCGCTGATGGCCAGCGAATTCTGGGAGAGCGCCAAGCGTCAGGGTAATCTCACCGTGTTCTGCCCGGGTGCATCAAGTCGCCTGGAGTTTGACGCAAATTCTGTTCGCCTGGTCTTGGCCGACGGGGCGACATTGTCGGCTCGCCTGCTGGTCGGCGCAGACGGACGCGATTCCTGGGTGCGGCGCAGTGCCGGGCTGACGGCAACCGATACGCCGTATGGCGAAAAAGGTGTGGTTGCTAACCTGGCGACCGAAAAGTCGCATCGCAACGTCGCCCGCCAGTGGTTTTCCAATAAGGGCGTGCTGGCCTACCTACCGCTCCCCGGGAACCGCATTTCCATTGTCTGGTCTACTGCCGATGACCATGCCGATGAACTCTGCGCCTTGCCCGGCGACGAATTTTGCACTCGCGTCGCCGCCGCCGGCGGCCAAGCGCTCGGGCGGCTCGAACTGATTACGCCGCCGGCCGCTTTTCCGCTCCGCCTTATTCGTGTGCCGCAAACCGTTGCGCCGCGCCTGGCGCTGATTGGCGATGCGGCGCACGGCATCCATCCGCTTTCCGGTCACGGCATAAATCTCGGCTTTCAGGATGCCAGTGAACTGGCGAAGTTGCTGGCCGCTGTTCAGCAGTGGCAGGATATCGGCGACGAGCGCTTTTTGCAGCGCTACCAACGCGCCAGGCGCGAGGAGACAGCGCTGATGCAGGCTGCCACGGACGGTCTGCGCCGGTTGTTCCGGGAGTCGCCAGCGGGTCTGCGCGGCTTGCGCAATCTTGGCCTGAATCTGACCGACGGATTACCTTTTGTAAAAAATGCGCTGGTGCGTTATGCGCTAGGTGCTTTCTAGGAGAATTGAATGTTGAAAAAAATGCTGCCGCTCGCGCTCGCAACGCTGTTCATCACGTCTGTCAATGCCGACGAAGCCGAGATCAAGAAGGCCATGGAGGTCAAGATCGGCGCCAAGATCGAGAGTGTGACCAAGTCCGGTTATCTGGGGCTCTACGAGATCTACGTCGATGGAAATATTCTCTATACGGACGAAAAGATGACCGCCATCCTTGCCGGCGCTCAACTGATCGACGGCAAGACGATGAAAAACATCACCGAAGAGCGCGTGAACAAACTGACCGCGATCAAGTTTTCCGAGTTGCCCTTCGAGCGCGCGATCAAGCAGGTGCGCGGTGACGGCAAGCGCGTTCTGGCCACATTCGAGGATCCGAACTGCGGCTACTGCAAGCGTCTGGCCAAGGATTTGCTGAAGGTCAACAACGTGACCATTTACACTTTCTTGTATCCGATTCTCTCCGAGGATTCGCTCAAGAAGTCGAAGCTGATCTGGTGCTCCGCCGATCGTGCCAAGGCCTGGAACGACTGGATGGTCAACGGTCGGGCACCGACCGGCAAGGACGATTGTGATACCTCTGCCGTCACCAAGAACCAGGAGTTCGGGCGTCGTCTCAACATCAACGGAACGCCAACCGTGTTCTTTGCCGATGGCGAACGTGTTCCTGGTGCGATACCGGTTGCGAAGATCGAGCAGAAGCTGAGCCAAATTAAGTAATACCTGCTTGAATGGCACCTCTCCTCTCGGGAGAGGTGCCACGGCCCAAGCGTTTGCATGGGAAGCCCGTGCCGGACGCGCCGGGTCAGCGAAGCTCGGGGTGCGTTTTCCTCACCCCGGTGCCCCATTAAGCCCCTCCACAAAAGGGGCCTTTTTCGTTGCGGTCAACCGCCGATCGCAGCCGAAATTCATCATTTCCTCGTCGCTACACACGGATTTCGTGGATTAGCCGCCGGCCTTGCCGACTTCTTATAAGTCACTTTAAGAGCCCGCTCCACTCCCATTGATTTTAAAGTAATTTTACCACACAAAAACGCATCGCAAAGTGACTCTAAGTCCTTGTTGCGTATGAAAAAAACGCACTTTTCGCTATTGACGGCGCTGGTTTCATGCCTTAGAGTGGGAAAACGTGTCGAAAAGTGGGTAAACGAGGAGTGGGGCGGGAATGTTCGAAGGTGCTGCAGCGCTCAGTCTGGATGCAAAGGGGCGACTTGCCATACCGGCAAGGGTGCGCGAGTCCCTGCTGGCTGCGGCCGAGGGTTCGCTGGTACTGACTGCCCATCCGCATCGTTGTCTGCTGCTTTACCCGGCGCCAGCCTGGCAGCCAATCCGTGAGCAGGTGCTCAAGGCATCGAGCCTCGATCCGCGTGCCGCTTCGATCAAGCGGGTGCTGGTCGGAAATGCGCGTACCGAGCAACTCGATTCCGCCGGCCGGCTGCTGGTCGCTGCCGAGTTGCGCGAGTACGCCCAGTTTGAGAAGACGGTCTTTCTGGTCGGCATGGGGTCGCATTTCGAGATCTGGAGCGAGGCCGGCTGGAAACAGCAGAACGATCTGGCTGCCGAGGCGCTGCTCGGAGATTTGCCGCCCGGCCTTGGGGATCTGGTGTTGTGACGTTCGGTACCGCCCATGTGACGGTGCTGCTTGAAGAGGCGGTAGAGGCCCTGGCGATCAAGGCCGGGGGCGTTTACATGGACGCCACCTTCGGCCGCGGCGGACATAGCCGCCGGATACTTGCCGCTTTGAACGAAAAAGGACGGCTAATCGCCGTTGACCGTGACCCCGCCGCGATTGAGGCCGGGCAGGCAATCAACGATCCGCGTTTCCGGTTGGTTCATCGTGCTTTCGGCGAGGTTGCCGAGGCGGCCCGTGATGTCGGAGCCGCCGCTGTAGACGGGATCCTGTTCGATATCGGGGTGTCTTCGCCACAGCTCGACGAGGGCGAACGCGGCTTCAGTTTTCGCCATGACGCGCCGCTGGACATGCGCATGGATACGACGCAGGGGGAGACGGCGGCCGAGTGGCTGGCGCAGGCCGATATCAGGGAAATTACGGAGGTCATCAGGGATTATGGCGAAGAACGGTTTGCTTTCCAGATTGCAAAGAAGGTTGTGGCTGCTCGGCTCGAACAGCCAATTGTCACAACAGGCCAGTTCGCGGCGCTCGTACGCGCGACCGTGCGCACCCGTGAACCAGGGCAGGACGCGGCGACGCGCAGCTTTCAAGCTCTACGGATTCACACCAATCAGGAACTCGACCAACTGGCGTTAGCGCTGCCGCAGGCGCTCGACCTGCTTGTTCCGGGTGGGCGTCTGGTGGTGATTTCCTTCCATTCGCTGGAGGACCGTATCGTCAAGAATTTCATGCGCGAGCAGTCGACTGCCGATTCGCTGCCCAAGAGCCTCCCGCTGCGCGTCGATCAGTTGCCGAAGCCGAAGCTGCGTCTGGTCGGCAAGCCGGTGAAGGCTTCGCCCACCGAGGTGGCCGCCAATCCGCGCGCGCGCAGCGCGGTGATGCGGGTCGCTGAAAAAGTCTGATGCTCCGTTTCAACATGTTCCTTCTATTGATCCTCGTTGTCGGCGCTCTGGGTGCTGTGACCTCCCAGCATCAGGCGCGGAAGCTTTTTCAGGCGCTGGAAGGGGAGCAGGAGCGCGTGCGCCAGCTCGATATCGAGTATGGGCAGCTGCAACTCGAGTTGTCCACCTGGGCGACGCATCCAAGGATCGAGAAGATCGCCCGTGAACGGCTGCACATGGTGACGCCCGATGCGGTCGGACGGGTGGTCGACAAGCCAGCTGCCAAGCCGGTGCCCAAGCCCTCCGCAAAGCCGAACAAGGGGGAGCGCTGATGGTCGTTCGTCGGCGCCCGCAGCGCGGCCATCGCTTTACCGAGAGCCCCGTCTTGCAACTGGCTTTGCAGGGGTGGCGGTCGCGTACCGTCGGCCTTCTGCTGATGGCCGCTTTCGCGCTGCTGGTCGGGCGCAGTTTCTACCTGCAGGTGATCAACAATGATTTCCTGCAGGAAAAAGGCGATTCGCGCTACCGCCGCGACATCGAAGTCTCGGCCTCGCGCGGCAAGATCACCGACCGCAACGGCGACATGCTCGCGGTGTCGACGCCGATGAAGACGATCTGGGCAATTCCCGGCGATGCGCGAACGATGTCCGGCGAACAGAAAAGGCAGTTGGCTTCCCTGCTCGACATGACGACGCGCGAACTCGACGGCAAGATTGCTCCAGAGAAGACCTTCGTTTTCGTCAAGCGCCAGGTGCCGCCGGAAACCGCCGAGCGTATTGCCGCGCTCAAGCTGCCCGGTGTGCATCAGGAAAAGGAATACCGGCGCTATTACCCGACTGGCGACATGACCGCCCACATCGTCGGCTTCACCGGCGTGGACGACAAAGGGCTCGAAGGGGTTGAGCTGGCCTTTCAGAACAGTCTGCTCGGGCGCCCCGGCAGTCGCAGCGTGATCCGCGATCGGCGCGGTAACATCATCGAGGATGTTGGTGCCCTGAAGCCGCCGCAGGATGGCAAGGACGTGCATCTGGCCCTCGATTCCAAGATACAGTACCTGGCCTACAGCCAGCTCAAGGCGGCGGTCGAGCTGCACAAGGCCAAGGCCGGCGGCGCCATTGTTCTCGACACGAGAAGCGGCGAGATTCTGGCGCTGGTCAATTTGCCGACCTACAACCCGAACAATCGCGACCGTCTTTCGGGCGCGCAGCTACGCAACCGGGCAATCACCGATACCTTCGAGCCGGGTTCGGTGATGAAGCCGTTTACCGCAGCGCTGGCACTCGAGAGTGGCAAGGTGCGCCCCGATACGATCATCAATTGCGCACCAGGCAAGATGACCATAGGTTCGGCGACCATCTCCGATGCCCACCCGCATGGCCCGCTGACCGTCGCCCAGGTGATACAGAAATCCTCGAATATCGGTACCGCCAAGATCGCCCTTGGCTTCCGCCCCAAAGAGATGTGGGAGCTGTACGATAGCCTCGGTTTCGGGCAGGCGCCCAATCTAGGTTTCCCGGGCGAGGTCAATGGTCGCCTGCGGCCGTGGAAGAACTGGCGACCGATCGAGCAGGCGACCATGTCTTACGGGCATGGCGTTTCGGTCAGCCTGATCCAGTTGGCGCGCGCCTACGCAATTTTCGCGCGCGGCGGCGAAACCGGCCCGCTGACCTTGATTCGCAGCGACGAGCTGCCGGCGCATGGCGTCCGTATCTTTTCGCAACAGACTGCGCGCGAAATCCTGACCATGTTGGAAATGGCGGTCCAGCCCGAGGGGACGGCGCCCAAGGCGCGGGTTCCCGGCTATCGGGTGGGCGGCAAGACTGGCACCGCCTACAAGGTCGAAGGTGGCGCCTATGTCAGAAAATATGTCGCGTCTTTCGTCGGCCTGGCGCCGATCAGCGAACCGCGTCTGGTCGTCGCCGTAATGATCGACGAGCCGACCGGTGGTGCGCACTACGGCGGCGACGTAGCGGGCCCGGTGTTTTCGCAGATCATGGGCGGCGCCCTGCGCACGCTTGGCATTCCGCCCGATGCGCCGATCCTGACCGCCGAAGCGCCAGGCGAGAAGGGGCGCCTGTGAACGATCCGCGCACGATTCTCGACGCTCTGGCAGAAATGGACATCCATCCTGCAGGAGTGGCCGACGACAGTCGCCAGGTGCGGGCAGGCGACCTTTTTCTGGCTTATCCAGGCGATCAGGCGGACGGTCGCCGCTACATCGCAGACGCCATTGCCCGCGGGGCGGTCGCCGTGCTCTGGCAGGCCGGCGGCGATTTCGCCTGGGATCCGGCGTTGACCGCAACGAACCTGCAGGTTGCCGACTTGCGCGCAATGGCGGGGCCGCTGGCGCATCTTGTCTGTGGTGAACCAAGCGCAGGGCTGTCATTGATCGCCATTACAGGAACCAACGGCAAGACGACGGTGAGTCAGTTCATTGCCCACGCCCATCCGCGTAAATGTGCGGTTATCGGCACACTGGGGGCCGGCTTTCCGGGAGCATTCGCCGAAACCGGATTCACGACGCCGGAAGCGACGACGCTGATGCCTCTGCTGGCCGATTTCAGTCGTGCCGGGGCAGGCGCCTGCGCGCTCGAGGCGAGTTCGATCGGCATCGAAGAGGGGCGCATGAACGGCGCCACGGTCGATGTCGCCATCTTCACAAACATCAGCCGCGACCATCTCGACTATCACGCCAGCATGGAAGCTTATGCGGCCGCAAAAGCAAAGCTGTTCGCCTGGCCAGGGCTGCGCTGCGCCATCGTCAATGTCAACGATAGGTTTGGTCGCTGGCTGGCGGGCGCAACCAGCGCCCTGACGGTGCTTGCTTACGGCATTGCCGGAAAGGCCGCGGTGCGCGCCGAGAATCTGGTGGCCACCGCACACGGGCAGCGTTTCTGCCTGGTGCTGCCGGATGGGCGTGCCGAGGTTGAAACGGCCCTGCTCGGACGCTACAACATTTCCAATATGCTGGCCGTCGCGGCGGTACTTCACGATGCAGGTCTTGGGGTAGCAGAGGTTGCCACAAGCCTGGCCGGGCTGACGCCCCCGGTCGGACGCCTGGAGCGCGTTGGCGGCGACGGCGAGCCCTTGGTGATCGTCGATTACGCGCATACGCCGGATGCACTGGAAAACGTGTTGCTCACATTGCGCGACGTTGCGACGGCGCGCGGCGGAGAACTGAGCGTCGTTTTCGGCTGTGGCGGTGATCGCGACAAGGGCAAGCGGCCGCAAATGGGCGAAGTGGCCGCGCGTCTGGCCGACCGCGTCGTGCTGACCAGCGACAACCCGCGCGGCGAAGATCCGCTGCGAATAATCGCCGAGATCGAGGCCGGGACGAGCGCCATGAAAATTCGGGCCGAGTCCGAGGTCGACCGCGCGACCGCAATTTCCCGCGCCATCGGCACGGCGGCGGCGAGCGATGTCATCCTGCTCGCCGGCAAGGGACACGAGGCCTATCAGGAAACTGCCGGCGTGCGGACGCCGTTTTTCGACATCGATCATGCGCGCGCCGCGCTCGAACTGCGCCGCGGCTCACGGCGGGAGGTGGCCTGATGAACTGGCTGCTGTCCGCCATCCGGCTGGCGACCGGCGGTCGCCTCGTCGGCGACGACCGGGCCATTTCCGGCGTGTCCACCGATACCCGCGCCATTGGCCAGGGCCAGTTGTTCGTCGCCCTGCGTGGCGAACGTTTCGATGCGCATGATTTTATTGGTCAGGCAGTCGCAGCAGGCGCTGCCGCCTTGCTGGTCAGCGACCAGGCAAGTGTTCCGGCCGGTGTCCCCGCTGTGGTCGTCGACGACACGCGACTTGCCCTCGGCAAGCTGGCTGCGGCCTGGCGTGCGCGTTTTACCATTCCCGTGATCGCCGTGACCGGGTCGAACGGCAAGACGACGACCAAGGAAATGATCGCTGCCATCCTCAAGGCGCAGTTCGGTGACGCGGTACTGGCGACGCGCGGCAACCTGAACAACGATATCGGTCTGCCGCTAACCTTGCTGGCGCTGGATGAGACCCATCTGGCGGCAGTGATCGAAATGGGCATGAACCATCCTGGCGAGATCGCGTATCTGGCAGGCCTCGGCGCGCCGAACGTGGCGCTGGTCACCAATGCGCAGCGCGCCCATCTCGAAGGCATGGGCGACATGGACGAGGTGGCGCGCGAAAAAGGCAGTATTTTCACGGGGCTGGCTGCCGGCGGGGTCGCCGTGATCAATGCCGATGACGCCTATGCCGACCTCTGGCGGGCGCTGGCCGAGAAGCATCGGCAGCTCAGCTTCGGTATCGAGCAGGTGGCGGATGTGCACGGTGCGTTGCGTCAGCATGGGCTCGAAACACGGCTGACGTTGCGGACGCCCGAGGGCACCGTCGAGCTTCGCCTTGCCGTGCCTGGCCGCCACAATGCCCGCAATGCCGCCGCCGCGGCCGCTGCCTGCCTGGCTGCCGGCATTCCGCTGACAGCGGTAGTTACCGGCCTTGAGCATTTTTCCGGGGTCAAGGGGCGGCTGCAGATTCGCCAGGGTCGCGCTGGCGCACTGGTCATCGACGATACCTACAACGCCAATCCCGATTCGGTGCGTGCCGCGATCGAGGTGCTGGCCGCGACCATCGGCCGCAAGTTGCTGGTGCTCGGCGACATGGGGGAAATCGGCGAAGCCAGCGGGCAGTACCACGACGAAATCGGCGGTTATGCCAAGAGTCAGGGCATCGACCTGCTTTTCGGCCTTGGCGAGGCGTGCCAGCAGGCAGTACGCAATTTCGGCGAGGGCGGACGGCACTTTACAGACATCGAAAAGCTGATCGTTGCGGTCAACAAGGAATTGGGGCCGGAAACTGCGGTGCTGGTCAAGGGTTCGCGCTTCATGAAGATGGAGCGGGTCGCCGACGCCATCGCTTCCGGGGAGGAAAACTGATGCTGCTGGCACTGACCCAATGGCTCGCCCAGGACGTGCGCTTCTTCAACGTCTTCAATTACATCACGCTGCGTACGGTGCTGGCGGCGCTGACCGCGCTGCTGATTTCGTTTGCCGCCGGCCCGCGCGTCATTCGCTGGCTGGCCGAGAAGAAGATCGGTCAGGCGGTGCGCAGCGACGGCCCGCAGACCCATCTGGTCAAGTCCGGAACGCCGACCATGGGTGGCGTGCTGATCCTGATCGCCATCGGCATCACGACGCTGCTGTGGGGCGACCTGTCCAACAAGTACGTGTGGACGGTGCTGGTCGTCACGCTCGGCTTCGGCATCGTCGGCTGGTACGACGACTGGAAAAAAGTGGTCTATCGCGATCCGAAAGGTCTGTCGGCGCGCTGGAAGTATTTCTGGCAATCAATTCTCGGCGCCGGTGCTGCCCTGTTTCTCGCGTTCTCCACCAGCTCGCCGGCACAGACCGAACTGATCGTGCCTTTCGTCAAGAGCGTCGCCTACCCGCTGGGCATCGTCGGCTTCATTACCCTGACCTACTTCGTCATCGTCGGCACCAGCAATGCGGTCAATCTGACCGACGGTCTCGACGGCCTGGCCATCATGCCCACCGTGATGATTGCCGGGGCCTTCACCCTCTTCGCCTATGTGACCGGCCACGCGGTCTACGCCAAATATCTGCTGATTCCCTACGTGCCGGGTGCCGGGGAACTGTGCATCCTGCTTGGCGCGATCGCCGGCGCCGGCCTCGGCTTCCTGTGGTTCAACGCCTATCCGGCCGAGGTCTTCATGGGCGATGTCGGCGCACTGGCGCTCGGTGCTGCGCTTGGCACCGTTGCCGTGATCATCCGTCAGGAAATCGTGCTGGTCATCATGGGCGGCGTCTTCGTCGTCGAAACGCTGTCGGTGATGCTGCAGGTCACCTGGTTCAAATACACCAAGAAAAAATACGGCGCGGGCCGGCGCATCCTGCGCATGGCGCCGCTGCACCACCATTTCGAACAAAGTGGCTGGAAGGAGACGCAGGTCGTCGTCCGCTTCTGGATCATCACCATCATGCTCGTGCTGATCGGGCTTTCAACCTTGAAGTTGCGCTGAGGTTGCGTAGAGACATGGAACTCAAGGGCAAACGCGTACTGGTCGTTGGACTCGGGGAGTCCGGGCTGGCGATGGCCAAATGGCTGCATCGCCAGGGCGCGTTCGTCCGTGTCGCCGATTCACGCGCCAACCCGCCGAACCGGGAGGCACTGGCTCGTGTCGCACCGGATTCGGAAGTGATCGCCGGCCCGTTCGCGGCGGATACCTTCGCCGGAGTCGACCTCGTTGCGCTGTCGCCTGGCGTGCCGAAGGCAACGCCGGAGATTGTTGCGGTCGACGTGCCGGTGGTCTCGGAAATCGAACTTTTCGCCGCCGGGGTGCGCGAACAGGCACCCGGTTCGAAGATCATCGCCATTACCGGCAGCAACGGCAAGACGACGACCACCGCGCTGGCCGCTCACCTGCTGAACGGCGCTGGCGTGCCAGTTGTCGCCTGCGGCAACATTTCGCCATCGGCGCTCGACGCGCTGATGGATGCGCTGGATGCAGGCCATTTGCCGCAGATCTGGGTCGTCGAACTGTCCAGTTTCCAGCTTGAGACCACATATCACCTGAACGCTGAGGCAGCGACCGTACTCAACGTCTCGGAAGATCACCTCGACCGCTACGACGGCAGTCTCGCCAACTACGCCGCCGCCAAGGCGCGTGTATTCCAGGGCAAGGGCGCGATGATCCTCAATCGCGACGACGACTGGTCGATGGCCAACGGCCGTTGCGGGCGCAAGATGGTCACCTTCGGCCTCGATCCGGCGCCGCGCGACACCGATTACGGGCTGAACGACGGCGTCATCAGCAAAGGCAAGGAAGCGATCGTCGCGGTCAACGCGCTGAAATTGTCTGGTTTGCACAACGCGGCCAATGCGATGGCTGCCCTGGCGCTATGCGAAGCCGTCGGTGTCGAACCATCGCGCCTGGTCGAGCCGCTCAAGTCATTCGCCGGCCTGCCGCACCGCGTCGAGACCATCGCCGAAATCGGCGGCGTCAGCTATGTTGATGATTCCAAGGGAACCAACGTCGGCGCCACGCTGGCGGCGATCGAGGGCATGGGGCGCAAGGTCGCGATTGTCCTCGGTGGCGACGGCAAGGGGCAGGACTTCTCGCCGCTCAGGCCTGCCCTCGAAAAGCATGGCCGTGCCGTAGCGCTGATCGGTCGCGATGCGGCCGCCATTGAAGCGGAGATTTTCGGCTGCGGTTTGCCGCTGCAGCACTGCGCCGACATGGAATCGGCGGTGCGCTGGTTATCCGGCCAGGCCCGCCAAGGCGACTGCGTGTTGCTGTCGCCGGCCTGTGCCAGCCTCGACATGTACCGCAACTACGGCGAACGGGCGGCGGCCTTCGTCGCCGTCGTAAGGGGCTTGTCATCATGATGATCAATACCCTCGATTCGCCCCGTCGCCAGTTGCCGGAAATCGATTACGCGCTGCTGTGGAGCGTGCTGCTATTGCTGTTCGCCGGTATGGTGATGGTCTATTCGGCGTCGATCGCCATCGCCGAGGCCGGGCGCGCGACCGGCCACCAGCCGACCTACTACCTGTGGCGCCATGTCATCTTCCTCGCCATCAGCATGGCAGCGGCCGGGATCGCCTTTCAGGTTCCGCTGAGCCTGTGGCAGCGCTATGCGCCCATCCTCTTCATGATCGGTGTCGCGCTGCTCGCCATCGTGCTGATTCCCGGGATCGGGCGCGATGTCAACGGTGCCCGCCGCTGGTTGCCGCTGGGCATCATCAATCTGCAGCCGTCCGAGCTGATGAAGCTGTTTGCCATTCTCTACGCCGCTGACTACACGGTGCGCAAGATCAACGTGATGCACGACCTCAAGCAGGCCTTCCTGCCGATGTTCGTCTCGATGGCGGTGGTCGGCATGCTGTTGCTCAAGGAGCCGGATTTCGGCGCCTTCGTCGTCATCATCTCGATCGCCATCGGTATTCTTTTCCTGGGCGGGCTCAGGGCCCGGCTCTTCATTGTGCTCATCATCGGCCTGCTCATCGCCTTCGCACTGCTTATCATCGTGTCACCTTACCGGCGCGACCGTATTTTTGGCTTCATGGACCCGTGGGCCGACGCCTTCGGGCGCGGTTACCAGCTGTCGCACTCGCTGATCGCCTTCGGGCGTGGTGAGCTGTTCGGTGTCGGCCTCGGCGCCAGCGTCGAAAAGCTGTTCTACCTGCCGGAGGCACATACCGATTTCCTGCTCGCCGTGATCGCGGAGGAACTCGGCTTTTTCGGCGTGCTCGCCGTGATCGCGCTGTTCGCGCTGGTCGTTCAGCGCGCCTTCGCCATCGGCCGTCAGTCGGTGCAGCTCGACCGCCTCTACTCGGCCCTGGTCGCCATGGGCATCGGCATCTGGATCGGCGTTCAGTCCTTCATCAACATGGGCGTCAACATGGGTCTGCTGCCGACCAAGGGCCTGACGCTGCCGCTGATGAGCTTCGGCGGTTCGGGGATCATGGCCAACTGCGTTGCCCTCGCCATTTTCTTGCGTGTTGATTGGGAAAATCGCCAATTGATGCGCGGGGGCAAGTTATGACGAGGCTCGGTGTGCATTCGCATCAAGTGGCGATTTCGTCGCAGGCTAACCCGGCGCAGCCGGTGTTAAGCGCGCAGCGCGGCCGTAGACAAAACGTCCTCCGTTCGCGCGGAGGCAAGCCATGAGCCGCACCATGCTGATCATGGCGGGCGGCACCGGTGGCCACATCTTCCCGGCGCTGGCGGTTGCCGAAAAGATGCGCGAGCGCGGCTGGCGGGTCTGCTGGCTGGGTAATCCGGATGGCATGGAGGCGCGGCTGGTGCCGCAGCGCGGTTTCGAGATGGTCTGGGTCAGGTTCGGTGCACTGCGCGGCAAGGGATTGCTACGCAAGCTGCTGCTGCCGCTCAACCTGTTGCGCGGCTTCTGGCAGGCGCAGAAAGCGATCCGTCAGGTGCAGCCCAATGTCGTCCTCGGCATGGGCGGCTACATTACGTTCCCAGGGGGCATGATGGCGGCGTTGCTCGGCAAGACGCTGGTCGTGCATGAGCAGAATTCAGTCGCCGGGCTGGCCAACCGCGTTCTCGTCGGGGTCGCCGATCATGTGCTGACCGGCTTCCCGGAAGTCTTCAAGAAGGGCCAGTGGGTCGGCAATCCGGTGCGCCCGGAAATCGCAGCGATCGCTCCGCCGGCCGAACGCTTTACGGAGCGCAGCGGTGCCTTGCGCCTGCTGGTGCTTGGCGGCAGTCTCGGGGCCCAGGCGCTCAACGAAACAGTGCCGCAAGGCATGGCGCTGCTTGGTGAAAGCGAGCTGCCGGAGATCGTCCATCAGGCCGGCGAGAAGCATATCGAGGCCTTGCAGGCGAATTACGCTGCGGTCGGGGTCCAGGCGCATTGCGTTTCCTTCATCGAGGACATGGCCGGCGCTTATGCCTGGGCTGATCTGGTGATCTGCCGTTCCGGTGCCCTGACCGTGGCCGAATTGGCAGCGGCGGGCGTCGCCAGCATTCTGGTGCCGTTTCCGCATGCGGTCGACGATCACCAGACCTCCAATGCCAGATTCCTGGTCAATGTCGGCGGCGCCTTCCTCTTGCCGCAGAGCGAATTGACCCCGGATGCCATTGCGCTGATCCGCAACTACAGCCGCGGTCAACTGCTGGAAATGGCTGAAAAGGCGCGCAGCCTGGCCAGACCCGATGCCACCGAAGAAGTGGCGAACATCTGCGCGGAGAATGCGAAATGAAACACAAGGTCAAACACATCCACTTCGTCGGCGTCGGTGGCTCGGGCATGAGCGGGATTGCCGAGGTTCTGGCGCACCTTGGCTACACGGTCAGCGGCTCAGATCTGGCGGCCAGCACGACGACGCGTCGCCTTGAGGGCGAGGGCGTCCGGGTGATGATTGGCCACGCTGCCGAAAACACTGTCGGCGCCGATGCCGTGGTCGTCTCGACTGCGGTCAAGGAAGACAATCCGGAGGTGGTCGCCGCCCGCGAACGCCATATTCCGGTCGTCCCACGTGCTCAGATGCTGGCCGAGCTGATGCGGCTCAAGCGCGGCATCGCCATCGCCGGCACGCACGGCAAGACGACGACGACCAGCCTGGTCACCAGCATTCTGGCCGAAGGCGGCATCGACCCGACGTTCGTCATCGGAGGTCGCCTCAACGCCGCCGGCGCCAACGCCAGGCTTGGTCAGGGCGATTTTCTGGTGGCCGAGGCCGACGAGTCGGATGCCTCCTTTCTCTTCCTGTCGCCGGTCATCTCGGTGGTCACCAACATCGACGCCGACCACATGGAAACCTACGGCCACGATTTCGAGCGCCTGAAAGGCGCCTTCATCGATTTCCTGAGCCGCCTGCCGTTCTATGGCGTGGCCGTGCTCTGCGGCGATGACCCGAACGTGCGCGCCATCATGCCGCAGGTGGCGAAGCAGATCGTTACTTACGGCTTGACTGCTGACTGCAACTTCTACGCCGAAAACGTCGTCGCCGCCGACGGCCGGATGCGCTTCGATGTCGTGCGTGTCAATGGCTCGGTGACGCGCCTGTCGATCACGCTCAACCTGCCCGGTCTGCACAATGTCCTGAACGCGCTGGCGGCGATCGCCGTGGCGACCGAACTGCAGGTGCCGGATGCCAGCATCGTCAAGGCGCTCGCCGAATTCAAGGGCGTCGGGCGCCGCTTCCAACGCTATGGCGAAGTGGCACTGCGCAACGGTGACGGAACCACAGGCGGAAGTTTCACGCTGGTCGACGATTACGGCCATCACCCGGTCGAGATGGCTGCAACGCTGGCCGCAGCGCGTGGCGCTTTCCCTGGTCGCCGGCTGGTACTCGCTTTCCAGCCTCATCGCTATACGCGGACGCGCGACTGCTTCGAGGATTTCGTCAAGGTGTTGTCCACGGTCGACGCCCTTTTGCTGGCCGAAATCTATGCTGCCGGCGAAGCGCCGATCGTTGCTGCGGACGGCCGTTCGCTGGCCCGCGCACTGCGTGTTGCCGGCAAGATTGAACCGGTGTTTGTCGAAGACATCTCGGCGATGCCGGAGGCCATCATGGATGCCGCCCGGGATGGAGATGTCGTGCTCTGCATGGGCGCCGGCTCGATCGGTGCGGTGCCCGCAAAGGTAGGGGGTGCCAATGAGTGAGTTCGGCAAGGTCGCGGTGCTTCTCGGCGGCAGCTCCGCCGAACGCGAGGTGTCGCTCAACAGCGGATCGCGCGTGCTGGCCGCACTGCAGGGGCAGGGAATCGACGCCCACGCCTTCGATCCCGCCATGCAACCCCTCGACGCGCTCAAGGGTTACGACCGCGCCTTCATCGCGCTGCATGGCAGGCATGGCGAGGATGGCACGATCCAGGGGGCGCTTGAACTGATGCATATTCCCTACACCGGTTCCGGCGTCATGGCTTCGGCGCTCGGCATGGACAAGTTCCGGACCAAGATGCTGTGGCAGGCGGCAGGCCTGCCGGTGCCGGAATACGCCCTGCTTACGGCCGATTCGGATTTCGCCGACATCGAGGAAGAACTGGGTTTGCCGATTTTCGTCAAGCCGGCACACGAGGGGTCGTCGATCGGCATCAGCAAGGTCAAGCAACGTGACACCCTCCATCTCGCCTACGCAGAGGCTGCCAAGTACGATCCGCTGGTGATCGCCGAGAAGGGGGTCATGGGCGGTGAATACACGGTCGGCATTCTTGGCAGTGGCGAAGACATGCTGGCGCTGCCGATTATCAAGATCGAACCGGCTACGGAGTTTTACGATTACGAGGCCAAGTACAGCCGCGACGACACGCGCTACCTGTGCCCTTGCGGTTTGCCGGAAGCGAAGGAAATGGAAATTCGCAAGGGCGCGCTGGACGCCTTCCGCATCCTTGGCGGGCGCGGCTGGGGGCGGGTCGATTTCCTGATGGACGAGGAAGGTAGACACTATTTCCTCGAAGTCAATACGGCACCCGGCATGACCGATCATTCCCTGGTGCCGATGGCAGCGCGTGTCGCCGGTATGGAATACCCGGCGCTGGTGCGTAGCGTGCTCGAACTTGCGGCCAACGACTGAGACGATGAATGTGGAACAGACCGCGCCTGCTCAATGCCATTGCCGACCTGCTGATCCTGTCGGCTACCGCCGCAGCGCTGGTCGGCGCTCTGGTCTGGTTGGTGCGTGTGCCGTCGTTGCCGTTGCGCCAGATAGTCTTCGCACAGGAGTTGCAACACACGCGGCGGGGCGAAATCGAGCAGGTTCTTCCAGGGTTGCTGACAGGCAATTTCTTCAGTGTAAACCTGGAGACGGTGCGTGGCGAACTGGAGAGACTGCCCTGGGTGCGCAAGGTCGAGTTGCGACGAGTCTGGCCGGCGCGGCTGGAAGTGAAGGTCGAGGAGCATCAACCAGTTGCTCGCTGGGGCGAGGGGCGGGACGAACTGGTCAACAGCTTTGGCGAGGTGTTCGCCGCCACTGCACCGGAAGCGGAGGTCGGAAAACTGCCACTGCTCCATGGTCCGCAGGGAACGGCACCCGAGGTGCTCAAGCGTTACGGCGAATTTGTCGGCGTTTTCATGGCGTTGGAGCAGAAGCCGGTACAGGTCAAATTGTCGCCGCGTCTGGCGTGGCAGGTGAAATTGGACAACGGAATGCTGGTCGAGATGGGGCGCGAACAGCAAAAGTCGGCGGTGAGCGTGCGCTTGCAGCGTTTTGTGAAGTTCTACCCGGAACTGGTCGCACGGTACGCGGTGCAGCCTGCAGTGGTGGATTTGCGGTATCCGAACGGCTTTGCGATGCGAGGCGCTGGGGAAGGGAAGGGAAACTAGGACTATGAGCAGGGACAACAAGGAGATGGTTGTCGGACTCGACATCGGCACTTCGAAAATCGTCGCGCTGGTCGCCGAAATTACGCCCGAGGGCCGACTGAACGTGATCGGCATGGGTTCACAGGATTCGCGCGGCCTCAAGAAGGGCGTCGTGGTGAACATCGAAGAGGCAGTTCATACCATCAGCCGCGTCGTGCAGGAGGTGGAATTGATGGCCGACTGCAAGGTGAAGGACGTGTACACGGGCATTGCCGGCAGCCATATCAAGAGCTTCAACTCGAACGGCATGGTCGCGATCAAGGACAAGGAAGTCACTGCGAGCGATGTCGAGCGCGTCATCGAGACGGCCAAGGCGATGCCGATGCCGGCCGACCAGGAAATCCTGCACATCCTGACCCAGGAGTTCGTCATCGACGGTCAGGATGGCATCCGCGAACCGATCGGCATGAGCGGCATGCGCCTGGAAGTCAAGACGCATATCGTCACCGGCGCCGTGTCGGCGGCCCAGAACATCGTCAAGTGCGTGCGCCGCTGTGGCCTTGAGGTCAATGACCTGGTGCTGCAGCCGCTGGCTTCGAGCTACGCCGTTCTATCCGAGGATGAAAAGGATCTGGGTGTCTGCCTGATCGATATCGGCGGCGGGACGACCGATCTCGCGGTGTGGACGCAGGGTGCGATCCGCCATACCTCGGTGATCCCGATTGCCGGGGACCAGATCACCAACGATATCGCGATGGCGTTGCGCACGCCGACCCGCGAGGCGGAGGACATCAAGTGCAAGTATGGTTGCGCGCTGTCGCAACTGGCCGACCAGGCTGAAATGATGGAAGTGGCAGGTGTAGACGAGCGGCCGAGCCGCAAGATGAGCCGCCGGGCGCTGGCCGACGTCATCCAGCCACGCGTCGAAGAACTCTACGAACTGATCCAGAACGAGTTGCGGCGCGCCGGCTTCGAAGAAGTGCTGTCGTCCGGCATCGTGCTGACCGGCGGTGCCAGCATCATGCCGGGCATGGTCGATCTGGGCGAGGAGCTATTCCATATGCCGGTTCGCCTGGGGAGCCCGAAATACACCGGTAGCCTGGCCGATGTCGTCAAGAGCCCGCGCTTTTCGACGGCTTTCGGCCTCCTGCTTGAAGCCCAGGCTCAGCGCAAGCGCAGCCAGAAGATCAAGGAGAAGCAAGGTGTCAAGGATGTCTTCGATGGCATGAAGTCGTGGTTTTCCAAGAATTTTTGATTTTTCAGAGTTTTTTCAGAGGAGGTAGTCATGTTTGAGATCATCGAGAAGGACGAAGAGTGCGGCACGATCATCAAGGTGTTCGGGGTCGGCGGCGCTGGTGGCAATGCTATTGAGCACATGATTCACGAAGGGGTGAATGGCGTCGAATTCATTGCCGCCAACACCGATGCACAGGCCCTGAAGCGCAACACGGCTTCGTCCAAGCTGGCACTGGGCAAGACCGGGCTGGGTGCAGGCGCCAAGCCGGAGGCCGGACAGGCGGCGGCAGAGTCGCATCGCGACGACATTCGTTCGGCGCTGGAAGGTGCTCACATGGCCTTTATCACGGCTGGCATGGGTGGTGGCACCGGCACCGGCGCGGCCCCCGTCGTAGCTGAAATTGCCCGTGAAATGGGCATCCTGACTGTCGGCGTGGTAACCAAGCCGTTCGGTTTCGAGGGTAACAAGCGGATGAAGGCAGCCGAGCTTGGTATTGCCGAATTTTCCAAACACGTCGATTCGCTGATCGTCATCCTCAACGACAAGCTGATGGAAGTGATGGGCGACGACGCGGATGTCGATCACTGCTTCAAGGCGGCCGACGATGTGCTGAAAAATGCCGTCGGGGGCATCGCCGAAATCATTACCTATCCAGGTCTGGTCAACGTCGACTTTGAGGACGTGCGCACGGTGATGGGTGAAATGGGACGTGCGATGATGGGTTCGGCCGCAGCGGCCGGCGTCGATCGCGCCCGCATCGCCGCCGAACAGGCGGTTGCCTCGCCGCTGCTCGAAGGTGTCAACCTGTCGGGCGCCAAGGGTGTGCTGGTGAACATCACGGCAGCCCGGGGTGGCCTCAAAATGAAGGAAGTCAACGAAGTGATGAACACGGTCAAGGCGTTTGCCGCCGAAGACGCGCACATCATTTTCGGTGCGGTCTACGACGAATTGATGGGCGATTCCCTGCGCGTCACCGTCGTGGCGACCGGCCTCGGCCAAGTGGCGATACGCAGTAACCGCCAGCAGTTCGAGGTCGTCAGCACGCCGGTCGTCCAGACACTGGCAACCGGGACCGGCGATGCCGTGGCCTTCGCGCCGTCAGGTGCTTCGGTCGACTATGCGCACCTCGAGGTGCCGTCGGTCGTGCGGCGCGGCCAGCGCAACGTGACGGTTGAAGCGCTCGCCAACAGCGGCGTCGATCGTTACGATATCCCGGCGTTTCTGCGCAAGCAGGCTGACTGAGGGCGGTAGCAAATTCTCTGAAAAAGGGCCACGGCGCATTGTGCTACAATGCGCCGTACCCCAAAATATTCAAGCACTTGCATGTTAAAGCAACGCACACTCAAGACGGTTACCCGCGCCTCTGGCGTCGGACTGCACGGTGGCGTCAAGGTCAATATGGCCCTGCGTCCGGCCGCGCCCGATTCCGGCATCGTTTTCCGTCGGGTCGACTTGCCGGAACCCATAGATATTCCCGCTGCCGCGCTGATGGTCGGCGACACGCGCATGTGTTCCTGTCTCGAAAAGGACGGGGTCAAGGTGGGGACCATCGAACACCTGATGTCGGCCTTTGCCGGCCTTGGTATCGACAATGCCTGGGTCAACCTGGATGCGCCGGAAGTGCCCATCCTGGATGGCTCGGCTTCGCCTTTTGTCTTCCTGATCCAGTCTGCCGGGATCGAGGAGCAGAATGCCGCCAAGAAATTTATCCGCGTCAACCGGACCCTCGAGGTTCGCGACGGCGACAAGTGGGCGCGCTTCGAGCCGTATGACGGCTACAAATTGACGTTTTCAATCATCTTCAATCACCCGGCCATCGACAAATCGGCACAGCAGGCCGAAATCGATTTCGCCGAGCATTCCTATGTCCGTGAAGTGGCGCGCGCCCGTACTTTCGGCTTCATGCAGGAAGTCGAATACCTGCGCGAAAATGGCCTCGCCCTTGGTGGCGGTCTGGAAAACGCCATCGTTCTCGACGAATTCCGCGTGCTGAATCAGGATGGACTGCGCTACGGCGACGAGTTCGTCAAACACAAGATCCTCGATGCGGTGGGCGACCTTTACCTGCTCGGCCACCCATTGCTGGCGGCTTACTCATCGCACAAGGGCGGCCACGCGCTGAACAACATGCTGGCCCGCGAGCTTCTCGATCACCCGGAAGCCTGGGAACTGGTGACTTTCGACGAGGCCGAACGGGCGCCGGTTGGTGTAACCCGCTGGCTCAGCCAACTCGCCTAGTTTTCTGAATCCGGTTCAGGCGGCTCATTCCTGCCTGGCAACATTGGCCAGCAGGGCATCAAGTGCTTCGCGCAGAGGCCCTTCCGGCAGGTTCTCCGAGGTTGACCGTAATGTCCCGAAAGCCCTTGCGGAAAGGGGCTTGCTCGTAGAACCCGTTGATTGGCAAGGGATTTGGCGGGGTTGAACTTTTACCTCGATCCCGCTACACTGCGCCCCTCCGATAGATAACTCATCACACAAGCGCTGGCTCATCTGGCGAATCTTGGTGGCGACTGCGCCGTTATCGGCGTGGATAATTATTTTCCCCGACTTGTAGTTGGCAACATGCGCTACTTGGCCAAGCCCCGCCGGGGCTATCGCTTCGAAGCGTCGTGTCAGCTTGAGCAACAACCGGGCGTGGGCCATGACCCTGCCGGCGGCAGCATCCTTGTCGAGATAGTGTTCAAGCCCGTTGGTCATAGGAGATTTTTTTGCAGATCATTCTGGTTTCACGCCACCTCAAGGTGGCACGCACAATTGCCATTATGCCCCGCCATCTGCTGATTGCGGGCGCTTCCTTTCTCACCCTAGTGTTATTCACGGCGCAGCTGATTTCCCCGCTGACCGTGCGCGTGACGAATGTCGACAGGGAGGGCGGGGCCCTTGCGCAGCCGCGGGAGGCACATGAGGCACAGCTGTTTGTAAACAACAATCTGCAAATGATGGCCGCCCGCCTCGGTGAGCTGAAGGCGCAGATTCTGCATCTGGATACGCTCGGCGAACGGCTCTCCGGATTGGCTGGGGTCAAGCGCGAAACACCACCTCCCAGCCCGCCGCCTGCCGGTCAGGGTGGAGCATTCGTGCCGGCACCGCTTGGCGCTGACGAGCTGCAGCACGAGATTGACCGCCTTGCGCAGGAGGTTGATGCGAGAACCGACGAACTGGCCTTCCTGGAATCCAGTTTCCTTGAAAAGCGGGTCAGGGAGCGGCTGTTGCCGACGACCCTGCCGGTCAAGGAGGCGGCGCTCGGTTCGCCATTCGGGCATCGTAGCGACCCGATCATCGGTCTGCGTGCCATGCACGAAGGCATTGACTTCAATTCGGAAACTGGCAAGGCAGTTGTTGCAGCAGCCGACGGCGTGATCGTAGCCGCCGCCTATCAGGGCGATTTTGGAAATATGGTTGAAATCGACCATGGCGATGGCCTGACCACGCGTTATGCCCACCTGTCGCGGATGGACATCAAGCCGGGGAATATCGTAAAGCGTGGCGACAAGGTCGGTGCGGTCGGCAGCACCGGCCGGTCCACCGGTTCGCATCTGCATTTCGAGGTGCGAATGCTCGGCGTGCCGCAGAATCCAGCGCATTTCCTCAAACAGGGCGACGAATACGCTCTCCTGAAGCGCCGTTAAGGCAATCGGAAAGCTTGATCTAGGTTGGCTCCGCCGGCTCCGGCCGGCGTGTTAGAATTCGCCCTTTGCCGCGCTCCGCGCAACCACACTCCCTCGCGATGATATCCGGCCTACTCAAAAAAGTCTTCGGCAGCCGCAATGACCGGCTGATTAAACAATACGCTCAAACGGTCAAGCGCATCAATGCGTTCGAACCCGCCATCGAAGTCCTGAGCGACGAGGCGCTGCGCGCCAAGACGGACGAGTTTCGCCAGCGTCACGCCGATGGCGAAAGCCTCGATGCCCTTCTGCCCGAAGCTTTTGCGGTGGTCCGCGAAGCTGGCAGGCGCGAACTTGGCATGCGCCATTTCGACATGCAGATGGTCGGTGGCATGGTGCTGCACTACGGCAAGATCGCCGAAATGCGTACTGGCGAGGGAAAGACTCTGGTTGCTACCTTGCCTTCCTACCTCAATGCCATTTCCGGCAAGGGTGTGCATGTCATCACGGTCAATGACTACTTGGCCAGTCGTGACGCGGAATGGATGGGGCGTCTGCACCGCTTTCTCGGTCTGAGCGTTGGCATCAACCTGTCGCAGATGGATCACGAGGCCAAACAGGCCGCCTACGCGGCCGACATCACCTACGGCACCAACAACGAATTCGGTTTCGACTACCTGCGCGACAACATGGTTTATGCAGCCAACCAGCGCGTTCAGCGCGGGATGAACTACGCCATCGTCGACGAGGTGGATTCGATTCTGATCGACGAGGCACGAACGCCGCTGATCATTTCCGGCCAGTCGGAGGATCATACCGATCTCTATCTGCGCATGAAGGACGTGGTGCCGCAGCTGAGCCGGGCGCAGGAGGAAAACGGCGAGGGCGACTACTGGGTCGACGAGAAGGGGCATCAAGTCCATCTTTCGGAAGCCGGCTACGAGCATGCCGAGCAACTTCTGGTCGAGCATTCCATCCTCCAGGAGGGGCGTAGCCTCTACGATTCGGCCAACATCACGCTGATGCACCACCTCAATGCCGCGCTACGGGCGCTGACCCTGTTTCAGAAGGATCAGCAGTATGTCGTACAGAACGGCGAGGTGGTCATCGTTGACGAATTCACCGGGCGCCTGATGGCCGGCCGGCGTTGGTCGGACGGCCTGCATCAGGCGGTCGAGGCCAAGGAAGGTGTGCTGATTCAGGCCGAAAACCAAACGCTGGCCTCGATTACTTTCCAGAACTATTTCCGCATGTACGGCAAGCTGGCAGGCATGACCGGCACGGCCGATACCGAGGCCTACGAATTCCAGCAGATTTACGGCCTCGAAACCGTCGTCATTCCGACGCATCGCCCGATGATCCGCAAGGACATGAACGATCTCGTCTTCAAGACTGCCGACGAAAAGCACGCTGCGATCATCGCCGACATCAAGGAATGCTCGAAGCGTGGCCAGCCGGTGCTGGTCGGTACGACCTCGATCGAGGCTTCCGAACTGCTTTCCGGCCTGCTCGACAAGCAGAAGCTGGGGCATTCGGTCCTCAACGCAAAGCAGCATGCTCGTGAAGCGGAAATCGTCATTGAAGCCGGTCGACCGGGGCAGATCACCATTGCGACCAATATGGCCGGTCGCGGTACGGACATCGTGCTCGGCGGCAGTATCGAAAAGGCCGTCTCGGCCGTAAAGCACGATGAGTCGATGGCGCTGGCCGAGCGCGAGGCGAAGATGGCCCAGATGCGCGAGGATTGGCAGAAACTGCACGATCAGGTGCTGGTTGCCGGTGGCCTGCACATCATCGGCTCCGAGCGTCACGAGTCGCGACGCATCGACAACCAGCTGCGCGGTCGTGCCGGTCGTCAGGGCGACCCTGGGTCCTCGCGCTTCTACCTGTCGCTCGACGACCCGTTGCTGCGCATCTTTGCCGGCGAGCGTCTGCGTACCATCATGGACAAGCTCAAGATGCCCGAGGGCGAGGCGATCGAGCACCCGCTCGTCACCCGCTCGCTGGAATCCGCACAACGCAAGGTCGAGGCGCGCAACTTCGACATCCGCAAGCAGTTGCTCGAATACGACGATGTCTCCAACGACCAGCGCAAGGTGATCTACCAGCAGCGCAACGAGTTGCTGGAAACCGAAGATATTTCCGAGACCATCCATGCAATGCGGCAAAGCGTCATCGCCGAGACATTCCGGACGCACGTGCCCGCCGACTCGGTCGAGGAGCAATGGGACATGGAAGGCGTCGAACGCGACTTGGCCTCCGATCTGCAGATCAATGCGCCGGTTGCGGAGTGGTTCAAGCTGGAGTCGACCCTGTCGGATGACGAAATTCTCGCCCGCATCCAGCAGGGTGCCGACGAGGCTTACCAGGCCAAGATCGACATGGTCGGTGGCGAGAGCTTCCACCAGTTCGAGCGCAACGTGATGCTGCAGAGCCTCGACACCCACTGGCGCGAGCACCTGTCGGCGCTTGATCATCTGCGCCAGGGCATCCACCTGCGCGGCTATGCGCAGAAAAATCCGAAGCAGGAATACAAGCGCGAAGCCTTCGAGCTGTTCGAGCGCTTGCTTGGGCAGGTGCGCAAGGACGTCACTCGTATCGTGTTCACCGTGCAGATCCGCTCGCAGGAAGATGTCGAGGAAACCGCGCCGCATGCCGACGTGCACAACGTCCAGTACCAGCATGCGGACGTTGTCGATGCGGAATTCGGCGGTGGCGCAGGCGAGGCGCCGGCGCCCCAGCAGCCGGCCGACGCTGGCCCGAAAGTCGGGCGCAACGATCCGTGCCCCTGCGGCAGCGGCAAGAAATACAAACACTGCCACGGAAAACTTTCCTGACCCCCAAGGCACCCGACGCGGTGCCTTGATGCTTTTGGAGCCAAGAGAATGCCTGTCAATTACGCCACCCCTGCAGCCGATCAACTCCGTCCGGTGGGGGGAGTCTGCCTCGGCACCGCCGAAGCCGGGATTCGCAAGAAAGATCGGCGCGACCTGACCCTGCTCGCCCTCGATGCCGGGTGCACGGTGGCCGGCGTGTTTACGCAGAACCGTTTCTGCGCGGCGCCGGTGCAACTGTGCCGCGACCATCTGGCGAGCGGCAAAGGCATCCGTGCGCTGGTCATCAATACCGGCATCGCCAACGCCGGTACCGGCGAACCGGGGCGCCAGGCGGCGCAGGCGACTTGCGATGCGGTCGGCGCTTTGCTCGGCATCGGCGCCGATCAGGTCCTGCCCTTTTCCACCGGTGTCATTCTCGAACCGCTCCCGGTCGATCGCATCAAGGCCGGCTTGCCGGCGGCCAAAGCCGACCTCAAGCCCGATAACTGGCACGCCGCTGCGCATGCCATCATGACGACCGACACCGTCGCCAAGGCAGCTTCGCGGACTGTTCCGGTCAACGGCAAAAAAGTCACTATTTCCGGTGTCTCCAAGGGGGCCGGCATGATCCGGCCGAACATGGCAACCATGCTCGGCTTCCTCGCCACCGATGCCGGCATCACCCAAACCTTGCTCGACCAACTGGTCAGGGACGCTGCCGATGCCTCATTCAACTGCATTACCGTAGACGGCGATACGTCGACCAACGATTCCTTTGTGATGATCGCCAGCGGCCAGTCGGGTGCAATGTTCGCGTCTGAAGCGGATGCCGGCTGGAACGAGGTCAGGGCATCGATCATCGCGGTCGCCGTCGAACTGGCGCAGGCCATCGTCCGCGATGGCGAAGGCGCCACCAAGTTCATCACCGTGGCGGTCCAGGGCGGCAAGAAGATCGAGGAGTGTCGCCAGGTTGGCTACGCCATCGGCCATTCGCCGCTGGTCAAGACCGCCTTTTTCGCATCCGACCCCAACCTGGGACGCATCCTGGCGGCCATCGGCTATGCCGGAATCACCGATCTCGATGTCGATGGCGTCAAGGTCTGGCTCGACGATGTTCTGGTCGCAGAAAAGGGTGGCCGTGCCGCCGCGTATAGCGAAGAAGACGGTGCGCGCATCATGAAGCAGGCGGAGATTACGGTGCGTGTCGATCTTGGCCGCGGCCATGCCGCCGCCAAGGTCTACACCTGCGATTTTTCCTACGATTACGTCAAGATCAACGCTGATTACCGGAGTTAGGAATGTCTGCTGTCCGCCAGGATTTGACCCGCACCACGCTGGCCATCATTTGCATTTTGCTGTTGATCGGCGCGTCGCTCTGGGTCCTGCGCCCGTTTCTGGCGGCGACCATCTGGGCGATCATGTTGGTGGTGGCGACCTGGCCATTGCTGAGGGCGCTTCAGGCGCGGTTCGGCAACCGGCGGGGGCCGGCCGTGGCAGTGATGACCTTGGGTATGTTGCTGTTGCTGGTGGTTCCGCTCTGGTTGGCGATAGATACCATCGCCGAGCATACCGACAAGGTGAAAGAGGTGGCAAAGACCGTGGTCGCGACCGGTCTGCCGCAGCCGCCGGAATGGGTTGCTGGCGTTCCGCTGGTTGGTGAAAAACTGGCGACGAGCTGGGCGCAGCTCGCCGACTCCGGCCCGGAGGGGTTGGTCGCCAAATTTACCCCGCATGTTTCCGTGGCCGCCAAGTGGCTATTCGGACATGCCGGCAGCCTCGGGGCAGTACTGGTCCAGATCCTGTTGGTGCTGCCGCTGGCGGCGATCATGTACTCCAATGGGGAGTCGGCTGCCCATACGGTGCGCCGCTTTGGTCAACGCCTGGCCGGTGAGCGCGGCGAAAATTCGATCATCCTCGCCGGTCAGGCCATTCGTGGCGTGGCGCTCGGCGTTGGCGTCACGGCCATCGTCCAGACGGCGCTCGGCGGCATTGGCCTGGCGGTGGCCGGGGTGCCGTTCGCCTCACTGCTTTCGGCATTGATGCTGATGCTGTGCATCGCCCAGATCGGCCCGTCCCTGGTGCTGTTTCCAGCGGTGGCATGGATGTACTGGACCGGCGACCATGGCTGGGCAACCTTCCTGCTCATATGGAGCATCTTTGTCGCGACGCTGGATAATTTCCTGCGCCCGGTATTGATCAAGAAAGGGGCGGATCTGCCGTTGCTGCTGATTTTCGCCGGCGTTATCGGCGGCCTGCTCGGTTTTGGACTGATCGGGATTTTCGTCGGGCCGGTGGTTCTGGCCGTGACCTATACGCTGCTCGAAGCCTGGATCGAGGACGCGCTCGGCAAGGTGGAGCCTGTCTGACCTGACTTGCGCAGGCGGATCATCCGGAACCAGCCGCCGGCCAGTGCCGGTTGGTCATGTTCCACATGCAGGCTGGGCGCCGCATTCAGAAGCGGTTCGAAAACGACATCGAGCCGGGTGGCGATGCGGCTGACGAAGGGATTGGCCAGTCGCCGCACCAGCGCAGTCTGCCCGTGACGCAGAAACTTGTCGAAAACCAGCACCTCGCCGCCGGGGCGCAGCACCCGCTCGATTTCGGCAAAGCAGCGGGCGGGTTCGGGCACGACGGCCAGGATCAGGTGCAGTACGGCGATATCGAAGCTGGCTGCGGCAAATGGCAGATTCTGCGCATCGCCCTGGAGCGCCGTGAAATCGACGTGCCCGGCTTGCGGCAGAGCGCGGCGCAGCATGGCGTGGGTCAGGTCGAGCCCGACGTAGTGATGATTTGCGGGCAGGTGGGGTAAATCGAGGCCGGTCCCGACGCCGGCCAGCAGAACCCTGGATGGCGTGGTGGGCAGCACCGCCAGGCTGCGCTTGCGGGCGGCGCGGGTGGCGCGTGAAATCGCCGCGTCGTAGAACGGCGCGATCAGCGTATAGCTCTGCTTGAGGCTCAATGCAGAACTCTGGGGATGGCCAGGACGAACTCGGGAATTTCCGCATCGAAGCGCGTGCCGTCCTCGCCCACCATCTGGTAGGAGCCTTTCATCGTGCCAACCGGTGTCGCCAGCGCGCAGCCGCTTGAATATTCGAATGACTCGCCCGGCTTGAGCAGCGGCTGGTTGCCGACGACGCCGAGGCCGCGTACTTCCTGAACCTCATTGTTGGCATCGGTAATGATCCAGTGGCGCGCAATCAGTTGCGCGGGCAGTTCGCCGCGATTGTGGATGGTAATCGTATAGGCGAAGACATAGCGGCTGTCGTCCGGATCGGATTGTTCGGGAATGAACTGCGGTACGGGCTCGATTTCGATTTGGTACTTTTCCGGGTTGGGCATGGATGCTTTCTTTTGCTCTTGTTAAGGGGGTTGGCTGCGGCAATTTCCGGGAAGCGGGGGAACTGTTTTGACGCAACTGAAGAACATTATGTTCCGAATATCCTCGCCGAGCCGTCATTTGCGCCGGTGGACAGTGGCGCTGGCGATGCGCTAGTATGCACGCTGCTTTTCATGTGGCGGCAAACGCCCATTTTTCAAGACCTCAAGTACAAATGACGACTCTGCGTATCTGGAACGAATGGCACGGTTGGCGTCGCTGGCGCCCCTGAGTTCACCCGACCTCCCTTCGCGCGCCGCCATGGCGCATCGCACCAGTACGCAACACCCTGTCGTTTTCGAGGCTTCCCATGACTGAAATTGAATTCAACGCGCTTGCCGCGCAAGGCTACAACCGCATTCCCGTTACGCTGGAAACGTTTGCCGACCTCGACACCCCGCTGTCGATCTACCTCAAGTTGGCCAACGGCCCTTACACCTACCTGCTCGAATCGGTGCAGGGCGGTGAACGCTTCGGTCGCTACTCGATCATCGGCCTCGCCGCATCGACGCGCATCGTCGTCCACGGGCACCAAGTGCTGGTGCTCACCGGCAACCGCATCGCCGAGCGCGAGGATGATACCAATCCGCTCGACTTCATTGGCAAGTTCATGCAGCGTTTCCGTGCCGCGCCGCAGGCCGGGCTCCCGCGCTTCTGTGGCGGTCTGGTGGGCTGCTTCGGCTACGACACCGTGCGCTACGTCGAAACCCGCCTGACCCGCACCAACAAGCCTGATGACATCGGCACGCCGGACATCGGCCTGCTGCTTTCAGAAGAAATCGCCGTTGTCGACAACCTGTCCGGCAAGCTGACCCTGATCGTCTATGCCGAACCGGGCTTTCCAGGAGCATGGCAGAAGGCACGGGCGCGCCTCAAGGAGTTGCTGGCCAGACTGCGCATGCCGGTAGCGATTCCCGGCGAGCAGCCGGTGCATTCCGAGCCGGCGGTTTCGGTATCGGGGGAAGCGGCTTTCAAGAAAGCCGTGCTCAAGGCCAAGGAATACATTACCGAGGGCGACATCATGCAGGTCGTCCTGTCGCAGCGCATGACCAAGCCTTTCCACGCCAGCCCGCTGGCGCTCTATCGCACGCTGCGCAGCCTCAATCCGTCACCCTACATGTTCTACTTCGATTTCGACGATTACCATGTGGTCGGCGCATCGCCGGAAATTCTCGTCCGGCTCGAAGGCGAGCGCGTCACCGTGCGGCCGATCGCAGGCACGCGCAAGCGCGGCGCATCGCCGGAAGAAGATGCGGCACTGGCCGTCGAGCTGTTGGCCGACGAGAAGGAGCGCGCCGAACACACCCAGTTGCTCGACCTCGGGCGCAACGATTGTGGCCGCGTCGCACGCGTCGGTTCGGTAAAGCTGACCGAGAACATGATCGTCGAGCGTTACTCCCATGTCATGCATATCGTCTCCAATGTCGAGGGCAGGCTACAGCCGGGGCTCGATGCGCTCGACGTGCTGCGCGCCACCTTCCCGGCCGGCACGGTTTCCGGCGCGCCCAAGGTGCGGGCGATGGAGATCATCGACGAACTGGAGCCGGTCAAGCGCGGCATCTATGCCGGTGCGGTGGGTTACCTCGGATTCAATGGCGACATGGATATCGCGATTGCGATTCGCACCGCGGTCGTCAAGGACCGGAAGCTGCATGTCCAGGCGGGCGCCGGGATCGTTGCCGATTCGGACCCCAATTCGGAATGGACCGAGACCCGCAACAAGGCGCTAGCCGTGCTGCGTGCGGCCGAACTGGCCGAGCAGGGGCTGGATACGCGGATCGACTGACGATGGCCTCTACGGCAGCCAACCAAGCCTGCGGAACAGCCACTCGGTCAGCCACAGCGTGAAGTAGGTGGCGAACCAGGCGAAGATGGTGTCGGACAGGAAATGTCCACCCGGCGCCATGCGCGCCAGGGCCATGAAAGCGCCGAATCCGATGCTGGCCAGTAGCCAGCGGCGGCGGACAGCCGGCGCGCCCAGCCAGCCGAAAGCCATGATGAACGAGGCGGTGGCGACATGGCCACTGACGAAGGAGCAGTTCTTTTCGCACTGGTCGGCGACCACGAAGGCTGGCGTGAACTGCCGGATGCCGCCGAACTGTTCGATCCGTTCCGGCCGGGCGCGCCCGGAGTGCTCCTTGAGCGTCGCGTCGACCAGCAATACCGGCCCGAGCAGGCCGCCGATCAGCACGAAACCGAAAAGCACCCGGCGCGCGCGCAATTTCGGAAAGCGCCGGACGAAACTCAGCAACCAGAGCGCCAGCAGGACGACGACCAGTGCCTGCCCGATACGTGGCAGGCCGCGATAAGGCAGAAACAGCCAGCGCGAGTGGCGCTCCAGCACCCATTGCCCTTCGCCACGGTAGAACAGTCCGCTGGCTGCCAGATCGATCTGCGGCCAGGCGACGAAGAGCGTGGCCAGGAGGCCGAACGCCAAAAGCGCGAAGCGGAACTCAGTAGCCCTTGAAGTCACGAAGCAGGTAAACATCCATTGTGCGCGAAGTTCGCGCGTTGACCGGCGCCGTCAGGGTCGCCAGCTTGTCGATCCCGGCAAAGCGGCTGGAAAAATCGGGGCCGACCTGGTCCGTGCTGATCAGCAGCGCGTCCCTGCCGATGTAGGGGCGGAGGTCGGTGGTCAGCTTGTAGTGGTCGCTCGGCTTGCCGCTCGGGTTCCAGCTGGCGGCTGCTGGATTCAGGTCGCGCACCTCGTAGAGCATGTGCGCGAGCAGGGTGCGGTTGTTGGCAACCAGCACCGCGTCGGGGTGCGCGGCGAGGATGGGTTTCAGTTGGCGACCCAGCCCGTCCCAGCCTTGGGCGCGGTTGTAGAAGTTCAATTTCGCCGCAGTTTTGCCGTCGACCGTAGCAAGCACCAGTTGCCAGTGGTAGGCGACGCCGGCCAGGGCGATGTTGAAGGCGACGCCGATGACCAGCAGGCGCTGCTTTCCGCGTTGCAAAAGCCAGGCCACGACAGCGATGGTCGCCGGCGCGAAGGCCGGTGCCGCCCAATTGGCGTTGGCGTTGCTGTTGATGGCTTGGGCCGAAACGATGGCCCACAGCGGCAGGGAAAACCAGAGCAGCAGGCGCGTCGGTCCGTCACGCCAGCTTTCGCGGGCGCGCAGCAGCAGCAGGACGAAAACGCTGCCGAGCACCGGACCGAAGGCCCCCCATTGCGCGGCCCAGAACTCGCCGAGCGCGCGCAGGCCGCCGCCGGCGCGTTTGCTGACGGTGATTTCGGCAGTGTGGCGCAGGGTCGGGAAATCGTGGGTGACGTTCCAGTAAAGGTTGGGGCTCAGGATCAGCAGCGCCAGCCCGGCCGCCAGCCAGGGTTTGGCCGTGCCGAGGCGCGGACGGTGGAAGGCCAGCAGATGCAGAAAGGCGGCGCCAAGGAAGGCGGCCATCGTGTATTTGGAAAGCAGGCCGAGGCCGCAGAGCAGGCCGAGCAGCAGCCAGTCGGCCCAGCGGTCGCTGTCCAGTGCGCGCAGGTAAGCCAGCAAGGCCAGTGCCCAGAACAGCGTCAGCAGCGCATCGGTGGAAACGAACAGGCCGAGCCATGCGAAAATCGGCAGGGTCAGCACGGCGAGCGCCGACCAGAAGGCGATGCGCGCATCGTAGAGGCGGCAGGCGATGAACCAGCATGCGGCGGCGGCGAGCGGGTACAACAACATGGCCAGCGCCTTGACCCCGAGCAGGCCATTGCCGAACAGCGCCGTCGATGCGGCGATCAGCGCGGCGACACCGGGCGGCTTGGAGTAATAACCCCAGTCCAGATGCTGCGCCCAGGTCCAGTATTGCGCTTCGTCGACGTAGAGGGTGATGCCCATTTGCGGGACGACCCAGAAGCGCCAGGCGAGCAGGATGGCCGTCAGGCCGAGCAGAAATTTTCCGCCGGATTTTTCGTAAATTCCGGCGTTGACCGCGCCAGTCACGCCGGCTTGTGCCAACCCTGGTCGGTGGCCAGTGGGCTTGCCGGGCGCGCCGCGTAGGAACGAACGGTGCCGGATTCGAAGTAGATGCGGGCCATGATTTCAGCCAGCACGCCGGTCGTGATGAAATGTACGCCGGCGATCAGGCCGCCGATGGCGACAATCAGCGCCGGTCGTCCGCCGATCGGTTCGCCGAGCCCGAACTTGACCCACGCCAGCCAGGTCAGCACCATGCCGGAAAGTGCGGTCAGGGCGAGGCCGATGCCGCCGAAGAAATGGCCGGGTCGGGCGCGGAAACGCATGAAATAGAAGACGGCGATCAGGTCGAGAATGACGCGAAACGTTCGCGAAATGCCGTACTTGGAAACGCCGGCGGTGCGCGCGTGGTGGGTGGTCGGCTCCTGGGCGATGCGCCGCGGCGTCGTCACGGTGGCCAGCCAGGCGGGTATGAAGCGGTGCATCTCGCCGTACAGGCGCACGCTTTTGATGACGCTGCCCCGGAAAGCCTTCAGGCTGCAGCCGTAATCCTTCAGATGGACGCCGGTCATGCGGGCGATCAGCTTGTTGGCGATTTTCGACGGGATCTTGCGCAGGAACAGGCCATCCTGACGGTTCTGGCGCCAGCCGGCAACGAGGTCGAGATCCTCGTTGAGCAGCCGGGCGACCATGCGCGGAATGTCGATCGGGTCGTTCTGCAGGTCGCCGTCCATGGTGACGATCACGTCGCCGCGCGCGGCATCGATCCCGGCCTGCATGGCGGCGGTTTGCTTGAAATTGCGCGTCAGTTCGACGATGCGCACATGCGGGCCGTATTCTTTTGCAGCCAGCAAAGCACGATCGACGGTCGCATCGCTGCTGCCGTCATCGACCAGCACCAGTTCCCAGGGATGCTCGTATCCAGCCAGCGCCTCATGCACGCGCTTGACCAGCGGCGAAACATTGTCTTCCTCGTTGTAAAACGGAACGACGATCGAGAGGGTGTGCGGGGGAATCGAGTGGGCGGCGCTCATGGGAGAATCCGGCAGTAAAGGCGGCATTTTAATCGAAAAGCCTCCGCCCGGCTGTGGTCCCAACCTTTAATGTAGAATCGCAGGTTGGCGAAACAGGCAAGGAATCAACAGCATGCTGCTGATGATCGACAATTACGACAGCTTTACCTACAACATCGTCCAGTACTTCGGCGAGTTGGGACAGGAAGTGAAGGTTTACCGCAACGATGCCATAACAACAGGTGAGATTGCTCGTCTGAAACCCGAATATCTGGTCATTTCCCCCGGCCCCTGCGCGCCGGTCCAGGCGGGGATTTCGCTGGAGGCGATTCGCGAATTCGCCGGCAAGATCCCGCTGCTTGGCGTCTGCCTTGGCCATCAGGCCATCGGTGAGGCCTTTGGCGGCAAGATCGTGCACGCCAAGCAGCTGATGCATGGCAAGGTTTCCGCGGTCCACCACGAAAACAAGGGCGTTTTCAAGGGGCTGCCCAATCCACTGACCTGTACCCGCTATCACTCGCTGGCCATCGAGCGCGAAAGTCTGCCCGGATGCCTGGAAATCACCGCGTGGACCGACGATGGCGAAATCATGGGGGTCCGTCACAAGACGCTGGCCGTCGAAGGCGTGCAGTTTCACCCCGAATCGATCCTGACCGAACGCGGCCACGACCTGCTCAAGAACTTCCTGGACGAACACAAGAAATGACCCCACAAGCCGCCCTCCAGCGCGTGATCGAACACCGCGAAATTTTCCACGACGAAATGGTCGCCCTGATGCAGCAGATCATGAACGGCGAAGTGACGCCAGTCATGATTGCCGCCATCATCACCGGCCTGCGCGTCAAGAAGGAAACCATCGGCGAAATCGCCGCTGCCGCGACAGTAATGCGTGAGCTGTCGACCAAGGTTGTGGTTGCCGACACCAGCCGTCTGGTCGATACCTGCGGCACCGGCGGCGACGGCGCCCACACCTTCAACATCTCCACCGCCGCGATGTTCGTGGCCGCCGCCGCTGGCGCGCAAATTGCCAAGCACGGCGGGCGTTCGGTTTCCAGTCAGTCGGGGAGTGCCGATGTGCTCGAGGCGCTCGGTGCCAACATCAACCTGAAGCCCGAGCAGGTCGCCCGATGCATTGGCGAAACCGGCATCGGCTTCATGTTCGCGCCCAACCACCACAGTGCCATGAAGCATGCCGCGCCGGTGCGCCGCGAGCTTGGGGTGCGAACGATCTTCAACATCCTCGGCCCGCTGACCAACCCGGCCAACGCGCCGCAACAGGTCATGGGCGTCTTTCACCCGGATCTGGTCGGCATTCAGGTTCGCGTGTTGCAGCGCCTCGGCAGCCAGCGGGCGCTCACCGTTTTCGGCCGTGAAAACCTCGATGAAATTTCAATTTCCGGCCAGACCCTGGTCGGCGAGTTGAAGGACGGGCGCGTCACCGAATACGAAATCCACCCCGAACAATTCAACCTGCCGGTGCACGATCCGAAGGTCCTGCAGGTGGCCAATGTCGAGGAATCGAAAGCGATGCTGCTCGGGGCGCTGAACAACAAGATGGGCGCGCCGCGCGACATCGTCGCGCTCAATGCCGGGGCCAGCATCTATGTCTGTGGCTTGGTGGAATCGCTGGCCGACGGTGTCGAGCAGGCCTTCGAAATGATCGCTTCGGGCGCCGCACGGGCCAAGGTGGAGGAATTCGTCAGCTGCACCAAACAGTTTTCATGAGCGACATCCTCGATCGGATCATTGCCACCAAGCGCGAGGAAATTGCCGCTGCGCTGGCGCGCAAGCCACTCGCCGTTGTCGAAGCCGAAGCTGATGCACAAGCAGCGCCCCGTGACTTCGTCGGTTCCATTCGCAATAAGATTGCCGGCGGTCAACCAGCCGTCATCGCCGAAATCAAGAAAGCCAGCCCGTCGAAAGGCGTCATTCGCCCCGATTTTCAGCCGGCGGAGATCGCCCGCAGTTATGCGCAGCATGGCGCCGCCTGCCTTTCGGTGCTGACCGACCGCCAATATTTCCAGGGCGCGCCGGAATACCTGCAGGCCGCGCGCGCGGCCTGTGCGTTGCCGGTGCTACGCAAGGATTTCATGGTCGACCGCTATCAGGTCGCCGAAGCGCGCGCCATGGGTGCCGACTGCATCCTGCTCATTGCCGCCGCGCTGAGCCTCGCCGAGATGCAGGCGCTGGAAGCGCAGGCCCACGGCTATGGCATGGCGGTGCTGGTCGAAGTCCATAACGGTGAGGAACTCGACGCTGCCCTGCAACTGAAAACCCCGCTACTCGGCATCAACAATCGCAACCTGCGTACTTTCGAGGTGACGCTCGACACGACGCTGGGCCTGCTTGGCCGCATTCCGGTGGATCGCATCGTCGTCACCGAAAGCGGGATTCTCGGGCCGGCAGACGTGGCGCGGATGCGCGCCAGCGGCGTCAATGCCTTTCTGGTCGGCGAGGCCTTCATGCGGGCGCCTTCGCCCGGCGAGGAACTGGCGCGCCTCTTTGCCTGAGATTGGGCGCTTGCCATGATGCCGGCTTATTGACGGCGTGGTTATCGACTGCCAAACTGGACGCCGACCGCCGTATTGGCGGCAGGGATAATATGAGTCAGGCCAAATCAAGCTTGTTTCGCGGATTTAATACCACCGGATTCAATCCGGACGATGACGCCGAGACGCGCCTGAAAAAGTCGCTGCTGATCTTCGCCACCGGCCTCGTATCGTTGGGTTCGATGCTGTGGCTGTTCCTGTACTGGCAGATGGGGCCGAAATTCTCATCGACGGCACCCTTCGTTTTTCAGTTGCTGCTGGTTTCCAACCTTGTTTTTTTCCTCAAGAGCGGCAATTTCAATTTTTTCCGCTACTCGCAGTTGGCGCTTTTCCTGTTCATGCCCTTCGTCGTGCAGTGGAGCATCGGCAACTTCATCACGGCCAGCGGCATCAGCCTGTGGGGCTTGCTGGCGCCAATCGGCGCCGTGCTGTTTTTCGGCGTGCGCGAGTCGGCGGCGTGGTTTTTCGCCTACATTTTCCTGACCGCGCTGTCCGGTTTCTTCGATTATTTCCTTGCCGACAGCCTGATTTCGACCGGCCCGCAGGTGCCGACCCGGGTCAGCGTGTTCTTCTTCGCGCTGAATTTCGCCGCCGTTTCGACCATCGTTTATCTGCTTTTGCGCTACTCGACGCAGGAGAAATCCAAGGCGCAGGCCGGCCTGGAGGAAACCCACCGCCTGTTGCAGGATGAGCAGGATCGTTCGGAGCGCCTGTTGCTCAACATCCTCCCCGGACCGATCGCCGAGCGGCTAAAACACGAGAAACAGACGATCGCCGACGGTTTCGCCGACGTAACGGTCATGTTCGTCGATATCGTCAATTTTACGAAACTGGCTCAGGGCATGTCGCCGCAGCAGGTGTTCGCGATGCTCAACCGCATCTTTTCGTCGTTCGACGAATTGGCCGAGAAGTTCGGCGTCGAGAAGATCAAGACTATCGGGGATGCCTACATGGCCGCCGGTGGCCTGAACAACGAACAGGGCAACTATTCGCAGGCGATCGCCGAACTGGCGCTGGCGATGCGCGACGTATTGCGCGACGATTTCGAGGTCAATAGCCTGCGCCTGGAAGTGCGGATCGGCATTGGCACCGGGCCGGTCGTCGCCGGCGTGGTCGGCAAGAAGAAATTCATCTACGACCTGTGGGGCGATACCGTGAATCTGGCCAGCCGCATTACCAGCGAAGGGGTGCCGGGCATGGTTCATGTGGATGAAGCAACTTATCGGCGCCTGATGGACCGCTTCGAGTTTCGCGAACCGCAGATCATTTACCTGAAGGGCAAGGGCAATACACCTGTCTATCAGATCGTCAGGCCGCTGAAGTCGAGTGTTGCGGCGGCAGCCGCCGTCAGTTCAGCCGCTCCAGGCTGAAATTTACGGTGCCTGGCCGGTTCTCGGTCAGGGTCAAACAATAGCCGTTGTCCTCGGCCTGCTTCGCCGCATGGTAGAGGCCGATGCCCAGGCCGGACTCGGACTGCACCGGTTCCCTGAACAGCGCATCGGCCACCCCGGGCGAAATTGCCTGGCCGCTGTCACGAACACTGAAAACCACATTGTTGCGGTCGACCGTGAAATTGGCCGAAATTTCAATGCCGTTTTCATGCTGTCGCTTGGCCAGTGCATTCTGCAGCAGATTTTCGGCGACGCTGTCGAAAAGGCTGCCGGGTAATTCGGCCGTGCCGCCCAGTTCTTCGTTCCAGCTGATGCCGTTGCCGGCGTGGCGGTCCTGCAGGCGCGCCCACCATTCGCCGGCGGAAATGCCGCTGCTGACTTCAATTTCCGGGCGCTGCAACTTGTCGAGGGTCGACTTCAGGCGCTCGGCGATCTGCGGCAGCTGGCGGGCCAGCAGCTGCGCTACCGCCGCCGGATCGCCGGGCTGTGCTGCCGCATAACAGAGCGTTTGCAGTGACTGCAGCAGATTTTTGACGTCGTGGGTCACGCGGGCGCCGGTTTCATACACCGCCTGCAGGTAGCCCATGCGCTGCAATTCGTGGGTCTGGAACTTGACGAGGTAAAACTCGATGGCCAGGCGCAGCAGCCAGTTGAACGTGCCAGCGCATTGCCGGGGACGGCGTATAGCGGAAAAAGACGGTCAGGCTGACATCGCCGCGCGAATACGCCTGGGAATTCGATGAAACATTGCCCAATTCGCCAGCATCGCCATTGGTACGCCAGCGGCAACCGACGACCCAGGGCATTTGCTCCAGTTGCCCGGTGACTGTGGCGAGGAAACGTACCGGGTGGCTTTCCTTCTCGCTGGCTTCGGCCAGCTGGATCAGCCATTGCTCCAGTGGCAGCCCGACCGAGAGCAGGTAACGCGAAAATGCCGAACCAATGCCTGAAAATCCGGCCCGCGGATTCCATGCCCAGGCCAGCACGAGCAGGGCGGCGGCGATCGACAACGAGGTCTGGGCCAGCGCCTCGACATAGCTGATCCCGGCAACGAAGGTGAAGGCCAGGGCGCCAAGGACGAAAACGGCAAGGGCGAGAAAGACCAGCATCCCATAGAACAGGTCGAACGCATCCCCGGCCTGGCGGCGCTGCGCATGGGCCGGAAAAAGTGGCAGCAGGGCCAGCAGCGCCGGCATGTAGAGGCCGATCGTGGTGCGCGGCAGGGGGTCGAGCACAACCATCGGCGAGACTTCCGGAACGACGCCGAAAATGATCAGGCAGACCAGATAGCCAAAGGCCAGCAGGTAGCCGCTACGCTCCAGGCGGCTGCTGGTCCACAGCACGCGGCCGCCGATCACCGCCGCCAGCGCGCCGCACCAGATCAGCATCAGCCACGGGTTGAGCAGCCAGGTGGAGGCCAGTACCACGGCCAGCAACAGTCCGCCCTGAAGGGAACTCATGCGCCGCTCACCGGCGACGAATGGTTGCCAGAGCAGGAACAGACCGAGTGCAACGATCCACAGGATGCGGACGGCCGGCAGCTTCCAGCCGCCAAATGCCAGGAAATGCAGCAACAGAAGGTGTCCCGCCAGCAGGAAATTCGGCTGGCGCAACCACCAAGGGATCGGGTTAGAGGGCGCGGAGGTGTTCATGTTCTCAACAACTGTCGATTTTTCGACAGGGTAAACGTAAATTTTGGGTACTGATACCGCAATTTCGGGCAATTATTGGTTGGCACGGAGCTTGCTTTGGATTGTGCAGAAATAGTCAAAGGAGAAAAACATGAAAAACAGTCAAAGCGGTTTCACCCTCGTCGAAATTGCGATTGTTCTGGTCATCATCGGCCTGTTGCTCGGCGGCGTGCTGAAGGGACAGGAATTGATCAATAGTGCCAAGGTGAAGAATTTCGCCACCGATTTCCGCAATATTCCGCTATTTATCTACGGGTATCAGGACAAGTACAAGGGCTTGCCGGGAGATGACAAAGACGCGGTGACTCACGTCGGTGCAACCACGATCGATGGCAACGGCAATGGTGATTGATGGTAATTGGAACGCTACAACGCTCACAGACGAGTCAATCTGTTCTGGCAGCATGTTCGCCTAGCAGGATTGGCTGCCGGGACAACAGATGTTACTGCTGCCGCTTACTTGCCGGAAAATGCGGATGGTGGGCAAATCGGCATTACTGGTGGGGCTAATTCTCCAATATCTACTCTGAAGGGAAGTTACATCATTTGCTCGGGTGGCATCCTTGGCAAGTTCGCCAAGCAGCTGGACATAACGACGGATGATGGCAATACAGCAACAGGGTCAATGCAGGTAATTAGCACTAAAGCTAGTGCTGCTGCTGGTAGTGCTGCTGCGACGACGGATGTTACCGATGCTGATCCCTTCACCGTCTGCTTGGCCTTCTGATTGAAAGGCTGTGTTTGATCCAACGCCCGCTTCGGCGGGCTTTTTTATTTTTGCAGCAGCCGCTCTTCGGCTGCGGTGACGGCTTCCGGGGCGCCGAGCAGAACGACGACGTCGCCTTCCTCGAGCCGTGTTTCCGGTGCCGGTTCGACGGCGCGGATACCCCGCCGGCGAATGGCGCTGACTTCGCAGCCGAGTTCCTCCAGGTCGAGTTCGTCCAGGGTGCGCCCGATCGCGCCGGACCCGGGGTCGAGATGAACCGAGTGCAGGCGGGGCTGTTGCTGATCGTCGATGTCGTCGCGGTCATGATCGCTGAGGCCACGATAGAAGCCGCGCAACAGGCTGTAGCGTTGCGAGCGCGTCTGGCGAATGCGCTTGAGCACGCGATTGGGCGGGACGCCAAGCAGTACCAGCGCGTGTGAAGCCAGCATCAGGCTGGCTTCGAGGGCCTCGGGGACGACCTCGGCCGCGCCGGCCCGCGACAGGCGGTCGATGTTGCGTTCGTCGGCGGTGCGTACGATGACCGGAATATCCGGGCGCACCGCGAGGACATGGAACAGGATTTTTTCGGCCAGCGGGGTGTCGCTGACCGTGATGATGACGACGCTGGCCCGCATCAGGCCGGCGGCAATCAGCGCGTCCTTGCGCCCGGCATCGGCGAAGACGACCGTTTCGCCGCCGGCGGCCGCTTCGCGAACACGATCCGGGTCGAGGTCGAGCGCAATGTAGTTGATCGATTCCTGCGCCAGAAAGCGCGCGAGGTATTGTCCGCTGCGCCCGAATCCGCAGAGGAGCGCGTGTTTTTCCGTGCCCATGGACCGGGCGGCGATCGTCGTCAATTGCATCGAGCGCATCATCCATTCGTTGGCGACGAAGCGCATGACCAGCCGCTCGCTGTAGTGGATGATGAAGGGAGCAATCAGCATCGAGAGGACGAGTATCGTCAGCGCCGCCTGCTCGACCGCCTTCGGCATGTGCGTGATTTCACCGAGCAGCACGAAGCCGAATTCGCCGCCGGCACAAAGCCACAAGGACGAGCGGATGGCGTTGCCGGGGGTCGCCCCGAGGCGCCAGGAGAGCGCCCCGACGACAAGGCCCTTGACGATGAGCAGGGCGATCAGCACCGCCAGCACCTGCCACCACAAGCCGACCAGCACATTCAGGTCGAGGCGGACGCCGATGGTCACGAAGAAGAGGCCCATCAGTACGTCGCGGAATGGCTTGATGTCCTCTTCAACCTGCAGGCGGTATTCTGTTTCCGAGATCAGCATGCCGGCGACGAAAGCGCCCAGCGCCAGCGACAGGCCGGCCATTTCGGTGAGGGTGGCGAGACCCAGCGTGATCAGCAACACGTTGAGGACGAACACTTCGGATGATTTGGCGCGCGCCACGAAATGGAACCACTTGCGCATCAGGCGCTGGCCAAAAACCAGGATGATTGCGAGGACGACGACTGCCTTGAGCAGCGCGATGCCCAACAGCATCGCAAGTTTTTCCGGCGGCTCGGTCAGGGCGGGAATGATGACCAGCAGGGGCACCACAGCGAGATCCTGGAAGAGCAGGACGCCCATGATCTCGCGGCCGTGCGCCGTGTCGAACTCCATGCGCTCGGCCAGCAGCTTGGTCAGCACAGCGGTCGATGACATCGCGAAGACGCCACCGAGGGCAATGCCGAGTTGCCAGTTGACGCCGAAGAGCATGACCAGAGCGGCGATCAGCACCATGCTGACGACCACCTGCAGCAATCCCAGCCCGAACACGATGCGCTTCATCGTGTACAGCTTGGGCAGCGAAAATTCGAGGCCGATCGAGAACATCAGGAAGACGACGCCGAACTCGGCGAGATATTCGGCGCGATGCACATCCTGCATCAGGTCCAGCGCATGCGGACCGATCACGCTGCCTACTGCCAGGTAGCCAAGTACCGGCGGCAGGTTGAAGCGACGGCAGACGACGACAGCCAGCACCGAGGCGCCAAGAAGTAGAAGGACGAGGGAGAGCGCGCTCAAGGCAGATTCACTAAGTCAGGTATACTTGGACCATCATAACCGCAGCCTGCTCATGAACCCAAGTCTGAAATCCGATCATTTTTCGCCGGAACGTGCGCTGGCGCTTGGTCGTCAGACGCTGCGCATCGAGGCTGCTGCGGTCAACGCGCTGGTGGACCGAATAAATGGCGAGTTCGCGGCCGCGGTGAAACTGATTCTCGGCTGTCACGGGCGCTTGATCGTCAGTGGCATGGGCAAGTCGGGCCATGTTGCACGCAAGATTGCCTCGACCCTGTCGAGTACCGGGACGCCCGCTTATTTCGTGCACCCGGCCGAAGCCAGCCACGGCGACCTTGGCATGATCACGCGCGACGATATTCTGCTGGCCTTGTCCAATTCGGGGGAATCCGAGGAATTGTTGCGCATCGTGCCGCTGGTCAAGCGCCAGGGCGCGCGCCTGATCACGATGACCGGTGAGCCGACCTCCACGCTGGCCCGCGAAGCCGATATTCATCTCGACGCCGCCGTTGCGCAGGAGGCTTGCCCGCACAACCTGGCGCCGACGGCGAGCACGACGGCGGCGCTGGCGCTCGGCGACGCGCTGGCGGTTGCGCTGCTCGATGCGCGCGGCTTCGGGCCGGATGATTTCGCCCGTTCACATCCCGGCGGTTCGCTCGGCCGCCGCCTGCTGACCCATGTCCGTGATGTCATGCGCAGTGGCGGAGAGGTGCCGACCGTCGGGCCGCAGACCGGATTGAGCGAGGCCATCCTCGCCATGTCGCGCGGCGGCCTTGGACTGGTGGTCATTGTCGATGATGACGGTCGTGTGCTGGGGGTGTTTACAGATGGCGACCTGCGCCGTGCCTTCGAAAAGCGGACCGACCTGCAGGTGGCCCGCATCGACGGCGTCATGCATGCCGACCCGCGGACCATCGCTGCCGATCGACTGGCCGTCGAGGCGGTCGAGATGATGGAGCGCTACCGGATCAATGCCCTGCTGGTCGTTGATGGCGACCGGCGCCTGCTCGGGGCTCTGAACATGCACGACCTGTTTACGGCCAAGGTGATCTGATGGATGCCCGGACCCGCGCTGCCCGGATCAAACTAATCGCCTTCGACATCGACGGCGTGATGACCGATGGCGGTCTGCACTATACCGATGACGGACGTGAATTGAAGACCTTCAATGTCCAGGACGGCTTTGGCCTCAAGCTGCTGCAACGGGCAGGTCTCGAACTCGCCATCGTTACCGGCCGCACCTCCGGTGTCGTCGCTGCGCGTGCCGCCGATCTCGGTATCGAGCATGTTTTTCAAGGCGTCGTCGACAAGCATGCCGTGGTTGCGAGCCTGCTCGAAAAGCTGGGCCTGCACTGGTCCGAGTGCGCCTTCATGGGCGACGACCTGATCGACCTGCGGGTCATGGCCAGCTGTGGACTGGCGCTGGCGCCGGCCAATGCGCGCCAGGTGGTCCGCGAGCGGGCGCACGCCGTGACCGATGGCGCAGGCGGCCACGGTGCTGTGCGCGAGGCTGTGGAATTCATTCTCGAAGCGCAGGGCAGACTCGAAAACCTGTTCGCAGCCTACCTCGACGCGCAATGAAATTCGGTTCCAGCCAGTGGTTTACGATTGTCCTGCTGGCCTTGCTGGCGGGGCTCAGTTTCTGGCTGCAACGGGCGGTTGCGCCGGGCGAAACGAAGCTTGACGGAAAATTGCGTCACGACCCCGATTCGATGGCGGAGAATTTCCTGCTTCGTCAGTTCGACGACCAGGGGCGCGTCAAGTACCGGCTGACGGCGCCGTATATGGAGCACTATCCCGACGACGATGCCTCCCAGCTGAAAAATCCGATCCTCATTCAATATCGGCCGGATGCGCCGACGCTGACCGTTTCCGGAGACAATGCCCGGGTTACCAGCAAGGGCGAGGTGGTTTTCCTGTGGGACGACGTCAGGGTGACGCGCGCTGCGACGCCGGAGCGGCCTGCTGCCGTTGCCCGGATGCCCGATCTGACCGCCCACCCCAATGACGGTATCGCCTTTACCCAGAGTCCGGTCGAGATTACCGAAGACAAATCCTGGGTCAAGGGGGTGGGCATGCATCTGGACCAGAATGACTCCACCTTTGAACTCCAATCACAGGTTACCGGCCTGTACTATCCGCGTCGAGTGCAAAAATGAACTCCCGAATCGCCGTTTCACTTCTCGTTGTCCTGCTCAGCCAGCCGGTCTTCGCCGAGCGCGCCGACCGCGACAAGCCGATGCAGCTCGAAGCCAGCCGCGCCTCGATTGACGATGCCAAGAAAATCTCGATTCTCGAGGGCGACGTGCTGGTGACCAAGGGCACCATGGTGCTGCGTGCCGACCGGGTCGTCATCACCGAGGATCAGTACGGTTTCCAGAAGGGCGTCGCCTTTGGCGGCAAGGATGGCCTGGCGCGCATCCGGCAGAAGCAGGAAGGCAAGGACGAGTACCTCGACGGTGAAGCCGAGCGCATCGAGTACAACACCAACAACGAGGTCGCCGAATTCTTTCAACGCGCCTGGGTCAGAAGCGGCCAGGATCAGGTCAGGGGCGATTACATCTGGTACGACGGCATCAGCGAGAAATACCTGGTCACTGCCGGCAAGAACAGCGACCCCAAGGGGCAGCCGGCGCGGGTCCGGGCAATCATTCAGCCGCGCAACAAGGCGGAGTCGCCGGCCGATGGCGGTTCGCGCCTGGATTTGAAAGGCGCCAGCGCCCTGCCTGCTCAGGGCAATGCAAACTGATTATCCGGGTTCTGCTGCGCCGCGAAATAGCGCTCGCACAAAGGACTTCGAGTACATTACAAGTTGCTGATTCAGCATGCCAAAAATTCAATTGCTGCGGCGCAACAAAAGTGCTTGACATTTAGCGGATCGGTTCTATAATCTGACTTATGTTGCGGTGCAGCAAAATGATTTTGCGCTCCGCAATGGTCAAGCAAAAACCCGTATTCAATATCAACTCTGGAGATTCCACCATGTTCACCACACCCGAGCAACTCGCCGCCGCCAACAAGGCTACCGTTGATTCCCTGCTGTCCGTCGCCAACACCGCGCTGGCTTCCGCCGAGCGCATCGCTGCCCTGAACCTGAACACCGCCCGCTCCATGATGGAAGATTCGGTTTCCGGCGCCAAGGCCCTGATGGGTGCCAAGGATGTCCAGGACGCCATGTCGATCCAGGCTTCGCTGGCCCAGCCGAATGTCGAGAAGGCGGTTGCCTACTCGCGTTCCGTCTATGAAATCTCTGCCCAGACTCAAGAAGAGATGGCCAAGATGATCGAAGCCCAGTTCGGCGACTTCCAGAAGACCGTTGCCGGTCTGCTCGACAAGGCTGCCAAGTCTGCGCCGGCCGGTTCCGACGTTGCCGTTGCTGCCGTCAAGAGCGCCATCGCCGCTGCGACTTCCGCTTTCGACAACATGAACAAGGCTGCCAAGCAGGTCGCCGAGATCGCCGAAGCCAATGTTGCCGCCGCGACCAACGCGACGGTCAAGGCCGTTGGCGCCAGCGCTGCCAAGAAGAAGTAATTTCGCCGTACCAGTAACATGCTGCACAAGGCCCCCGTCATCGTACGGGGGCTGGTTTCATCCACACCCAAAACCAAACCTGGAGAAGATGATGAACAAGCCGAACATGGAACAACTGGCCGCCGCGCAAAAGGCCAATGCCGAAGTGATGACCGCCCTGATGCGTACCGCTTTCAACGGTGTCGAGCGCCTGACCGCCCTCAACATGGCCGCCTCGCGCGAATTTTTCAACAATACGGTCAACAATACCCAGCAAATCCTCGGTGCCAAGGACCCCAACGAAGTAGCGAAGTTGGGCAGCGATCTGGCCAAGCCGAACGTGGACAAGTGGGTGGATTACTCGCGCAGCGTCTACGAACTGGTCGCTGGCATGCAAAAGGAACTGACTTCCGTGATGGAGTCGCAGTACGGCAGCTTCACCAAGAACGCCAGCAGTGCCGTCGAGAAGGCAACTGCCAGCGCGCCGGTCGGCGGTGACGTGTTCGCGGTGACGATGAAGTCGATGCTGAACGCTTCAACCAAGGCTTTCGACAACATGACGTCGATGGCCAAGCAGTTGTCCGATATTGCCGAAGCCAACATGGCCGTCGCGACCAAGTCGACGACCAAGGCCGTCAGTGCGACGACTGCCGCTGCCAGGAAGACCGCCAAGTAATTCGGCGCTTATTCCGGCCATGAAGAACCCGCGAATTCGCGGGTTTTTTTACGTGTGCGCCCAGCATGGGCGCGATCTTGGAGGTGGAAGTCCTCCCGCGAGCTGACCACAGCGAGCGAAGTGAAGTGCAACTGCGTGAGGGTGACCGAGCGTGGGAAGGAAGCATGGAGCGTAATCCGTGTGCTGATGAACAAGAATCGGATATGAGGCAGTGCCGAGCAGGGCGAGTGGGCTCGTAACCGCGAAGCTCTTGTGGTCAAGGCGAGGTGCTGTAGATCCGGCAGTGGTGCGGAGAAGGATCGTGTTCTTACCTGGGGAGATCTCGCCTCATGCCTGAAAGGGCGACGTGGCAACACGGAGCGAGAAGTCAGCAGCGGCCATAGTAGCTGCCGGTATGGGGCGAAGGGCCAAACGTGAAGGAGTGTTTTACGCCATGTCGATGCGTGAAGTCGTGCGTCAGATGCCCGAGAAATCGGGGCGGGGGCCAGTAGTGGGCGGTGAAGCCGCACGCGCAAGCACCAGCGACGAAGCGACACGCCCGCGACATGAAACGGGAAGCACAGGGTCAGCGTTGCTGAGAGCGGCGCTGACGAGAGAGAACCTGCAACAAGCGTGGAAACGGGTGAAAGCCAACAAAGGCGCAGCAGGCGTGGATGGCCGGGACATACCCGAGACAGCCCGCCATCTGCAAACTGCGTGGCCGGAGATTCGTGCTCAATTAGTGCAGGGGACGTACCGGCCCAGTCCGGTACGACGGGTGACGATCCCGAAACCAGACGGTGGTGAGCGTGAGCTTGGCATCCCGACGGTGACGGATCGGCTGATTCAGCAAGCTCTGCTGCAAGTATTGCAGCCGATGCTGGACCCGACCTTCAGCGAATACAGCTACGGTTTCCGACCGGGGCGCAGCGCACAAGAAGCGGTCGTTCGTGCGCAAGCCTATGTTCAGTCGGGACGCCGAATCGTGGTGGATGTTGATCTGGAGAAATTCTTTGATCGGGTCAATCACGACATCCTGATTGGGCGTTTACAGAAGCGGATCGGTGATGCCGGGGTAATCCGGCTGATCCGGGCGTATCTGAACAGCGGAATCATGCGGGATGGCGTCGTCGTGTCGCGGCATCAGGGCACCCCGCAAGGCGGGCCACTGTCGCCGCTGCTGGCGAATGTGTTGCTGGATGAAGTTGACAAGGAACTGGAACGCTGGGGTCATTGCTTCGTGCGCTACGCCGATGATGCGAATGTGTATGTTCGCAGCCAGCGAGCGGGTGAGCGGGTGATGGCCTTGCTGCGGAAGATGTACGCGAAGCTGCACCTGACGGTCAATGAGGCCAAAAGTGCAGTAGCCCGTGTATTCGGTCGCAAGTTTCTCGGTTTCAGCTTCTGGGTGGCCCCGAAAGGGGAGATCAAATGCAAGGTGGCGGCCAAGCCGCTGACGACCTATAAACAGCGGATCAGGCAACTGACCCGTCGTTCAGGCGGTCGCAGTATGGCGGAAGTCGTTGAAAAGCTACGGCCCTATGTGCTGGGCTGGAAAGCCTACTTTCGGTTATCGCAAACGCCAAAAGTCTGGCGAGTGCTAGACGAGTGGATGCGCCATCGGTTAAGGGCGATTCAGCTCAAGCACTGGAAACGTGGCCCGACGATGTATCGGGAATTAAAAGCGTTGGGCGCCTCGGAAACGGTGGCGCAGCGGGTGGCTGGAAATTCACGCTGTTGGTGGCGTAATAGTGACCGATTGCTAAAAACGGTACTGACCATTGCTTACTTTGATCGACTCAGGGTGCCTCGTCTCTCATAACCCCAACTTCTCGAACCGCCCGGTGCGGACCCGCATGCCGGGTGGTGTGGCAGGGGTGCAGCCTATCAAGGCGGCCCCCTATGCCGATTGACGGCACCGGTCGAGGCGCCGCCAAAGGGCTGATCAAGGGCGCCAGGTCCAGGCAAGGCCCCGCCGGTCGACTTCGGCGCAGATTTCGCCCATCGCCTGATCTACCAGTTGCGGTGCCCCCTCGACTCCCAGTTCGAGGTGGCGGCGCTCGCGGTTGGCGATCGATGGCAGCGAGAACAGGCGCAGAGTCGGGTAGTCCCTGACGATGCGATCCATCAGGTCGAGCAGCGCGCTCTCGTAGGCCATCGGCCCGGTCAGCAGGATGGCTTTTTCGACCAGCCCGTCGACCGGCTTGAAGAGGTCGCGGTAGAAGGTATCGAGTGCCCATTCGATCATCGGGTGCGCCATCTGCGGGAAGCCTGGCACGAAGAAGTGATCGTTGATCGTGAAGCCGGGGATGCGGTTGAACGGGTTGGGGATGATCCGGACACCAGCCGGAAAGGTGACCAGCAACTTGCGCCTGTCGTTGATTTCTTCGCCGTTGAAGCGGGCCTTGAGTTCCTCGTAGCCTTGCGGGTGCAATTCCAGTTCGACGCCAAGTGCTGCGGCAACCGCCTGGCGGGTGTGGTCATCCGGCGTGTTGCCGATGCCGCCGCAGGAAAACACGATATCGCCGGCAGCCATCGTGCGCCTGAAAGTCGCGGTCAGGCGCGCGCGGTCGTCGCCGACGTATTCGACCCAGGCCAGGCGCAGGCCGCGCGCGCCGAGTATCTCGATGATTTTTGCGAAATGCTTGTCCTGACGTTTGCCCGACAGAATCTCGTCGCCGATGATGACGGCGCCAAAGCTGCGACTCATGCCGCTTCTCCCTCGATGCTTACCAGCGCGCCGCCGCGCGATTGGCGCAGCGTCTCCAGCCCGATATGAACGAATGACAGCGCCGCCAGGGCGGGCACCAGCAGGCCGACGACCGGCACATGGGCGAGCAGCGCCATGACCAGTCCGAGCATGAACATCGGCAGCTTGGCGCGGGGTTTCAAGGTCGCCCATTCCTGGTCCGTGGCGTGCATCGACAGCGCATCGTAGGCGAAGGTGCGCCGGTTGTACCAGGCCATCAACAGCAGCGGCAAGACCAGCGACAGGCCGGGAACGATCCACAACGGCAGGGTGATGATCCAGCCGAGCACGAACAAAATCGAGGCAATGATGCTGTTGACCGCAGCGGCCACGAAACTGTCCTTGCCCATCGGTGCCACGTCGCGGTATTCGGTATCGGCCAGGCGCTTGAGCAGCAGGGGCAAGACGATGATGGCGGCAAGCAGTGAGGCGGTCAGGTAGGCGAGGGCGAAGATCGCCATCCACGCCCCCATGTACGCCAGAACGGTGGCCAGCCAGGCGACGCCCCAGCCGATCAGCGTGGTCATCGGCTGATGGCTGAGCAGCCAGTTGACCAGGCTCCCGAGGCCGTAGATGGCGAGTGCGATCCACAGCACCAGCGACACCAGCGCCGGCGCCAGCACGTATACCCAGATCCGCCCGCTGCGCAGGCTGGCCAGCGTGCGCATCAGCGCGACAACGACATCATCCATGTTGAATTCCTTCCCATTGTTTTTGCAGACGCTTGACCGAGACCGGCACCGGCGTCCGGAGTTCCTGAGCATAAAGGCCGACGCGCAATTCTTCCAGTAGCCAGCGGAACTGCCCGATCTGCGGATCAAGCGTGCCCAGCTTGGCGAGTTGCATGGCGCGGCGCTCGTAATTGGTCCACAGCGCGCCATATTCGGCCATCAGCTGCGCGTCACGGGCCGGGTTGGCCTTGAGCTTGTCGAGGCGGATGCCGATGGCCTTGAAGTAGCGCGGGTAATGCTGCAGCCGCTCGAAAGGCGTGTCGGTGACGAAACTCCTGCCCATCAGTCGCTTCACCTGCGCCTCGATATCGGCCACGACCGCCACCTGCGCCTTGAAGGCCGGTAGTTTCTTGGTCACCGCCTGCCATTCGGCCAGCACCGTGCCGACCATGCGGCAGACTTCCTGCATGATCAAGCCGAGCCGTGCCTTGGCCTCGGCGCAACGGGCCTTGAAGGCTTCCGGCGTGGTCGGCAAGGGCTCGGTCAGGCAGGCGCGCTCGAAGGTCAGGTCGACAATCTGCCGCTTCAATTCATCAGTCGAGCCGAGCGCCATGTACTGCATGCCCATCTGATTCAAGCCGGGCACGTTCTTGTCGAAGTATTTCACCTGCTCCCTGAACTGCAGCATGAACAGCCGGGCCAGCCCCTTGCGGTGAGACTCGGCGGCCTCCTCGGCCGAGTCGAAAACCTTGAGGCTGACCGTCTCGCCATCGTCGATGAGCGCCGGGTAGCCGATCACCGTCTGCTTGCCGACCTGGACCTCCATCAACTCCGGCAGTTCGCCGAAGGTCCAGTCGGTGAGCTTGGTATATTCGGAAGGCGTTTCGTGCAGTTCGGCGAATTCCTCCTTCGCCTCCTTGCCCCACTCGCCGCGCAGGGCGACGAGGCTGCGGTTCATGTCGAGCTGGCGGCCGTGTTCGTCGATCAGCTTGTAGTTCATCGAGAAATGCGCCGGCAGCGCATCCGGGCGGAAGGCGTCCGGCGTCACCGCCCAGCCACGGGCGTTCAGGCCGCGCGCTTCGAGGATGTGGTCGATCAGCGGCGGGATCAGCCCCTGGTTCAGCTTCTTGTCCTTGCCTTCCACGGTCAACAGGAATTCCTCGACAAATTCCGGCACCGGCACCAGCTTGGCGCGGATCTTCTGCGGCAGCGTCTTGATCAGCTGCACCAGTTTTTCCTTGAGCAGCCCTGGCACCAGCCATTCCATGCGCAGTACCGGAATCTGGTTCAGCTGGGCCAGCGGCAGGGTCAGCGTTACGCCATCCTTCGGCGAACCCGGCTCGAAATGGTAGCTCAGCGCGTAGTCGACGCCGCCGACCTTGAGGTGATGCGGGAAAGCCTCGGTCGTGACGCCGGCCGCCGAATGGCGCATCAGGTCGTCCTTGGCGAGGAACAGCAGCTTCGGGTTGTCCTGTTCGACGGTCTTGCGCCAGTGGTCGAAGGTGGCACCGTTGTGGATGTCCTCCGGAATGATCGAGTCGTAGAAGGCGAAGATCAGTTCGTCATCGACCAGCACGTCCTGCCGGCGCTGCTTGTGCTCGATCTTCTCGATGTCGCGGATCTGCTTCTGGTTGTGCTGGAAGAACGCCCATCTTTTGGCGAAGGCCTCGTCGATTTCCTCGGCCACCAGACCCTGGCGGATGAAAATCTCGCGCGCCTCGGCCGGCGCCAGCGGGCCGTAATGAATGCGCCGCTTGGGGTTGATGACGATGCCGTAGAGCGTCGTGCGCTCCCAGCCGGCAACCTGCATGGACTTCTTTTCCCAGTGCGGGTCGAAGTACTGGCGCTTGATCAGGTGAGCGCCCACTTTCTCGATCCAGTCCGATTCGATGCGGGCGACGCAGCGACCGAACAGCCGCGTCGTCTCGGTGATCTCGGCCGCCATGATCCACTTGCCGGCCTTCTTCTGCAGTGGCGACGACGGGTGGATCAGGTAGCGGATGCCGCGCGCGCCGAGGTAGTAGCCGGATTCGTCCGACTTGCAGCCGATGTTGCCCAGCAGGCCACTGAGCAGCGCCTGATGGATGGCCTCGAAGGTGCCGGGAATCTCGTTTTCCTTCCAGCCGAGTTCGGTGACCATGGCGTGCAACTGGCCATGCACTTCGCGCCACTCGCGCAGGCGCAGGTAGGAGAGGAATTGGGCGTGGCAGTTGTTGACCAGGGATTTGTTCGATTTCTTGTGGTCGACCGCGTTCTTGAACCAGGTCCAAAGCTTTATCCAGCTCAGGAATTCGGACTTCTCGTCGGCGAACTGCTTGTGTTTCTCGTCGGCCGCCTGCTGGCGCTCCTGCGGCCGTTCGCGCGGATCCTGCGTCGATAGCCCGGCGGCGATGACCAGCACCTCCTTCAAACAACCGAGATCGCGGGCGGCGACCAGCATGCGGCCGATCCGCGGGTCGAGCGGCAGTCTGGCCAGCGCCTCGCCGATGCGGGTGAGCTTATTGTCGTCATCCAGCCCGCCGAGTTCCTGCAGCAGCGCATAGCCGTCGCTGATCGCCTTGGCCGGCGGCGGTTCGATGAAAGGGAAGCTCTCGACATCGGCCAGCTTCAGCGACTTCATGCGCAGGATGACGCCGGCCAGCGAGGAACGCAGGATTTCCGGGTCGGTGAACGGCGGGCGGGCGTTGAAATCCGGCTCATCGTACAAGCGCACGCAGACGCCGGCCGCCACCCGGCCGCAACGCCCGGCGCGCTGCCGCGCTGCTGCCTGCGAAATCCGCTCGACCTGCAACTGCTCTACCTTGTTGCGGTACGAGTAGCGCTTGACGCGGGCCAGCCCGGTGTCGATGACGAAGCGGATGCCCGGCACGGTCAGCGAGGTTTCGGCGACGTTGGTCGCCAGCACGATACGGCGCTGGCCGCTGGAGGGCTTGAAGATGCGATCCTGGTCGCCGGCCGACAGCCGGGAAAACAGCGGCAGGATTTCCGGCGCATGGGCGGAGGACAAACCCGGCCGCGCCAGCGCGTGCTTCCTCAGCGCCTCTGTCGCCTCGCGGATTTCCCGCTCGCCGGGCAGGAAGACGAGGATGTCGCCGCTACCCAGCCGCGCCAGTTCGTCGGCGGCGTCCACAATCGCGTCGTACAAATCGCGCTCGTCGTCCTTCTTGTCGATGTCCTCGACCGGCCGGTAACGCACCTCGACCGGATACAGGCGACCGGAAACCTCGATCACCGGGGCAGGTTGGCCATGCGCGCTGAAATGCTGCGAAAAGCGCTCGGCGTCGATGGTCGCCGAGGTGATGATCAGCTTCAGGTCCGGTCGCCGCGGCAGCAATTGTTTGAGGTAGCCGAGCAGGAAGTCGATGTTGAGGCTGCGCTCGTGCGCCTCGTCGATGATGATCGCCTCGTAGGCGTTCAGGTAGGGGTCGGATTGCGACTCGGCGAGCAGGATGCCGTCGGTCATCAGCTTGACCCAGCTGTCCGCGGTCGACTTGTCGTGGAAGCGGATTTTCACGCCGACGCCGGCACCGACCTGCGTCTTCAATTCCTGCGCCAGCCGGGTCGCCACCGAACGCGCCGCCAGCCGGCGCGGCTGCGTGTGGCCGATCAGGCCGCGCGACCCGATGCCCAGTTCGAGGCAGATCTTCGGCAACTGCGTCGTCTTGCCCGACCCGGTTTCGCCACAGACGATCACCACCTGGTTCCTGGCGATCAACTCGGCAATGTCGGCACGCCGTTCGTTGACCGGCAGATCGGGCTGGAATTCAGGTTTCGGCAGCTTGCCGCGCCGTTCGGCCACCGCTGTCCGCGAGCGGGCCAGCAGTTCGTCCAATTCCGTTTGCAATTTTTGTCGCTTTTCGCCGGTCGACCGCGACAGTTCCCGCTCGATGCCGTGCAGGTGCTTGCTGTCCGCCGTCAGGCAGGGGGCGCTGGCCGTCACGGGCCGCCGGCTGTTGCGTGCGTCGGGCATGGCGTCAGGTATCCAGCGGGCTGGTCACGCCATGTCCGCCCCGGTTCAATACATGCGTGTAAATCATCGTCGTCTGCACATCCTCGTGGCCGAGAAGTTCCTGCACGGTGCGGATGTCCTGCCCCTTTTGCAGCAGGTGGGTGGCGAACGAGTGGCGCAGCGTGTGCGGGGTCGCCGGCTTGACCAGCCCCGCCGTGCGCACCGCCTGCTTGACCGCGCGCTGGATGGTCTGCTCGTCAACATGGTGGCGGCGCGTCTTGCCGGTGCGCGGATCAATCGAGCGGTTGCCGGAAGGGAACACGTACTGCCAGCCCCAGCTCCTGCCGGCAGCGGGATATTTACGCTCCAGCGCGTAGGGCAGATGCACCTCGCCATAGCCCTCCCCCAGATCCTTTTCATGCAACAGCCGCACCGTGGCCAGATGCGTTTGCAAGCGGCCCGCCAGCTTGTCCGGCAGCATCGTCACCCTGTCCTTGAAGCCCTTGCCATTGCGCACCAGAATTTCGCGCCGCTTGAACTCGATATCCTGCACCCGAAGGCGCAAGGCCTCCATCAGGCGCAGACCGGAACCATACAAAAGGGCCGCCACCAGCCAATGCACACCATCGAGATTGCCCAGGACATCGCGGACCTCTTCTTCGGTCAGCACCACCGGCAAGCGACGTGGCTTCTTTGCCTGTTCCACATTATTCAGCCAGGGAAGTTCGCTGCCCATAACCTCCTTGTACAGAAATAGCAACGCGCTACGCGCCTGATTCTGCGTCGATGCCGCAACATTCCCCTCGACCGCCAGATGCGTCAAAAAAGCTTCAACTTCCACGGCGCCCATCTCGGCCGGATGGCGCTTGCCGTGGAAAAGAATGAACCGCTTTATCCACTGGACATAGGAATCCTCAGTCCTTATGCTGTAATGCTTGAATCGAATCCGCTCACGAACGCGATCCAGCAATTTAGGCGGCTGCGCCATAGTGAGTTTTCAATATATTTTGGGATGCCCAATTTTAGATCATCCCAATGATTTAATGTGTATTTTGTATTTTTACTTAACGAATAAGCCTGCCGAATTGGGAGGCTTACTTAATAGTTAGAGATCGTATGTTGCGCCCCACTAGCGAAAGTCCTGCAGCAAAGGTTCTCGGCTCTCAAGCCAATCCAGGGCTGATAGTTTTGGTCAAAACTCTCTCAACCGCTTTGGGGGGCTTCTGTCTCTACGCAGCTTTTAAAGTACTACCGAGCTTCATCGCTAACCCTGACCTACACGGTTCAATATTCCTCGGTATGTTTTTGCTTATGGCGGGCCTAGGCTTCAGTTTCTGGGTTCCTTCGCAGCGTCAGCGCTTGTATTTCTCTTTGCTAGCTATCCTTCTTGCAGTCATGGAGGTTGCCGTAAATATCGGCATCGCAATCAAATGAGAAACGGCATTAAAACCATCTCTAACCCTGCGCTCAACCCGACCGGCCTGACGGCCGTCGGGTTAGCTCCACGTTAGGGGGTTTTCCAATGACTAAAAAGAATCGGCTCAATATCGCAATAGCGGCAACCTTTGGATACCTGATTGGAACAGAACTCATTGGCCCCCATTTGCCAAGTTGGCTTAATTGGCTTGCCTTTCCTACATCGCTAATTGGAGGCGCATTCATTTTTGCAGGGCCTTTTATCGGCCTACTGATCGCCACAGTCGGCGCAACAATCTTGACGGCTTTGTCTTACTGGCTCATTGGCTTTTTCATAGAGGCTCCAAGTGAAACCGACACCCAAAAATCACCTCACCACCCCTAACATCCCGCTCCAGCCGACCGTCAGCCAGCTACGCTGTCTGCTGTCGGCTGAGCTTGCACGTTAGACAGTTTATCCGCCAACCATGAACACAACTGACTGGCTGCTAATCGGTTTGCTTCTCTGCACTGCAGCCGTGCATCTTTATTTCGGCACACGTTACCGAGAGTTCTTTGTTGTTGGCCGCTCCAATATCCATCAGTCGTACTGGAGCATGATTCGAGAGTTTCAAAAACATCATGCCAAGCCAGCCAAGGTGCTCATTTCGGTTATCTGGTGCAAGTCCTTTTGGTTATAGCCCTTGCTTTGTCTCGATTACTCAACTGAAATGGCATTGCTACCCATGTTGCCGTCCCGTCAGCGCCGACTTTTCCTGTTGGACGCTATGTCTAACCCGCCGCTCCAGAGGGACGCTTCGCCGGCAAGCCGGCTGCGCGCCCCTGAGCTTTCACGTTAGAGCGCTATGCGACCAACAACGATTGTCCTGCAATGCATCTGCGTAGCATTAGGAATAGCCTTTATCGTTTCAGCGTTCACATTGGCAGATCATGTTTTGGTTGGAGGTTTGCTGCTTGGCTCGCTCATGGGAATGTCTGCGGCATTCCTTGGCGCTGATCACACAACCAATCTTGGTTCCCAACCTTCAAGGCATCTCTTCAAAGTGCTGGCGGTAATTGCATCCTTGCCCCTTTTGGGAGTCGGCTTTCAAGCTGCTGCCGCTTCCGCCATTCAAGGTAACTGGGGTACCGCCATTTTTACGTTTCTAAAACTGCTTGTTGTCGTAGCTGCTCTGGCATTTCTTGCTTTTGACACCAACCCCAAAGTTCAGAGATTCCTGCACCGTCTCGGTCTTTCCAGCCCGCCAGCAGAAAATGAAAACAACAGAACTCTCTAACATTGTGCTCAACCTCGCTCCCTTCGGTCGCTGGGCGCTGCGCGATAGAGCTGCGCAGCGCCGGTTAGCGCTACGTTGACGCTGTAGAAAAACCCATTTCCCGCCCGATTTCAGGCAAAAAAATGGTGCAGGTCTGATCTGCGCCATTTTGCTTTTTTATGTCTTTGAACTGGTCAACCGCAGCATTCTCCTGTCGAGTTGCCGAGCGCCCTCCGGCCGCGGGGGTTTTCCCCTTCTCCCTACTGCCCGTAACCGTGATGCGCTAGTTTCTCAATGTTGTGCACCAAGCAATAGAGCTGCCACTGGCTATTGACCTTCCGCCGCCCGCGCAGCGTGAACCGATCCAGCCGCTTGTTGTGCCGGACGTTGCCGAAGACCGGTTCGACAGTGGCGAAGCGTCGCCCGTAGCGGGCCTTGCCTTCTTCGCTGTCGATGGCTTTCTTCATCTGGTCGCTGTGGCTTTCTTCGGTCGCGCCGGCTTTGCCCCGGAAGAAGCTGACTTGCCGAACCTTGGTCTTCTCCGGGGTGCGTAGGCATTTGGCTCGCTGCTCGCAGGGCAGGCAGTCGCGTTGGGTGCCGGTGTATTTGGTCGAGACGTAGCCGTTGTGGATGCAGTTTGATCCGTTGCGGTACAGCGGCTTGCCGGCTGGGCAGGTGCAGATGCCGGTTTCTGGGTCGAGGCTGAAGTCCTGCGGGCGGTAGCGTTGGGCTGATTTCTTCGGATGGGCTTTGTCGTAGAGCGGATCGGGTTTCGCTCTATGTTTGCCCTGATCCTTGAAGCGCTCGTCGCGCTGGCGCATGCCGTTGTCGGCGATTAGCGCCGGGATGTGCTCTTCCGCCAGAGCCTTCAAGTTGGTTTCGGAGTGGTAGCCGGCATCGGCCGTATAGAGCGTTTCCGGGGTGGCATGCGGGCGGGTGGCGCGGACGACTTGCAACAGCAGTTCCTGTTCCGAGCCGGTGCCATGCGCCTGGGCTTCGATGATGATCTGGTGTTTGGCGTCCACCGCCGCCACACCGGTATAGCCTTGGATGACACCTTTGCCGGTGGCCATCTTGGCGCTGTCGGGATCGGTGCGGTTGCTCTTGCGAATAGTGCCTTTGCTGCCTTTACGGTCTTGAGGATTGGCCGTGAGCCAGTCGCGCAGTTCGGCGGCTTCCTGTTGCAGGCGTTCAGCCTTTTGCCGCTGTTTCTCGGCGAGGTCGGGTTCGACGGGCAGCGTGTCGTTCTGCCGGTGGCGTTCGAGCATCTTCTGCGCCGCCGCTTCGAGTTTGCCGGCCTGGTGCGCGAAGTCAGCCCGCGTGCCGCTCTTGGCTTTGGAGGCATTGCTCGGCAGCTTGACGCCGTCGATGGCGAACATTTCCCGGCCGATCAGCCCTTGCCGGTTGCACAGGTAAAGCACCTGGGCAAAGAGCTTGGCGACTTCCTCATCGAGGCTGGAGACGAAGGCAGCCAGCGTGGTGAAGTGCGGAGCGGAATCGCCGGAAAGGGCGATGAAAGTGACGTGTTCGCGGCACAGCCGCTCAATGCCCCGGCTGCTGACGACGCCTTGGGCATAGGCGCAGAGGATGACCTTGAGCAGCATGCCCGGCGGATAAGCAGTGGCGCCGCTCCGGTCGTTGCAGTAGCGGGTATCGAAGATGGAGAGGTCGAATTCGCGCTCCAGCAGGTGATGGACCGCGTACTCGAAACTGCCGGGGAGCAGTTGCTTCTCCAGATCCACCGCAAGAAATCTCGGACTGGTATCGATTGCTTTGTAGCGGGCCATGGAGCTCTCCTGATTTCGACTTCAGGTTTGAGCCTTGTTATTCCAGATGGTTCACGGCACGATGCGGCCATGACACGTATTTTTCTACACCGTCGTTAGGCACATATGAAAATCTGGCCCGGTCAAACCGAAGACTTCAAGCCTCCTCTCTTGTCGCCCAAGGAAAAAGGAAATCTGTGGCTGGGGCTTGCTGGCATCTTTTTCGTTGGTTCAGCCACTTCATATTTTTATCCCTCAGCCGCACCAGCTACCGGTCGCTGGGCATGGCTCCACAACATCTTTTTCAATCAATTTGGTCCATCGGGAGATTTTGTTCTTTTCCTGGTGCTGGGCTTTGCTGGCGTACTGGCCGCACTCAAGCAATATTCCGCTCACTCAAGCGAAAAGGCGCTGCATTAATGCGGAATCAAGCGGTGCCTAACAATGCGGTCAAGGCCGCTCCCTCCGGTCGCTGGACGCTCCGCGATAAAGCGCCGCGCAGCGCCCCTTGCCTACAACGTTAGCGATCATCATGCGATACCGAGTCACCGCGGAGCACATAAAGAGGCAGAACCGAGAATCAGCGTTCTTCGCACTATTCATGACCGTGTTGTCTATTGCATGCATCGGGATGCTATTCGACGCAAAGTCTCTATCGGACTTGGTTTTTCCTGTAATTGGACTGTTCCTGTTCACGCCACCAATACTCAGGACATACCGAATCATTAAGAGAGGGGCGGGCTCTTACCCCGTTCTCGAACTGGACGAGAATTCTGGAAAGATTTCCGTAAGCCACAAAGATATCGTTGTCACTGTCGACATCTCTCAAATTAAGAACCTGAGGTTGCAGTACAAATCCAAAGCTTTGGCATCAGTAATCCTCACAACTAGTTCTGGCGAAGTAATGCGCTTTGAGGGATATGAAAGCCTTGAGGCATTGGCAGCTGCGTTAGAGCGTCTTACCCCTGCTGACAGGATTACAAATGCAAAGCTCTATCATCGCTAACCCGCCGCTCCAGAGGGACGTTTCGCCGGCAAGCCGGCTTCGCGCCCCTTGCCTCCAACGTTGGGCGTCTCAGTAATGAAACCGCAATTGAGCGATCAGCAGGTCATTTCCTTCAACGCGGTACACCATGCGGTGCTCAACCGTTATGCGGCGTGACCAGAAACCGGATAGCGCGTGCTTCAATGCTTCCGGCTTTCCAACGCCAGAGAAAGGTTCGCGTTGGGTTTCCCGAATCAGCTTGTTGATCCGTTCAACCATGCGTTTATCTTGTTTTTGCCAGTAAAGATAATCTTCCCATGCCTCATCCGCGAAAATCAGCTTCACTTTGCCAGTTTCCGCTCAACACCTTTCCCAGCGTTCAGTTGTGTGGCCGCCGAGAGAAGGCGCTTGGCGTTTGCGGGCGTGCGCAGGAGATAGGCCGTTTCCTCAAGAGCTTTGTAATCTTCGAGCGAGAGCATCACCACGGCTTGGTCGCCGTTACGGGTGATAATCAAGGCTTCGTGATCGTCGCAAACCCGATCCATGGTGCTGGCGAGATTTGCGCGAACGGAGGTGTAGGTCATTGCGTCCATGATGTATCTCCTAATATGTACGCTTTACTGTACATACCAAACCGTCGATTGTCCAGCAAAAGCGTTCGGACATGACGCCCAACCCCTCATTCGAGCGGACCTGCGCGAGAAGCCGCGCAGGCCGCTCAATTCAGACG
>CAVUJN010000036.1:0-29804 GCA_963741765.1 uncultured beta proteobacterium
CGGGCAGCACCATCAAGGCATCCCGAATTCGCCTGCCGCTTTCTGCCGTTCCTGGTACCAGGATGTCTATGTCCGTCGTTGCCCTCAGATAGCCATGCGCGGCGAGCGCGTAGCCGCCGATCAGCAGGTAATCGGCACCGTGCTGGTTCAGTGACCGGAGCAGCAGTTTGAGGTCTTCGAGAGTGGCAGGTCGACTGAACTCGTTGGTCATCGGTGGGCGCCAGCCAACTTGCCCATCCCTAGGGAAAGATGTTCTGCTTCGTGCAGATTGGCTTCTTCGTGCGAGCGAAAGCGATAGACCCCCTTGGGGATGAATGTGGTCTTTGCGAGGCTCGCGACAGCTTCATTGAAGCGTGCGCCCTCGGCCAGAAGTTCGCCGTTGGCGTGGAAAGCGAGGGGGCGTTCGCGTCGGGTTCCGACTTGTTTCATGGGATCGTGTCCGTCGCGGGTATCTCTACTTCCGGCCGTCGAGCGGGCAGACGCCGTCGATGATCTGCAGGTCGTTGTCCTGCGCGAAGTTGAGCATGAAGCGGTAGGCCATCGGCTCGATTTCGCCGAGGCGGCCATCGACGAAGACGGCCTTTTCGCCGTTGTAGTCGCCGGGGCCGACGTAGGGGGAGTACTTCATGCGGCGTTCGGCGCCGAAGGCCGACATGACGCCACAGAGGCGTTCTGCCCAGTCGCTGGGGCGAAACTTGCGTCCTTGTGTCGTCAGGCCGACGATGACGAAGGTGGTCGATTCTTGGGTTGTCATTGTTCCACTCTGCTGTGGCGGCGTTGCCGCCTTGTTTTCGCCGCATTTTAGCAGAAGCGCCGAAGCTGCGGCGTGATTGCCGCCGGGATGGGCGGCCCGGTCATCTCCGGGGTGGTTTCGATTGTGTTGGCCGGATCGTGAACTGTCGGCTTTTGTGGTGTTTCACGTTCTATACAAGGCACCGATTTTCACTTAACATTCACCTTTCTGCAGCCCTTTCCGATGGTGTCCGGTCGTTGGGGTCGCGGTGGTTCCGGCGGCACTGGCCGCCGTTTTCGTTTTTTGGGGTTGGCTCATGTCGCATGTGATGAATACCTACGCCCGGTTGCCCGTGACCTTCAGTCATGGCCAGGGAAGCCGGATTACCGATACCGAGGGCAAGGAGTATCTGGATGCGTTGTCCGGGATTGCCGTGTTGACGCTCGGTCACGGCCATCCCCGGCTGGTCTCGGCGATTGCGGCGCAGGCCGGGCGCCTGCTGCATACCTCGAACCTTTACCGCATCCGCGAACAGGAACAGCTATCCGACCGGCTGGCCGAACTCTCCGGGATGCAGGAGGTTTTCTTCTGCAACTCCGGCTGCGAGGCCAACGAGGCGGCAATCAAGCTGGCGCGTTATTACGGTCACAAGAAGGGCATCGACACGCCGACCATCATCGTCATGGAAAAAGCTTTCCATGGGCGGACGATGGCGACGCTTTCGGCCACCGGCAACCGCAAGGCACAGGCGGGCTTCGAGCCGCTGGTTTCGGGTTTCGTCCGCGTGCCTTATGACGACCTCGATGCGATCCGGGTGGTCGCCGAACACAACAAGAATGTTGTCGCCGTGATGCTGGAGATCATTCAGGGCGAGGGCGGCATCCACCTCGCGTCGCTTGAGTTCCAGAAAGGCTTGCGCCAGTTGTGCGATGAGCTGGGCTGGCTGCTGATCTGCGACGAAGTGCAGTGCGGCATGGCGCGCACCGGCAAGTGGTTCGGCTATCAGCATGCCGGCATTCAGCCGGATGTGGCGACGCTGGCCAAGGGGCTCGGTTCGGGCGTGCCGATCGGTGCCTGCATGGCGGGCGGCAAGGCGGCCGGGTTGTTCGGTCCGGGCAACCACGGTTCGACTTTCGGCGGCAATCCGCTGGCCTGCACTGCCGCGCTGACTACCATCGAAACCATCGAGCAGGATGGACTGATGGCCAACGCCGAACGGGTCGGCGCCTTGATTCGCCAGTTGATGGGCGAGGCGCTCGCCGGAACCAGGGGCGTCGTCGAGATTCGCGGCCATGGCCTGATGATCGGCATCGAACTCGATCGCCCGTGCGGCGAACTGGTTGGCAAGGCGCTGGCTGCCGGCCTGCTGATCAACGTGACGGCCGACAAGGTGGTTCGTCTGTTGCCGCCGCTGATCTTCAGCGAAAATGAGGCCAAAGAGCTGGTTGACCGCAGCGCTCCCCTAATCAAGGAATTTCTGGCAGCCTAAATCATGGCGATCAAACACTTTCTGCAATTCAAGGATTTCACGCGCGACGAGCTCGAGTACGTTTTCGAGCGCACGCGCTGGATCAAGAATCAGTTCAAGTCGTACGAGAAATACTGGCCGCTGGTTGACCGGACCCTGGTCATGATCTTCGAGAAGGCCAGCACGCGCACGCGCCTGTCGTTCGAGGCGGGCATGCACCAGCTGGGCGGCACGGCGATCTATCTGAACACCCGTGATTCGCAGCTCGGGCGCGGCGAACCGGTCGAGGACGCGGCGCAGGTGATTTCGCGGATGAGCGATATCGTCATGATTCGCACCTTCGAGCAGGACATCATCGAACGCTTTGCCGCGAATTCGCGCGTGCCGGTGATCAATGGACTGACCAACGAATACCATCCGTGCCAGATTCTGGCCGACATCTACACCTACATCGAGCACCGCGGCAGCATTCAGGGCAAGACGATGGCCTGGGTCGGCGACGGCAACAACATGTGCCATACGTGGCTGCAGGCTGCGCAGGTGCTGGATTTCAAGGTCAACTTGTTGACCCCGCCGGGCTATGCCTTGCAGCCGGAACTGATTGCCGGCGTCAACGCGGCGCATTTCGAAGTCTTCGCCGATCCGATGGATGCCTGCCGGGACGCCGATCTGGTGACCACCGACGTCTGGACCTCGATGGGTTTCGAGGCCGAGAACGAGGCGCGGATCAAGGCGTTCGCCGACTGGTGCGTCGATGGCGACATGATGCGTGTCGCCGACAGCGAGGCGATTTTCATGCACTGTCTGCCGGCGCATCGCGGCGAGGAAGTGACGGCCGAGGTGATCGACGGCCCGCAATCGGTAGTTTGGGATGAGGCGGAGAACCGGCTTCACGTACAAAAGGCCCTGATCGAGTTTCTCCTTCTCGGCAGGATTCAAACACAATAAGGGAACGAAAATGAGCGACATCAAGAAGGTTGTGCTGGCCTATTCCGGCGGTCTGGATACCTCGGTCATCCTCAAGTGGCTGCAGGATGTTTACAAGTGCGAGGTCGTCACCTTCACCGCCGACCTCGGCCAGGGCGAGGAACTGGAACCAGCGCGCGCCAAGGCGCTGAAGGCGGGAATCAAGCCGAAGAACATCTACATCGACGATCTGCGCGAGGAGTTCGTGCGCGATTTCGTGTTTCCGATGTTCCGCGCCAATACCGTCTATGAAGGCGAGTATCTGCTCGGCACTTCGATCGCCCGGCCGCTGATCGCCAAGCGCCTGATCGACATCGTCAATGAAACCGGCGCCGATGCCATCTGTCATGGCGCGACGGGCAAGGGCAACGACCAGGTGCGCTTCGAGCTCGGCGCCTATGCGTTGAAGCCGGGCATCAAGGTCATCGCCCCGTGGCGCGAATGGGATCTGCTGTCGCGCGAGAAGCTGATGGCCTATGCCGAAACGCACGGCATCGAGATCGACATGAAGCACAAGAAGGGCGGCTCGCCGTATTCGATGGACGCCAACCTGCTGCACATTTCCTACGAAGGCCGCCATCTCGAAGATCCGGCAGCCGAGGCCGAGGAATCCATGTGGCGGTGGACGGTGTCGCCGGAAAAAGCGCCGAACAAGGCGGAGTACCTCGACCTCGACTTCGTCAAGGGTGACGTGGTGGCGGTGAATGGCAAGAAAATGAAGGCGCATGACGTGCTGGCCCTGTTGAACCAGGTTGGTGGCAAGCACGGCGTCGGCCGTCTCGACCTCGTCGAGAATCGCTACGTCGGCATGAAGTCGCGCGGCTGCTACGAAACCCCGGGCGGCACGATCCTGCTGCGCGCCCACCGCGCCATCGAATCGGTGACGCTCGACCGCGAAGTGGCCCACCTCAAGGACGACCTGATGCCGCGCTACGCCAGCCTGGTTTATAACGGCTACTGGTGGAGCCCGGAGCGCAAGGCGCTACAGGTGCTGATCGACCATACGCAGGAAAGCGTCAATGGAATGGTTCGCCTGAAGCTGTACAAGGGCAACGTGATCATCGTCGGTCGCGACTCGAAAACCGATTCGCTGTTCGATTCGACCATCGCAACCTTCGAGGACGACGCCGGTGCCTACGACCAGCGCGATGCCGGCGGCTTCATCAAGCTGAACGCGTTGCGCATGCGCATCGCCGCCAACCTGGCCGCGCGCAAGACCGGCAAGGCGGGGGGCCGGAAAGCTGCCGCCAAGCCAGCCGTCAAGAAGGCTCCGGCCAGAAAACCCACGGCAGTTAAAAAGGGCTAGGCAATGGAAGCCGGCACCCTTTTCGGTTTTACCGAGGAACAGCTTGCGAATTTCGGCGCAACCTGGGGGGTGGGCGCGTTCATGCTGTTCATGCTGTTCATCGTCGGCGAGATTGCCTGGAAATCGAAAGCCGGCAAGACGGGCACGATGATTCTCTTCTTCGTCCTGTCGTTCGGCATGGTCGGATTCATCGCCAAGGCAATCATTCAGAAACTCTGGGGGATCTAATGTCGCAATACGACAATGTTTCAGTGCTAAAGAAGGCCAACGTTTACTTCGACGGCAAGTGCGTCAGCCATACGGTGGTGCTGGCCGACGGTACGAAGAAAACGGTCGGCGTCATCATGCCGTCGAGCCTGACCTTCAATACCGGCGCGCCGGAAATCATGGAAGGCGTCGGTGGTGCCTGCCGCGTCAGGCTCAAGGGCGAAAGCGACTGGAAGACCTACGGCGATGGCCAGTCGTTCAACGTGCCCGGAAATTCCTCGTTCGAGATTGCCTGCGACGAGCCGTATCATTACGTTTGCCACTTTGGATAAGCAAAATGCCGAGCTTTGACTTCACTTCCGAAGCCGACATGGTGGCGTTGAAGAACGCCATCGATGTTACGTCACGCCAGATCGACAACCGCTACGACTTCAAGGGCACCAGCGCCAAGGTCGAGTTGAACGAGAAGGACAAGCTCATCACCTTGCACGGCGATTCCGATTTCCAGCTCGACCAGATCAAGGACCTGCTTTTCCCGGCCATGGAAAAGAAGGAAAAGGAAAGCGTCAAGCGCCTCGATCACCAGAAGGTGATCAGCGTTTCCGGCAACAAGGTCAAGCAGGAAATGAAGATCAGGGACGGTATCGACAGCGATCTGGCCAAGAAGATCGTCAAACTGGTCAAGGACGGCAAACTCAAGGTGCAGGCCTCGATCCAGGGCGATACCGTGCGCATCCAGGGCGCCAAGCGCGATGACCTGCAGGGGTGCATTGCCCTGATCACCAAGTCGATTACCGATTTCCCGATCAAGTACGGAAATTTCCGCGACTAAACGATTCGGCGCGGTCAACCGCGAAAAATCGTCAAAAATCAAGGCGGCTAGAGCTTGAAGATACCGCCGGGCAGCGGGTAGGCAAGTTGCAGGCGGCTGATCGTCGGCAGCAGATCGAGGCGGGTGTCCTTTTTGAGGCGTTGCGCGCGTGCCCGCATTTCATCAATCGGGATTTCGAGCGGCGTGCCGGCGGTCGCGAAGGCGATGGTGTTGCCGCTGTCGCACGAAGGAAAGACTGCGACACGCCTGTCAAAAGCCTCTTCAAGACGGGCGACGCTGGCGGCGAAGCCCTTGCTGCGCCCGAGCAGATTGACGCAGAACAGGCCATTGTCACTGAGCCGGGCGCGACAGGCCAGGTAGAAGGGCAGGGTGTCGAGCCTGCCGGCGCGGGCGTCGGGGTCGAAGCCATCGACCAGGATGTAATCGTAGCGGCGCTGACCGGCCGGCATGAAGTCGGCGGCGTCGTCGATAACCACGGCCAGGCGCAACGGGTCGTCCGGCAACCTGAAATACTGGCGGGCGATGGCTTCGACCTGCGGGTTGATCTCGACGACCGTGCTGCGGCAATCCGGAAAATTGCGGAAAACGAATTTCGCCAGCGATCCGGCGCCCAGCCCGACCAGCAGGGCGCTGCGCGGCCAGCCTGCTTCCCCGCGCAACAGCAGTCCGGCCATCATTTCGCGCGTGTAGGCCAGTTCCAGCGACCACGGACGCGCGACGCGCATGGCACCCTGCACCCAGTCCGAGCCGAAGTGCAGATAGCGCACGCCATTTTCTTCACTGATATCGATGGCGTGGCGAGGGGTCTTTTTGATCGGCATGTTAAACTCTGCGCTCCATTCTAGACTGACCTCCTCCATGTCCGGCAACACTTTTGGCACCCTGTTTTCCGTTACCTCGTTTGGCGAATCGCATGGTCCGGCAATCGGTTGCGTGGTCGATGGTTGTCCGCCCGGGCTGGCGCTGTGCGAAGCCGATATCCAGGGCGAACTGGACCGGCGCAAGCCGGGCACGTCGCGCCATGTCACGCAGCGCCGCGAGTCGGATACCGTCGAAATTCTCTCGGGCGTCTTCGAGGGCAGGACCACCGGCACGCCGATCGCGCTGCTGATCCGCAACCAGGACCAGCGCAGCAAGGATTACGGCAACATCGCCGAGACCTTTCGTCCCGGACACGCGGACTACACGTATACCCAAAAATACGGCTTTCGCGATTACCGCGGCGGTGGCCGCTCCTCGGCGCGCGAGACGGCCGTGCGCGTCGCCGCCGGGGCGATTGCCCGCAAGTGGCTGGCGGAGCGCTACGGTGTGAGCATTCGCGGCTGGATGAGCGCCCTCGGACCGATCGACATCCCGTTCGTGTCCGCCGCCGACATCGATGGCAATGCGTTTTTCGCACCCAACGCCGGCTTGGTGCCCGAGTTGGAAAGCTATATGGATAGCCTGCGCAAGTCGCTCGATTCGGTCGGGGCGAAGATTACCGTTGCCGCGACCGGCGTGCCGCCGGGCTGGGGCGAGCCGGTTTATGACCGGCTGGATGCCGAGATCGCCTACGCGATGATGGGTATCAACGCGGTCAAGGGCGTCGAAATCGGTGCCGGATTTGCCTCGGTGGCGCAAAAGGGCAGCGAGCACAGCGATGAAATGATCCCGGAAGGCTTCGTCACCAACCACGCCGGCGGTATTCTCGGCGGCATTTCGACCGGCCAGGAGATCGTCGTCAACGTCGCGATCAAGCCGACTTCGTCGATTGCACAGCCGCGGCGTTCGATCGACAGCCAGGGCCGGGCCATCGAAGTCGCTACCCAGGGGCGGCATGATCCCTGCGTCGGAATTCGCGCGACGCCGATCGCCGAATCGATGCTGGCATTGGTCCTGATCGAACACGCCTTGCGCCAGCGCGCGCAATGTGGCGATGTCGTGTGCCAAACACCGCGCATTCCGGGAAAAATCACGTAAAATCCAAGGTTTTTTTGTCGCTGATATTGCGGACGAGTTGCAAAGGGAGAACAACATGCAAGTGGAACATCATGACCTCCACCACGATTTTCCGGAGATGAACGACGCCATCAATGCGTTGAAGGGCGGCAATGCCCATTTTGCCAAGCTGTTTGACAGCTACCATCGCCTGACCGGAAAGGTCGAGGACCTCGAAGAACATGACATGCCGGTGGCTGATTTCACGCTTGAAGACATGAAGAAGCAGCGCGTCAAGCTCAAGGACGAGCTCTATCACATGCTGCTCGCCTATCGCGCCGGCCAGCAAGCCGCAAAGGCCTGATCCGCGCCTTTTCCCGACGCTGCATCCGGTAAAATCACCGGATGCATGCACTGCCTTACTGGCGCCTCTCGGGCTATTATTTTTTCTATTTCGCCTTCATCGGCGCGTTTTCGCCCTATTTCGGGCTCTATCTCCAATCCCTGAATTTTTCGGCCTGGGACATCGGCCTGCTGATGTCGCAGATGCAATTGATGCGTCTCTTCGGCCCCAACCTCTGGGGCTGGCTGGCCGATCGCTTCGGACGGCGCATGGCCATCATCCGGGTTGCCGGCATGCTTTCGCTGGCCGGGTTTACCGCCTTTTTCTGGCTCGACCGCCTCCCGGGAATGCTGGTCGCAATGGCCGTTCTGGCCTTTTTCTGGAGTGCCGCGCTGCCGCTGGTCGAAACCCTGACCTTCGATCACCTGCGCGACGAGCGTGGGCGCTACAGCCGCATCAGACTGTGGGGGTCGGTCGGCTTCATCGTCGCCGTGCTGGGAACCGGCGCAGTGCTCGATGTGCTGCCGCTCAACGGCTTGCTCTGGGTATGCTGGGGCATCCTGGCCGGCATTCTGCTGCTGGCCACGGCGCTGCCCGATGCGCCGGTCGCCGCGCATCCGCATGACAGTCTGCCGGTTGCCAACATTCTTCGCCAGCCACGCGTGCGGGCGCTGCTCGCCGCCTGTTTCGCGATGTCGGCGGCACATGGCGCCCTCTACGTTTTCTACTCCATCCACCTGGCCGCCAACGGTTACAGCAAGGCCGAGGTCGGCGGCCTGTGGTCGCTTGGCGTGCTGGCCGAAATCGTGGTGTTCATGCTGATGGCGCGGCTGAGCTCGCGCTATTCCTTGCGCACCATCCTGCTGGCCAGTTTTGCCGCCGCCGTGCTGCGCTTCCTGCTGATCGGCTGGGGGGTCGAATCGCCGGCCATCGTCGTGCTGGCCCAGTTGCTGCACGGACTGACCTTCGGCGCCTACCACGCTTCGGCCATCGCCGCGATCAACCACTGGTTTCCCGGGCGGGCGCAGGGTCGCGGCCAGGCGTTGTATTCGAGCATCTCGTTCGGGGCCGGCGGCTTGCTCGGTGGCCTGATCAGCGGCTGGACCTGGGATGGCATCGGTGCCGGCTGGACCTATACGCTGGCGTCCCTTTTTGCCGCAGCCGGCTTTGCGCTGGTCTGGCGCTGGGTGGGGGAGGATGCCGCGGTCAACGCCGCGTCGGGGCCAAAAACGGCTTATCCTGTGCAATAATTCAACGTTTTACAGATCACTTGAACCCCATGTCGAAGACACTTTACGACAAGCTTTGGGAGAACCACGTCGTGCATCAGGAAGCTGATGGCACGGCGCTTCTCTATATCGATCGTCACCTGGTGCACGAAGTGACCAGCCCGCAGGCTTTCGAGGGGCTGAAGCTGGCCGCGCGCAAGCCGTGGCGGGTTTCGTCGATCGTCGCCACGGCCGACCACAATACGCCTACCGATCACTGGGACGAGGGCATCAAGGATCCGGTTTCGCGACAGCAGGTCGAGACGCTGGACGCCAATATCCGCGAAGTCGGCGCGCTGGCTTATTTTCCGTTCAAGGATCCGAAGCAGGGCATCGTGCACGTGGTCGGGCCGGAAAACGGTGCGACGCTGCCGGGCATGACGGTCGTCTGCGGCGATTCGCACACCTCGACGCATGGCGCCTTCGCCTGCCTGGCGCACGGTATCGGGACCTCGGAAGTCGAGCATGTGCTGGCGACCCAGTGCCTGCTGCAGAAGAAGTCGAAGTCCATGCTGATCGCCGTCGAGGGCAAGCTCGGCAAGGGCGTGACCGCCAAGGACGTGGCGCTGGCCATCATCGGCACCATTGGCACGGCGGGTGGCAACGGTTACGCCATCGAGTTTGGCGGCAGTGCCATTCGCAGTCTCTCCATGGAAGGCCGCATGACCCTCTGCAACATGGCCATCGAAGGCGGTGCGCGCATGGGCTTCGTTGCGGTCGACGACAAAACCATCGATTATTTGAAAGACCGTCCTTTCTCGCCCAAGGGCGAAATCTGGGACAAGGCAGTGGCCTACTGGCGCACGCTGCATTCCGATACCGGCGCGCAGTTCGATCGCGTGATCACCTTGAAGGCTGAAGATATTCGCCCGCAGGTGACCTGGGGGACCTCGCCGGAAATGGTCGTCGCCATCGATGCGGCCGTTCCCGACCCGGCCAAGGAAACCGATCCGGTCAAGCGCGAGGGCATGGAGCGCGCGCTGCACTACATGGGGCTGAATCCGAATACGCCGATCAGTCAGATTGCCATTGACAAGGTATTCATCGGTTCCTGCACCAATTCCCGCATCGAAGATCTGCGTGCGGCTGCATCGGTGCTCAAGGGACGCCATGTTGCAGCCAATATCAAACTGGCGCTGGCGGTGCCGGGTTCGGGCCTGGTCAAACGCCAGGCCGAGGCCGAGGGGCTGGACAAGGTTTTCGTCGCCGCCGGTTTTGAATGGCGCGAGCCGGGCTGTTCGATGTGCCTGGCGATGAACGCCGACCGCCTTGAGCCGGGTGAGCGTTGTGCCTCGACCTCGAACCGCAATTTCGAGGGACGTCAGGGGCCGGGTGGGCGCACCCACCTGGTCAGCCCGGCGATGGCGGCAGCAGCGGCGATTGCCGGACGTTTTGCCGATGTGCGGGAAGTATTGTAAGGAGAGTGCCATGAAGAAAATGTTTGCCCTGATCGCGTGCGTGCTTGTCATCTCCGCTTGCAATACCATGGAAGGTGTCGGCAAGGACATCAAAAAGGGTGGCGAGGCTATCGAAAAGGCAGCCAAATAAATGGATAAATTTGTTCGCCTCGAAGGCTTGGTGGCACCGCTCGACCGCAACAACGTCGATACCGATGCCATCATCCCGAAGCAGTTCCTGAAATCGATCAAACGCTCCGGCTTCGGCCCGAACGCCTTCGACGAATGGCGCTACATGGATGTCGGCCAGCCCGGGCAGGAGTGTTCCGGTCGTCCGAAGAACCCGAATTTCGTACTCAACCAGCCGCGCTATCAAGGGGCGCAAGTGCTGCTGACCCGTGCCAATTTCGGTTGCGGCAGCTCGCGCGAACATGCCCCGTGGGCGCTGCTCGATTTCGGCTTCAAGGCGATCATCGCCGAATCGTTTGCCGACATTTTCTTCAACAACTGCTACAAGAACGGCATCGTGCCGATTGTCTTGCCCGCAGCCGAAATAGAGGCATTGTTCAAGCAGGTCGAAGCCGCGCCCGGCTACAAGCTGGTGGTCGATCTTGCGGCGCAGGCGGTGATCCGCCCGGACGGTTACGGGATGCCATTCCAGATCGACGCCTTCCGCAAGGAATGCCTGCTGAACGGTTGGGACGACATCGGCCTGACCCTGCGCCATGCCGAAAAAATTCGTGAATTTGAAGAGAAGCGGCGGATCAGCCAGCCCTGGCTGTTTGCCTGAGTAGGAGGTTGCAATGAAAATCTGTGTTCTGCCGGGTGACGGCATCGGTCCTGAAATTACCGCAGAAGCGGTTCGTGTTCTCAATGCCCTCGATCTCAAATTCGAGATGGAGGAAGCCTTGCTTGGCGGTGGCGCGGTCGACGTGACTGGCAGCCCGTATCCGGAAGCCACCCAGAAAATGGCCCGCGCAGCCGATGCCGTGCTGCTCGGTGCCGTCGGCGGCCCGCAATGGGACAGTCTGCCCCGCGAGCAACGCCCGGAGCGCGGTCTGCTCGGGATCCGCAAGGATCTGAACCTGTTCGCCAACCTGCGCCCGGCCATCCTTTACCCGGAACTGGCCAATGCTTCGACGCTGAAGCCGGAAGTGGTCGCCGGGCTGGACATCCTGATCGTCCGCGAACTGACCGGCGACATCTACTTCGGCCAGCCGCGCGGCGTGCGCGAGGAAAATGGCGAGCGCGTCGGCTTCAACACCATGGTCTATAGCGAGTCGGAAATTCGCCGCATCGGCCATGTCGCTTTCCAGGCCGCGCAGAAGCGCAACAAGAAGCTGTGTTCGGTCAACAAGATGAACGTGCTCGAATGCACACAGTTATGGCGCGACGTGATGATCGAAGTGGCGCACGACTACCCCGATGTCGAACTCAGCCACATGCTGGTCGATAACGCGGCGATGCAACTGGTCAAGGCGCCGAAGCAGTTCGACGTGATGGTCACCGGCAACATGTTCGGCGACATCCTGTCCGACGAGGCGTCGATGCTGACCGGCTCGATCGGCATGCTGCCGTCCGCTTCGCTTGACGAGAAGAACAAGGGCCTCTACGAGCCGTCGCACGGTTCCGCGCCGGACATCGCCGGCAAGGGCGTGGCCAATCCGCTGGCGACCATCCTGTCGGCGGCAATGATGCTGCGGTACACCTTCGCGCTCGAAGCGCAGGCCGTACGCGTCGAGAATGCCGTCAAGAAAGTGCTGGCCGAGGGTTATCGCACCGGCGACATCTACGAGCGCGGGACCAAAAAGGTCGGCACGCGCGAAATGGGCGATGCGGTTCTCGCCGCCCTGGCGTCGTAAACCAAAACGCCATCGTGTGCGTTAAACAAAGCTTATATCTGGAGAAGAAGTCATGAAGAAGGTTGGTCTGGTCGGCTGGCGTGGCATGGTCGGTTCCGTGCTCATGCAGCGCATGGTGGAAGAGGGTGATTTCGCCCATATCGAGCCCGTTTATTTCTCCACCTCCGCCGCCGGCGGCAAGGCGCCGGTATTCGCCGGCAAGGAGGCTGCGCTGCCCTTGCAGGACGCTGCTGCGGTCAACGCGCTGAAAGCCTGCGAAATCATCATCACCTGCCAGGGTGGCGACTACACCAAGGAGGTTTTCCCGAAGCTGCGCGCAACCGGCTGGAATGGTCACTGGATCGACGCCGCTTCGGCGCTGCGCATGACCGACGATGCCGTGATCATCCTCGATCCGGTCAACATGAACGTGATCAAGGACGCGCTGGCCAAGGGCGGCAAGAACTGGATCGGCGGCAACTGTACGGTTTCCCTGATGCTGATGGGCCTCGGCGGCCTGTTCCAGAACGACCTGGTCGAGTGGGCGACTTCGATGACCTATCAGGCGGCTTCCGGTGCCGGGGCGCAGAACATGCGCGAACTGATCGCCCAGATGGGTGCCATCCATTCGTCGGTGGCCGACCTGCTGGCCGACCCGGCATCGGCCATTCTCGACATCGACCGCAAGGTGGCCGAAACGATTCGCTCCGATGCCTTCCCGAAGAAGAACTTCCGCAATACGCCGCTCGCCGGGTCGCTGATTCCGTGGATCGATGTCCCGGTCGACGGCGGTCAGTCAAAGGAAGAGTGGAAGGGCGGCGCCGAAACCAACAAGATTCTCGGTCGCCCGGCGTTTCGCTCTGCGGGATCGATCCCGATCGACGGCCTGTGCGTGCGGATCGGGGCCATGCGCTGCCACAGCCAGGCGCTGACCATCAAACTGAAAAAAGATGTGCCGCTCGACGAGATCGGCGACATGCTGGCCAAAGCCAATCCATGGGCCAAGGTCGTGCCGAACGATCGCGAAATCTCCGAACGCGAACTGACGCCGGCTGCGGTGACCGGCACGCTGACGGTGCCAGTCGGTCGCCTGCACAAGATGGCGATGGGACCGGAATATCTGGCTGCCTTCACCTGCGGCGACCAGTTGCTGTGGGGTGCCGCCGAGCCGCTGCGCCGCATGCTGCGCATTCTGCTCGATTCCTGATGCGTCAGGCTTGGGCCAAAACCGGGGCGGCAGCCCCGGTTTTTTTTATGTTGGAAATATGCTGAATGCCGCTGTTTAGAAGCCAGCTTAGCTTGCATTGCTAAGTACATGATGTTAATTTGAAACTTCCAAATTCGACCCTCGGGTAGCGCCGTGAGAGATATGACACAGACAAAATTCAAGAAACGCCTAGTGACGGTGGCTGTTGCCTCCTGTCTTTCATTTGCGCCGTGGTTGGTCGAGGCTGCCAGTCTGGGCAAGATCACGGTCCTGTCTGGTATCGGGCAGCCCTTGCGGGCCGAGATCGAGATCAGCGCGACGCGTGCGGAGCTGTCGGGCATGTCCGCCCGGATGGCGCCTGCTTCGGCGTTCAAGGAGGCAGGGGTCGACTTCGCTCCTGCTCTGGTCAATCTGCGCTTCGATATTGGCAAACGCAGCAATGGCACGCCCATCGTCAAGGTCAGCTCTGCCCAGCCGGTCAATGATCCGTTCATTGACATGCTCGTCGAACTGAACTGGCCTTCCGGTCCCCTGCTGCGGGAATACACGTTCCTGCTCGATCCGCCTGAAATGATTGCCAAAGCGGGACGCCAGGCACCCGTGACGAATGCAAGGGTGGTCAACACCACGCGCGCTCCCGCTGCAGCGCCGATCCCGCGGACTGAACAGGCCGGTGCGACAGCACCGGTCAAAAAACCTCAGGAATCTGGGACACGCGTTGTCGAACGCGGGGATACCCTGCGCAGGATTGCCGGCGAAACAAAACACGATGGCGTTTCCCTCGAGCAGATGATGGTCGGGCTGTATAAGAAAAATCCCGACGCGTTCATCGGCGACAACATGAACCGCATGAAGTCGGGCGCCATACTGAATATTCCCGACAAGGCAACCGTCGCCGCCGTACCAGCGGCCGAGGCGCGACAGGTTTACGTCGCGCAGGTTGCCGACTGGAATGCCTATCGCCAGAAACTGGCTGCTGCGCCGGGCGAGGCCAGGGCGGAGCCGGACGCCGGTATGCAAAGCGCAGCGGGCAAGATTGCACCCAAGGTCGAAGACAAGCCCTCGGCTGTCGATAAGGCCAAGGACAAGGTCAAGGTTTCCAGCGCCGAAATGGCGGCCAAGGGAGGTGCAGCGGTCAAGGGTGCGGCGATTGAGGAAGAGTTGATTGCCAAGGATATGGCGCTGAAGGAGGCGCAGGACAGGCTTGCAGCGCTGGAGAAGAACGTCGTCGAGTTGCAGAAGCTTGTCGATATGAAGACCCAGCGCTTGGCGGAACTGCAACAGCAGATCTCGGGCCAGCCGGAGGCCGCAAAGCCGGTTGCACCAGTCGAGCCACCCAAGCTTGCTGAGCCGCCGAAGGTGCAGGAGCCTGCTGTAGCAGAACCGCCAAAGGCAGCCGAAGAACCCAAACCAGTTGAAGCCCCCAAGGCAGCCGAAGAACCTAAACCGGTCGAGCCGCCGAAGGCTGCCGAAGCGCCAAAGCCTGCGGCACCGGTTGCGACGCCAAAGCCTGCACCAGTTCCGGCGCCTGCGCCCGAGCCGGGTTTCGTCGATCAGTTGCTGGACGATCCACTGCCGCTGATCGGTGGCGGCGGAATACTTGCGCTGCTGGCCGGATATTTTCTGCTCAGGCGTCGCCGCAGCGAGGCAGAGCCTGAATTCAGCTCAGCTGTTCCGGCACCTTCCAGCCTGGGGCCGAATTCCGTGTTCCGGATGACCGGCGGCCAGAGTGTCGATACCGGCAATATCCCGCTGCAGACCGGCGATTTCAGTCAGACCGGCCCTGGCACGATCGATACCGATGAGGTTGATCCGGTTGCCGAAGCGGATGTCTACATGGCGTACGGCAGGGATGCGCAGGCCGAGGAAATCCTGATCGAAGCCTTGCGCAAGGATCCGCATCGTACCGCCATCCACGCCAAGCTGCTCGAAATATATGCCAACCGCAAGAGCTTGAAGCAGTTCGATACGCTGGCCAGCGAGCTTTACGGGCAAACTGGCGGTGTTGGTGCGGAATGGGAAAAGGTGGCCGCCATGGGCGCTACGCTGGATCCCGAGAATCCGCTGTACTCGGGTGGGCAGCGTTCGGTCGCGCCGGTGGCCGACGAACCAGCTCCCGCTCCCGATACTGCTGGCAAGGCGACCGTGGTACTGCCCGGAGAGCTTGGGCAGATGGCGGCGGCTGCGGCGGCGGGTGCGGTCGGTGCGGCGCTGGTGGCCGATTTGTCCACCACCGAGACAGTGCAGGATGAGGTGCCAAGGTTGCCCGAGGCACCCGATGCAGACGCTGCCGAGTCTGAGGGAGGGTCGCAGACCGTCACCGGCAGTGACAGCAACTCGCTTGATTTCGATTTTGGAGGCGTTGGCAGGCAGTTTGCACCGGAAGTGACACAGGTTACCAACGTGGTTGGAGAAATGGAAATGCCGGAGATCGAAGCAATTGACTTCGATCTCGGTGGCATTCCGCAGGAGGCGCTGACGGCCCCGGAAGCAAATCCGGAATTGTTGCCAACGGATACGCAAGTGGTAGATGTTTCCGATGAGGAAAACCGTTTTACAGAAACCATCTTCGGGTTACAAGCGCCTGCTGGTATCGGAGAAGAGCAGCCACCGGCCGACGACGGCGTGATGAGTTTCGAGCTTGGTGACATCGCTTCGGATACCGAGACACTAGTGGATCCGGGTGTCTTGCACGAAGCCGTCAGCGCCGAGAGCACTGAAGCGGGTGCCGAGACCATCGTCAATTCGCTGGATTTCGCCGAACCAGGCCATGGTGAACTCACGGTGACCGATGGCAGGGCGGGCTTGGCGGCCGAATTCGATCCGAAAGATGCCGAATATGACGTCAATCTGAGCGAGTCGGTATTCATTGGTAATCCGATGTCGTCACCGGAGTTTGACATCGCCTCGATCAACCTGGATCTGGGTGCGGATACTGCTGAACCGACCCAGGTTGCCGGTTTGTCTGACACCGTGATTGCCGACAATGTCGTCAGCGATCCGGGGTTCGAGGAGGGCAGCACGAAGCTGGCGCTGGCCAAGGCCTATGAGGAAATGGGTGATCTCGATCAGGCACGCGAACTGCTGCAGGAGGTCATTGACGAAGGCAGCGGCGATCTGGTCGATCAGGCACGCGAGATTATCGGGCGCTTGCGCGGTTAGAATTCGTTTTTTGCGCACGGCACATGGCCCCCGCGTGGGGCCATGTGCATTCTGGAGCCAGGTTTTGCATCCATCTACCGCCATGCTGATCACCGTGATTGCCATCGTCGCCATCCAGTTTGTTGGCCTGGCGGGACTGGTGGCGGTTTTTGGGCTTCAGTTGCTGGCAGGTCGTCACTCGATTGCCGGATGGTGGCGACTGGTGCGCCGAATGCGCTGGCTGCTGCTGAGCGTCTGGCTGATACTGGCCTATGGCGTGCCCGGCGACGCCTTGTTCGAAGTGTCCTGGATGCCGACGCATGAGGGGATTCGGGAGGCGACGCTGCATGTCGTACGCCTGATATTGATGCTCGGCTGCCTGGCCTGGCTGTTTTCGTCGCTCGGCAAACAGGGCTTGCTGGTGGCATTGCACGGCCTGCTGCATCCACTGGCACGCTTTGGCATCGCCAGCGAACGACTGGTTGTTCGCCTCTCGCTGGTCATGCAGAATCTGCAGAACGAATTGCCCAAAGGCGCATGGCGCAACATGCTGGACGGCAACGCGGTTCACGGCGCCGGCCCGGAAACCTTGCAGGTTACGATGTTGCCATGGCGCCTGGTCGATTACTTCGTATTCCTCGCCGTGCTGGCGTTCTCGTGCTTGCTGATTGCGCTGGGGATGAACGGATGACCGTCAAGCGAATTGCCCTCGGCGTCGAGTATTGTGGAACTTCGTTTCGTGGCTGGCAAAGTCAGGCTGGCGGCGAGACCGTCCAGGATGCGCTGGAAGCAGCCTTGCGCGAGATTGCAGGTGAGCCACTCGGCGTGATTTGTGCCGGTCGTACCGATGCGGGCGTTCATGCGACGCATCAGGTCGTGCATTTCGAATGTGCTGTCGAGCGCCCGCTGACGGCCTGGGTGCGTGGCGTCAATTCGCATCTGCCGGATGGCGTCGCGGTGCGCTGGGCGCAGCCGGTCGACGCCACATTCCATGCCCGCTTCAGTGCGCGCGGCCGGCGCTATCGTTACCTGCTGGTCAACCGTCCACAGCGACCGGGATTATGGCAGGGGCGGGTCGGCTGGTTCCATCTGCCGCTTGCGCTCGATCCGATGCGTGAGGCGGCGAAAAAACTGATCGGCGAGCATGATTTTTCCGCTTTCAGGGCGGCGGATTGCCAGGCGAAGACGCCGGTCAAGACGATGTGGCGGGCTGACATCCGGCAGAGCGGCAGTTTGCTGGTCTTCGATTTCGAGGCCAGCGCCTTCCTGCATCACATGGTGCGCAACCTTGTCGGAACCCTGGTTCATATCGGCAAAGACGTGAAGGAGCCGGGCTGGATCGACGACTTGCTGCTGGCGAAAGATCGCAAGCTGGCGGCGCCGACCTTTTCGCCGGCCGGTCTGTATTTTCGCGGGCCGATTTACGAGCCGCACTGGGGGCTGCCCGATCCCGCTGACGATTTTCTCGATGGAGTATTCGCTTGAAGACGCGTATCAAGATTTGCGGGCTGACTCGTGAGGAAGATGTGGATGCTGCCGTGGCCGCCGGTGCCGACGCGATCGGTTTTGTTTTCTATGCGCCCAGTCCGCGTTACGTTTCGCCGCAGCGGGCAGCCGAACTGGCACGCCGGATTCCCCCCTTTGTCGACGTCGTTGGCCTGTTTGTCAATGAGCCAGCGGAAGCGGTGCGCGCCGCGTGCGCGGCGCTGCCGATCAGCATCCTGCAGTTTCACGGTGACGAGGACGCGGCATACTGCCGGCAATTCGCCCGTCCCTATTTACGTGCGGCCCGGGTAAGGCCGGGGCTCGATCTGGTAGAATTCGCCCGCGCGTTTCCCGATGCCCGCGGGTTGTTGCTGGACGCTTTTGTTGAGGGCTACGGCGGCGGTGGCCACGTGTTTGACTGGACGCTGATTCCGCCGGACCTGCCCGGATATTTGGTGCTTTCCGGCGGGTTGACCGCAACGAATGTCGGTGAGGCCATGCGGCGCGTTCGGCCGGTGGCCGTCGATGTCTCGTCGGGTGTGGAAATGAGCAAGGGCATCAAGGATCACTCAAAAATTGCCGCTTTCGTGGCGGCTGTACGGAAAGCTGATGAATCACTATAACTTCCCCGACGCCAAGGGCCATTTCGGCCCATACGGTGGTGTATTCGTCGCCGAGACGCTGTTCGCGGCACTCGATGAGCTCAAGGGTGCCTATGCTGCCGCGCAGGCTGATCCGGCTTTTCGTGCCGAATACGAATACGAGCTGAAGCATTTCGTCGGCCGCCCGTCGCCGATCTACCACGCCAAACGCTGGTCGGAAATGCTCGGCGGCGCGCAGATTTACCTGAAGCGCGAAGACTTGAACCATACCGGCGCCCACAAGGTGAACAACTGCATCGGCCAGGCCATGCTCGCCCGGCGCATGGGCAAGCCGCGCGTCATTGCCGAGACCGGCGCCGGCCAGCACGGCGTCGCGACCGCCACGGTGGCGGCCCGCTACGGCATGGAGTGCGTGGTCTACATGGGCAGCGAGGATGTCAAGCGCCAGGCCGCCAATGTTTATCGCATGAAACTGCTTGGCGCCACGGTCGTGCCAGTCGAGAGCGGCTCGAAGACGCTCAAGGATGCGCTGAACGAAGCGATGCGCGACTGGGTAACCAACATCCACAACACCTTCTACATCATCGGCACGGTCGCCGGCCCGCACCCCTACCCGATGCTGGTGCGCGATTTCCAGAAAGTCATCGGCGAGGAATGCCTCATCCAGATGCCGGAAATGACCGGACGCCAGCCGGACGCGGTGATTGCCTGTGTCGGCGGCGGCTCCAACGCCATGGGCATCTTCTATCCCTATATCGACTCGCCCGACGTGCGCCTGATCGGTGTCGAAGCGGCCGGCGAGGGCGTCGAGACCGGACATCACGCGGCATCGCTGAGCGCTGGCGTCCCCGGCGTGCTGCATGGCAACCGGACCTACCTGTTGCAGGACGCCGATGGCCAGATCATCGAAACGCACTCGATTTCCGCCGGCCTCGATTACCCCGGGGTCGGTCCTGAACATGCCTGGCTGAAGGACATCGGCCGGGCTGAATATGTGCCGATCAAGGATGGCGAGGCGCTCGAAGCCTTCCATACGCTGTGCCGGATCGAAGGCATCATCCCGGCGCTCGAATCCAGCCATGCGCTGGCCTATGCCGCCAAGCTGGCGCCGACACTGGGCAAGGACAAGAATCTGCTGGTCAACCTCTCCGGCCGGGGTGACAAGGACATGCATACCGTGGCCGAAAAATCCGGGATTGTATTTTGATGCCCCCACGCTCATTTCATTCGCTGCCCCCCGAGGGGGCGCCGGCCTCCCTTGGGGCGGCCCTGCGGGAGGCCATCTGATGTCGCGCATCAAGTCCGCTTTTGAACGCCTCAATGGCGAAGGCCGCAAGGCGCTGATTCCCTTCATCACTGCCGGCGATCCGGATGCCGCGCTGACCCTGCCATTGATGCATACACTGGTCGAGGCCGGCGCCGACGTCATCGAACTTGGGGTGCCGTTTTCCGACCCGATGGCCGATGGCCCGACCATTCAGCGCGCCTCCGAGCGGGCTTTGGCCAAGGGGATGACGCTACGCAAGGTGCTGCAGCTGGTCGTCGATTTTCGCAAGGACGACGCCAGGACGCCGGTGGTCTTGATGGGCTATGCCAATCCGATCGAGGCGATGGGGCTGGAAAAGTTCGCAGCGGCCGCCGCGCAAGCCGGCGTCGATGGCGTACTGGTCGTCGATTACCCGCCGGAAGAGGCGGCTACCTTCGGTGCCGCGATGAAGGCCCATGGCATGGATCCGATTTTCCTGCTGGCGCCGACGTCGACCGCAACGCGCATCGAGCAGGTTGCCGAGGTCGCCAGCGGCTATGTCTATTATGTTTCGCTGGCCGGCGTGACCGGTTCAGGCGCCTTGAATGTTGACGCCGTGGCCGAACGGCTGCCGCTGATCCGGGAAAAGACCGGCCTGCCGGTCGGTGTCGGCTTCGGCATCCGTGACGCGGCGACCGCCGCGCGCATCGCCGGCATTGCCGATGCGGTGGTAGTCGGCAGCCGGATCATCGAGGAAATCGAACAATCAACAGCGGAAGCCGCCTGTGCCAACGTCAGGGCCTTGGTCGCCGATATCCGTCGTGGCGTCGATGAGGTGAAATCATGAGCTGGCTGACCAAACTGTTGCCGCCGAAAATCAACCGCGAACGCGGTCCACAGCGGCGCGGGGCGCTGCCCGAAGGCCTGTGGAGCAAGTGCCCGTCGTGCGAAGCGGTACTCTACGCCACCGACCTCGAGAACAATCTGCAGGTGTGTCCGAAATGCGGATACCATAATCGTCTGGGTTCGCGCCGCCGTCTCGACCTGCTGCTCGATGCCGAAGGGCGCAGCGAAATCGGTGCCGAGGTCATTCCGGTCAACACCTTGAAATTCAGGGATTCCAAACGTTATCCCGATCGCCTGATGGAGGCCAGTGAATCCTCCGGCGAAAGCGATTCGCTGGTCTGCCTGCAAGGGGCGATCAAGACCATGCCGGTCGTTGCTGCGGCCTTCGAGTTCGGCTTCATGGGCGGCTCGATGGGCTCGGTACTTGGTGAACGCTTCGTGCGCGGGGTCAATACGGCAGTCGAACAGGGCCTGCCTTTCATCTGTGTCAGCGCATCGGGTGGGGCGCGCATGCAGGAAGGTCTATTTTCGCTGATGCAGATGGCCAAGACAACGGCGGCGCTGACCCGGCTTTCGCAGGCCCGGCAACCCTTCATCTCGATCTTGACCGATCCGACCATGGGCGGCGTTTCGGCGTCGTTCGCCTTCGTTGGAGATGTGGTGATCGCCGAGCCGAAGGCGCTGATCGGCTTTGCCGGCCCGCGCGTCATCGAGCAGACCGTGCGCGAAACGCTGCCCGAAGGCTTCCAGCGTTCGGAATTCCTGCTCGAAAAAGGCGCCATCGACATGATCGTCAACCGCCGCCAACTGCGCGATCAGGTCGCGCGGGTGCTGGCGTTGTTGCAAAGACTACCGGCCGTCGCTTGAACTCGCTGGAAGACTGGCTGCGCCATCTCGAAAGTCTGCATCCGAGAGGGCAGGCGGGAATCGAACTGGGGCTCGAGCGGATCAGCCTGGTCAAGCAGGCGCTGGGCCAGACGCAGCACTGCCCGGTCATCACCGTCGGTGGAACGAACGGCAAGGGGTCGACCTGCGCCTATCTGGAAAGCATCATAGCCCATGCCGGCTACCGCGTCGGTTGCTATACGTCGCCGCATCTCCTGACCTACAACGAACGGGTTCGCGTCAATGGTCAGGCGGCCAGCGACGAAGTCCTTTGTGTGGCCTTTGCGAGGGTCGAGGCCGCATGCCGCCAGGCCGGCGATGTCAGGCTGACTTATTTCGAGTTCGGCACGCTGGCGGCCTGGGAGGTCTTCGCCAACGCGGATGTCGAGGCGATCATCATGGAAGTCGGCCTCGGCGGCCGGCTCGATGCGGTCAACGCCTACGAACCCGATATTTCCATCGTCACCACCGTCGCGCTCGACCATACCGACTGGCTGGGACCGGACCGCGAGTCCATCGGATTCGAGAAGGCGGGAATCTACCGCGCCGGCAAGCCGGCCTTCTGCGCCGATCCGCAGCCGCCGCAAAGCCTGCTCGACCATGCCGGAAAGATCGGCGCCGACCTGCGCCTGATCGGCCGTGACTTCGGCTTCGAGCGCGCCCTCGGCGAAGGCGACGAAAACCGCCAGCAATGGCGCTGGTGGTGCCGTTCCGGAGATCGTCTGATCAAGCGTTCGCTGGCCTATCCGGGTTTGCGCGGGCCGACCCAGCTTTACAATGCCAGCGTCGCGCTGGCGGCGCTCGAAGCGCTGGCCGACAGGCTGCCGGTGACCATGCAGGCGATTCGCCCGGGTCTCATCGAAACCGAATTGGCCGGGCGTTTTCAGGTCGTCCCGGGCAAACCGGCCATCGTTCTCGATGTCGGCCACAACCCGCAGGCAATCAGGGTGCTGGCCGACAATCTGTCGAGCATGGGGTTTTTCGACCGCACCCATGTCGTGCTTGGCATGCTCAACGACAAGGATATCGAAGGCGCACTGCTGCCCCTCAAGGGGAAGGTCGATTTCTGGCATGTTGCCACGCTCGACGGTGTGCGTGGCACGACCGCCGAGGCGCTGGCGGCGATCATCGGGCGGGCACAACTCGGCGGCGAGGTCATTTGCCATGCATCTCCCGAGATTGCCATGCAGGTCGCCAAGGGACGCGCCCTCGAAAGTGATAGAATCATCGCCTTTGGATCCTTCTACACGGTGGCCGGCGCATTGCTGGCGCTGCGAGCCAAGACCTAGCCATGGAAGACAACGACGCTCAATCACAACTCAAGAAGCGCGCCCGGCGCCGGCTGGTTGGCGCGGTGACGTTTGCCTCGGTGGTCGCGATCGTCTTGCCGATATTGATGGACCATCAGCCGCGACAGGTGGTCGACGAAGTCGAAATTCGCATTCCCGGGCAGGATGACAAGCCGTTCGCCCCGAAATTTTCTACCACGCCGGCCGAAAAGGCAGCACCGCAAGCGACCGAACCGCCTGCCGACAGCAAGCCGGCGGAGGGCGGCCCGGTAGAAGCGGGGGCGCCGTCAGTGAAGGTGATTGAGTCGCCGAAGGAAAAGCCCGAAGAGAAAGTGGCAGAGAAGGAGCCGGAAAAATCAGCGAAGGCGGCGCCCAAATCCGAAAAGCCAGAGGAAAAGATTGCGGAGAAACCCAAAGCGGGTGACTCGTCGGCGGAAGCACGGCGCGCGGCAGCCATTCTTGCCGGACAGAGCGCTGTACCTAGTACAGCACCCAATACGGCACTGGCCAAATCTGGCGATTTCGTGATCCTGATCGGCGCCTTCGCCAATGAGAACAATGTCAGGAATCTCCGGACCAAGCTCTCCGAACGAGGCGTCAAGACCTACACCGAGGCACTCGACTCGCCGGGCGGCAGGAAGACAAGGGTTCGCGCCGGGCCGTTCGAGAGTCGCGAAGCGGCCGAAAAGGCGTTGGAGAGGATGAAGCAGATTGGTGTTTCCGGTGTGATTTCAACCAAGTGACGTCAGTTTTCGATTATGCGGTGATCGGCATCGTGGCTTTATCTTTGATGTTCGGTATGTGGCGGGGTGTGGTGAGTGAATTGATAGCGCTGGCGGCCTGGGTGCTGGCTTTCATGACGGCGCTGGAGTTCGGTGGCGACGCGGGGGAGTTCCTGTTTTTCAAGATTACGGATCCGGCGGTGCGCCTCCTCGCCGGATGCGCGCTGCTCTTTGTCGTGGTACTGGTGGTCATGGCGCTGTTGCGAATCGCCGTCAATAACGTGGTCAAGGCATTGGGGCTGACGCTCTCCGATCGCCTGCTGGGGATGTTTTTTGGCTTGGCGCGTGGTGTGGTCGTGGTCACGGCGCTGGTTGCCGCCGGCGGCCTGACGTCGGCACCGCAGCAGCCGTGGTGGAAGCAGGCGACGCTGGCGCCGCCGCTCGAAACAGCCGTTCTGGCAGCCAAGCCCTGGTTGCCGAAAGATTTGGCAAAACGAATTCGATTTAGTTAAGCGGGATAGAACTATGTGCGGGATTCTTGGTGTGGTGGCGACATCGCCGGTTAACCAGCTGCTCTATGATGGTCTGATGGTGCTGCAGCACCGTGGCCAGGACGCGGCAGGCATTGCCACGGCGGAGGGCAACAGATTCAACCTGCACAAGGGGCCGGGTCTGGTGCGCGACGTCTTTCGCACCCGCAACATGCGCGCCCTGGAAGGTAATCTGGGCATCGGTCACGTGCGCTACCCGACGGCGGGTTCAGCCTACAATTTTGCCGAGGCGCAACCGTTTTACGTCAATTCCCCGTTCGGTATCGTGCTCGGCCACAACGGCAACCTGACCAATGCCGAACAGCTACAGGGCGAAATGTTCCGCCTCGACCGGCGCCACATCAATACCAATTCCGATTCCGAAGTGCTGCTCAACGTCCTGGCGCACGAACTGCAGTCGGCCGCCCACGGCTACGAGCTCGATGTCGACAGCATTTTCCAGGCGGTCGCCGGCGTCCATCGCCGCTGCCGTGGCGCCTATGCCGTGGTCGCGCTGATTGCCGGCTATGGCCTGCTGGCTTTCCGCGATCCGTTCGGCATTCGCCCGCTGGTTTACGGCAAGAACGAGACAGAGGCGGGTACCGAATATCTGGTCGCTTCCGAATCGGTCGCGCTCGATACGCTGGGTTTCCAGATCGTGCGCGACATCGAGCCCGGCGAAGCAGTTTTCATCAGCCTCGATCACCAGTTTCACAGCCGCCAGTGCGCGCAGCAGCCGACCTACGCGCCCTGCATCTTCGAATACGTCTACCTGGCGCGTCCCGATTCGGTCATCGACGGCGTTTCGGTATATGAGGCGCGGCTGGCGATGGGCGAACTGCTCGCCGAGAAGGTCAGAAAGAGTATTCCGGTCGACGAGATCGACGTTGTCATTCCGATTCCCGATTCCAGCCGCCCTTCGGCAATGCAGTTGGCGTTCGTCCTCGGTATTTCCTTCCGCGAGGGCTTCGTCAAGAACCGCTATGTCGGCCGCACCTTCATCATGCCTGGCCAGTCGATGCGCCGGAAATCGGTGCGCCAGAAGCTCAACACCGTCGGTCAGGAGTTCAAGGGCAAGCGCGTCCTGCTCGTCGATGATTCGATCGTCCGCGGCACGACCAGCCGCGAGATTGTCGAAATGGCGCGTGCCGCCGGCGCGACCAAGGTCTATTTCGCCTCGGCGGCGCCGCCGGTACGCTACCCCAATGTCTATGGCATCGACATGCCGACGCGCGCCGAACTGATCGCCACCGGCCGCACGGACGATGGCATTGCCCGTGAAATCGGCGCCGATGCGCTGGTCTATCAGGATCTCGAGGCGCTCAAGCAGTCAGTGACCAACATCCGCTCGGACCTGACAGTTTTCGATGCTTCGTGCTTCGACGGATGCTACATCACCGGTGATGTTGACGAATACTACCTTGACGCCGTCGAAGGTAATCGTGGCGGCAAGTCGGGTGGCAACGACGATGATGGCGACGGCCCGGCAGCGCAGCAACTGGTGCTGCAATTGGCCTCGCAAGGGAACGACTGATGTCCGATGCTCCCAACTACCGTCCGGAGACGCTGGCGGTTCGCGCCGGCCAGGAGCGCAGCCAGTTCGGCGAGCATTCCGAAGCGCTCTACCTGACCTCCAGTTTTGTTTTCAAGAGCGCAGCCCAGGCGGCGCGACGTTTTTCCGGCGAGGAGGCGGGCAACGTCTACGCCCGCTTCTCCAATCCGACGGTGACCATGTTCGAGGAACGCCTCGCCGCCCTTGAAGGGGCGGAAGATTGCGTTGCGACGGCGAGCGGCATGTCGGCGATCATGGCGACGGTGCTGGCGCATCTGATGAATGGCGATCACATCGTTGCGTTGACCGGCCTGTTCGGTGCGACCGTTCAGCTCTTTTCGAACATCCTGGCCCGTACCGGCATCACGACAACCTTCGTGGCGCAGACTGATCCGGCGGCCTGGGCAGCGGCGATTCGCCCCGAAACGAAGCTGTTCTTCCTCGAAACCCCATCGAATCCGCTGACGGAAATTGCCGATATTCGGGCGTTGACCGCAACAGCCCACGCCAACGGCATTCTGGTCGCTGTCGACAACTGTTTTTGCACGCCCATCCTGCAAAGGCCGCTCGAACTGGGCGCCGATCTGGTCATCCATTCGGCAACCAAGTTTCTTGACGGCCAGGGCCGTGTGCTCGGCGGTGCGGTGTGCGGCCCGAGGAAGCTGACCGAAGAAGTCTTCAAATACCTGCGCACGGCCGGGCCGACGCTTTCCGCCTTCAACGCCTGGGTCCTGCTCAAGGGCCTGGAAACCCTGAAATTGCGGGTCGAGGCGCAGTCGGCCAATGCCCTGCAACTTGCCGCATGGCTGGAAGCGCACCCCAAGGTGGCGCGCGTCTTCTACCCCGGCTTGCCGTCGCACCCGCAACATCAGCTGGCGAAGTCGCAGCAGAAGTCCGGCGGCGCCATCGTCGCCTTTGAAGTTCGCGGTGCCCGCGAACAGGCCTGGCAGGTCGTCGATAACTGCCATCTGCTTTCGATCACCGCCAACCTTGGCGATACCAAGACCACCATCACCCATCCCGCCTCCACCACGCATGGCCGCATCACCCCCGAAGCCCGGGCCGCGGCCGGCATCAGCGAAGGGCTGCTGCGCATCGCGGTTGGCCTCGAAGCTGTGGAGGACCTTCAGGCCGACCTTGAACGCGGCCTTTCACTGATCTGATTCAAACGCGGATGCCGGCGCTGCCGGCACCGTCTGGAGTTTCCATGCACTTCACCGATCTCGGCCTCAAGGCCGAACTCCTGCGCGCCGTCAGCGAGCAGGGCTACGACACGCCGACCCCGATCCAGCAACAGGCGATCCCCGCCGTGATGACCGGCCACGACCTGATGGCCACGGCGCAGACCGGCACCGGCAAGACTGCCGGCTTCACGCTGCCGATCCTGCATCGCCTGGCCAGCGGCCCCAATGCCCGCACTTCGAAACGGCCCCGCGTGCTGGTTCTGGTGCCGACCCGCGAACTGGCGATCCAGGTCGAGGAGAGCGTGCGTACCTATGGCAAGCACCTGCCGATCAATTCGCTGGCGGTTTTTGGCGGCGTCGGCATCAACCCGCAAATCGCCAGCCTGCGTCGTGGTGTTGACATTCTGGTAGCCACGCCGGGACGCCTGCTCGACCACGTGCAACAACGCACGGCAGACCTTTCGGCGATCGAGATTCTCGTCCTCGACGAAGCCGATCGCATGCTCGACATGGGCTTCATCCGCGACATCCGCAAGATCATCGCCCTGTTGCCCAAACAGCGGCAGAACCTGATGTTCTCCGCCACCTTTTCGCCGGATATCCGCGAGCTGGCCGCCGGCCTGCTGCACCAGCCGGTATCGGTTGACGTCGCGCCGCGCAACACGGCGGCCGAAACCGTCACCCAGCGTGTCATCGAAACCAACCGCGAACAGAAGAAAGACCTGCTGTTGCACCTGTTCGAGACGCGTGGCTTGCATCAGGTGCTGATCTTCACGCGTACCAAGCACGGTGCCGATGCGCTGAGCCGTAACCTCGACAAGGCCGGCATCAAGTCAGCGGCGCTGCATGGGAACAAGTCGCAGGGCGCCCGCACGCGCGCGCTCGGCGAATTCAAGGACGGCAAGCTGGTGGCGCTGGTGGCGACCGATATCGCCGCGCGTGGCATCGACATCGATTCGCTGCCTTTCGTCATCAACTACGAGATCCCCAATATCGCCGAGGATTACGTCCACCGCATCGGTCGCACCGGTCGCGCCGGGATGGAAGGTGAGGCGATCTCGCTGGTCAGCCACGACGAACGCGCCTTCATGCGCGACATCGAGAAGCTGATCAAGCGCAATCTTGAGCGGGTGGTCGTCCCCGGCTTCGAACCCTCGGCCCACGCCGCCCCGCGCCCGGTGCAACCGCCGCGCGGCCCGCGCAAGCCACAGATGCCAGGCAAGATGCCAAACCGGAATTCGCCGCAAAAGCCGGGTGGACCGCAACTGCACCGCAGCGGCGGCCGGCACCGCTAAAGGAGTCCTTTTGGCGAGTAAGGAGCGATTGTTGTTCGGGAAAAGGCGGGGAAGTTGACTGGGTTCGGCCATCAACGGCCGGTCGGCAATGATGAAAACAATGGGGTTGAACGGCTGCTAACTCATACCGAAGGAGACCCAGCTAGGCCTTGTCTGAGTTTGCAAACGTGTCTTCGGCGTACTGGCAAGCATCGTCGTCGCCTGATTCTCGCGCCAGCAAGAATTCCGGGCTGATGCCGGTCCCCGGCATCAGCCCGCGCACTTTACTTGACTGCCTTGATGTCAGCGTCGGTTCCCAAGCCAAGCGTATAACCCAGTGAGACGTGGTGGAAGCGATGGATGGTCTTGTCGGCATGAATGGCTATGCCGAACGGAACCTTCTGGCCTTCGGCCAATGCCAGATCACCCTCTCCGCCGCTCAGCTTTCGGGTGAATGTGACGGTGCACAAGCCAGCCTTGCATTCGCCCTCAGCCGAAACCAGTGCCTGGCCACCCTTGTTGATTCGCTCGGCCGCCACATGCCCGTCAAGCTGGGTGGCGCCGCCGCTGGCGTCGCCGCTCTTCCACTGGAAGTAGTCCATGTAGTTGCCGCCGGCGACGTTGGCATCCTTCACATATTTTTTCTTCTTCGGATCGGCGCCAGGCATCGAGCGCACATCCTTGTGGCAGGTCGCCCAGCAGCCGATCTGCTCGCCCATCTCGACCTTCGGGCCGGCAAACATGATGGCGGCCTTCACCTCATGGAAGGGCGCCTTTTCTTCCTTGTCGGCCCCGGCCGGCGCGTCGGTTGGCGCCTTGAAAGTCAGGCGCATGTAAAGATTTTCCTTGTCGTAGGCAGCCTGCACGGTGACCGGGAACTTGATCGTCTTGGGAGATCCGACCGGCTCCAGTTCCTTGCTGGCCAGACGCTTGAAGTCGAAGTTGAGCGCGCCCTTTTCCTCATGGCAACCGACGCAAGACTCGCCCTTGCTGATGCCAGTGCGGCCGCTGTGGTCGGACTTGTTCATTGCCCATTCGATCGGCGTTACACCTGGGGCGAAGACTTCAATCTGGCGTTTGGGCACCTTGCTCCAGTCGGGAGCGGCGGCGTTGGAGAATTGGCTGCCAAAGCCGAGCGCAGCGCCGAGAAGAGCGAGGAATACAGTTGATTTTTTCATGTGTGACTCCACTCCGCAATTGTTGTTGTCCCGGCAATCAATTAGCCGATTTTGATATAACGCCGGGCATGGAAAAGTTTGATGTCCGCAAATTACCCCGCGACGCCTAGGACGGAATGCGTCGGCAAGTGATGAAGATGTGTGAAGAACTGAAGTTGCCCTGAAAGGAAATCGCAAAGGGGGTTAACAAGATAGATTTCATCGTTTCCCCTACGGTGGTTGGTGATTTATCTGGTTCTTAACAGCATACGTTTTTAGTACGCCACCAAGAGTCTAACGCACATCAGATCAGTCAATTTTCCAATACGTCAAAGAAAAATTCGATGATGGGCGATTCAATCGTTCCCAAGCGGCAGCTTTCTATTCAGTTAGCTGCCTGATGACT